>NZ_DJCE01000001.1:701-694844 GCF_002430365.1 Leclercia sp. UBA5958 | reverse complement strand
ACAGAGCCTGTACAATCTGACCCAGCGTACGGTTGAGCTGGAGGTCATTCCGGCGCTGCGTCATTACGGCATTGGCCTGATCCCATGGAGCCCGGTCGGGATGGGGATGCTGGGTGGCGTTCTGAAAAAAATTGCCGGTGGCCGCCGGGCAACACCGCAGCTGCAGGCACAAATCAACCGCCTGCGGCCGCAACTGGAGGCCTGGGAAACACTGTGTGATGAGCTGGGGGAAACGCCATCAGACGTCGCGCTGGCATGGCTGCTGCAGAACCCTGTGGTTAGCGCCGTGCTCAGTGGTCCGCGTACAGTTGAACAGCTCCGTCAGAATCTCAATGCCCTGACGCTTTCTCTTTCAGACGATACGCTAAAAAGGCTTGATACCATCTGGCCGGGACCAGGCGGAGAGGCACCTGAAGCTTACGCGTGGTAAACGGTTATCAGTGTTAACAATTACCGGCCTTCGGGTCGGTAATTACATTATTTCGGCGAAGTTTATTACCTGAAGATGATGTACTTTTCATCAATTCTTAGATGTCCTCTTTTCGCTCAAAGCGGACCTTCCATTTCCACCTGCCTTTTGCTTTTAATTCCTTCCTGCCGTATCTCATTCGCCCTTCCATACGATTAATAAGTCCAGATCCGAGTTTAGCTTTTTTCGGATCTCCTGAGAGGAGAAGAAGGATTGCTGCTGCATAATCACAAATTCAGGTTGATTATTGCGATTTGGGGATTATTGTCTTTCAGGAAGGTAAGGGCGCTGATTATTGCCCTGAGTGGATAAGTGATCCTAACGGCGGATCAGCGACGAAGCGATACTTATCATTTTCACCCTCAACGTCCAGCCTGGCATCAGGCATCGTGTCTGGTAAGTAAAGTCCGCTTTGTGCCAAAAGCGGACATCTGAACAGAACTAAACTTCAAGTCCCGTATGCATTCTATCAACCCTGTTGAAAATGACCGGCAACATCCGGTAAAAGGAAGCGAAACGGAGCCGATTTAAACCGATGACAGCGTGCTTTGCGGGCATTTTTCATCCTCCGCGCATTGACCCCATTTACGCTTCGTGTACAGTAAAAAGGCTTTTTGCTGGGACAGTTCTGACTGTGATCTGCCCTGCGGGCATTCGTGACCAGCGCTGAAAGCCTGTACAGCCGGTCTTTCTGGTTCCTTAAGGTGCATAAATGCCTGTAAAGGAGTTAAAAAAATTATCATGCGTATTACGCCACCCTGAGTCGTACCCCTCTCTGTCGCACTGAGTAACCTCAGTCGCGCACTCAAAAACATCCCATCTGCGGATGTGCTTTTTCGTACATAAATTTTGCCCTCACGGGCTGACTGCATTCAAAAACTGAGAAACTACTATGTTGCTGTCCTCGACGCGTAAGGACTGGCTGGGTAACGTCCGTGGTGACGTCCTCGCCGGTATTGTGGTCGCGCTCGCGCTTATTCCTGAAGCGATCGCCTTTTCCATCATCGCTGGCGTAGATCCGCAGGTCGGTCTCTATTCCGCTTTCTGTATCCCCATCGTTATAGCCTTCTTTGGTGGCCGCACGGCGATGATTTCCTCCTCCACCGGTGCGATGGCGCTGCTGATGGTCACGCTGGTGAAAGACCACGGGTTGCAGTATTTACTCGCCGCCTCCGTGCTGACCGGCGTGTTCCAGCTGATTGCTGGCTACCTGAAGCTCGGCAGCCTGATGCGCTATGTGTCACGCTCGGTGGTAACCGGCTTCGTGAATGCGCTGGCGATACTGATATTCATGGCGCAGCTGCCGGAACTCACCAACGTCACCTGGCACGTATATGCTCTTACCGCTGCCGGCCTTGGTATCATATATCTCTTCCCGTACCTGAATAAAACCATCCCCTCACCCCTGGTCTGCATCATCGTGCTGACCGCCATTTCCATTTGGCTGCACCTTGACGTGCGCACCGTGGGCGATATGGGCAAATTGCCGGACAGCCTACCGGTATTCCTCATTCCTGACATCCCGCTTAACCTCGACACGCTGCTGATTATTTTGCCGTATTCCGCCGGGCTTGCCGTGGTGGGGCTGCTGGAGTCGATGATGACCGCTACCATCGTGGACGACATGACCGACACGCCGAGCGACAAGAACCGCGAGTGTAAGGCGCAGGGTATTGCCAATATCTGCACCTCGTTCATCGGCGGCATGGCGGGTTGCGCCATGATTGGCCAGTCGGTGATTAACGTGAAGTCCGGCGGACGCGGGCGTCTTTCCACGCTGACCGCCGGCGTGGTGCTGCTCTGTCTCATTATCTTCCTGCGCCAGTGGGTTTCGCAGATACCGATGGCGGCGCTGGTTGCGGTGATGATTATGGTCTCCATAGGTACCTTCTCCTGGCGCTCCATCAGCAACCTGCGATCCCATCCTCTGTCAACCAGTGTGGTGATGCTGGCAACCGTGGTGGTGGTGGTGGCCACGCATAACCTGGCATTTGGCGTGCTGACCGGCGTGCTGATTGCCTCGCTGAACTTCGCCACCAAGGTCGCCCGCTTCATGGCAGTTTCCTCTGAGCTGAAGGGCGATACTCGTACTTACACCGTGACCGGCCAGGTCTTCTTTGCGTCGTCTGACCGGTTTACCAGCCACTTCGACTTCCGCGAGGCGCTGGATCGCGTGGTGATCGACGTGACGCACGCCCACTTCTGGGACATTACGTCGGTCAGCGCGCTGGACCGCATCGTGATCAAGTTCCGCCGCGAGGGCACGGAGGTGGAAATCAGGGGTATGAACGACGCAACCCGGACCCTCGTTGACCGCTTTGGCGTGCATGACAAACCCGAAGAAGTTGAGAAGCTGATGGGCGGCCATTAATTCACAGGAGAATTCAACATGAATAACACCGTTATTGCCTGCGTGGACGGCTCGCCGTCAACCCGCCCGGTCTGTGAGTATGCGGCTTGGGCGGCCGGTAAGCTGGACGTGCCGCTTGCCCTGATGCACGTGCTGGAAAAAAATGATCCTCCCGCCGTGTCCGACCTGACCGGCACCATTGGCATCGACAGCCGGGAGCAACTGACTGAAGAGCTAGTCCGCCTCGAAGGCGAGCGCAGTCGCCTGCTGATGGCACAGGGAAAGGCCTTGCTGACTGATTGTGCGGCGCTGCTGAAGCAGGCCGGACAGCCGGAGACCCGGCTGATGCAAAAGCACGGCGCGCTGGATGAGATCCTGGCAGAGCTGGGCGATATCCGCCTGATGGTGCTGGGCCGCAGAGGCTCCCGGAATCCGGTTGGCAGTCACCTGGAAAGCGTCATCCGGTTGCAGAAGCGGCCGGTGCTGGTCGTGCCGGAAACCTTTTCGACGCCGTCACGGGTCATGTTTGCGTATGACGGCAGTGAGGCGAGCCGGGAAAACCTGATGCGCCTGACCGTTAGCCCGCTGCTGAGCGGCCTGACCTGTCATCTGGTCATGGTTAACGGCGAAGCGTCGACGCTGCAGGATGCGCAAGCGATCCTGCAGGATGCTGGGATCGTCACGGCAGCCCAGCTACTGAAGGATAAATCTGTCACCGGCGCGTTATGCCGGTATGCCGATGAGAATGGCATCGACCTGACGGTGATGGGGGCTTATGGCCATTCACAGCTGCGCCGGTTCTTTATCGGCAGCCACACCACAGAGATGCTGTCAGAAAGTCGTCAGGCTCTGCTGATGCTGCGATGAAGCGCACGGGCCTGGCTTTCAGGCCCGTTATCCGAACGTCCGCTTTTCGCTCATAGCGGACCTTGGGTCCCACCGGCATTTTGCGCTGAACCACCCCCTGTAATTGAATTTCATTTCTCTCAGAGAAGATAATAAACAAAAATGAATTTCACATATGTTTAACTTATTTTGATTGCCCGTTGTTGCAATAGTCGCTTACTTAAAAATTCATTTCTTGTAACAAAACACCATGGATATAATTAACTGGTTGTTTTTAAACATAATCTTTCCCATTGCGAACTTTTCTTTGTAAAGAAAAAGCACATCCTGTGTAAATTTAATATTGTGTTTGTGATAGTTTTGTAAATTACAATGTGAGTTCTATTGTTTTATTTGGCTTAAGGGTTTGAGAGATTGTGTTTAATAAACCAACAACCAGGCGTAAGTTTTTATTAGGCGCTCTGGTAGCACTACCAGTTACGACACTAATTGCAAAAGGTCTTACGGCAGCACAGGCGGCTGAAATGGCAGCTCCTGAACTATCAGACTATAACCCCATCTTTTTTTCAGCAAATGAATGGCAATTTATTCTTGCTGCGACAGACCGGCTAATTCCAGCGGGTGGAGCAGGCAAAGCGCCAGGCGCGCTTGAGACCAATGTTCCTATCTTTATCGATCAGCAGTTGCACGGCGATTTTGGTCGAGAAATTTATATGCAGGGTCCCTTCAGCCCGAATGCCCCGGCGTCTATGGGGTATCAGATTCCGTTCTATCCGCAGAATATCTACCATCGCGGCATTGAGCTGACCGAGCAGTGGTGTCAGCAACATTTCAATAAACCCTTCCATGCGTTAACGACGGAACAAAAAGACGACGTCCTGACGAAACTGCAAAAGAATGAGGTTGATTTTGCTGGCCTTGGCGAAAGCAATATGCACGCCTCCCACTTCTTCAGTCAGCTGCTCTCCGATACCAAACACGGTTACCTCGCCGACCCTATGTATGGCGGGAACAAAGGAATGAAGGCCTGGATAGCCATCGGCTTCCCCGGGGCCCGCGCCAGCTATCTGGAGTGGGTTAAACAGCACAACATTCCTTATCCTCTCGGTCCCGTGAGCATCAAAGGCGAACGCGCCTGAAGGGCAAAAATCAAACGTATCTGAGACAGAGTTATCATGGCACAAATCACAAAAAAAGAAGTTGACGTCGTCGTCTGCGGCCTCGGCTGGGCCGGTTCGTTGATGAGTATTGAACTGGCGATGGCGGGTCTGACCGTCAGAGCGCTTGAGAAGGGGCCCGATCGTAGCTATGACGAGTTCGCCTACCCAAAGCCTGCAGATGAATATGCCTACGCGGTGCGTAACCGTGTAATGACCACCCCTGCGGAGTCGGCGGTCACCGTCCGTTACACCATGAATGATACCGCGCTGCCGACGCGAAAGTGGGGTGCATTCGTCCCGGGCGGCGGCGTGGGAGGTTCTGGTCTGCACTGGACGGGAGTACTGATTCGCCCTACACCTACTGATATCAAGCTGAAAACCTACGCCGATCAAGCCTATCCGCCTGGCGTGCTTCAGAATGATATGCGGGTCATGGACTTCCCCTTCAGCTGGGACGAAATAGAGCCTTATTTCGACAAGTTTGAGCGCATTTGCGGTCAGTCCGGCAACACCGGTAACCTGCGTGGCCAGATCCTTGAAGGGGGGGACCCGTTTGAAGGTCCGCGCTCCGCGCCTTACCCTCTGCCAGCACTGGAAGACACGCTTAATAACGTGATGTTTGCAGAAGCGGCTAAAAAGCTTGGCTATCATCCCTTCCCGAACCCCTCTGCAGCGGTCTCCCGCGCCTGGAAGAACCCCTACGGTAACCAGATTGCGCCGTGCAACTACTGCGGCTACTGCAGTAAGTATCCCTGCCTGAACTACTCAAAAGCGTCACCGCAAACCGCCGTGATGGACGCGCTCAAGCGCATGGAAAACTTCTCCTATGAAGTGAATGCCAATGTCCTCAAAGTGGTGCTGCACGACGATAAAAAGACGGCGAAAGGGGTCATTTATATTGATGAGCAGGGCAACGAATGCTTCCAGCCTGCAAAAATTGTGGTGCTGAGCAGCTTCCAGCTCTACAACGTACACCTGATGCTGCTCTCCGGTATCGGTAAACCTTATAACCCGATCACCGAAGAGGGGGTGGTTGGCCGTAACTACGCCTTCCTGTCAAACGGCGGTGCCACGCTGTTCTTTAAGGATAAGCACTTTAACCCGTTTGTGGCCGCAGGCCCGACAGGCCAGATGTTTAATGACATCTCTCCGGGTAACTTCGACGGTCCGGGGCTCGGTATCCTTGGCGGAGCGAAAATTCACAGTTCGCAGGCAACCGGCACACCAATTGGTACCGCGTTGCCGAAAGGCACGCCGAGCTGGGGCACAGGCTGGAAAGAGGGGCTTGAGGAGTGGTATGGACACTCCATGAAGGTCAGCATTACCACAACCTGTATGTCCTATCGCGATGTCTATCTGGATCTCGATCCCACCTATACCAATGAACACGGGCAACCACTGCTGCGCCTCACCTTTAACTGGAAACAGAATGAGCTGAAGCTTCAGCAGTACCTGAAAGGCATCGTTGGCGATCTGGTTAACGAACTGAAACCGGACAGCTCCAGCATGAGCTTCCTGCCGATGGATGCCAATTTCGATCTGACCAAATATGTCTCTACCCATAACGTGGGCGGTGCCGTAATGGGGGACGATCCTAAAACCTCTGCCCTGAATAAATATCTGCAGAGCTGGGACGTGCATAACGTGTTCGTGCCCGGAGGAAATGCCTTCCCGCAGAACTTCCAGGCTAACCCGACGGATACCATTGGCGCGATTACGCTGATGTCCGCTCAGGCGATTAAAGAACAGTATCTGAAAAACCCAGGCCCATTGGTACAGGTATAAGTTATGAAGCTCTTGAACAAAAAACGCGTTTTCTTCCTTAATGCTGCACTGGCGTTCAGCGCGCTCTCCTTCCAGGCACAGGCCCAGGACGATGTTTCGCTGATCAAAAAAGGGGAATATCTGGCGCGTCTCGGCGACTGCATGGCCTGCCATACCGTGAAAGGTAAGCCGGACTACGCCGGCGGGCTGGCAATCGAGTCTGATTTAGGCACGATTTATTCAACCAATATCACCCCGGATAAAGAGCACGGTATCGGTAACTACACCGAGGAACAGTTTGCCAACGCGGTGCGTAAAGGCGTTTTGCCTGATGGCACCCGTCTGTACCCGGCGATGCCGTATCCGGATTATGCAAAAATCACCGACGAGGATATTCACGCCCTTTATGCCTATTTTATGCAGGGCGTTAAGGCCAGCAGCGAACAACCTGCGGAAACGGATCTCTCTTTTCCGTTTAACCAGCGCTGGGGAATGCGTTTCTGGAACCTGTTCTTTACGTCGGACAAACCCTTCCAGCCCATTGGCGGCGCCTCTGAACAGGTTAACCGCGGGGCCTATATTGTGGAGAGTCTGGGACATTGCGGCAGCTGCCATACCCCGCGCGGCATTGGCATGCAGGAAAAAGCCCTCGACAGCAGCGAAGCGAAGTTCCTGGCGGGCGGAAATCTGAACGGTTGGGAAGTGCCTTCACTGCGCGGACTGCCGCGCTGGAGCAACGAGGAAATTGTCGACTACCTCGAGACCGGGCGTAACGACAAAGCCGCGGTGGGTGGCGAGATGACCGCCGTTATCGAGCACAGCACTTCCCATATGACCCGTGACGATTTGCAGGCGGTGGCGGCCTATCTCAAGTTCCTCGGCGGAAACCCGGGGCTGCAGAAAGGCGATGAGCAAGCCCGGCAGAAAACCGAGGCGAAGCTGACTGCGGGACGCAATCTGACCGAAGGGGAGCGCCTCTATATCGACAACTGCGGCGCCTGCCATTTTGTCAGCGGTAAGGGCGCGCCGGGGGCTTTCCCCGAGCTGGATCAGGCTACCATTGTTAATGCTGAAGATCCTGGCGCGCTGATCCACACTATCCTTGCGGGCGCGCAGCTCCCGTCAACCGCGAAGGCGCCGTCAGAGCTGGCCATGCCTGGCTTTGCAAACCGCCTCAGCGATGACGAAGTCGCTAAGCTGGCAACCTTTATTCGTCAGGGCTGGAGTAACAATGCTTCCGCCGTCAGCGAAAAACAGGTTTCAGAGGTGCGTGAAAAGCTGCCTACCGATAAGTAAACACCCTGCTGATAGCCTTTGCTATCAGCATTTTTTTTGTGGTGTATCACCCCCGATCGCAGCAGATAACTTCAGTCTGTTCCGATCGGGTGTGCGCTTCAGTTTTGATCTTTTCAGGAATACAAAAATACTATGATCGAAGCAGATTCTCTCGCTTTTAGCTTTGATGACAGAGTGCTGTTTCATGCATTTTCTCTCCGGCTGAAAAAGGGCGAATTCGTTCAGATTGCCGGGGAGAATGGAGCGGGAAAAACCACGCTGCTGCGTATCCTCTGCGGCCTCGCGCGGCCAGAAAGCGGAGGGGTTTTCTGGGACGGTCAGCCCATAACCCGGGTGCGGGATGCCTATCATCGCCAGCTGTTATGGCTCGGCCACAAGCCGGGCATCAAGCAGGCGCTAACCGCCGATGAAAATCTTGGCTTCTTTTTTCCTCGCCTCTCGCAGCAAGAGCGTGCGGCGGCGCTGGCCGAAGTCGGCCTGGCTGGCTATGAAGATATTCCCCTGGGTCAGCTTTCGGCCGGGCAACAGCGTCGGGTCGCCCTGACGCGCCTGTGGCTCACGTCCGCCAGCCTCTGGATCCTCGATGAACCTTTTACCGCGCTTGATGCTTCGGCGATTGAGGTATTAACCCGCCGGCTTGAAGAGCATGTCCTGACGGGCGGGAGCGTTATCCTCACGACACACCAGCCCCTGCGAACGCTGCGCTGTCCACAAAGAGTAATACGGCTGGCAGATGACGCGGAGGTAGTGCCGTGATGCCCTTACTGATACGCGAGCTGCGGCTGGCCTGGCGCAACGGCGCTGAGATCCTCAATCCGCTTTGGTTCTTTTTAATCGTCATTACGCTGTTCCCGTTTGGCGTGGGCACCGATCCGCAAATGCTGGCGCAGATCGCGCCGGGAGTGGTATGGGTTGCAGCGCTGCTGGCGGCCTTGCTGGTGATGGATCGGATGTTCCGCGACGACTGGCTAGATGGTTCGCTGGAGCAGATGCTACTGCTGCCGACGCCGCTGGTTGCCGTGGTGCTGGTTAAAATTATTGCCCACTGGTTGATGACCGGATTACCGCTGATGATCGTGTCGCCGCTGGCCGCGCTGCTGCTGGGGATGAACATTCATGATGCGGTCGTGCTGGCGTTAACCCTGCTGCTGGGCACGCCGACGCTGAGCTTTCTTGGGGCGATCGGCGTCGGGCTGACGGTGGGCCTTAAGCGTGGCGGGGTATTGCTGAGCCTGCTGGTGCTGCCGCTGGCGGTGCCGGTACTTATTTTTGGCACGGCGGCGGTGCAGGCTGCCGCTCAGGGGCTACCGGTCTCCGGTTACATGGCGATTCTGGGGGCTTTCCTGACGGCCAGCGCCACCCTGTGCCCCTTCGCAACGGCCGCCGCGCTGCGGTTAACGGTTCAATAATTTCCGCGCCTTCTGGCGCTGCTGTAAGAAGAGTGTGAGCAAGTTTATGTGGAAATGGTTACATCAGCTGGCGATACCCGAGCGTCTGTACGGACTGTGCGGCCAGCTTATTCCCTGGCTGGCGGCGTTGAGCACGCTATTGCTGGCGGTTGGGCTGGTCTGGGGCTTCGTCTATGCGCCAGCCGATTATCAGCAGGGCGAAAGCTACCGGATTATGTATCTGCACGTACCGGCCGCAATGTGGTCGATGGGTCTCTATTTCGCGATGGCGGTGGCGGCTTTCGCCAGCCTTGTCTGGCAACTCAAAATGGCCGAACTCGCGATTAGCGCTATGGCACCGGTGGGTGCGGTGTTTACCTTTATCGCGCTGATCAGTGGCTCGGCATGGGGAAAACCGATGTGGGGTACCTGGTGGATCTGGGATGCCAGGCTGACCTCGGAATTGGTGCTGCTGTTCCTTTATGTCGGAATTATCGCGCTATGGCACGCCTTTGACGATCGCCGCCTCGCCGGGCGTGCAACGGCGATTCTGGTTCTGGTCGGGGTCGTTAATCTGCCCGTCATCCACTATTCAGTCTATTGGTGGAATACCCTTCATCAGGGGTCTACCAATATGCAGCAGACCATCGATCCCTCAATGCGAATGCCGCTGCGCATCTGTATCTTCGGTGTTATGAGCCTGGCGGCTACCCTGACCCTGATGCGCCTGCGTAATCTGATCCTGCGTCAGGAACGCAAACGCCCCTGGGTGGTCGCGCTGATCAGAGGAGCTACCCAATGACGCCAGCGTTCTCTTCGTTTGCCGCATTCCTGGCGATGGGCGGTTACGCCTTTTATGTTTGGCTTGCCTGCGCCGTGTCACTGGCCGCGCTGGGCATGCTGACGCTGCATACGATCTGGCAGCGCCGGGTACTGTTCAGGGAGGTGCGGCGTCAGCAGGCACGCGAGTTGCGTATGGCCGCCGCCCGTCTTAAAAAGGAGAGTGCTGATGCAAACGCGTCGTAAAACTCGCCTCTATATTGTGCTGGCGGTGCTTGGCGGCCTTGGGCTAACCATCAGCCTGACGCTTTATGCCCTCAGTTCTAACATCGATCTCTTCTATACGCCGGGAGAGATTATCTACGGCAAAACCGAGTCCCTGGCGAAACCGCACGTGGGTCAGCGTCTGCGTATCGGGGGCTACGTCCAGCCGGGTAGCGTGATCCGCGATAAGCACACCCTTGATGTGCGCTTTAAACTCTATGACGCGCGCGGCGTTATTGAGGTTAGTTACAGAGGCATATTGCCGGATCTGTTCCGCGAAGGGCAGGGCGTGGTCGCCCAGGGCGTGCTGGATAACAGCCGACATATTACCGCCCGGCAGGTGCTGGCGAAGCATGATGAAAATTACACCCCCCCTGAAGTGAAAAACGCAATGCAAGCCGCGCAGAAGGAGGCACAGCCATGATGCCGCTCCTGGGAAATTACCTCCTTTCGCTGGCTGCGGGGCTGGCCTTGCTGCTGAGTATCTACCCTATGTGGGGCGCCGTCAGGCAGGATGCGCGGCTGATGGCGCTTGCCAGACCTCTGGCCTGGGCGCTCTTTGCCGCTATTTTGGGGGCGTTTCTGCTGCTGGTCTGTGCCTTTGTCGGAAACGATTTTACCGTGCGCTACGTGGCAGACAATTCCAACAGCGCACTGCCGGTCTGGTACCGGGTTGCTGCCACCTGGGGCGGCCACGAGGGATCGTTACTATTGTGGGTGCTGTTGTTAAGCGGCTGGATGTTTGCGGTGGCGCTCTTTAGCCGACGTATGCCTCTTGATGCCGTGGCGCGGGTGCTGGCCGTTATGGGCATGATTGCCGCAGGTTTCTTACTTTTCCTGCTCTTTACCTCCAATCCCTTTGCCCTGGGGCTGCCGAACTATCCTGTTGATGGGCGCGATCTCAATCCCCTGTTGCAGGACATTGGCATGATTTTCCATCCGCCGATTCTCTATATGGGCTACGTGGGTTTGTCCGTCGCCTACGCCTTTGCCATTGCCTCCCTGCTGGCAGGACGGCTGGATACCGCGTGGGCGCGCTGGTCGCGCCCCTGGACGCAGGCCGCGTGGATGTTCCTTACCCTGGGTATCGTTCTGGGTTCCGCATGGGCCTATTACGAACTGGGATGGGGCGGCTGGTGGTTCTGGGATCCGGTTGAAAATGCCTCTTTTATGCCATGGCTTGCCGCAACGGCGCTTATGCACTCGCTGGCGGTTACGGAAAAACGCGGCAGCTTCCGCTCATGGACGGTGCTGTTGGCTATAGTCGCCTTCTCCCTCAGCCTGTTGGGAACGTTTCTGGTTCGTTCCGGCGTTCTGGTTTCGGTGCACTCATTTGCCTCCGATCCCTCCCGCGGGATCTTTATTCTTCTGCTGTTGACCCTGGCGATTGGCGGTTCACTGATCCTTTACGCGATCAAAGGCGGGCAGGTTAAAGCCCGTGTGGAACATAGTCTATGGTCGCGGGAAAGCTTTTTACTGGGCAATAATATTTTCCTGATCGCCGCCATGCTGGTGGTGCTGCTGGGGACTCTGCTGCCGCTTGCGCATAAAGCGCTGGGGCTTGGCAGCATCTCCGTCGGCGAGCCTTTTTTCAACACCATGTTCACTCTGCTGATGGCGCCTTTTGCGCTGCTGCTTGGGCTGGGGCCGCTGATTCGCTGGCGGCGGGATAATGCGGGGCGGCAGATCAAACGCCTGATGTTCTCGCTTCTGCTGACGCTTTTGTTGTCCGCGGTGCTGCCGTGGCTGCTGCAGGACAGTATCACGGCCATGTCCTTTATCGGCCTGATGATGGCGATTTGGGTATTTATCTTCGCTCTGCTCGAACTCCATGAGCGAGCCACCCACCGGCATGGCTTCTGGCGCGGGCTGCGCTCACTGTCGCGTAGCCAGTGGGGGATGGTGCTTGGTCACGTTGGCGTCGCGGTGACGGTAACCGGCATCGCCTTTAGCCAGAACTTCAGCCTGGAGCGGGATGTAAGAATGAAGGCGGGCGACAGCCTCGATATTCATCACTACCACTTTGTCTTTGAAGGCGTGCGTGATGCCATTGGCCCAAACTGGAGCGGTGGCGAAGGGATCATCAGGGTAACACGCGACGGCAAGCCTGAAGCCACGCTGCATGCCCAGAAGCGATTTTATCCCGCCAGCCGGACAATGATGACCGAAGCGGCGATCGACGGTGGGCTGACACGCGATCTCTACGCCGCGCTGGGCGAAGAGATGGATGACGGCAGCTGGGCGCTGCGCCTTTACTACAAACCCTTTGTTCGCTGGATCTGGTACGGCGGGGTGCTGATGGCGCTCGGCGGGTTATGCTGCATGCTCGACCCGCGCTACCGGATGCGTAAGAAGTTGCAGGAGTCCTCATGAAACGAAAGTTACTTTTTATCCCGTTGGCTCTTTTTTTAATGCTGTTTGCGCTGCTTTTCTGGCAGCTGATGCGCAATGCCGATGGCGAAGACCCCACTGCGCTTGAGTCGGCACTGGTGGGTAAACCAGCGCCTGCGTTTCGCCTGGAGTCGCTGACAAATCCTGGAAAAATCTATGACCGCTCTGTTTTGCTAAGCGGTAAGCCGCTATTACTAAATGTCTGGGCCACCTGGTGTCCGACCTGCCGGGCCGAGCATCAGTATCTCAAAGGGCTGGCGGAGCAAGGTGTACGCATCGTCGGTATGAACTATAAAGACGATCGCCAGAAGGCGGTGAACTGGCTGGACAGCCTCGGCAACCCCTATGCCCTAAGCCTCTTCGACGGTAGTGGCATGCTTGGCCTTGATCTTGGCGTCTATGGCGCACCGGAGACATTTTTAATTGATGGGCACGGCATTATCCGCTGGCGTCATGCCGGAGAGCTAAATGAAAAAGTCTGGCGCGAGCAGTTACAGCCTTTGTGGAAAAAATATTCGCAAGAGGCAACATCATGAGGCGCCTGGTAATGGCGCTGATGTGCCTGTTGCTGGTAGGCCACGCGCAGGCGGCAATAGAAGCGTGGCATTTCCGAAACGAGACGCAGGAGCAGCAATTCCGCGATATCACCTCAGGACTGCGCTGCCCCAAATGCCAGAACACGAGTATTGCAGATTCTGACGCGATGATTGCCGCGGATATGCGGCAAAAAGTCTTTGAACTGTTGCAGCAGGGGCAATCTCCCTCGCAAATTACCGCTTACATGGTTTCCCGCTATGGCAATTTTGTCAGCTATCGGCCACCGGTCACTGCCAGTACTCTGCCGCTCTGGCTGGTACCAGGGCTGTTTATCCTCGCGGGCATCGCATTTCTGGTGCTGCGCGTCCGGCGGCGGGAGGCGGGAGACGAAAGGCTGAGCGACGATGAACGTGCACGGCTGAATGAATTACTGGAAAAAGGATCGGAACAATGACGCTTTTTTGGGTACTGGCCGTCGCGATACTGGTCGCGGCGTTGGTCGTTTTCTGTTTTCCCTGGCAGGCTAACGGGGAAGTAGATCGTAATACTCTCAACAGAATCTTTTACCAGTCGCGGTTGCAGGAACTGGAGCGCGAGGCAAGCGGTCGCGACGAACTGATGGTGGAGCTTCAGCGTAAACTGCTGGCCGATATCCCGTCGCAAAACGTCCATGCCTCGCGTCCGCTAAGCCGTGGATGGCTGCTGCCCGGCGTGTTGGGACTGGTGATTCTGAGCACGGGTATATTTATGAAGACCAGCGGTATCCAGCAGGTCAGCCAGCTGGAGCAAGCTGAACGCCAGTTTCCGGCGCTGTACCAGCGGGCTGAAACTGCTAACGCAAAACCTCTTAGCCTGTCAGAAATGGCAACGCTCAGCATGGGGTTGCGTGCGCATTTACAGACACACGCCGATTTTATTGCCGGCTGGCAGATGCTTGGACGGCTTGGCATGGTATTGAACGATGCGGCAACGGCGAAAGGTGCATTTGAGCGCGCCTATCAACTCTCGCCAGAGGACAGAAAAATAGCCTTCGACTATGCCAGCGTCTTGATCCGTCTGGGTGATCGGGAGCAGGTGCGCCAGGGAGAGTTGCTTACGGAGGATATGCTCAAATCACAGCCTTCAAGCCCGGCGTTGCTGGAATTACAGGCTTTGAGCGCGTGGCGGCAGGAAAGATACTCACATGCTGCTGAACTCTGGCAGCGCGTATTGAACGTCTTACCCGCAGACTCGCCTCTGCGCAAGTCGATTCAGCTGAACATAGATGAAGCACACAGGCACATGGCAAGTGGTCCAGATCGCTAGCAAAGGGGTAGCGGGGCAGGATTTACCCAAGGCTTTCATCCCCAATCCATTGCGTGAGCAGTCGTAAAAAAACGGGCAGAACTGGATTGGTATTCACACGCGAATACACCAAAAAATTATGTGCCTGTATATCCACGTCATCCAGAGCCATATAAGTCACGTTCGGAAAGCCCAGCGTTCTGGCTGACGCCGGAACAATGGCACAACCTAAACCTGCGTTTACCAGTCCGAGTATGGTGTGAGTCTGCGCCAGTTGATACTTATAATCTGGCACGATGTTATGGAACGCGAAAAGATCGGTGATGCGGTCAAAAAAATAACGCGCCTCATCCGGGCTGTACAAAAAGAAGGGCTGTCCGGCAAAAGCGCTGAGCTGAATTTTACGTTTTCTGGCCAGCTCATGATCGATATGGAAAGCGCCCACCAGTGCTTCACTTTTTAATGGGAGGTAGTCAAGTGAAGGATTTAGTGGGACTTTGCGCACAAATCCCACATCAATAGACTCATTTTCAATCGCGATGATTTGTTTGTTAGACACATTCTCGTGCAGCTGAATATTCAGTCCAGGCAACGCGGCATGTAAATTCTTGAGCAATGCAGGGATAAATGCCCACGAGAAAACTGCTGTAAATCCAATAGATAAGGTCCCACTTTCGCCATTCAAACATGACTGCGCAGTAAACGTGAATTGCTCAGCCTGCTGCAAAAGCTGATTCGCTCTTCCCAGCAATTGTTCGCCAAGAAATGTCAGTCTGACGTGACGGTTGTCACGTTCAAAAAGCGCGCCTCCCAGGCTTTTTTCTAACAGCTGTATCTGTCGGCTAAAAGGGGGTTGCGTCATGTTAAGACGCCTGGCAGCGCGCCCAAAATGCAATTCTTCCGCGAGTACTACAAAGCAGCGAAGCTGGTGAAGATCCATGATTTAATTTTTGAATTAAAGTATGCCGTATTTATATTATACAGGTATTACTGGTCTGTTCATGCTCAATGTTAATTCACCTCACAAAGAGATATTTCATGACAGACTACATCGACCCTCCTCATATTCTCCTGACACAGCCTGTTCCTGAGGAAACCGACAGGGTTCTCACCCGGGATTATATTGTTCACCGTTTATACCTGGACGCTGACCCTGAATCACTGCTGGAGCAGGTCGGGCCGTACATTTCTGGTGTCATCACCGGTGGCGCAAAAGGATTGTCCCGCAACATGATGGAAAAGCTGCCGCAGCTTAAAATTGTCGCCATTAGCGGCATTGGCACGGATGCGGTGGACTTGAATTATGCTGCGCAGCGGGGCATCAGCGTGACGACCACGCCGGGCGTACTCACGGACGACGTAGCGGATATGGCCTTTGGTTTACTGATTTCCACGCTGCGTCAGATGGGAGAAGCGGAGCAGGTCGTCCGTAACGGTCTGTGGCCACAGACCAACCTGCCTCTTGCCAGAAAAGTCACCGGCATAACCCTGGGGATCGTCGGTATGGGACGAGTGGGGCAGGCGATTGCCCGCCGGGCTGAGGCCTTTAATATGACGGTCCTTTATAACAGCAATAATCCTGTCCCCGGCCTCGCGTACCGTTTTATAAGTGATATCAATCAGCTCGCGCGCGACGCTGATGTTCTTATACTGGCCGCATCTGCAGACGGCGGGCAACTCATTATCACCGATGCGGTTCTTGATGCTTTAGGCCGGGACGGTTATTTCATCAATATTGCCCGCGGCAAGCTGGTGGATGAAGACGCACTGCTTGCCGCTCTCACGCAAGGGCGTATCGCCGGTGCAGGACTGGATGTTTTCGCTCACGAACCTCATGTTCCTGAGGGTTTTTTAGCTTTAAAAAATGTCACTTTGCAGCCACATCGGGCCAGCGCCACCTTACAGACCCGAATTGCAATGGGCGAGATCGTGCTGGAAAACCTGGCTGCCTGCTTTAACGGTAAGCAACCACCGCATCAGGTTTAAGTTCATGTCTACCTCTTTCCCTACATCTATATAAAAGAGAGCCATCATGACAAGTAAAGACGCTGATCTCACCGGGGCGGTAACGTACAGCGTTCCGCGTTACCGTTACCGGGTATTAGGGCTGATTTTTATTATCACCGTAATCAATTATGCCGATCGTGCCACGATGTCGATTGCCGGTACGTCAGTGGTAAAAGCGCTTCAGTTGGATCCTCTCATGCTGGGTATGATTTTTTCAGCATTTGCATGGGCGTATGCGCTGGGGCAGATTCCTGGAGGGTGGTTGCTGGACCGCTTCGGTGCTAAACGGGTTTATGGCACAAGTCTGGTGTTATGGTCACTTTTTACGGCGCTACAGGGTACTGTCGGCTGGATGGGAATGACAGGGGCAGCCGCCGCCATGACGCTTTTCATCATGAGATTCATGCTCGGATTGGTAGAATCGCCTGCGTTTCCGGCTAATTCACGTATCGTTTCAAGCTGGTTTCCAACAAGTGAACGTGGGCTCGCCTCTGCATTGTTCAACTCGGGTCAATATATGGCTGTGGTTGTATTCGCCCCCATTATGGCCTGGCTGACGCATGCGTGGGGATGGGAACACGTTTTTCTGTGGATGGGGGGCGTTGGCTTCGTCCTGGCAGTCTACTGGTTCATCTTTTATCAGGAACCGCATAAGGATCCGCGCCTGAGCGACGAGGAGAAGGCGTTTATGAAATCAGGCGGGGCCCTGATTGATTTGGATGCCGAGCGTGGAAAAAGCAAAAAAGGGGTGACCTGGCATGAAGCGAAACAACTCTTTATGCATCGTAATTTATGGGCTGTTTATCTTGGACAATATTGTATCACCGCCTTGACCTATTTCTTTATCACATGGTTCCCGGTGTATTTAATTCAGGGTCGCGGCATGACCATCATGGAGGCTGGATGGGTGGCCGCTTTACCGGCAATTTGTGGTTTCAGTGGCGGTATTCTGGGCGGTTTTCTCTCCGACAGGCTCATTGCCAGAGGCGTCCATCCCTCCAGAGCGCGTAAGATTCCATTTATTATCGGGATGATGCTTTCAACAATGCTGGTGTTCGCCAATTTTGTCGATGCCAATAGTGCCGTTATTTTTCTGATGGCAATGGCGTTCTTCGGCAAAGGCTTTGCCGCTGTTGGATGGGCCGTATTATCTGATATCGCACCCAAAAATATGATTGGTTTGTGTGGCGGGGTATTTAACGGTATCGGAAATATTGCCGGTATTATAACGCCTGTTGTTATCGGCTATGTCGTTGCAGTCACTGGATCTTTCAATAACGCACTCTGGTTTGTTGCTGCGCACGGTATTTTGGCGGTGATCAGCTATCTAATTGTGGCGCGTCAATTTGAACGCGTTCAGGTATCAACGTCTTAATTGTTGGCCCCTCGCTGCGCTACCGATAATAGCGCAGAATAATTTCAATGCTGACATCGATCGCATATTAAGCGCGGTTTAGTCTGTACCCGAAAGGAAATTATTATGAATATCTTTAATTCAACGCCTGTAGTGACCGAAATGAAAGTCATCCCCGTAGCGGGCTATGACAGTATGCTGATGAATCTGAGTGGCGCTCATGCGCCATTCTTCACGCGGAACATCGTCATTATTAAAGATAACTCAGGTCATGCTGGCGTGGGCGAAGTTCCGGGTGGCCAAAAGATCCGTCAGACCCTGGAAGAGGCGGCTACGCTGGTGATAGGCAAGAGCATAGGTGAATATAAAAATGTGCTGAAGGCCGCGCGCAGTCATTTTTCTGGCCTTGATGCAGATGGCCGTGGTTTGCAGACCTTTGACCTGCGCACCGCTATCCATGTTGTTACGGCGATGGAGGCGGCATTGCTGGATTTGTTAGGCCAACACCTGGGGGTTAACGTCGCGTCGCTGTTAGGTGAGGGTCAGCAGCGCAACGAAGTGGAAATACTGGGGTATCTTTTCTTTGTTGGCGATCGCAAGCGTACGCCGCTGCCTTATCAGAGTCAGCCAGACGATGCTTGCGATTGGTACAGGTTACGCCACGATGAAGCCATGACGCCACAAACGGTTGTACGACTGGCGGAAGCAGCGTATGAAAAATACGGCTTCAACGATTTTAAGCTCAAAGGGGGTGTCCTTGCAGGTGAAGAAGAAGCAGAGACAATTGTGGCGTTGGCAAAACGCTTCCCACAGGCCCGCGTGACGCTGGATCCGAACGGCGCATGGTCACTGGATGAAGCTATTAGCATTGGTAAATACCTGAAAGACACCCTGGCCTATGCGGAAGATCCGTGTGGCGCAGAGCAGGGCTATTCCGGGCGTGAAGTCATGGCGGAGTTTCGACGTGCCACCGGCCTGCAAACCGCGACCAATATGATCGCCACCGACTGGCGTCAGATGGGCCATACCCTTTCGCTGCAATCCGTAGATATACCGCTGGCGGATCCGCACTTCTGGACTATGCAGGGCTCGGTGCGCGTGGCGCAGATGTGTCATGACTTCGGTCTTACCTGGGGCTCGCACTCTAACAACCACTTTGATATCTCGCTTGCCATGTTCACCCACGTGGCCGCCGCCGCACCGGGAAACATTACGGCCATTGATACACACTGGATCTGGCAGGAAGGCAACCAGCGCCTGACCAAAGAGCCGTTTGAAATTAAAGGGGGCATGGTACAAGTGCCCACAGCCCCGGGCCTGGGGATTGAGCTGGATATGGATCAGGTAATCAAAGCCAATGAGCTCTATCAAAAACACGGTCTCGGTGCGCGGAATGACGCTATGGGTATGCAGTTTCTGATCCCCGACTGGACGTTTAATAACAAACGCCCGTGTATGGTGCGTTAATCTTCAAACAGAGACGATTCAGGTCCCTGAATCTGACTTATTGATCCGGTCATGGTTCTTTTATTACCGACCAGACGATGAGACACATCTTCCTGTTACTGCAAGATTCGGCACCCCGGCAGGGTTTACGCTCGCCAGGGTGTCGATGATTTCCATACCCGTTGAAACGCTATCAATTCCCAGGCTTTCAAAGCCGGGGCGTATTCCTGGGTTACATACCCTGATCTCCGCTGCGTGCCAAAAGCGGACATAGGGGAGCCTCTTCTTCAATGTTCGTAATGCGTATTCTCTCCTTTAATTGCATCTATTTTTAAGACGGCCCTAACATAATTCTCATCAATATCATAGAGTTAATAAGGCGTTTTATCTGTGGGAGGGATAAAGAAAGCTGATGCCTTATGAAACATTTTAATAATCACCTAATCCCATGCACTTCGTAATGACCTTTATTTAGGGATGAGATATAACGAGCTTCGAAAATAATTAACATTCTCATAACGTTGTTGAGGTTAAGCATATGAAGCAAGTTGGCATTGTGGGTTGGCGAGGAATGGTCGGTTCTGTTTTGCTGCAGCGGATGCTGGAAGAAAATGATTTTAAGGACATTTCTGCGCATTTTTACAGTACCTCCAGCGTAGGGGCTGCGGGACCTGTCATTGATGGCATAAGCTATACGCTTAAAGATGCGTACTCCATTGATGCGCTTGCGGAAATGGACATCATCATAACGTGTCAGGGCGGCGATTATACTAAAGCGGTTTACCAGGCCTTGATGGCTCATGGTTGGGAGGGCTACTGGATTGATGCGGCCTCAGCGCTGCGGATGGATGAAAGAGCCTGCATTATTCTCGATCCCGTGAATCGCACCCATATCGATCGTGCCGTCAAAGAAGGTATCAAGCTCTTTGTCGGTGGCAATTGTTCGATCACGCTTAGTCTGATGGGGCTCGCCGGGCTGATAAAGGCAGATCTCATTGAATGGATGAGCGTGATGACCTATCAGTCCGCATCGGGTGCCGGTGCTCAGTATGTACGGGAATTAATCACGCAATGCGCCTATATAAGCAGCCATTTGTCCGCCGATGAACTGGCATCGTCAGGTTCAGTACTTCCGTTAGTTAATAAGGTCAGTGAACTGATTAATAGCGCTGAAATGCCGACTCAGAACTTCGGCGCGCCTCTAATGGGTAGCATCATTCCATGGATTGATAGCGATTTAGGCGATGGCAACAGCCGTGAAGAGTGGAAGGGTGAGGCAGAAACGAACAAAATCCTTGGCCTGTGTCCCGGAACGATCCCGGTAAACGGTTTGTGTATACGGGTCGGCGTGATCCGCTGCCACAGTGCTGCCATAACCCTGAAGCTCAAGCGAGAAGTTAGCGAAGCGGAATTTGCAGATTTAGTGGCGCATGCTCATCCCTGGGTTAACTATGTGCCTAATAACAAGGAAAAGAGTGTCAGCAAATTGACTCCTGCCTATATCAGCGGTTCGCTCCAGGTGGGCATTGGCCGTTACAAGAAAATGTCGCTGAACAATGACCCGATTTATTCGGTTTTCACGGTAGGTGATCAGCTCTTGTGGGGCGCGGCCGAACCTTTGCGCCGCATGTTAAATATTCTGCTCGGCAGAGTTTGATTCATTTTATTAAGACCAAAGCACCTACCCGGCAGGTGCTATTGTTGTGTGGCGTCGCGTTATAGTCTGCTCCGCCGCAAAATTGATGAGCATAGATGGCTTACGTCATCGTCCGCTTTTGCCAGAAGCGATAACCGACAGCTTCATGATGGCTTGCCGATAACATCTTTTGAAGCAGGAGGGTGTTTAATGGCGATTTGGGCGCGTTGCCAGGAAGACCACCGCGGCTCCGAGAGCAACGATGAGCGTATCTTCAATCAGACCGCTTCTGGTCTGACCTATCCCGGCGATGGCCTTTTTACGCGCCGCAAGTGTGGCATAGGCGAGTGGCACAGCGGCAGAAATCGCGACGGCTGCGCCGGTTTTCTCTTTTCCGCGGGGTGCCAATGCGGCGCCTGCAATCCCGGCACTCGCTACGCGTGCTGACAAACCCAAAAACACAGTGCGGTCTGGCGCTGACTTCATCTTGTCGCCAAAGAGTTCACCTATACCCATCGCTAACGCGCCGAATTTGAATAGCGGACGATCCAGCAGTAAAAGACGGCCCGACGTGTTGCGCCCGACAATGCGTGCTGCAGCGATGGATGCCATCGGCGTCATGGAACGGCAGCTGGCAACAATGCCGATTAAGGCAGAATAGACAAACTCAGTGACTTTCATTAATTATCTCCCGGAGAAATAGACGCTTTGCAATTTTAAGCCTGATGAGTGTGTAGACCAGGGACCCGCTGTTTAATTAACGCATCGATACGATCACCTGATTTAAGCGTTTTCTGTTGAGCACGGGTAGGCCAATGATCGCTGCAATAGTCAGTATAGATGAACGGCACGAGAGAGCAGCCATGGCGCAAGCGGGAGGGGCTGTGCACTGCTTGCCTTGAGTTGTAGGGGTGTCTTCGCTTGCTCTCGATTTCCGCTTTGTGCCAGAGGTCGGCATTGGTTGAAATTAGTCTGCGAAATGGCTTTTCTTTTAATTAACTGAATGTGCTGCGCGACTTGCGAGTGAACAAGGATTGCGTAAAAATGAATGAACGATCATTCATTTTGAGTCGTAACTTTACTCTAATCAGTCCGTTGACAAGGCATGCAGAGACACATTATGACCAGTAAAACGCTCAGACTTCTATTCCCTCAATGGCAAGGTGGCAATAATCCACCCTATCATCTTGGCTCACAACTTCTCTCGTATCTTTCCCCCGAATCAGACGGGCCTGTTGAATCTGTTCCGGTGGTTGAGCCCACAACGGAGCCACAAACTGATGTGGATGGCATTACCGCTAAACCGCAAATTATCAGGCAGCTCAACGATGCTGCCAATCTGATTGAGAAACATAATCCCGATGCAATTGTCGTTTTTGGTGGTGATTGCCTGGTATCGCTGGCTCCTTTTTCACACCTGCTCAATAAATACGGTGATAAACTGGGTGTGCTCTGGATTGACTCACACCCTGACGTGCAGACTGCAAAGCAATATGCGAACGCCCACGCCCATGTTCTGGGTGCGCTAATTGGAACGGGTGATAAAGATTTAGTGGCTCACGTAGCCACCAGGCTTCATCCCTCGAAAGTAATGATTGCAGGTATTCACGATCCACTGACCTATGAAGCTGAATACCTTAATCGTCATAACATTGCGACTATCAGTCCCGAACAAGTCAAAAATGATGGCAAAGATGTTTTGCAGTGGATTGAAAGGGAAAGTATTGAGTATCTGGCGATACACCTGGATCTGGACGTTCTCGATCCATTACTTTTCCGTTCTGTTCTTTTCGCCAAACCTGGCAGGGGAGAGCACGATTTTGGCGACGTGGCAGAAGGTAAACTGACTATTCAGGATGTACTCAACTTGATCGCTCAGGCATCTTCAAAAGCGCAACCTGTCGGCCTTACTATTGCAGAGCATCTACCCTGGGATATGTTGAACCTAAAGAATATGCTCAGTGAGTTGCCGCTTATAAGGTAATATCCGATTCTGGAGCCAGAGTTCAACATTGGCTCCAGGAATAAAAGCGCGCTAATGGCTTGTTACCGGATTAAATCTAATAGTCAATATGTTAAAGAAAACAGAAACCTACCATAAGTTAATTGCCGCAGCGGCTGCCTGCTTCGCAGAGAAAGGCTTTAGTGCGACGAGCGTACGTGAAATTTCTTCCCGGGCAGGGATCAGTCAGGGAGCGATGTACACATATTTCAAAAGTAAGGATGAACTCATTAAGGCAATCGTTCTGGAAGAGCAAAATTCAGCGTTGACCGCCCATAATGCGTCGTGTAACGGTACTTACTTCGACCGCCTTTGCACGCAGGTTACTTCGTGTATAAGTGATGTAGGGTACCCAGTTACGCATAAACTATGGATTGAAATCATGGCGGAGTCTGCGCGGAACCCGGAATTACAAAAAACGTATATATCCAGTGACATCATCATGCGGCAAAGTATTGCAGGAATCATCGCGGAAGGTATTGCGGCGGGAGAATTTCGTCGGGATATTAATCTTGAGGAAATCACGATTATACTTTTTGCATTTATTGACGGTTTAATTACACGCAAGGCTATAAATGCGTCCTTCTCTTTCACCCGTGATCTGCCAATGTTTTTTGAATTTATGGCTAAACTATTGAAGTAAAGTTAGGTAGGGGGGTAAAAAAATATATCACGAATCATAAATACGATATCCCGTCTCCCGAATGGAGTGATTGCGCATGCAGGAGCGCAATTCATCCCCAATGTAACGATGTAGATTAACTATAATAAAATCAAAGTGATGTTAGTTAATCTTTCACCCAAATATCCCATGGTATCGCCCTTTGCTTGCCAAAATTGGTAAAACCTGCTGATTTAAAAAGCCTGCTGGAAGAATAATTTTCAGGCTTAATTGCAGCGGTTAAAACATGGGTTGTATTGTTTTCAATTAACCAGTTCAGGACTCTTTTCCCGATGCCTTGATGAGCGTGATTTGCTGAAACACCTATTCCTAAAACATGCACCGAACCGGGAATTTCGCTTATGGTGTTATAGGATATCGAGCACCACGCTACAGGCTCAGAAAACGCTGCTACATGCACAAACCAGGCTTTACCTTCTTCGTTGGCAATCATTTCTCTCAGTTCATCAGCAGAAACAAAATCTTCCGGATCCATGATGTTGACCGCAAAGGATTCATAATATTTGAAATCACTCTCTGCTTTAATTTCCACAAAATTTAGCTGCATTTAATCTCCTTTGGTTAAGCTTTTGATAGTTGAATTATGTGTGTGTTGAGAATCCAGGGTGAATTTTATTGTCTATATTAAGGCCCTGGAGTTCAGGGTCTCAAAAATAGAATTTCAATTATCCCTGGAAGCTCTTTTCACAAGTGATACGATCGTCACGTAAAATACAGGAACGAAGTAAATAGCCAGTAAAGTCCCGCTTATCATCCCGCCAAAAACGCCTGTTCCTATTGCATTTTGAGTACCTTCACTCGCGCCGGAAGCAAGCATCAGCGGAACTACCCCCAGCGTAAAAGCAAGAGAAGTCATGATAATTGGCCTGAGGCGTAAACGCGCAGCTTCGGCTGTGGCTTCAAGTAATGTTGCGCCCTGGGCATAAAGCTGACGAGCAAACTCAACAATCAGAATCGCATTCTTAGTCGACAGACCAATTAACGTTATCAGCCCTACTTTGAAGAAAACATCATTTGGCATCCCGGCGATATATACGGCCAGAAGTCCCCCTGCAATACCCAGCGGTACAACCAGCATTACCGACAACGGAACCGTCCAGCTCTCATAAAGTGCAGCCAGAACCAGAAATACAACCAGGACCGACAGGGTCATCAGCATGGGCATCTGAGCTGCAGTGTCTCTTTCCTGTAAAGATGAACCTGTCCATTCAGCAAGATACCCGGACGGCAACTGGGATGCTAACTGCTCCATTTCATCCATTGCCGCGCCACTCGAATACCCAGGCGCTGTACTTCCCGTTATTTTGATAGCCGGGTAACCCTGATAGCGGATCAATTGTTGGGGAGCTTGTGTCCAGCTTGCAGAGACAAATTCGGAGAGGGGAACCATACCCCCTTCAGCGTTTTTGACATACAGCTTCATCAGATCGCTGAGCTGCATACGAAAGGGGATATCAGCCTGCACGATCACCTGCTGGACCCTGCCTTTGTCTACGTAATCATTCACGTAATTGGAGCCCGTCGCTGCTGATAGCGTCTGATTTATTTCCTCAAAAGTGACGCCCATAGCCTGTGCTTTCTCTCTGTCTATACTGAGATCGGCACTGACGCCTGCAGGTAGTCCATCAATATAGACATCACTTACAATTTCACTGGCGTTGGCGAGGTCAGTTAGCTCCGATGCAGCCTGAAGTAAAGATGCGTAATCGCGCCCTGCGCGATCTTCCAGATATAAGGTGAAACCGGATGAGGTGCCCATATCTGAGATAGCAGGAGGCATCAGACTCATCACGTTCGCCTCAGGAATTCCCTCCATTTCAGCCTGAACAAAGTCAGCTTCACCCGATGCCGTGGCGCCATTCCTCTCCCCCCAGTCTTTCAGGGTCGTGAACGCCATGGCAGTGTTAGGTCCTGAACCGGAAAAACCAAAGCCAAAAATCGAAATGTTGCTGTTAACAGAAGGTCTGCCGGCAATGACGCTTTCAAGCCGACTAACAACATCCCGGGTACGCTCCTGCGTCGCTTCTGAGGGCAACTGTATTGAAGTCATAAAGTAGCCCTGATCCTCATCAGGCAGAAAAGAAGATGGCAAAGCGCGGTAAGCAAGAAATATGGCTCCACAAAGGGCTGCATAGATAATCAGGACGCGGACTCCACGACGAAGTGTGTATCTCAACCCTTTTTCATACCCAGTGGACAATCTGTTAAATTTGTTGTTGAACCACCCAAAAAAACCTGCCTTAGAGTTTTCGTGCTGCGTTACAGGCTTGAGCATGGAAGCACATAACGCTGGCGTCAGTGTGAGGGCCAGGAACGCTGAGAATAATATTGATACCGCCATTGAGAGAGTAAATTGCCGGTAAATAACGCCTACGGAGCCACTCGCGAATCCCATCGGTATGAATACAGCTGTTAATACCAGCGTAATACCGATAATAGCGGGTGTAATTTCTCGCATGGCTTCCCGGGTTGCATCTTTCGGCGAAAGCCTTTTTTCAGCCATCAGGCGTTCAACGTTTTCCACCACCACAATCGCGTCATCAACGATGATTCCTATGGCAAGCACCATGCCAAACATTGTCAAAACGTTGACTGAAAAGCCGCTGATGAGCATGACCGTAAATGTACCCAGCAGTGCTACAGGGGCCACAATAGCAGGAATGAAGGTATAGCGAAGATTCTGCAAGAACAGATACATGACCAGAAAGACCAGTATCATCGCTTCGATAAAGGTATGGAGTACTTTCTCAATGGATAGTTTCACAAAGGGGGCTGTATCGAACGGGACTGAGAAAGCCATACCTTCCGGCAAGACTGTTGATAACTCGTCTAGCCTTGCGCGTATCCCTTCTGCAGTGCTGACTGCATTAGCCCCAGGCTCAAGCTGAATTGCCGCTGCGGTAGCAGGTTGACCATTTTCACGAATGGCAAACGCATAACTTTGTAAACCTTGCTCAATCCGCGCAACATCGGCGAGCTTAACGCGTGAACCGTCTGTCTGCGCTTTCAGCGTTATATTGCGAAATTCTTCCAGTGAGTTTAACTGCCCCCGAACGATCAGGGGGTAGGTTACACTCTGTCCCTTACGAGTTGGCTCGTCGCCAATTCTACCCGGAGAAACCTGGGCATTCTGCTGGCTTAGTGCGTTAACAACGTCCGTTACTGACAGCTTGTAGTTATACAGTTTGACGGGATCAAGCCATATTCTCATCGCTTTTTCAGCACCAAAAAGCTGTACTTTTCCAACCCCCGGAACGCGTCGTAGTTCTTCTGAAACGTTACGGGCAAAGTAATCACTCAGATCCTGATCGGTATACTGACCACCGGGCGAGCGCAATCCCACTATCATCAAGAATCCTGAGCTGGCGGCTTCAACATCAAGGCCATTTTGCCTGACAGTCTGCGGCAGACGTGATTCAACCACTTTGATTTTATTCTGAACGTCAACCTGTGCCAGTTTGATATCTGTGCCGGGTCTGAAGGTGATGGTGATACTGGCTGTTCCCGAAGTGTCACTCGACGATTCGAAATAAAGAAGATCATCGACACTCGATATCTCTCGCTCTATCAACGAAATGACGGATTCATTCATTGTCTCCGGTGTAGCGCCAGGATAGCTGACCGAGATACTTACACTCGGCGGCGCAACAGAAGGATACTGAGCGACCGGAAGTTGCGGGATAGCTATCAGACCGCCCAGCACAATAAATAGAGCAATAACCCAGGCGAAAACAGGCCTGTCGATAAAAAACTGAGGCATATTGAATAAATCCGATGTCGGGTAAATTAAGAACGGGTAGTCATGTTGGGAGATTGTTCAGCCCAGACGTTGTAAGGTTCATGAGGTAGATACGCGCGAACCGATATCTTTGAGCTGCGAATACTTTTCCAGCAGTTGAGGGCCATCATCCAGGCTCATGGCAAACATCCATAAATAGGTCATAACTGCATAGATATGACCAGCATCTTGAACACCGTTCTTGGCCATAAAGAATATCGTCGTTCCGAACAGGAGTGAGACGGCTAAACCTATTATCAGGTAACCGCAGGCTTCACGATCTGACAGACGCACACGTAATGCTGCGAGAACGCCATAATGTTTGAGCAATGCCGCACTTCTGGCGTGGCTGACAATAGTAATTTCTTTCTCGAGGCGGTTATTCAGACGGAAAAAAAGAGACTCGTTTTTCCGGGAAAAACCGGGCAAAAAGCAGGCGAAAACAATAAGCACGGCGATACATCCTATCCCTGACCAGAACTGGATCATCATAAGCATGAAAGCTGCTCCGACGATTGAAGCCGCTGAAGTGATCAGTACCGGCAGATGTAACTCAAAAAAATCGACAAATTCACGGGACAACATAACGCGAGCGGCAATCACCGAAGCCTCTTCTTTTTTTTCGCGCTGCGCCAATATCACCGGTACTGCGAGCTGTGCGTAAATGCGTGTAAAAACGCGAGTATCTACACTCCGACGTGCCGCACCTACTGTCCACATCAAAAAAACTATCGCCCCGTAAAACAGTGCATGCAGCGCTTCTCCATTCACAATTGCATTGATAGCAATACCAGCTAGCAGGGGATAAAGAAGGTAGATAGCGTTCTCTACAGCAACCAGCAAGAAAGTAAAAGCCAGTTTTTTGAAATGAAGGCGACCAAGCAGGCTAAGCGTCTGATATGCGCCACGGTTTCTGGTAGCCGGTTCTGGTAATCTAATAAATTGCATGTTTAACTTTATCTCAGGAGCTTGAGCATTTGCTCAAGGTTGATTTTTAGTCTATTTGAGCGGTTGCTCAAAGTCAAGGCAGGGCAAATATGAAAGCTGCGCCAGTTGAAGGCACGCGTTTAAAGATACTGGAGAGTGCAATCTCGCTCTTCCTCGCTAGAGGGTTCAATAATGTCAAGACAAGAGATCTGACTGATCATATGGGTATTTCCCGTAGCCATATCTATCATTATTTTGCTGACTGGCACACTCTTCGTCATGAAGCAATCGCGCTGTTTATGCGAAGGGATATCGAAAATTTCAGTAATGAAGCTATAGGCAAAAGTCCAATAGAAGCCTTGCAGTTCTATATTGAACAACACTTGCCTGACAAAATTGATGATGAATGGCAGTTGTATAACAGCGTCTGGATAGCTGCGGCACATGAAGAAACGTATTCTTCTTTGGCAACCCATATTATGAATGAGTGGGCTGAATTGATAGAAAGTTTCATCAGGGCTGGAGTCATCCAGGGCATGTTTCATGATATCGATACTGCTCGCGTAGCCCGTTTGATTGGAGGCGCTGTAAACGGTTATGCGGATATCCTCACTGTGAGTCCCACTCAAGAACTCAGAATTCAGGCCCGCGAGGATCTTAACTTTCTTATCCATAATTTACTCAACAAAGAATAAACCCTGACATCAAAACGGTATAAAATAATATTTCTGAGCACTAAGGATATATCTGACGGTCGATACCGTCAGATATATCCATGTGATTAGAAACTATAGAATGCGCCTATCGTGAAGGTGAAAAAATTATCCTTATCTACAATTGGACTTTTGCTTATTCTGTCTGCCAGAACGGTATAGTTGAGGTCAGCATAACCAGTCCACGCGTCCGAAAAAGAATGTTGCCAGTTAATTCCGTAGTTAGTGTTATTTAATCCAGAACCAGATTTGTATTGTTTGTAGCCAGACTGGACGCTTTGACTTTCATTAACGCCATACCAGGTGTTATTATACCGGGCGTCACCGTAATTTCTTTCCACATTGAAGGTCACCGTATCATTGTGACCTTCGAACATAATGAGATTCAGTTTTAAATTATACTGCATCCCCTGACTATCGGTAAGAGGTGCTATTACATCACCCTCAAACCCTATCCAGTGCGCCATCCACCAACCCACTTTTGAAGTTGACGTCATGGCCATCTTTATTTTACCCATCCCCTTTAATTTCCGGGAGCCATCCTGAAGCCAGGTTTCATTATCATCAGAACGCCCAAGGGAATAACCAAGAGTTTGCCCGAGGTAGATACCATCGTTGAATTCTTTGCTATAACTGATACCATTTACAACATCAATTTGAAATGTTTGGTTGCGCCACGAAAAATAAGGCGCCATATCAGCGTCATATTTATCCGAACCAGCGTACTCAGGCGCATACTGTCCAGCCAGGCCTATAACATACTCTGATTCAGCAGGCTTCAAGGACGCCATTGCGAATAATGGTGCAACAATCAACGGTAAAAGACACAGACTTGATTTATTCATAATCATCCCAGAAAATACTACACATAGCATAGGCTCTGAGTTTGAATTCATTGCATCAATTTATTCACAAGAATCCGTCAAGATTCTGTCAAGGCGCAAAAATGAAACGTGTATTAATTATTGAAGATGATCTGGATGCCGCCAATGTTCTTGAGGCATATCTCAAGCGAGATCAGTTTCATACCTCTATAGCGTCAGACGGCAAAAGGGGGCTGGATCTTGCATCCAGCTGGAAACCGGACATTATTCTCCTGGATGTTATGCTTCCCTTAATGAACGGTACTGATGTTCTTCTTGCCTTGCGCCGGCGCAGCGACACTCCTGTTATCATGATCACGGCGATTGGTGATGGCAGTGATAAAATCAGTGCACTACGTTTCGGTGCTGATGATTACATTGTTAAACCCTATAACCCCGCTGAAGTCGTTGCGCGCGTACACGCGGTACTCAGACGTTCTAACAGTAGTCATAATATTGTTCTACTTGAATATAATGGGATTATCGCCGATACCGAGTCGATGCAGGTCACGGTTAAAACGCCAGCGGGTAGCCGTGAAACACTTGATCTTACGCCTACTGAATTAACCTTACTGATAACGTTCCTAAAATCACCGACAAAAGCTTTCTCTCGACAGGCACTGCTGGAAGCATGTCTGCCTGAAAGCGACGCCCTGGAACGTGTTGTGGATACGCATATCTATAACCTGAGAAAGAAACTCGAGTCGCTTGGGCAGGACGGTATATTAATAAATGTCAGAGGCATCGGTTACAGGTTCGCCAACGTATGAATTCAAATAAAAACGCCAGTCTTCCGGCTTCCGAATCTCTTTGGCGGTGGATTTGCATCAGGCTCATTTCACTTGCAGTTGGCAGTATTATCTTAATCTGTTTTTTTATGTGGCTAAGATTTTACGCTGAAAATTTATGGCATGAATATAAAATGCCAGAATCTGTTCGCAATGAGTTATCAGTGTTAATTGAAAATCCTGAAAAAAACCTGATGCGATATCATGAAATTATAGATACGTGGTATGGACTGTCATATTCAGATCCGACTATGGGTTTAGCTGACTGGTTTATCGTTGCGGTCCTTGTTCTAATATTTATACCTATTATACTTTTTCTTACCCTGAGAACGGTGAGGCCCATTTCGCAGCATATAAGTTTTATTACCAGGGCGGCTCGCTCCGTTTCCGAAGGTGGGTTCGGCACACAAGTACCAGTACCGCAAAATTTTCCGTCTGAACTGAAGAGTTTAAGCAAAAATTTTAATGTAATGTCCCAACAGTTGTCGAAATATGAAAGTGAGATGCGAAAATCACATGTTATACTCGCCCACGAACTCAGGTCGCCGCTGACCGCAGCAATTGGCAGATTACAGGGGATTTTAGACGGTGTCTTTGAACCGAATCAGAACCAGCTCAGCATGATAATGCGACAAATGGAAGATCTAAATCGGCTTATTAACGATCTGCATATGCTTAAACTTGCCGAGGCCGGCCAATTAAATCTGATGAAGGTGCCAACTGATCTTGGGGTAATTATTAAGGAGAAAATTGCCTGGACATACCTTAACGCGAAAAAGGCCGGAATTAATATTGTTCAGACTTCATCTGAATCAGTGACCGCCCTGGTAGACCCTTATCGTATAGGCCAGGTTTTTCTTATTCTTATTGATAATGCTATACGTTATGCTGCAGAAGGAGGTGTTCTTGAAATATCTTTTAATCTCAGTCGGCAGAATATTTGCATCAGCTTTATAGATAAAGGACCCGGCGTACGAGACGAGTTTCTAAAGGACATTTTTTCACCCTTCATTCGGGAAGAACAGTCCAGGTCGAGGCATTCGGGCGGCTCTGGCCTTGGGTTATCAATCGCGCGGGCTATATGTCACGCGCATGACGGAACGATAGAAGTTAACAAAAATTTCGACACTGGGCTGAGTTTTACGGTAATTCTTCCCCGTTTACTGGTTTGAAAAATCGTTGCGATTAAAAGCCGCATTTTTTCGGACTGGTTAAGCACTGTGTGCGGGTCACAGTGCTTAATCAAATCTCTTAAAATTGGCTGTGAACTGATGACCTTAGATGAAAGGTTTTCCGGTTTTAAATGGATCTGCCCATCTGAGCTTATACTTCCATCGCGGACGTAATGCTCCGATTGAAAAACGCATAATCTTCTCTTTTTCTTCACATAATTCACGTGCTTTTTTTATATTGAGCCACATAAGAACACTGCCCGGACTCCATACTGAGTGATGAGGGTCAACTCCACCATTGGGGACGTCAAAATAGATGAAATTATTGCACTCATTGAACAGGATTAGATCGATGGCGCATGGAGTGTTGTTTATATAGAGAACGTAGCCAAAAATCATCTTACGTAGATGATTGATAAAGCTAAAAATACGGTCAAAGCTATAGCATGGTACGCTCTCACCGAATCTGGCTTTAAAGAGAGTAATGTAGATATTACTTAATTCTTCAGCACTCAAGTTCACTTGATCCACATAACTTCCTCCGGCTTTAATGAATCGGTTAAATTCATGCCTCCTGTTTTTCTCTGTTTTGACGGAGAAAGTATCTTTCACAATACATATCTCATTTTTTCTGGCGATAATGAAATTACTATTGAATGTGTTGGTCCTGTGCAGTGGGGAAAGTCTGTTTGTCCTCTCTGGGATAAAGAGCCTTTTATCATCACGTGTCGGCAATAGCACTTCATCATATGAAAGCGGATATTTTTTGTTTATCTTCAAACCAAGCGCACCGTATAAAACCCCATTTCGAGAGTTCTCATAATATTTTACATCGGCACCTGTTTGAGTCGAAATAAAGTTAATAACATCAGGATGTGTGTTAATACTACCACCATGTAATTGATAGCATTCCCTATAGGTTTCGCTATTACTAACAGACCAACCAAACAATCTACGCTTTAGATTCCGCATAACCCTTACCCTCTATTAAACTGAGGATTAAATAGCCTGGAAAAATCAAGTTTTTGTCAAAAAATTGTTCATGTACCTATAAGTTTTCGAGAAATATGAGGTTAAAGTCATTTCTTCCCTGTCTTGACAATAAATTGACATGATATTGATTCAATATTGATACCGGGGGAGCATGATGGACAAACCTCATGCACCGAAATTTTTTTCGGGGTAATGACTGAGGGCGATACTATCGACATTAAATGATGTTATACGTAGGGAGTTTAAATGGCTCAGATAAGTAACGAAAGGGCACTGAGTAAAATACCGTCCTCACCATTGGGGCTTTATTTCGCGCTTTCTCTGGGTAATTATGTTCCTCATGAGCTATGGAATCGCGCAAATTTCCGTAAAAAGTTCTGTCTCAGGGCGCTGGTAATGCCAGTATTGACATATCGCTTATTAAAAATGCTGACTGCACATCCGTATTATGAAGCTCTTCTGTATTGCCAGCCAAGAATTCCCTGTCGTATACACCGACCCTATCTTAGTATCAGGTTGAGCAGGCGTGAGAACGTTGATGCCCTTAATGTGCATTATAACAAGATCACCGCATTCCTGAGTAAAGAAGATTTTCTTACTCACCTGAGTCCATCCGGCCTGAAGCTCGCTTATCTTACTGGTAAGGATGGAAGTCTTTATCGGTTAAGCCTTAAATCGACGCACAAACTGGATCAAGAAGGAGAGATGAGTGTGATCCTTACTGATTCACTGGGCAATATGTTATCCGAAATGACATTTACGGTTTGCCAGCGCTTCGAGGAAGACTGCTTTATCATCGGTGGGGTCCAGGGGCCTAATACTGATGATGCGCTTGATTCTATTCAGTATGCGACAAAACAGCTGCATGGTCTGTTCCCAAAGCGAATCCTCACCGATGCGGTACTTTTCCTGGGGCATTTGATGAACGTAAGACGTGTATATGCTGTGGCTAATAAAAACCATGTCTATCAGTCGCTGCGTTATACAAACAGAAAAAAACAAATTTTCTCCAATTACGATGAACTGTGGGAAGCATCAGGAGGACTACGTACGCCTGATAACTATTATCAGCTTCCTCCAGTCATTAAGAGAAAAAGGATAGAAGATGTTCCCAGTAAAAAGAGGTCGGAATATCGTAAGCGTTTTGAGCTTCTCGATGCCATCGGTTATGAGATAGCTGCCTCTCTGGGAAAGAGATCAATGTTTCCGTGAGTTAATTTACTGTTCGTCATGGTTTATATCCGCGTGGTGAACACGACCAGTCTAATAATCATTAAGTATTTTTCCATGAAACAAAAAAATATCTTTTCTTCTCTAATTATATCATTTGTATTATCCGGATGTGGGAATGCGACACCTGGTATTGTCTCAAGCCTTAATCAAATGCAAATCCCTGCGGTTCAGCCTGATAGTGATGCGTCCTTCGACAAAATCAGAGCACACGCTATTTACACATCTAATTTTTCCAGGATGGAAAAATTGACTACGCAGCTAAAACACGATTTCTTAAACGATACACGTTCCAGGGATATTTTCGACACCCACAGTGTGGCGCATCAGGTTTACAGGGCATTAACGAACATTGAGCAAGCTCAACTGGTTAATGAACAATATTATCAGGAGGGTAACTTACCAGGTTTGCAAAAGATACAAACCATGCTAAATGAATATAAAACAGACATTGAGTAATGCTAAGATGATATTTTTGAAGTTCCAGTAAAAGATATTATTTCATTATGCTTTGTTTACAACTCAACTTCTGGCTTAAACATCTTAACCGATGCGTAGCTTTGTCTCGAAATGACACTTCTTTTGGGTATGATATATGATTTGGGTTGTCCTGTTTCTTGTTGTGGCAGCAGCTGGGTTTAAGGGATTATCATCACTTTTAACCGCTTTGTTATCTTTATGGTGTGGATTAAATACTTGACAGAAACAATGGATTCACATTCTTCTTTTACTTACCGCTGGGTGGTTTGCTACAGTTGATATTATTGAGCTGAATGGTTGGAGTGCCTTAAGGCGAGTTTTTGGTCAGACTTGGGCTTATGAAATCGGGCTGACCGCAATAGGGAACCGGATCCCTCAAATATATCATTGTCATATAAATGAATACATTTCGTATCAGAGATATTGTTATCCTGCGTTTCATGAGTTTTGTTTTGTTCGTCGGCGACGGCCGCGTTTTCGCAGGGACTGACAAACGGCTACCTGACCATGGATACGATGGCCCAGGGTGGCTGAACGTGGGCAGATAAAAACCTGAATGTCCGCGTTTCGCTTTTAGCAGTCCCCCCGTCTCTTCAAACGGTCTGCTTCGTGCATTGGCGGAATCTGTAATACCACGTGTATGCTACTTGTACGCCTACAATGCCCCTGAACACGTTATTAACTCGGGAGAATGTCATGCAGCGCAAATCAGTCAATGTGAACGGAATAACACTTTCGTATCTCGAAGCAGGTGAAGGGTCGGTTGTACTGTTTTGTCATGGTTTTCCAGAGACGTCGCATTCATGGCATAACCAGATCCCAGCAATGGCAGCGGCAGGCTACCGCGCCATTGCGCCTGACATGCGTGGTTACGGTGATTCATCCACGCATCTCGCGACGGACGAGTACACATTGTTTCATATTGTGGGTGACCTGATTGGCTTAATGGATGCGCTCTCGATTAAACGTGCCGTTATTGTCGGTAGCGATTGGGGCGCTACCATCGCATGGCAGATAGCACTCATGCGGCCGGATCGCGTCAGTGGCGTTGTCGCATTTGGGGTGCCGATGATGGCGCGCCCGCCCATGCCCCCAACGCAGATTTTTCCACGCACGGCCGACGCGCTGTTCTATACGCTGTATTTTCAGGAGCCAGGGGTCGCTGAGGAGGAGTTAGAACAAGACGTGACGACGTCGTTGCGCAAGATATACCATGCTGCGTCAGGGGAGGCAGGTGAACGCCTGCCGGGAGACGGCACCCCAAATCCTTTTGGCATGATCACGCCTGCGCATGGAATGCTGGAAGACCTTCCCGAGCCAGGCAGTCTGCCCGAATGGCTCTCGACAAGTGATTTTCAGTCGTACGTCACCTCATTTACACGCAGTGGTTTTCGTGGCGGCCTGAATTATTACCGAAATTTGGATCGCAACTGGCAACTTCAGGCCAGTCTGCAAGGTATGCGAATCGAAATACCAGCGCTGTTTGCCGTTGGGTCTCGCGATGTCGGGCTTGCGATGCCCGGTATGGATCAAATCATCGCCGATATGCCAGGGCTCGTTCCGCGCCTGCGTGATTCGGTCATCATTGAAGGCGCGGGGCACTGGATACAGCAAGAACGGCCTGAAAAGGTGAATGAGCTTATCCTGGCTTTTGCCTCCACATTGGGCGATCCCGAGGATGCAGTATCACAGACCGGAAGTTAAGTTCGTTTTAATACCGTATGTGATCTAAAAAGAGGGAAAACTAATAAGCCGCCAGTCGGCGGCTTATTAGTTGAAAGGTAAATTTAGTTATATTCAACAATATCAAAACCTTCATCTGCCGTTGGCTCTGAAAAATAACGCGTTATAGTTTCAAATTGTTGATCTGTAGCCGAAAATTCATGCCCACCTTCCGTATTACGCACGCGTAAGCGGGATTTACATACCTCATCTGATACGTTCAGATAGTGCAGCTTATGCCTGGCACCTGACTCCTTAATGATGTGCATCATCCATTCACGATTTGCCTGTGTGTTTGCCGGAAAATCCAGAACAACCGATAACCCTGCTTTGAGAAGTGATACCAGATGAGGCTTCATAGCATTTTTCAGCCTTGAGGAATACTGGACATAATCAGATATGGAGTGCATTTCTTTAGCAAAGAGGGCAGCCAGCCAATGATCCTCACTGACAACGACGGTGCCGGGTGATGCTCCCAGCTTTGCTGACAGTGTGGATTTACCTGATGCAATTTTTCCACATAACAGATGCAAAGTAGGTTGTTCTGATGGGGTTACTGTAGCGGTGTCCATTGTTTACCTCACTGGTTAATTTCCGGTAAGGCCCGCCTTACCGGCGGGAAAATGGCGAACGTTATCCCACCTGAGTCAGACAGGTGATAATAATTGAATTGAATAGAGCGGAGTGTGTTTTCATATTCATTCAAGTTAACAGAGCTTGAAGGGGAAAACAGATTTTTTTCATTTATACACATAACGTGGGTGTTTCACTCTAAGCTGACATTATTCAATTACATTATGCGGACCCTGATAAGGTTCCATGTTCGTTATAACGGAACGGCTAAAGCAAAATCGTCACTCAACTTGCCGCCTTATTAGCTCTACAAGCGGCTCAGGAATCGGGCTGTCGTGCGTGTTGTTAACTGACGGAAGGCCTCAGTTCAAATTGTGTTCTGAAACCTACCAGGGCAGCGGTAGCTGTTGCTCGCCTGAAAATGATGGAAATAGTACGCCGCCCCCCGTAATGTTGAAGGTCACGCAGCTTTGCAATAAAGGAACAGAGATGCCTGAGTTTTTCTTTTTCAGAAAAGGGAATACCGTTAAAGCATTGCCAAAAAGCGATCTTCAGGGCGCGACGCAATTAAAGCAGCAGGGATATCAAAAACTGTTTGAAGAGGTCAATGCGCGGGATGAGAAGAGGGCGCTTGCCCGTCTGGCGGATATTAAAAAAGAAGAAGAGATGACAGTGCATGCTTTTATGACATGGCCCGTCGTCGTCTCGCTTGTGGCGCTAGTGTGCTTTGTTATCGCGTGGTTATCAGAGGGTCTGAAGTAAATCAGGCAGAAAATAAAACCCTCCCACCGGGCGGTGAGAGGGGAGAAACTTAGGCTGCGACAAAGCCGTCGATTGCCGCTTTTGCGTCATTCTGCGCTTTGGTCGCCACTTCCGGACCGTAAGCGATACCTTCAGCGAACACGAAGTTCACGTCGGTGATACCGATAAAGCCCAGGAACACGGTCAGGTACGGAGCAACCAGGTCGGTTGGGGTATCTTTGTGAATACCGCCGCGGCTGGTCAGCACGATCGCACGTTTACCTTTCACCAGACCTTCCGGGCCGCTCTCGGTATAACGGAAGGTTACGCCAGCACGCGCCACCAGATCGAAGTAGTTCTTCAGCTGGGTTGGGATGTTGAAGTTATACATTGGGGCGTTAATCACGATAACATCGTGGGCCTGCAGTTCAGCAATCAGTTCATCAGACAGCGCCAGCGCTTCCTGCTGACGTGGCGTCAGAGGGGCATCGCTCGGACGAAGTGCGCCCACCAGTTCGCCATCCAGCACAGGAATCGGGTTTGCAGCCAGGTCACGCACGGTGATTTCGTCAGCGGTGTGCTGTTCACGCCACTGTTCAACGAAGTAATCAGAAAGCTGACCAGACTGAGAGTACCCTGCCAGAATACTGGATTTCAAAACTAATACTTTACTCATGGGTGATTCCTGTTTTTGTTTGATTGAAGGGGGGTAACCCCGTTGCTTGATGACACTCTATTCACAATCCTGCCATAGGGATAGCGCAATATATCGAAGCCTATGTTCGAATTTTTTGAATAAGGCGCGTAATGCCTCGGTGTGGTACTCTATAACAATCATTAAAATGAGATTTTATCCGGCAGTGCACTGCCCCTTAACGCTATGACAGAACAACAGAAATTGACCTTCCCGATGCTCCAGCAGCAGCTCGACGCTTTAACGTTGCGCGACAAGCAGCGCTTTGCGCGACGCCTGCACGGTGTGAAAAAGGTTAAAAATCCTGATGCACAACAGGCCATCTATCAGGAGATGGCGAAAGAGATTGAACAGGCGGCCGGGAAGGTCGTGCTGCGCGAAGCCGCGCGCCCGACCATCACCTACCCGGAAAATCTGCCGGTCAGCCAGAAGAAACAGGACATTCTCGAGGCCGTACGCGACCACCAGGTGGTGATCGTGGCGGGGGAGACGGGCTCCGGTAAAACCACCCAGTTGCCGAAAATCTGCATGGAGCTGGGGCGCGGGGTAAAAGGGCTGATAGGCCACACCCAGCCGCGCCGTCTGGCGGCACGTACCGTGGCGAACCGTATTGCCGAAGAGCTGCAAACGGAGCCCGGCGGCTGCATCGGTTATAAGGTGCGCTTTAGCGATCACGTCAGCGATAACACCATGGTCAAGCTGATGACCGACGGTATCCTGCTGGCGGAGATCCAGCAGGATCGCCTGCTGATGCAGTACGACACCATCATTATCGATGAAGCCCACGAGCGTAGCCTGAACATTGACTTCCTGCTCGGCTACCTGAAAGAGCTGCTGCCGCGTCGTCCGGATCTCAAAATCATTATTACCTCCGCGACCATCGACCCGGAGCGCTTCTCAAAGCATTTTAACAACGCGCCCATCATCGAAGTGTCGGGCCGCACTTATCCGGTCGAAGTACGCTATCGCCCCATTGTTGAAGAGGCAGACGATACCGAACGCGACCAGCTGCAGGCGATTTTCGACGCCGTTGACGAACTGGGTAACGAAAGCGCGGGCGATATCCTGATCTTTATGAGCGGCGAGCGCGAAATCCGCGACACCGCCGATGCGCTGAGCAAGCGCGACCTGCGCCATACCGAGATTCTGCCCCTGTATGCCCGCCTGTCGAACAGCGAGCAAAACCGCGTGTTTCAGTCGCACAGTGGGCGCCGCATCGTGCTGGCTACCAACGTGGCGGAAACCTCGCTCACCGTGCCGGGCATTAAATACGTTATCGATCCGGGTACGGCGCGCATCAGCCGCTACAGCTACCGCACCAAAGTGCAGCGTCTGCCGATTGAGCCGGTCTCCCAGGCGTCGGCCAACCAGCGTAAGGGCCGCTGCGGCCGTGTGTCGGAAGGGATCTGTATTCGTCTCTATTCGGAAGACGATTTCCTCTCGCGCCCGGAGTTTACCGACCCGGAAATTCTGCGCACCAACCTGGCGTCCGTTATTCTGCAGATGACCGCGCTGGGGCTGGGCGATATCGCCGCGTTTCCGTTCGTTGAAGCGCCGGATAAACGCAACATCCAGGATGGCGTGCGCCTGCTGGAAGAGCTCGGCGCCATTACCACCGATGAGCAGGCAACCGCTTATAAACTGACGCCGCTGGGCCGCCAGCTCAGCCAACTGCCGGTCGACCCGCGTCTGGCGCGTATGGTGCTGGAAGCGCAAAAACATGGCTGCGTGCGTGAGGCAATGATTATTACCTCGGCGCTGTCGATTCAGGATCCGCGCGAACGCCCAATGGATAAGCAGCAGGCGTCCGACGAAAAACATCGCCGCTTCCACGATAAAGAGTCCGATTTCCTCGCCTTCGTGAACCTGTGGAACTACCTGGGTGAGCAGCAAAAAGCGCTCTCCTCGAACCAGTTCCGTCGCCAGTGCCGGGTGGATTTCCTCAACTATCTGCGCGTGCGCGAGTGGCAGGATATCTATACCCAGCTGCGTCAGGTGGTGAAAGAGCTGGGCATTCCGGTGAACAGCGAGCCGGCGGAGTACCGTGAGATTCACATTGCACTGCTGACCGGGCTACTGTCCCACATCGGGATGAAGGATGCGGATAAGCAAGAATTTACCGGTGCACGCAATGCGCGTTTCTCCATCTTCCCGGGTTCTGGTTTATTCAAGAAACCGCCGAAATGGACCATGGTGGCAGAACTGGTCGAAACCAGCCGCCTGTGGGGGCGCATCGCGGCACGCATCGACCCGGAATGGGTTGAGCCAGTCGCTCAGCACCTGCTGAAACGCTCCTACAGTGAGCCGCACTGGGAGCGGGCGCAGGGGGCGGTGATGGCAACCGAAAAGGTCACCGTCTACGGCCTGCCGATTGTCGCTGCACGTAAGGTGAACTACAGCCAGATTGACCCGGCCCTCAGCCGCGAGCTGTTCATCCGTCATGCGCTGGTGGAAGGCGACTGGCAGACGCGCCATGCGTTCTTCCGCGAGAACCTGAAGCTGCGCGCCGAAGTGGAAGAGCTGGAGCATAAATCGCGTCGCCGCGACATTCTGGTGGACGACGAGGCGCTGTTTGAGTTTTACGACCAGCGCATCAGCCACGACGTGATCTCTGCCCGCCACTTCGACAGCTGGTGGAAGAAGGCGAGTAAAGAGACGCCGGACCTGCTCAACTTTGAGAAGAGCATGTTGATCAAAGAGGGGGCGGAGTCGGTCAGCAAGCTCGATTACCCGAACTTCTGGCATCAGGGCAATCTCAAACTGCGTCTCACCTACCAGTTCGAACCGGGCACGGATGCGGATGGTGTCACCGTCCACATTCCGCTGCCGCTGTTAAACCAGGTGGAAGAGAGCGGGTTTGAGTGGCAAATCCCTGGCCTGCGCCGCGAGCTGGTGATTGCCTTGATTAAATCGCTGCCAAAACCGGTACGGCGTAATTTTGTGCCTGCGCCAAACTACGCCGAGGCGTTTTTAGGCCGCGTCACGCCGCTGGAGCTGCCTCTGCTGGATGCCATGGAGCGTGAATTCCGCCGCATGACCGGTACCACCATCGACCGGGAAGACTGGAACTGGGATCAGGTGCCCGATCACCTGAAAATCAGCTTCCGCGTGGTCGACGACAAAAACAAAAAGCTGCAGGAAGGTCGCTCCCTGACGGCGCTGAAAGAGGTGCTGAAAGGCAAGGTCCAGGAGACGCTCTCTGCTGTGGCCGACGACGGTATCGAGCAGAGCGGGCTGCATATCTGGAGCTTTGGTCAGCTTCCGGAAAGCTACGAGCAGAAACGCGGTAACTACAAGGTAAAAGCCTGGCCGGCGCTGGTGGATGAGCGTGACAGCGTGGCCATCAAGCTGTTTGATAATCCGCAGGAACAGCAGCAGCAGATGTGGCGCGGGCTGCGTCGCTTGCTGTTGCTGAACATTCCGTCGCCTATCAAGTACCTGCACGAGAAATTGCCTAACAAGGCCAAGCTGGGGCTCTACTTCAACCCCTACGGCAAAGTGCTGGACCTGATTGATGACTGTATCGCCTGTGGTGTGGATAAGCTTATCGACGAAGCGGGCGGCCCGGTCTGGAGCGAAGAGGGCTTTGCGAAATTGCACGAAAAAGTACGCGCAGAGCTGAACGACACCGTGGTAGAGATCGCGAAACAGGTCGAGCAGATCCTCACCGCGGTCTTTAATATCAACAAACGGCTGAAGGGCCGCGTGGATATGACCATGGCGCTGGGCTTGTCTGACGTGAAAGCGCAAATGGCAGGGCTGGTGTATCGTGGCTTCGTTACCGGCAACGGCTTTAAGCGCCTGGGCGACACGCTGCGGTACCTCAATGCGATTGAAAAGCGCCTGGAGAAGCTGGCCGTCGATCCGCACCGGGATCGCGCCCAGATGCTGAAAGTGGAGAGCGTGCAGCAGGCGTGGCAACAGTGGCTGAACAAGCTGCCGCCAGCGCGCCGCGATGATGAAGACGTGCAGGCGATCCGCTGGATGATTGAAGAGCTACGCGTCAGCTTCTTCGCCCAGCAGTTAGGCACGCCTTATCCCATATCCGATAAGCGTATCCTACAGGCGATGGAGCAAATCACACCTTAAGCATGCGAAGCGAAAAAGGGCATTTCGCCCTTTTTCGCTTTCTTGTGCGCTGCATTATCAGAGCATCTCAACGACGCTATCCAGCCAGTCAGGAAGAGGGGGGTTTGGTCGTTAAACAGCGCTGCCCATCCTTGATAAATCCCCGGCTGACATAGCGGCTCCTTTTTTGTTAATCGACGCTGCTACGCGTTTTTTGATCGGACGCGATCACCATGGCGATGCCTGCCAGCACGATCAGGGTGCAGAGTAAGAGGCGCCCGTCCGGCACTTCCCCCAGAAACAGCACGCCGCCGAGTGCCGCAAGGCATGGGACGCTTAACTGCAGGGTGCTGGCGGTGACAGAAGAGAGGCGGGCCACCAGCTGATACCAGAGTACATAGGCGATACCCGACGCCAGGGCCCCTGAGAGCAGCGCAAGGAAAACACCGTGGCTCTCGATATGAGCGGGTTGCTGTCGAAACAGGCTCAGAATCAAAACGATGGGCACGCTGAGGATGAAATTGCCCGCCGTACTCCCGGCCGCAGAGGTGATATTTTTCCCGCGCACAGAGTATGCCCCCCAGGCCATGCCTGAAACGACCATCGTTAAGGCGGGAATAAGGGGAGGGGCGGTGGCGCCAGGAAGCAGCAGCATAATAAGCCCGCCGATGGCAGTCACGATCCCGACAGATTTGAAATGGCTTAGTTTTTCCCCTTTTAACAGGCTCCAGCCGATCATGCAGACCTGCACCGCGCCAAATAGCAGCAACGCGCCGGTGGCCGTATTGAGCCGGACATAGGCGATGGAGAAAAATAATACGTAGGCGCACAGCAGTAGTGCGTCGGTGATGTTCCAGCGGATCTCTTTGACTCTTCCCAGAACACCATGCCAGAGAGACAACGCAGCTGCCCCCCCGATTAATCTCAGCAGGCTAAAGGTTTCGGGGTCGGCGTAGCCCTGTTTTAAGGCGATACGACAGAGCACCGAGTTGGCCGCAAAGGCGGCCAATACAAAGAGAACCAGCACAATCTTTTTCATTATTCTTCGCTCGGGACAGGTTTTTGGTCTGCGCAAAAATGCTCAGCCAGCGAGTCGATACCGTTCCGCGCCGGACTTCGTCACCTCGTCCAGACAGGCGCCCAGGCTCATTGCCTGAACGCGATCCGCTTCGCGGGCTGCTACGTCAAATCGTGAAGCGCTTTCCCGTTAGGGGGGCCCAGTATGAAATCGCTGAACATCACCTCCAGACCCGCTCTTTCCGGGGTGCAGGCCATTACCCCGACGAACTGTTTTCTACCGCGTGGCCAGGGGCAGAGTCTCAGCAGCGGCCAGGTTTGACCATCGGTAGAGTACTGAATGCGCAGGGCCTCATTCTGTACGGTGGCGCGCATCCAGAATGTCGTTGGATCGCCTGGAAAGAGGCCCGTCGACCAGTCAGAGTTGCCGCGGGTTACGACGCTGCCGATCGCCGGTTGCGCGTCATTAAACTCAATGCCCGCTTTCACCCAACAGGTTTCACTTTCACCGATGAACAGCCCAGCCTGATCGTACAGCCGGGAAAATTCACCCTCTATTTTGACCTGAACCGTGAAATCCTCCGACAGATAAAAGCCGAACGCATGCCCGCTGTGTCGGTGAAAGCCATACCAGGTCCCTTGCCAGAAGTCGGTATTGGCGTCGCTGGTCAGGCGTAATGTCTCACCGTCGAGGTGGTGATCAGCTGGCGGGTTAATCCAGACTCCGCCTGGCGCGCTCAGGGATTCAATGCTCTGCATAAGGGGCTCTCCTCATTAACCGTTCACGAGCGCCAGCGTAAACCCATCCCAGCCTTTAACCCCTACGGTTTGCAGCGCGGTGGCGCTCAGGCGAGGGTTATCGCCCATCATCTCGATAAAGCGCCTCACACCTTGTACGCGCGCGTCGTCGCTTTGGCGGTTAATTACTTCGCCGTCGCGCACCACGTTATCTCCGACGATTAACGTGCCAGGGCGCGAGTAGTGCAACGCCCACTCCAGATAGCCGGGGTTGTTAGGTTTATCGGCATCGATAAAGATCATGTCGAAGGGCGCAACGTCGCCGAAATGTTCCAGGGACCGTAACGCCGGGCCTTCAATGAGCTCAATGCGATCGTCCAGACCGGCCAGGTGGATGTTTTGCCGGGCAATCCGGGCATGGGTCGGGTCGGCCTCCAGCGTTGTCAGCTTGCCGTCAGCGGGCAGGGCGCGCGCCATCCAGATGCTGCTGTACGCCCCCAGCGTGCCAATTTCCAGTATGCGCCGGGCCTGCGTCATGCGCACAAACAGGGCCAGCAGTTGCCCCTGGTTAGCGGCCACATCGTGTTCGGGCAAGCCCGCGCGCTGGTTGTTTTCAAGTACTTTCTCCAGCACCTCATCCTGGGGGATAAGTTCAGAAATCATATAATTATCTACTGCCGACCACTGCTGCTGCATAGACTGACCCCTTAGTTTTTATCAGACCATCCGCCGCCCAACGCTTTATACAAATCGATCTGCGCCAGCAGCAGGTTATTTTTGGCTTGTACCACGCTGGTCTGCACCGAGAACAGCGTGCGCTGGGCATCCAGCTCGTCGAGATAGGAGGAATACCCATTGCGATAGCGGTTCCGGGCAATGCGCAGCGTCTCTTGCGCCACCTCTTGCTGCGCAAGCAGCTCTTGCAGCTGCTCGCGGTAGCGGGTAATGGCGTCCAGGCTGTCATTCACCTCGGCAAAGGCGTTACGGACCACTTTCTCATAGCGATAGAGTGCCTGGTTACGCTGAGACTGGGAGATGTCCACCTGCGCATTTAACGCCTGGCGGTTCAACAGCGGTGCCAGAATGCTGCCGCCGATGCTCCACAGCTGCAGGGGATTATCCAGCAGGCCGGGCAGGGTACGATCCTGTACTGAACCGGTGGCGGTCAGGTTGATGGATGGCAACAGGCTGGCGCGCGACGCGGCCAGCGTTGCGTCAGACGCAATAAGCTGACGCTCGGCCTGCACAATGTCCGGGCGGCGATTTAACAGGGTTGAAGGAAGCTGCGACGGCAGGCGCAGGGGCGTCAACGTGTCGAACTCTGCGCTGCGGGCCACCTCTCCCGGATTTCCCCCCAGCAGCAAACTCAGTGCATTCTCCTGCTGCACTATCTGATGTTGCAACTGCGGGATCTGCGCCCGCGTTGAGCGCAACTCGGAGTCCGACTGCATCAGCTCAAGCCGCGAGCTGTAGCCCGTCTCAAACTGCCGCTTCGCCAGGTTGTACGCCTCTTCACGGGATTTCAGCGTAGATTGCGTCACCCGCAGCTGTTCATCCAGCGCCAGCAGGGTGACATACCCCGACGCGACCGACGAGGCGACCGTCAAATCGGCGGCCGCAGCCGCTGCTTTCTGCGCCGCCAGCGACGCTTCGGCAGCCCGGGCGTTGTTACGGTTCACGCCCCAGATATCCACGTCATAGCTGGCCGTCAGGCTGCCTTTATAGAGCGCGCCGTAAACAGGCTGGCCGGTCGCGGCAGATTGCGACCTCGCCCGCGTGCCGCTGACGCCAGCATCCAGCGACGGGAACAGGCTTCCTTCGGAGGCATACACCTGCGCCTGATACTCATTGATCCGCTCTCTGGCGATCAGCACATCACTATTATTGCGCAGCGCCTGATCCACATACTGGTTGAGATGATTATCATGAAAATTGCGCCACCAGAGCTGCTCTGCCGGGCTGGCGGGGCCAGTCGTGGCGCGCCACTGGGCCGGGATCTGCAGCGAGGGTTTGGCCGGCGTGACGTCCACCGACTGGCAGGCAACAAGGGCCACGGCGATCGTCAGCGCCGCCATTGGACGAAGAGTCATTTCTCCTCCTCCGTATTGATCGTCACCTGGACCGACATTCCCGGGCGCAGCAGGGCAGACGCCTCCGGTTTACCCAGCACCTCGATGCGCACCGGGATCCGCTGAGCAATCTTCACAAAGTTGCCGGTAGCGTTATCCGGCGTGATGGCGCTGAACTCGACTCCTGTCGCCGGGGAGATGCTCTCGACGCGGCCCTCATAGGCCTTGCCGTTCAGGGCATCCACCGTGAACTTCACCGACTGACCCACCCGCAGGTTGGCCAGCTGCGTCTCTTTAATATTGGCAATGACCCAGTGTTGCGGTGGGACAAGGGTAGTGAGGTGGGTGCCGGCCGTCGCGTAGGCGCCCAGCCGCACCGCAATCTGCCCGAGTTGACCATCGCGCGGGGCGACGATACGGGTGTTTTGCAAATCGATTTGCGCCAGTTCCAGCGCCGCTTTAGCGTTTTCGACATCGGCCTCCAGCGAGCCGCGATTCACAATGACCGTCTGCAAATCCTGACGTGACATCTCCAGCGTCGCTTTGGCCTGGTCGATATCGGCGCTGCCCTGTGCCGCGCTCGCCAGGGCAGCATCGCGCTCACGAATCGAGAGCGAGCCGTCGGCAGTCAGATCCTTCACCCGCTTCAGGTCGGCCTGAGTTTTCAGACTCTGCGCCCGGGCGTTTTTCAGCGCCGCGTCGTTACGCAGGATCACCGCTTCGGCACTTTTACGCTGTTGCTGGTTATTTTTCAGCGCCGCGATTTTCATCGCCAGCTGCGCCTCAGCCTGATGTACGCGCTGGCGATAGATGCGGTCATCAATCTGCAGCAAGAGCTGACCTTTTTTCACCCGGTCAAAATCTTGTACATGCACCTCGGTGATATAGCCGTTGACCTGTGGGCTGATAAAGGTGGTCTGCCCGCGCACGTAGGCGTTATCAGTAAACTGCGTATGGCGAGTGAAAGGGGGCAATTGCCACGCGTAGAGAATCACCAGCACGCCAACGATGACGATGGCGGCGGCGGCGAACACGGATACCACGCGCAAATTGTTACGGGTATTGGCCTGCTCTTTGGCGGCATCCTGCTGACTCATAACCACTCCTGAAATAACGCATTGATCATTGTTTTAACATCCATTATTTACTGCCTGTTGCCCTTTTCAGCGCCAGCCTGGCCGTGATACGCAGCCGCAGCAATCGCCATAAAATCCAGAGCAGGGTGACGGTCGCAATTCCCGCCGTCAGAAGATAAGTATCGTTATAAGCCAGAATATTTGCCTGCAGCGTGCTGACAGTTTGTAGCTGGGTGGCGGCCTGGGTGCTCAGCAATGCGCTGTCGCCAATCAGGCTGCGATACATCTGGCTGTAGATCTGCAACCGTTCATTCACCAGCGGATTCAGGGTCGTGAGTTGATCGGCCAGCATGCTGGAGTGGTACTTCTCGCGCCAGGTCTGGAAGGTCCCGAGGATCGCCGAGCCCAGCAAGCCGCCAATGTTCTGGCTCATCCCAAACAGCACCGAAAAGCTCACCAGGTTACGCGGATCGGCAATGACGCCGCCAATGCCGGCCAGCATCGCAGGGGCAAGGAAGAAGGCGCTACCGAAGCCGAGCAGGAACTGGCTCAGCATGAGCTGATCCGGGCGGGTCAGGCTGGTGGACTGGCTATCGAGCAGCGAGGCCACAATCATCAACACCAGCGAGGTAACAATCGGCCAGGCGAGCTTTGTGGGTTTGATGGTCAGGCAACTGACGGTGATGCCGCAGGCGATACCGGCGAAGATCGACCAGGCCAGGTGGGTCATCTGCTCGTTTTGCAGTCCCACATATTGCAGCCAGCCGATCACACCGGTGTTCTGTTCCGCCAGCACAATGCGGATCAGCAGCATAATCAGCCCCAGGCGCACAATGCTGCCGCTGGAGAGCCAGCGCGTGTTCAGCAGCGGATTACTGCGGTTGTGCTCAAAGACAATCGCCGTCACGATCAGCACCAGCGACAGCGCCAGAGACCAGCCGATCCAGGGGGTTTCAAACCACCACTCAAGCCTGCCCAGCGACAGCACCGCACACAGCAGCGCCATACCCGGCGCCAGCAAAATAAAGGTGATGAAATCTTTCTTCTCAAACACTTTTCGCCGATCGCCGGGGGGCAGCTTCAGGGCGATAACGCAGCCCAGCGAAATCAGCGCCAGCCCCAGTTCAAACAGATACAGGCCGCGCCACTCTTCTAGCTGCAACAGCTCGGTAGAGAAGAGGCGGGCGATAGGGATGGCCAGTGACGAACCGGTGATGCCGATGGTCAGGGCTTTTAAGCGGTGTTTGGCGGGCCAGGCCTGAATCTGATAATAGATCCCAAGCGAACTCAGCGCCGCCGCTACCATGCCGTGAGCGGCGCGCACCATCAGCGCAGAGCTAAGATCATTCACAAACAGGTGAAAGAACGTCACCAGCACATAGAGCACCAAAAAACCTTCGGTGAATGCGCGCAAGCCAAATTGCTGGCGAAACTTCACCAGCAGCAAGTTAATCGAGACGTTCGTCATGACGTAAACCGCAGGTAGCCAGGCGATCTCCGTTGACCAGGCGGCAAAGGTGCCCTGCAGGTTTTGCAGGTTCGCCGAAACCATCGCATTGCCCAGCGCCCCGGTCAGGCAGACCAACAGCCCGACAATGCCGTAAGCCACGCGTTTGGGGGTGCTGTGCACGGGGGTTGACGGCGATCCCAGCAGCATCGGTTTTTCATGGGGCTGCCACTCGCGAGGAGCATAGGGGTCGCGTTGAGGCAGGCGCATAAGGGTTGTTACCTATAGTTTTGTTGAATAGTTAGAGGGCTAATGATTCTATGTCTGACGCAATTACAAATTCAAGTGAAGATGATACGAGTCAGTTAATCAAATGTGCTGCAATTTACATGATTAGCGGGCCGGTCTGCCGCTATTTCTCTTCCAGGCACGCTTTTACCCTCATTTTCAGCATATCCTTAATGCAGCGGCGGCAAGCCTCTACCACGCTTATCTTTTTCACTATAAGGATAGCCATAATATGAGACGTATATTCAGCTCCCTCTTTTCCAGTCCGGAATCTTTACTGCAGGTCATGAGCCAACAAGAGATCATCGAAGCCGTCGAAGACGGCGATCGTATTATTATCGATCAAGATGGTAACGCATCGGTTAACTTCAAAAGCAAAGCGGTGCGCGAGGATTTTCTGCGCCATGTGACCGCGCTGAAGAGGGCGTAACGTGGGAACGGCGATATTTATGGTGTTGATGGTCTGTGGATACTGGTACACCAGCCGCGACCTCTCCACCCGATTTAAGATCAAGCGCTCTTTCGGTTGGGATGTCTATTTCCTTGTCGCCCTTTACGGCTGTATCTTCGTGTTGCAAGGGGTTCTGGCGACAGGGCTGCTCTGGTTACTGCTGCTGATGCTCTCCTTCCTCGCCAACAAATTCCACTTCGCACCTGAACGCTATGCCGACTGGCAAGTGGACTTTATGAACTGGAGTTTTCTCGGTATCCAGGCGCCGGTGGTGGTGATGCTGGCTTTTGCCATCCTCTTTTGTCTCTACCGCTCAAACTGGGCCGGTAGCGCCCGGCTCGATGGTGAAGGCAGGAAAATGCTCTATAAACGGCTGGCGCAATCCAGCGGGATTGAGCAGCTGCTTTATCAATGTATGGAGGCGGGGGAGCTGGCACTGGTGACCCTCAAGTCGCGCCGGATTTATGTCGGGATGGTGCATACCGCGAGTCTGGAATATGAAAAAACGGCCAATATCGTTCTGATCCCGATGTTAAGCGGCTACCGCGATGGCAAGACGATGAGTCTGTGTATTGAGCATAACTACAGTCGCTGGTATGCCGATCATGACATTACCCTGGATTCAGAACCCGAAAGCGCGATGGCCTTCAGAAGGGTGATTATGCTCGATCAGGTTGAGAGTCTGGCGCTTTTTGACCCAGCCAGCGCGAGTTCGCTGGAGCTGGCGCAGCGTGCCGACGTCAATAATGAAGAGTCAGAAGGTCCAGCGGAGGAAGAAAAGCCTGATATGGCGGAGAGATGACTAACGAATAAATAAAAAAGGGCCCGAAGGCCCTTAGTCTTACTTACGGCCCAACAGCAGGCCCAGTACGACACCCACTGCACCCGCGGCAATTAAGCCACTCAGTGGATTATTTTTCACGGTATCCGTCACGTCAGTCAGGACATCGCTGGCTTTCGCAGCGTATTTACGACCCGCGCCTTTGAACTCATGCTCAGGGGAGTCGAAAACTTTACCAAATTGCTGCTGCGCAGCGCCGGCTGCTTCATCCAGTTTGTTTTTGGCTTTTTCGCCCGCATACTTTGCGTCATTGTCGATATTTTGGTCTGACATAGCATTCTCCTTTGATGTTCAGGATTAAGCATAGACCCGAATTTAGATCAGCATCGAAGAATGAGAATCATACCTGGAGCAACTCAGGTAAATAAGCCGAGGCTATGCCCGTTCCACTATCCTTATAAGGTAACCCTCGTTTCGGCTTTCAGAGAGATCCTCTATTCATGGCCGACCTGCACGTTACCCTGAGCTAAAGAGATGGAAGGAGGTAACGATGACGCTAACAATCTTCCCGTGTTTGCCGGATAAAACGCTGGCAGCGGTAAATACCCTTGGCGTGTGGCTTGCGGAAGAGCACTTAACGCACTCGGCGGCGCCTCCACAGGCCGATCTGGTGGTGCTGGCAGGGAATGCGGTGATCCCGTCAATCGATGCGGCCTGCCGTCTGGCAGCCGATCTCAACGTTCCGCTGTTGATAAGCGGCGGTATTGGCCACTCCACTACCTTTTTATACGCCGCCATTGCGCAGCACCCGCTTTATAACAGGGTGCGGACCACCGGTAAGGCCGAGGCCGCCATCCTGGCGGAGATCGCTCAGCAGTTCTGGCATATTCCGGCTGAACGGGTGGTGATAGAAGATCAGTCCACCAACTGCGGTGAGAATGCGCGCTTTAGCTGGGCGCTGATGCAGCATCATCCGCTGCCGGCGAGCCGGGTGATTGTGGTGCAGGACCCCACCATGCAGCGCCGCACCATGGCGACCTTCGCTCGCGTCTGTCGGGATGAACCGGCTGCGCCGCAGTGGATCAGCCATCCTGGCCTCGTACCGCAGTTGCAGAACAGTGAAGATGGCCTGGTATTCAGCGGCGGTGGCGAAGGGCTGTGGCCGGTAGAGCGCTATTTATCGCTGGTACTGGGCGAGCTGCCGCGCCTGCGCGACGATATCAATGGCTATGGCCCGGCAGGACACGACTTTATCGCGCACGTTGATATTCCCCGGGATGTGGAGGCGGCCTGGCAGATCCTGCGTAACGACGCCGTTCTCACCGACGCCCTGACCAGTCGCTCACTGTTGTAATTTTCTGCCCGTTTGCGATGGCTTTTTCGCAAACGGGCATTCTTTGTTACCGAGATGTAATGACAATAGGTTGCTGACGCGATTCTTTTTTGAGATGTCTCACAAAAACAGCGCGATACAGTAGGAATGCGGGTCTGTATCTGTAGTTTTTAACAATAATTTTACTTGTTAAAAACAGTGTAATTACAGGAGCAGGTCATGACAGTACCCGTACAACATCCTATGTATATCGATGGACAGTTTGTAGCCTGGCAGGGTGATGCCTGGATTGATGTGATCAACCCGGCTACCGAAGAGGTCATTTCCCGTATTCCCGATGGTAGCGCTGAAGATGCCCGCAAGGCGATCGACGCGGCTGAACGCGCTCAGGCTGGCTGGGAAGCGCTGCCTGCTATCGAACGCGCTGGCTGGTTACGTAAAATTTCAGCGGGCATTCGTGAGCGCGCCAGCGAAATTAGCGCCCTGATTGTCGCTGAGGGCGGCAAGATCCAGCAGCTGGCCGACGTTGAAGTGAACTTCACCGCTGACTATATCGACTATATGGCCGAGTGGGCGCGTCGCTACGAAGGAGAGATCCTGCAAAGCGATCGCCCGGGTGAGAACATTTTGCTGTTCAAACGTGCTCTCGGTGTCACCACCGGCATTCTGCCGTGGAACTTCCCGTTCTTCCTGATTGCCCGCAAACTGGCGCCGGCGCTGCTGACCGGTAATACCATTGTCATCAAGCCGAGCGAGTTCACGCCGAATAACGCCATCGCCTTCGCTAAAATTGTGGATGAGATCGGCCTGCCGAAAGGGGTCTTTAACCTGGTGCTGGGTCGCGGTGAAACCGTGGGTCAGGAGCTGGCGGGCAACCCGAAAGTGGCGATGGTCAGCATGACCGGCAGCGTAGGGGCGGGCGAGAAGATCATGACCGCAGCGGCGAAAAACATCACCAAAGTTTGCCTGGAGCTGGGCGGTAAAGCCCCGGCCATCGTGATGGATGATGCTGACCTGGAGCTGGCGGTGAAGGCTATCGTCGATTCACGGGTGATCAACACCGGGCAGGTCTGTAACTGCGCCGAGCGCGTGTATGTCCAGAAAGGGATTTACGACCGCTTTGTCAATCGCCTGGGCGAGGCGATGAAAGCCGTGCAGTTCGGCAATCCGGCCGAGCGCAACGATATTGCTATGGGGCCGCTGATCAATGCCGCGGCGCTGGAGCGCGTCGAGCAGAAAGTGGCGCGCGCGGTGCAGGAGGGGGCGAAAGTGGTGCTCGGCGGTAAAGCGGTAGAGGGCAAGGGCTATTACTACCCGCCGACGCTGCTGCTGGATGTGCGCCAGGAGATGACCATCATGCACGAAGAGACCTTCGGTCCGGTGCTGCCGGTGGTGGTGTTCGACACCCTGGACGATGCGCTGGCCATGGCGAACGACAGCGACTACGGTCTGACCTCGTCTATCTACACCCAGGATCTCAACGTGGCGATGAAAGCCATCAAAGGGCTGAAGTTCGGCGAAACCTACATCAACCGCGAAAACTTCGAGGCGATGCAGGGCTTCCACGCCGGCTGGCGGAAATCGGGGATCGGCGGGGCGGATGGCAAACATGGTCTGCATGAGTATCTGCAGACGCAGGTGGTCTATTTGCAGTCCTGATAGCAACGGCAACCCGAAGTTAGTTATGCCTGGCAGTTAAGCACGGTGGAAGGGTTCCGTTCACCCCAGAAGAGATGCCTGAGTGAACGGAATCTTTCCACTTGAGTGACGTAGAAACACCGAATTGCTTAACTGACGGGCATGACAACCGCCAGGTGGCCGTTTTACTTATACCTTTGTCGCAATCCAGTTCATCATCAACTCCGGCCAGATGGCCGCCGGCAATCCCTGCGCATCGCGTATGCCGAATCCATGCTTGCCGCGCTCAAACAGATGCATCTCCACCGGTACGCCCAGCCGACGCAGGGCGTTAAACATCACCAGACTGTTCTCCACTTTTACCGCCGGGTCGTCCACGGCATGCAGCAAAAACGTGGGCGGGGCGTCGGCACTGGCGCGATCCTCCAGCGAGTAATGGCGAATCTGTTCCGCGGTTGGCGTATCTCCAATCAGCTCATGGCGCGAACCGGGATGGTCGATATCTGCGTGCATCGTGATCACCGGGTAGACCAGCGCCATAAAGGCCGGGCGGGCGTCATGCTCGTCGATGGCATCCCGCGGTGTGTAGACCGGTTCATCATGCCGCGTACCGAGGCTCGCGGCGACGTGCCCCCCCGCCGAGAAGCCGAGTACGCCGATGCGGCTTGCGTCGAGCTTCCACTCGTCCGCTCTGGCGCGAAGGGTGCGCATGGCGCGTTGCACGTCGGCCAGCGGCGCATTGGCACCCTCCTCGTGGCCGTCGCCGGGCATCCGGTAGGTCATTACAAACAGGGTATAACCGCGCTGATTAAAGAACGAGGCGAGGGCGCTGCCCTCTTTATCCAGCACCACGCGGCGATAAGAGCCACCCGGTGCAACCAGGATCCCCACGCCGTTCGGCCGGGCAGGGGCATAGACGGTGATCTGCGGAGCGCGCACCCCGGTCACAGAACGATCGTAGTCAGAGGTGCCAGTATGTTTCGGTTCGGGGGTAAAGACCGCATCGCTGGCGGCGGCACCCGGCGCTTCGCCTTCGGGCCAGATGTGGAAGGTCGTGGCCTGGCTGACGGCCTGCGCCATCTGGCGTTCGAGTGTTTCGCGGCTGAGTGATTCCATAACAACGCTCCTTCTGAAGTAAGTGGTTGTTATAACAGAGTCACGAAAGAGAAAACTTGCACCTATTCACAAGGCGCGGACAGCAGGGCTGCCCGCGATGCGATTACAGTGCGGCAAATTTATCCAGCGTGCGCACCAGCTGGGTGACAAAGCCATATTCGTTGTCATACCAGGCAACGGTTTTTACCAGTTGCACATCACCGGCGTCGGTCACTTCGGTCTGGGTGGCATCAAATACCGAACCAAAATGCGAGCCGATCACGTCGGAAGAGACAATCTCTTCGTCGGTATAGCCGAAGGACTCATTGCCCTCGGTGGCTTTTTTCAGCGCCTGGTGGATCTCCTCCACGGTCACTTTTTTCTCCAGAATCGAGACCAGTTCAGTCACGGAGCCGGTCTTCACCGGTACGCGCTGGGCGTGACCCTTCAGTTTGCCGCTTAGCGCCGGGATCACCAGCCCAATGGCCTTCGCCGCGCCAGTGGTATGGGGAATAATATTCTCTGCCGCCGCTCGGGAAGCGCGCAGATCCTTACCGCGCGGGCCATCCACCAGCGCCTGGGTGCCGGTATACGCGTGGATGGTGGTCATGGTGCCCACCTTTATGCCGAATGCGTCATGCAGCACTTTGGCCAGCGGCGCCAGGCAGTTGGTGGTGCAGGAGGCGACGGAGATAATGGTGTCGCTGGCGTCGATGGTGTCGTCATTGACGTTAAAGACGATGGTTTTCATCTCCCCGGCCGGCGCAGAGATCAGCACTTTTTTCGCGCCCGCCTCAATATGTGCCTGTGATTTTTCTTGAGAGGTGTAAAAACCGGTGCACTCCACCACCAGATCGACCCCGGCCGCTTTCCACGGAATATGGCTCGCCTCTTTTTCGGCATACACCGAGATCGATTTTCCATCGACAATCAGCGAATCTTCGGTGAAATCCACATTCCAGGGGAAGGGGCCATAGTTTGAATCGTGCTTCAACAGGTAGGCCAGAACTTTGGGGGAGGTTAAATCGTTAATTGCGACTACGGTGTTGCTGTCTTTCGTCTCCAGCAGGCGGCGAAGTACCAGGCGTCCAATGCGTCCAAATCCGTTAATACCAATTTTACTCATGGTGTGCTCCTGAATGAACGTAACGATACGTTGAACCTCTCCAGGATTAGACTATGAATCTTGCCAGGGCAACTGAATATGCTTCATGTGACGGGAAGTTTTTGAAAACGCATAGAGAAAACTTAATGAATTTTTAAGTAAAGGTGGTTATGTTGACGCTTTCGACGTTTCGTTCAGGAAAATGTATGCGCAATAAATATACCGGCCTGCAAATCAGCATTCACTGGCTGGTCTTTCTGCTGGTGATCGTGGCCTACTGCGCCATGGAGTTCCGCGGCCTGTTTCCGCGCTCGGCCCGCCCAGTCATTAACATGGTTCACGTCTCTTGCGGCATCTCTATTCTGGTGCTGATGGTGACGCGCTTGCTGGTGCGCCTGAAATACCCGGCGCCGCCTATCGTGCCGAAGCCGAAATCGATGTATATCGGGCTGTCGCATCTGGGGCATCTCCTCATTTATCTGCTGTTTATTGCGCTGCCGCTGATTGGGCTGGTGATGATGTATAACCGTGGCAATACCTGGTTTGCTTTTGGGCTGGGTATGCCGCACGCGGCAGAGTCCAATTTTGAGGTGGTGGATCTGCTGAAGAGCTGGCATGTTACCCTCGCGAAGGCGGGTTACTTTATTATTGGCATTCACGCCTTTGCCGCGCTACTGCACCACTATTACTGGAAAGACAACACCCTGCTGCGTATGATGCCGAAAAAGCGTTCCTGACCGCACGCCAGGCGCCGTTCAAACCCGCTCCCCGTAGCGGGTTTTTGTTTTTCTCGCGCCAGTTCACATTTTCATCTTTCGCGCTGGGTATTTTACGCTTAAAGGGTATATCTATAATAGAAACACTGTCGCGCGTTCATCCTGTCCGGCATTTGCTGGTATGATCGTCAGGCCGCTTCGCGTTCCACCGCCCGCCAGTCGGCACCCTGCAAAGGAGAGAGTATGAACCCCTCAGCTCAGCCCTCATTAGATCGCGCGGTATCCGAAAAGGAGATCCCCGTGGCCCGCAAACTCCGTAAGGTGCTGCTCGCCACCGGCGTTGGCCATTTTGTCGAATGGTTCGATTTTGGGCTTTACGGTACGCTGGCCGCGATCATTGGCCTGCAGTTCTTTCATGCGGAGAGCCCCGCGGTGGCGCTGCTGTCGTCGTTTGCGGTATTCGGTGCCGGCTTTGTCATGCGCCCGCTTGGGGGACTCTATTTCGGCTCGCTTGGGGATCGCATAGGCCGACGCAAGGTACTGGCGACGGTGATCCTGCTGACCTCTGGCGCGACCTTTGTAATGGGGCTGCTGCCCACGTTTTCGCAGATTGGCATCACCGCCACGGTGCTGCTGGTGATCACCCGCCTGATTCAGGGATTTGCCGCCGGGGGCGAAAGCGCCGGTGCGACCACGTTCCTTGCGGAATATGCGCCTGACGCGCGCCGCGGTTACTTTACCTGCTGGATAGACAACTTTGGATTCATGGCCTTTGTTGCCGGTTCCGGGCTGGTGTTCTTGCTTACCGCAGGGTTGGGTGAGGCGGCAATGAACGACTGGGGCTGGCGCATTCCGTTTTTGATCGCCGGGCCGCTGGGTTGGGTGGGGCTATACCTGCGAAACCAGCTTGAAGACTCCCCCGAATTTCTCGAAACGCTCAAGAGCGGTAAAACCGAAGCCGCACCGCTGCATGCTGCCGTAACCAAAGCCTGGGGCGCGCTCTTCTTCTGCGTCGGTTTTGTGGTGATCAAAGCGGTAGGGCACTGGACGCTGCAAACCTTTATGCCCAGCTATCTCTCTACCGAGATGCACTATTCGAAGCTGGATTCTTATGCCATCACCACCCTCGGGCTGTTTGGCATTGCGGTCATGGTGCCTTTTATGGGGTATCTCTCGGATAAATTTGGCCGTAAGCCGTTAATGCTGGCCGGGTGCGCCGGTTTTATCCTCTTTACTTACCCGGCAATGATGGTAATGGCCAATGGCGATATGCTCTCTGCGGTGCTGGCCATGCTGCTGCTGGGGGCCTTTATCGCCGCCTTCGATGGCGCCTGCAGCGCGGCAATGGCCGAACTGTTTCCTACCCGTATTCGTTACGGTGGGATGGCGATTGCTTACAACCTGGCGGTGGCCTTCTTTGGTGGCATCACGCCGTGGTTCTCTGCCTACCTGATGACCGCGACCGGCAATCCATTCTCGCCAGCGCTGTATGTGATGGGCGCGGCGCTTATCACCTTCCTGACGGTGCTGCGCGCCAGAGAGACGGCAGGGCTGCCGCTGCGCCGCTAAGGCCATAAAAAAAGCCCGGAGTGACGCGCCGGGCTAAGCAAAAAACACAAAACGCATTTCACTACTCAACAGCTGATTACTTGATTTCACGTCTGGCCATGGTGTCTACCAGCCAGTTCTGGAGCGGGTCGAGCTCCAGCGTAGATTCGTGGGTAGGGTCGTCCAGCTTTCTGGCGACCTGCATCCCGGGGCCACTTTCCGGCGAACGGAGCAACTCGCTATCACCCGCCATCATCCAGCCAACATCGTCACCGCAACGATGACTGTTACGCACATTACGAACTCGTCGTCTTAAATGCAGCATAATCAACCTCCGCAAATTCAATCAGGTCTCAGGGCATTTATTTACGCATATTTACGCACGGTGCTTAATTTATTTCTGGCTACCAATAAGAGCGGCCAAAGAATATATTGGAACTGTTATTCTGCAGCTTTACGACCACCGCCGCGGCTATTTTGTCCGCCTTTTTTGCCCGCTTCAGATGCGCGCTGTGGATCGTTTTTAAAGTTGCCACCACTGCGCTGTCCACCTTTGCGCCCGGCCGCGGACGCACGCTCACGGTCTGCTGCAAAATTACCGGAACCGCCTCGATGTGTTGTCATAAACGTTCTCCTGTTTTCAATATAGATATTCCAGTGTAGGGAATGAAACACTCCGCAAGGTTGCAGAAATAAATGTAGACCGAACGGCGAAATGATCAAGTAAGCCAGCCAGGGCATTATTTTAGTGCGCATTAAATATTCTAAGAATATATCGCTGTAGATAAAGGAGTTAGCGCGGGAAATATAAGTTTCGCCTGGTTTACCGCCGTAGGGGAGGAGTGGAAAACCTGACAAAAGTGAAGGTTTTGTGGAAAATTAAGATTTGTCCTGGATGCGCTAACGCCGATTCCGGAGGCACGCAGGGTGACATTTTCTTAGGCTGAACTGTCAATTACGCGCCAGGCCGCGGTGTACAACGCATGGATAAATCTGTCGAAAATCTGAACGGATTGATAAATGCGTAGGGATCAATTTCTCTTTGCTACCCCTTATAGCCGTTTTCTTATTCATTTCAGTGGTCATGATTAGCCTGCTGTTTTTTTATTCTGCCCCGGATTTACAAATTTTAATTTTCTGCAAAGAGAAACAGTTAGCTGCGGCCTGGCGAAAGCATAACCAGCCGCGGCAAAAATGCCGCTTGATCGTCTTCGTCATTGAAACTACTGTATATAAAAACAGTATAAGAGGCGTGTATAATGATGTTGTACAGACCCGCAGAGTTGCGCGAAGTAATAGCGCTCCCCCTTTTTAGTGATTTAGTTCAGTGTGGCTTCCCCAGCCCGGCGCAAGATTATGTCGAGCAGCGTATCGATCTGAATGCACTTTTAATCCAGCACCCCAGCGCGACCTATTTTGTGAAAGCAGCGGGGGATTCGATGATTGACGCCGGGATTGGCGACGGCGATTTGCTGGTGGTTGATAGCGCCAGAAAGGCGGACCACGGAGATATCGTGATTGCCGCCATTGAAGGCGAATTTACGGTGAAGCGCCTGCAGCTGCGCCCCCGGATCCAGCTCAACCCCATGAACAGTGCCTACTCACCGATTGTGATCGGCAGCGAAGCGTCGCTCGATATCTTCGGCGTGGTCACCTATATCATCAAAGCGACCCACTAGCATGTTTGCCCTCTGTGATGTGAATTCATTTTACGCATCATGTGAAACCGTCTTCCGCCCGGATCTTCAGGGACGGCCGGTGGTGGTGCTGTCGAATAATGACGGCTGTGTGATTGCCCGCAGCGCCGAAGCAAAGGGGCTGGTAACAATGGGAGCGCCGTACTTTAAGCAGAAAGAGATTTTTCGCCGGCATAACATTGTGGCCTTCAGCAGCAACTACGAGCTGTATGCCGATATGAGCGCCAGGGTGATGGATACCCTGGAGCTGCTGACGCCGCGCGTAGAGATCTACTCCATCGACGAAGCCTTTTGCGACTTGACGGGGGTACGTAACTGCCGTGACCTCACGGAATTTGGCAAGGAGATCCGCGCCACCGTGAAGCAGCATACTCACCTGACCGTCGGGGTCGGAATTGCACCCACGAAAACGCTCGCCAAGCTGGCGAATCATGCGGCAAAAAAATGGCAGACCCAGACGGGCGGCGTGCTGGATCTGTCGAATATTGATCGTCAGCGCAGGCTGATGGCCGCGCTGCCAGTCGAGGAGGTATGGGGCGTGGGGCGACGCATCGGCAAGCGGCTGGAGGCGATGGGGATCCGCACGGCGCTGGATCTGGCCGATACCCACATTGGGGTGATCCGCAAACATTTCAGCGTGGTGCTGGAGCGTACCGTGCGGGAGCTGCGCGGGGAATCGTGTCTGGGGTTTGAAGAATTTGTTCCCGACAAGCAGGAGATCGTCTGCTCGCGCTCCTTTGGTGAGTGGGTGAGCGACTATGAGTCAATGCGCCAGGCGATATGCAGCTATGCCTTTCGCGCGGCGGAAAAGCTGCGTAAAGAGCATCAGTACTGCCGGTTTATCTCCGCCTTTGTGAAAACTTCGCCCTTTGCCCTGAACGAGCCCTATTACGGGAACAGCGCCTCGGTAAAATTGTTGACGCCCACCCAGGACAGCCGTGACATCATCAACGCGGCGACCCGCTGTCTGGATAAAATCTGGCGAGAAGGGCATCGCTATCAAAAAGCGGGGGTGATGCTGGGCGATTTTTTCAGCGTTGGCGTGGCGCAACTGAATCTCTTTGATGAAGCGCCGCCCCGGCATAACAGCGAAGCGCTAATGACGATAATGGATAAGATGAATGAGAAAGGGCGCGGCACGCTCTATTTTGCCGGGCAGGGGATTCAGCAGCAGTGGCAGATGAAGCGGGAGATGCTCTCACCGCGGTATACCACCCGAATAGGGGATTTGCTGCGCTGTCGTTAAACCGATGAGGGCCATCCAGGTTCGCCGTACAGGCGGACGTAAGAAGACGATACTCAAAGCCCTACGCCCGGTACTGGCGTAGGGCTTATCCATGACGGCGCCGACAGGCCTCAGACTGTCGCCTTTCCGGTTGCCATGCCCGGCACCAGGATGATTTTGCGACACATCTCCTCTTTCTTTTCAAAGATCTCATACCCGCGTGCCGCCTCTTCCAGAGGAAGATGATGGGTAACAATCTCTTCTGGCGTCAGCAAGCCTTGCTCAATCAGATTTAATAAGTCCGGTAAATAGGCATGCACATGCGTCTGCCCCATTTTGAAGGTCAGCCCTTTATCGAACGCATCGCCAAACATAAACGCATGAATGAAACCGGCGTATACGCCCGGCACGCTGACGATCCCGCCCCGGCGAACCGCGGCGATACACTGTCTTATCGCTTTCCCGCTGCTGCCTTCAATTTTCAGGTTACTGAGCACCGTCTCGGTGAGGCTGCCTTTCGCTTCAAAACCAACGGCGTCAATTACGGCATCGACGCCACGATGGCCCGCGGTGTTCTCAATAATCCACTGGGCCGGATCGTCGTTTTTATCGAAATTGACAGGAATGGCACCATAACGCTGTTTCGCAAATTCGAGCCTGTAGTCGTTATGATCGATGATGAAAATCTGCTCTGCGCCACTGAGGCGGGCACAGGCTGCGCTTAAGAGCCCGACAGGCCCGGCCCCATAGATCGCCACGCTTGAACCCTGCGTGACTTCGGCATTCTTAACCGCTTGCCAGGCGGTAGGCAGAATATCTGAAAGGAAAAGCACTTTTTCATCGGACAGGGTGTCAGGGACTTTAAATGGCCCGGTATTAGCCTTCGGCACCCGGACATATTCCGCCTGACCACCGGGGATGCCACCATACATATCGCTATAACCAAACAGCGCGGCGGGCGGGGTAATGCCCTTACGGTTTAGGATTGCGCCCCTGCCGCTGTTGGTACTTTCACATGCCGCGTATTGATGCAGATGGCAGAAGAAGCAATCGCCGCAGGCGATAACAAACGGCACCACCACCCGATCGCCTTTTCGCACCGCAGTGACCTGTGACCCGGTTTCAACGACTTCACCCATAAATTCATGGCCAAAGATATCGCCATGGTGGGTGCCGGGAATTTTTCCGCGATACAAGTGAAGGTCTGAACCGCAGATGGCCGTCGCCGTCACGCGAAGGATAATGTCATCAGCTGCCTGCAGCCCAGGATCGGGCTGATTGTCGACGCTGACATGATGAGGACCATGGTAGGTAAGTGCTTTCATTAATGATACTCCAGTGAATATTCGATAGCGAGTTCAGGAGGAATATTCATTCAGGGATGCTGGCAGAATGAATCTTATTAACTATAAAGCCTAGAGCAAAAGTGACGCATTCACCTAAAAAACCTGACGGGAGAGATTAACCTCTTTGTATTCAATGGCTTTCTGCAGCTTAAATAATCCGTTATTAACGCAGCGGTAATATGGAAGTATTAAGCGAAGCGCAGATTGAGCTTGGGGATATTACTGCCTCCCTTTTAATTTAAGCATTCCAGCCATAAGAGTAATCCTAATATTCTGGCAACGAGCGAACCTCCGTGGCGGCATTTTATTAAAGCGATGCGGTAATGCGAGATATAATAAGAAAAGTCTGGTGCGCCTTAGCGAAATATAGAGTTGACTGTAGATAGATAGGGGCTAAATTTAACTATCGAACGACGAGCGATACAAATAAGCAGGTTTATTTGTATCTACTGACATAAACGAAACGAAAGAGGTTTAAGATATGGCAGAACATCGTGGTGGTTCCGGTAATTTCGCTGAAGACCGTGAAAAGGCATCTGAGGCCGGACGTAAAGGCGGTCAGCACAGCGGCGGGAGTTTCAAGAACGATCCGCAGCGTGCGTCGGAAGCAGGGAAAAAAGGGGGGCAGAACAGCCACAGCGGTGGCCGTAGCTCTGGTAAGTCATAATTCCCTGAACTGATAGTGATATCAGATAAAATACTGCGAGTCTTTCGGCTCGCAGTTTTAATTTGTGCAGGCAGAAACTTTTAATCAAATGAATGAAACTCTTTAAGTCACTTGACCATAGTACCAGCGTTCTCCCGTGAACCACTCATCCCGATCTTCACTTCCATAATAAGCGAGTGAGATGCCTATTTCCTGTACGTTATCTGGCAAAACGAGTCCCCATTCGGCTGCAAGGCTACGATCTTTGATCAAAGCGGAAGCACCATTCTCAGAACGATGTTCAGTTATAAAGCCTTGATAATATTCTTCGGAGCGATAAAGACAGACCTCGCTTGTAAACATATCCGGCAGACATACTACAGCGGTAATTCGAGGCCTATAATTTATACTGGCAGTAGCAGTTATAAGGTTTGAACAAGCATTAATTAAAGCTTGTGCACAAGCTGCTTTAGTTTTAAACGTGCTGTATTTCCCCTCAACGAGATTGATATCCACTGGGATTTTGAAATTCCAGTAATGCTGTTCTTCTGGAAAGACGCTACGTTCAAGGTTATGAAAAGTACCAGCCCAACGATTAAGCGCTTTTATGCGTCGAGGTATATTTCTGACTTTGGTTCTATAATCTCTATTAAGTCGTCTACTCATGAATAATGTACCTATTATCTACCTCAACGATTCACGTTCTGCCTTCTATACAAGATATTGCCTTAACATTTATACCGTCCAGGCGTCACGCCAAATACACGGCGAAATAGGGCAATAAAAGCGCTCACATTGTCATAGCCCAGATCCAGCGCGATTGCCGTTACAGGCTGGCCCGCAGCCAAAAGCTCGAGAGCCCTGAGCAAGCGCACGCGTTGTCGCCATTCAGTGAAATTAAAGCCAGTTTCAGCGCTGAATCGCCGCGTGATCGTCCGTGGCGATGTCCCGGCCCAGGCTGCCCACTCTTCAAGACTGCGGTTATCGTCTGGCCGTTCTGAAAGAGCGCGTGCAATCTTGCGGAGTCGGACATCCTTGGGCATTGGCAGACCGAGATGAGTCAGCGGAAGCGATTGGATCTCGTCAAGAATGACACCGGCCAACCGTGCCTGCGATGCAGTAAAAGCATTTCCTTTCCAGCTCGCCGCCCGCATTACGGCTTCGCGCAGCAGGCCTGTAAAAGAGAAAATACAGGGTTTCTCAGGTAACTCTTTGCAGGCAGAAGCGGCGACATAGACACTCCAGCCTGAGTAGGGGCCATGCGAATATAAACCGTGCGGTAAAGCTGGAGGTATCCAGACTGCATGCGTTGCTGGCACTACCCAGAGACAATTACCGGCATCAACTGTTAGCAGTCCATGTTCGGCTCCCAGTAACTGTCCACGAGCATGGTGATGACGGGGTGTTTCCCTTACCACACCTGACTGGCTTATCACGGCGAAGAGATCCGGTCCTTCATGAGAGGAAGCCAGAGATAATGGAATCATGGGAACAGTCATATTTGGCGCTTTAAGGGTATTGAATGTCTTTTATAACGCATCAAGGCCAGTAATTCGACTGTAAAATGCTCGCAACATTTAGTGAGGAGCACACATGGAAACCATTACTATTGATAAGGTTCTGGATGAACTAATTAACCAGCAGAAGCTGCCCCTTGAAAAGGTCATCGATCGGTACTTTAGCCCCAGCTATCGGCAGCGTACAAATGGCTGCAGGGAAGATCGTGAAGGGTTTGCTCAACATGCACGTAAGCTTCGGGAAATCTGCGCTTTTGCACGGATCGATGTACTTGACGAGCTTCGTGAAAGAAATCTTTACGCCACCAGGCACCGCGTACTGTGCACTAAGCGCGACGGTTCAGAAGTTGTCATGGAAGTCTATATGTTCGCAGAGACAGACGAGTCCGGTCGCTTCCTGCGGATTGAAGAAACCACGCTTATGCTTAAAGGTACAGAAAGCGATCACGATTTAGGGAGTGCCAAATAAGAGCCTTCAAAACAGCAATGAGGTAGGTTTTTCGCTTATAGCGGACCTACAGCTCCGTATGTTCGTCCGCTTTGTGCCAGAAGCGGACATATTAAAGTTAGTGTGATAGCTTTTAAGCAATTACCCTTGTTTCCGGGAATAAATAAATGAAAACAGACTGGCATGGTTCTTCTTTAGATCGCACAACTGTCGTCGATGACAACTACAAAAATACACAAAATGTTCGTCGTTTCATGATTGATGAATGTGGTCCAAATTTTAAATTTGATCGTGCATTTATGGGCTGGATAAGAAATGATATTCCCAAAAATTTAGGTGATGTGGTAGATGAGTGGAAGCGCAGAAATTCACTATAAGAGTAATCCTGTAGGTTGTTCACAGATGCTATAGACCAGCGTACATATCCGCTCCGCGCCGGAAGCGGACTTTACTTAGCTACGGAGCCAGGGTGTTACCGTAAGTCCGGTGAGTAATCCTTCCGGGCTGAGTAAGCGCGTAACTGTTTGCCCCCAGGGTTCTGTGCGTTTAGCTACCAATAAGTGATAACCTTTATCACTCAAGATATGGGTGGCCAAATCAAGATCCTGAACCTCGTATTCAATCCAGCCCTGCGGCTTACTCAGATGAGACGGCCACTGCGGGATACCAAAACACGAGGTAGCAGCCTGTGAAAGTGGCCATATCGCAAAATGTTTAACGCCCTCAAGCTTACCTTCTTCAGATAAAAGATATTCACTGTTGCCATCCATTGCTTTGAGCGGCAGGCCCAGCGTATCGATATAAAACGCGGTGCCCGATTCTGCTGTTACCGAGACGGGACCAAATCCAGCAATAAATAACACTTCGATTCCTGATAAATTCAGCGCCATAACTCTTCCTTTGTTGTCAGAAAACTGATTTAAACGTATACACCAGTTCTGCTGAACTAATTAATATTTAAGTCAAAATCATACGTTCACCATGCATGATTTCCTTTCTGCTTCAAAGCAGGAACCATCCTGTATGGCCTTAAAAGATCGAGCGTTGATAAAGCCGCCAGTTGGCGGCTTATCTGTTGAAAGGAAAATTCAGCTGTATTCAACAATATCAAAACCTTCATCTGCCATCGGCTCTGAGAAATAACGCGTTATAATTTCGAATTGTTGATCTGTAGCCGAAAATTCATGACCACCTTCTGCATTACGTACGCGTAGGCGGGATTTACATACATCATCTGATACGTTCAGATAGTGCAGCTTATTACTGGCACCTGACTCCTTAATAATGCTCATCATCCATTCACGATTTGTTTGTGTGTTTGCCGGAAAATCCAGGACTACCGATAAACCTGCTTTGAGTAGTGATACCAGATGAGGCTTCATAGCACTTCTCAGCCTTGAGGAATACTGGACATAATCAGATATGGAGTGCATTTCTTCAGCAAAGAGGGCAGCCAGCCATAGATCCTCTCTGACAATTACGGTGCCGGGGGATGATCCCAGCGTTGCTGACAGTGTGGATTTACCTGATGCAATTTTTCCACACAACAGATGCAAAGTAGGTTGTTCTGATGTTGTTACTCTAGCAGTGTCCATCGTTTACCTCACTGGATAATTGCCGGTAAGGCCCGCCTTACCGGCGGGAAAATGGCGAACGTTATCCCACCTGAGTCAGACAGGTGACAATAATTGAATGGAATAGAAATGATTGTGTTTTCATTGTCATTCAAGTTATCAGGGCTTGAATGAAAAATCAGCACTTTTTTACTTATACATATAACGTCCGCTTCTCGCTCATAGCGGACCTGCAACGCAGTGAGTTTGTCCGCTTTGTGCCGGGCACAGGCGTCATCCACAGTGGCCTCAGGCATTTCTGCGGGAACACAGCGTAACGGCATTCAACTACACTTATTGATTCGTCCTTAGCAGAAAAGCATTCCACTGCATCAGCCAGTTGTATTTGATATCGCGAAGTCTGGAGTATTTAAACCAACAAGTTGCATGGTCCTTAAACGATGATAGTGATCTTTGTTCGACACGCGGAAACAGAGTGGAATTCGAGAGGAATTATTCAGGGACACAGTGATAGTGCACTGACCCATCGGGGTGTGCGCGAAACATCTGCCTTACTGGCAGCGCTTGCAGCAAGTGATTATCAGATAGAAGGCATTTACGCGTCTCCGCTTGGGCGTGCCTGGCAAATGGGGCAGCGCCTGGCTGAGTGCTTTCACTGCTCGTTGCTGGCAGAAGCAGCCCTTAAAGAACAGGCATTCGGGCAGTTTGAGGGGATGTCAGCAAATCATCTCCTACAAAATCATCCTGACGACGCAGATGCGTTATTCAGGTTTGATGCCGCGTACTGCCCACCTGGTGGAGAGTCTCTTGCGCATGCTTCTCAGCGAGTCATAAGTTTTTTACACAGTCTGGAGGCAAGCTCACATCATCAAACAATATGTATTGTGTCTCACGGGCACGTCAGTCAGGGCGTTATTGCCACCTTCAAAGAAGGTGCTGTCGATAATTTCTCCTGGTACGCTCAACCCAACGCGAGCTACTCCGTTTTCGAGTTGATAAATGGACGATGTATTGCTGTAAGATGGGGGATTGCTACACATTTACTTCATCTCGAACGATAATGCTTTGGGCTTCGATATTCCATAGTGGCGTTGGTGCAGACATCGTGAATAAGATCCTTATCCATTTCTCGCTCATAAAGGATCTTCAATGCCAGTGCATGCCTGCCTTGTACCTGAAATGGACAACAAACACATTTATTATCTTACCTTCTCAAGGATGGCTCTGAACAGTTCGATGGTTCTCCAGATGTCATCATGTGTATCCCCATCCCATTCAGGAACTGTCGCCAATTCAGCTTTGAGCTCCTTTAGCAAGATATGCGCATCGGCAATTTCATCCTTTCTACATTTAGATGCAATACGAGATATCGCACTCGAAGGGAGGCGAGAGTATGGTGAAAAGGTGGTGCGCTCGGCCGCAATTAATTTTTGTAATTTACGCATATGATCGATATACCCAAAGCACTGGTTGGGATAATAAAAAGTTATGCCAGATGCTATTTTTCCTGAATCAGGGAGTTAAGGAAATAGTAGAAACTTAAATTTCTGCTTCTCACTCATTATAGACCTTCAGCTTCAGGCAGTTGTCCCACTGGTACCATTACCTGACGTTATATTCTTTTATGTTAATACCTTTTCTACGCGCAGCCCCATAACGTACTGCAACCCTCTTACCGAACGCCTCTCCACAGAACCCCCTTCCCGCGAGGGATGTTTACATAACGCAAATCGCAATTGTAAATATTCATATTTTCTTTGTAAGGTTATTTGAAGTTCACGGCTTTTAAATCTACTCTTATTTTTCATCGCGAAATTACGCAGGGGCTCATAGAAGCCTTATGACAGGCACAAAAGAGTATCAGAACAGCAATGAAAGGGGTTTTATGGAGTGGAAGATAGTTGAGATTGTTGCCAGCCCGGATACGGGTACGATTTTTGGAAAGGTAGAGACACCCTATGGCCTCAATTATATCCTGTGGTTCAAAGGGGATTATTACGTAAGTACCGGGGAAGTCGTCACGATGACTGAGAAAGGGATCCTGATTAATAATCGACGGAAACGCGTATGGATTGCACATGCAATGCCTTATTCATCAATACGTTGGCTGGGTTTTCGGATGAAGAATGAATGTCCGGGTAACCGCCGGGAAGTGGGTCAGGTATGCGATCGTGAATTGCCGTGCCAGTTTAAACATTGCCCCTTTGGACTCATGAGGGACAACGCAGTGAGTTATTATCCTTTGAAAATTAACAATTCTGGAAGAAATACTCTCTGAGTTACAAACCACGGTACCGTATTCGTCGTCATGTGCCCCGGGCAAAATGGTTAATACGGGATAGCGTGAGCAAGGGAAGTTGGTGACTGTCGAGGGGGCGGGGCTTTCTCAAAAGGGATTCAGCTTATCTTATGAGAAACACCCATTCCCCGCTCAACATCGATCTACTACACAGCTAAACCACGACCTCATCGCCATAGCGGTCGGATTTACACCATGCCATTGTTACCATGCCGCAAAAAGGCCGGACGTTGATTCAGTTTTTCAAACCATACGTCGATAGCGGGAACATCTGGATGGGGGAAGGGCGTCATTTTCCAGCGATTTACCGATAACCCGAGCACAATATCCGCGAGGGTAAAGGTGTCACCCGTGACCCAGGCGCCGGTACGCTGAAGTTGTTGTTCGACGATATCAATACAGTGATTCCATTCGGTAATGCCGTTGGCAATCGCATTTTGATCGTTAAAGGCGGGGTTTTTGCGGGCAAGCGCCGGAAAGGCATAGCGCCAGGCGTTGTTAAACTCTGACGCCTGCCAGTCCATCCAGTGCTCAACATTCGCTGCCGCCTGCGCTTCAAGGGGGAGCAGATCATCGCGGCTGGCTTTGCGCGCCAGATAGCGGCAAATCGAATTGGACTCCCACAGCACGAACCCCTCATCAACAATGACCGGCACCATGGCATTGGGGTTAAGGGCTTTGAACTCAGGCGTTTGGGTTGAGGCAAAACCACTGCCGTAATCTTCCTGAAGATAATCGATGCCCGCCTCTTCACAAGTCCAGAGCACCTTACGCACGTTGATGGATGATTTTTTTCCCAAAATTCTGAGCATGCTGCGAGCCTCCTCGACTATTTTTTCTTGCCAATCATCGCTTTTAAATCGGCAAAGGGATTGTATGTTGCCGCCCCGATATCTTTTTGCGCATCTTAACCCGCCACTACCGTGGAGCCATACTGGTCCGCCTCGGTGTATTTCGAGTGTTCATGATCATGGCAAAACAGGCACAGCAACTCCCAGTTGCTGCCATCGGGCGGGTTATTGGTATGGTCGTGGTCGATATGGTGGACGGTTAATTCGCGCAGGTTGGAGTAGACAAACTCGCGCGAGCAGCGTCCACATACCCAGGGATAAATTTTTAAGGCTTTTTCGCGGTAGCCGCTTTCCAGCTGCGTGTAGTTTTTTGGGATCAGCGCCATGGCAGATGTTACCTGTGGTAATAAATTTGCTGACCACGATAACCGAAAAGGGGGCAGAAGGAGAATGCTGTGCGGTAGAGAAAACCGCTTTTAATTCACCTTTGCCCACGATAGTGGCTAATTATCTTCCGGCTAGCTCAGCGCGTACGATGTCGGCACCTGCGCTTAGGGCATTGAGTTTGCCATTGGCAACCCGGCGGGAGAGGGGCGTCATCCCGCAGTTGGTCGAAGGATAAAGTTTATCGGCATCAACAAACTGCAGCGCTTTTCGCAACGTATCCGCCACCTCTTCCGGCGTTTCGACCGTATTGGTTGCGACGTCGATTGCTCCGACCATCACTTTTTTACCGCGGATCAGTTCGAGCAGATCCATTGGCACGCGCGAGTTATGGCATTCCAGGGAGATAATATCGATGCTGGAGGTTTGCAGTTTAGGGAAGGCCTCTTCGTATTGTCTCCACTCGGAACCCAGCGTCTGTTTCCAGTCGGTGTTGGCTTTAATGCCATAGCCGTAGCAAATATGCACAGCGGTTTCGCACTTCAGCCCTTCAACGGCCCTTTCTAATGCCGCGATACCCCAGTCATTCACTTCGTCAAAGAAAACATTAAAAGCAGGTTCATCGAACTGGATAATATCGACGCCAGCCGCTTCTAACTCTTTCGCTTCCTGATTCAGGATCTTGGCAAATTCCCAGGCCAGCTTTTCGCGGCTTTTATAATGGGCATCGTAAAGCGTATCGATCATGGTCATCGGGCCGGGCAGGGCCCACTTAATGGGCTTATGGGTTAATTGACGTAAAAAACGGGCATCTTCCACGAAAACCGGTTTTTGGCGCGCAACAGCCCCTACCACGGTAGGAACGCTTGCGTCATAGCGGTTACGAATTTTCACGACTTCGCGTTTTTCAAAATCTACGCCGCTCAGGTGTTCAATAAAGGTCGTGACAAAGTGCTGACGCGTCTGCTCACCATCGCTGACGATATCAATCCCGGCACGGAGTTGATCAAACAGGGCCAGGCTCAGCGCATCTTTTTTCCCCTCGATTAACTCTTCATTTTGCAATTTCCAGGGGGACCACAGTTTCTCGGGCTCCGCCAGCCAGGAAGGTTTCGGTAAGCTGCCAGCCGTTGAAGTGGGTAGCAAGATTGTCATAATAAATCGCCTTGTACTTTCGGTTAATTAAAGAGCGTAATGCGCAGACCACTGCTCAAGAACATGCTTATAGGGTTTGATAAAGTGCTCTTCAGTAAATTTGCCTTGCTCAATAGCCAGTTGACTCCGCTCTTCCCGGTCATAAACAATTTTCGTTAATGAGTGATCCTGGTGAGTCAGGCTGGGTTGATAGAGCTGGCCTGCCGCGGAGTTAGCATTGTAAATTTCGGGGCGGTAGATTTTCTGAAAGGTCTCCATCGTACTGATGGTGCCGATCAATTCCGGATTGGTGTAATCACGCAGTAAATCACCGGTAAAATAGAAGGCTAACGGCGCGACGCTATTTTTGGGCATGAAATAGCGAACCTGCAGCCCCATTTTATTGAAGTATTGTTCAGTGAGTGACACGCCATTCTGCGCATATTCATGACCCAGAACCGGATGTTCATTGCCCGTACGGTGATAAATATCTTTACTCGATACACTCAGGCAGATCACCGGCGCCTTTTTGAAGTGCGCTTTATACGCGTCTGAATGGATAAAGTGCTTAAAGATATTGCCGTGCAGATCGCCAAAATTGTCCGGAATGCTGAAGCCGGGCTTGTCTTTGTTGTGATCCAGCAGCACGACGCTGAAGTCATAATCGCGGACATACGAGGAGAAGTTATTCCCCACAATGCCCTCTGTGCGTTCATGCGTTTTATGGTCGAGGATCCAGGTTCTCAAAACTTCGATTGCCGGGAAGCTTTCGCCGTTTGGCCCCAGATTCATCTCAACGGAAATAATATCCAGTTCGATGGAATAGCGATCGCCTTTTGGATTATCCCAGTGCGCCAGAGTATTAAAACGATTATTCATCATCACCAGCGTATTGCGCAGATTCTCCCGACGATTATCCCCTCTGGCGAGATTGGCAAAGTTAGTGGTAATACGCGTATTCTCAGAGGGGTTATAGTTCTCATCGAAACGGCTGCTTTTAATCGTAAAGGTGAAATCAGTATTCATCGCAATTCGGTATCCTGGACGTAATAAGAAAACGACATTGGGAAGAGCCTTGACTGTGCGTGAGTTAGCTCAATGCGATCTTCTTGTTATTAATTGGTTAATAGGGATATTTTATGCCAGAGCCTCGGGAGGAGTGAAAGCGACTAAATTTCACGACAACATGAGTTCTCTTCATGTTCGGGAGAGGTGTAGGGTGGTCTCATCCGGACAATGTTTAGCCTCAAGGAGAACACGCATGCAGATACCCGCGTTAACCACAGAGCGTTTGCTATTAAAACCGCTGGTCGAGGACGATGCCCGGCAAATTCAGCATGCTTTTCCCCGTTGGGAAATTGTGCAGTATCTGGTCTCAACGGTGCCCTGGCCTTACCCCGATAATGGCGCGGAGTATTATGTGAATCAGGTTGCCCTCCCTGATGTGGCAAAGGGTATTGCCTGGTTCTGGTCAATCCGCCGCCGTGAAGATCCCGATACGCTTATCGGGCTGATCTGTTTATATGATGTGGAGGATAATAACCGGGGCTTTTGGCTGGTCCCGGAATGGCAAGGGCAGGGATATATGCGTGAAGCCAGCGAGGCCGCAACGGATTACTGGTTTAATACCTTGAATAAGCCAGTATTACGCGCACCAAAAGCCGTAGGTAATAGCCGCTCAAGGCAAATATCAATTCGAAGCGGTATGCGGCTGATTAAAACCGAAAAGAAACAGTATGTCAGCGGACTTCTGGACTCTGAAATATGGGAGATTACCCGCGATGAGTGGAATGCCAGGCGTCTATATGGATAAAGCGGTAATAAGAAAGTCCCATAACTTCGTTAAATATTCATAATATTTATGATTATGGCCGCGCAATCAGACGATATATCCCTCAAGGCCTGAAATTTACGTTAAGGTAGAGGTTCAATACGCCTGACTGGAGGGGCCTATCCCCAACATCAAGTTTGAATGTCCGGTTTGCACGAGCAAGAGATTCTATTTCACCTCTTTTGGCGGCTCGTTACATAACCAACCTCATGGTGCCGTGTGCTCCATCTGTGGAACCCGACTCACCACGCATTCATGTGTGCCGAAACTCCGCCGCCGGCGGTGGCCAAAACAAGTGTCGTAAATGGAGGCCTCACGAGAGGCCTCTCTGGAACGCCATCTTCCCCCTCATAAATCATCACTCCCACATTAAAACCGGTAAAAAGTTACGGTTTACAGCCGTTCATAACCTATATAGTATACCCCCCTACAGTATATGGAGGGCGTATGCCGCATTCACCCGAAGATAAAAAACGTGTCCTTACCCGCGTTCGCCGCATTCGTGGGCAGGTTGATGCCCTTGAGCGCGCGCTGGAATCCGGGGAGCCCTGCCTGTCCATCCTGCAACAGATTGCCGCGGTGCGCGGTGCTGCGAACGGGCTGATGGGCGAAATGGTCGAAATTCACCTCAAAGATGAGCTGGTCACGGGCGAAACCACCCCGGATCAGCGGGCAGTACGGATGGCAGAAGTCGGCCATTTGCTGCGCTCTTATCTAAAATAAAAATCAGACATCACTAAAAGGAAAGCGTTATGAAATCACGTGCTGCTGTTGCATTTGGCCCTGGTCAGCCGCTGAAAATCGTTGAAATTGATGTCGCACCGCCGAAAAAAGGCGAAGTGCTGATCAAAATCACCCATACCGGCGTTTGCCACACCGATGCGTTCACGCTCTCGGGCGAAGATCCGGAAGGGGTCTTCCCGGCGGTGCTGGGGCATGAAGGCGGCGGCGTGGTGGTGGAAGTAGGCGAAGGGGTGACCAGCCTGAAGCCGGGCGACCATGTTATTCCGTTATACACCGCGGAGTGTGGTGAGTGTAAGTTCTGTAAATCCGGTAAAACTAACCTCTGCCAGGCGGTTCGCGCCACCCAGGGTAAAGGGCTGATGCCGGACGGCACTACCCGTTTCTCTTATAATGGTGAGCCGATTTACCACTACATGGGTACCAGTACCTTCAGCGAATACACCGTGGTGGCTGAAATCTCGCTGGCAAAAGTGAACCCACAAGCACCGCTGGATAAAGTTTGTCTGCTGGGCTGCGGCGTGACCACCGGTATCGGTGCGGTTCACAACACCGCAAAAGTGAAAGAGGGTGATAACGTCGCGGTCTTTGGCCTGGGCGGTATCGGTCTGGCGGTGATTCAGGGTGCAGTCCAGGCGAAAGCGGGGCGCATTATTGCCGTGGACACCAACCCAGAGAAGTTCAAGCTGGCGGGTGAAATGGGCGCGACCGATTTCATCAACCCGAAAGACTACGACAAGCCGGTGCAGGATGTGATCGTAGAACTGACCGACGGCGGCGTGGAGTTTAGCTTCGAATGTATCGGTAACGTCAACGTGATGCGTTCGGCACTGGAATGCTGCCACAAAGGCTGGGGCGAGAGCATCATCATTGGCGTGGCGGGCGCAGGTCAGGAGATCAAAACCCGTCCATTCCAGCTGGTGACCGGTCGCGTCTGGCGCGGTTCCGCTTTCGGTGGGGTAAAAGGCCGTACGCAACTGCCTGGCATGGTTGAAGATGCAATGGTGGGGAAAATCAATCTCGACCCGTTCATCACTCACCGTCTGCCGCTGGAACAGATCAACGAGGCCTTTGATCTGATGCACGAAGGTAAATCCATCCGTACGGTTATCCATTTCGGCGATAACTGATTATTCTGCCAGCGGTTTCCGCCGCTGGCATTTCTTTAATAATCTTTTCTAAAGTGTGACCTGGCTGGCGATTTTAGCCATAAGCTAATTCTCTGCCGTGCCGATGACTCTATTACGGGCGTGTTTTTTGCGCATCTTACTTATAAGAGAGTCGACGGTCATGGATACTTCATCAACGATGCGGGCGCAACACAAGTTGAGCTTCCTGCATCACATCAGGTTGCTTCCGCTGTTTTCCTCCATTCTCGGCGGCATTATTTTGCTGTTTGCCCTGAGCTCAGGTCTGGCTGGTTATTTCCTGTTACAGGCTGATACCGACCAGCAGGACGTGACATCAGAAATCGAAGTGCGCACCGGGTTGTCGAACAGCTCGAACCATCTGCGCACCGCGCGTATTAATATGATCCACGCGGGTGCGGCCAGCCGTATCGCTGAAATGGACGCAATGAAGCAAAACATCGCGGAAGCAGAGCGCCGTATTAAGCAGTCGCAAGATAGCTTTAAAATCTATATGAACCGTGCGGTGCGTACTCCTGCCGACCAGGCGCTGGATAACGACCTCAAAGCACGTTACGAGGCCTATATTAATGGGCTGCAGCCGATGCTGAAATTTGCCAAAAATGGCATGTTTGAAGCTATCATCAATCATGAAAATGAGAGCGCCCGCCCGCTGGATGACGGGTACAACGAAATCTTGCTGAAAGCGATTAAAATCCGTACCGATCGCGCGAATCAGCTTGCCGAACAGGCGCATTCCCGTACGCAGCTTGGGCTGATGTTTATGGTGGGTGCCTTCGCGCTGGCGTTGATCTTAACTGCCATCACCTTCCTGGTGCTGCGCCGCACGGTAATCAATCCGCTGCAGCGCGCCGCTAATCGTATTGCGCATATCGCCAAAGGCGATCTGACGCTGGCCGATGACCTGACCGGGCGCAGCGAGATTGGTCGTCTGACGCAGGATCTGCAAACCATGCAGCACTCCCTGGTGAAAACCGTCGGCACCGTGCGTCAGGGGGCAGAAGAGATTTATCGCGGTACCAGCGAAATCTCCGCCGGCAATACCGATCTCTCCTCCCGTACTGAACAGCAGGCTGCGGCAATCGAAGAGACCGCCGCCAGCATGGAGCAACTGACCGCTACCGTGAAACAGAACGCGGACAACGCCCACCACGCCAGCAAACTGGCGGAAGATGCCTCAGGTAAAGCCAGCCGTGGCGGCCAGATGGTCTCCGGGGTGGTGAAAACCATGGGTAACATCTCCACCAGCTCGAAGAAAATCTCTGAGATCACCGCGGTAATTAACAGCATTGCCTTCCAGACTAACATCCTGGCGCTGAACGCGGCGGTAGAAGCGGCGCGTGCCGGTGAACAGGGGCGCGGCTTTGCCGTAGTAGCAAGCGAAGTCCGTACCCTGGCCAGCCGCAGCGCGAATGCGGCCAAAGAGATTGAAGGGCTGATTAATGAATCCGTTACCCTGATCGATCAGGGCTCGGGTGAAGTCGTTGCTGCAGGCAACACCATGAATGAGATCGTTGAGGCGGTGAAACGCGTCACCGACATCATGCTGGAGATTGCCGCCGCATCCGATGAACAGAGCCGCGGCATTGTGCAGGTAAGCCAGGCCATTTCCGAAATGGATAAAGTCACCCAGCAGAACGCCTCGCTGGTGGAAGAGGCTTCTGCCGCCGCCGCCTCGCTGGAAGAGCAGGGTGCGCGTCTGACCGAAGCCGTAGGGGCATTCCGTCTTAACGGCGCGGCGCAAACGCGCAGCAGCGCGGCCTTCACCCCCAGCGCGCCATCGACGCCGTTACGCCCGGCAGCGGTGAACGCCACTTCCAGCGATAACTGGGAAACGTTCTAATCCCATCGCGGTAAGTCGCCAGAGGGTTCATGCGCCAGCATGAGCCCTTTTTTTTCGCCTGCGGTCAGCAACAGCTATGCTCTGTGTAAGAGATGATGAGGAACGCAAAGATGCAGCTATCAATACAAATTACGCAGGTTGCCTGTATGGCGCTGCTGGTGGCGGGCTGTTCGTCAGGAGGCAGCGTCGGGATCGGCGGCGTTGGCATTGGCGGCGGCAGTAGCGGGGTGGGCGTCGGGCTCTCGTTTCCGGTGGGCGGCAGCACGGCGGATAACGATGCCCTGGCAGATTGCGAGGGAGACGTTTACCGGATCACCCCACGCTATCCGCAGCAGGCCGCGGCGCAGCAGTTTTCGGGCCGGGTCACGGTGTCATTTAACGTCAAGCTGAACGGGCGAGCAGCAGACTACAACGCGGCAGGAGATAAGGCCTTCTTCGAGGAGACGAAACGCGCCGTGCTTCGCAGCTGTTGGCCAGAGGGGGTAAGACAGAATCTGGTGGTGAGCTACAGCAATGGTAAAGAGGTTACCTGGCAGGAGAATTCGCTGTAAAAAAACCGGCCACAAAGGTGGCCGGTTGCGGATTGAAACGGTTTACGACTTATCTGGCAGGGCGTAGGCGATAATGTAATCGCCGCGATCCGGAGACTGACGCGCGCCGCCTGCATTGATAATGATGTACTGTTTGCCGGTCTTCGGCGAAACGTAGGTCATCGGGCCGGACTGGCTGCCCACTGGCAGACGATCTTTCCAGATCTCCTTACCGGTGGCGGTATCAAACGCGCGCAGGTAGAAGTCCTGAGTGCCGGCAAAGAACAGCAGGCCAGACTGGGTTGAGAGCGATGCACCCAGGGTCGGCATCCCGATAGGGATGGGCATATGCATTCGGATACCCAGCGGACCGGTATCCTGCACCGTGCCGACCGGAACCTGCCACACCAGCTTGCCGGACTTCAGATCCACCGCCGACATGGTCCCGAAGGGCGGTTTTTGACACGGGATCCCCAGCGGCGAGAGGAAGCGTTCCCGCATCGCACCGAACGGGGTGCCATCCATCGGCACAATGCCCATCTCAATACCGCTGGCGTCCTTCGCAACGTTGGCGCGCGGCACCATGTAGTTGGCCAGCCCCAGACGCATATCATTCACAAACATCAGGCCGTTGTTCGGGTCAACCGACACGCTGCCCCAGTTCATGCCGCCGAGCGACCCCGGGAACTGCAGGGAGCGATCGAGGCCTGGCGGGGTGTAGACCCCCTGATGGCGCATCTCTTTGAACTGGATACGGCACAGCAGCAAGTCAACCGGTGTTGCGCCCCACATATCGGATTCGGTCAGGGTCTGGTTGCCAATCATCGGCATACCCACGGAGTACGGCTGGGTAGGTGAGTAACGCTCGCCTTCGACGTTGCCCGCCGGAACCGGACGCTCTTCCACTTTCGCCACCGGTTCGCCGGTTTCGCGGTTGAGCATAAAGATCATGCCCTGCTTGCTGGTCTGGACCAGTACCGGCGTGGTCCCGCCCTTGCCGTCAGGCAGATCGTACAACAGCGGCTGAGCAGGCAGGTCAAAGTCCCACAAATCATGGTGCGTGGTCTGGAAATGCCAGCGTACTTTACCGGTGGTGGCATCTACCGCCACCACGGAGGAGCTGTATTTATCGTCCAGCGCGGTGCGGTTACCCGCATAGAAATCGGGGGTGGCATTACCTGTCGGCAGGTAGATCAGGTTCAGCTTCGCGTCGTAAGACATCGCCGACCAGACATTCGGCGTCCCGCGCGTATAGGTCTGGCCTTTCGGCGGCAGGCCGGTGATCTCCGGATTACCCGGATCCCAGGCCCACGCCAGTTGACCCGTATGCACGTCATAGGCCCGCACAACACCCGGCGGCTCACCAGTAGAGAAGTTATCCGCCACGCGGCCGCCTACCACCACGACATTACCCGCAACCAGCGGCGTCGAGGTTTGCTGATAGTAGCCCGGTTTGATCTCACCCATGCCCACGCTCAGGTCAACCACACCGTGCTCGCCAAACTCCTCACACACCTTACCGTTATCGGCATTAAGGGCAATCAGGCGCGCATCGGTCGTGGGCAGGAACAGACGGCGTGAACAGGCGGCCGGCTGCGGCTCGTTCTGTGACGTTGTCACGGAAGAGTTATCTTCAAAGTAACCCAAACCACGGCAACGTTGCCAGTTTGGCGCGGTCGCTTTGGCATCGTAACGCCATTTCTCTTTACCGGAATCCACATCCAGCGCCAGCACCTTGCTGTATGGGGTACACACGTAAAGCGTATCGCCAATCTGTAGCGGGGTGTTCTGGTCCTCGGCACCAGAGCCGTTGCTCTGCGGGATATCCCCGGTATGGGCGACCCAGGCGACTTTCAGCTCACTGATGTTTTGCTTGTTAATCTGGTCGAGCGCCGCAAAACGATCGCCGTGGGTGGTATTGCCCCAGTGCGCCCAGTTTTTCTGTTGTTGCCCTTCGGCGACCGGTTTCACCGGTACCGGCTCGTTGGCCGCGACCAGCGTTTGTGGTTTAAACATCCAGCCGAAACTGAACAGCATCGCCACTGCCAGCACGGCTGCAATCGCAAAAGCCGGGCCTTTACGGCTACCACGCAGGAACGGCCAGACAATCGCCGCGAGGAACGCCAGCACCGTGAAGGTGAACAGGCGTGAGAAGAGCGGCCAGAAGTCCCAGCCCGCATCGCTTACCGCCCAGAACAGCGAGGCGATGAATGCCACAGCGTACAGGATGATGCCGCTGACGCGATGGCGTGCAATTAAGAACGCGGCGATAAGCATCACCACGCCCATAATCAGGAAGTAAAACGTTCCCCCCACGGTGGCGAGCTTTAAGCCCAGCCCCCCTACGGCCAGACCGATAATTACCATCAGTCCGACCAGTAACCACAGCAGGAATCGGGGGATCCCGCGTGGCGTGTTACCTAAAGCCATTTCTATCTCCTGAACAACCTCAACGTCTTTAAACCATTGCCAGTGGCTTGCGTACCAAATGGATAACAGAGGTGGAGGGTTATCATAAATAATGCACTATTAGCCAGCTAGTGGGCCGTGTAATTCACCGTTTTAAAGTGTTAACGAACCATTTGGTGAATTGGCGGCTATGATAAATCTGTTAAATTGTTTTACGCAATTGTTAATGAATGATTTCGCATTATTTGATTAAGGCGAGAAAAAGCCCGTCGACAAGACGGGCCTGAGGTGGGGTGATTAGACCGGCATGGATTTTCGTATCGAGCTTAGTAGCGTTTGTGCGGCGGAAGAGAGAGGGCTATCCACCCGCGTCAGTACACCAATAGGTTCACCCGCGCCGGTGGAGGGGACAGGGAGTGAGACCAGGGTGCCCTGGCGTAAATCTTCTTTAACGGCGCCAGAAGGCACAAACCAGACGTAGTCGAAATCAACCGTAAGCTGACGAGAGAGCGAGGCCGATAGCGTCTCGATACAGCCCGGCGGAAGTTTGCAGCCCTGTGCCTGAAGCAGGGTTTCGGCGGTCTGACGCGGCACCGTACCTTTCGGCGACACCACCACCGGCCACTCCATCACCCGGCTCAGGGTCACGGTATCGTTAAGCAAGGGGTGATTGGGGCGAACCACCAGCTTCAGGGATTCGAGGAACAGCAACTCATAATTCAGACCGCTCATCAATTCGGGGTCTGACATGCGGCCAATGCCCAGATCCAGCTCGCCAGATTTGAGCCCCGCCAGCAGCATGGGGTTATTCATGGTCGCGACCTGCAGCGTAATGTTGCGCTGCTGCTTATGAAACTGACCTATGACCGCAGGTAAAATGCCCAGCGCGGCGGTGGGCAGGGCGCCAATACGCACCACATCCGGGGTGTGTTCATCTTTGCGCGTCAACGACTGCCCGGCGGTGTTCAGGGCGTCCAGCACCTTAACGGCATGGGTCAGAAATTGTTCGCCCATCAACGTAAGCTGCGCCCCCAGCCGCCCGCGCTCAAACAGGCGGGTACCGGTAAGTTGCTCCAGCTCATTGAGCGTTTTTGATAACGCCGGCTGGCTTAAATTAAGCGTTTCAGCCGCTCGCCCCAGCGTTCCCTGTTGAGCGACGGCCACGAATGTATGCAGATGGCGCAAGCGAATGCGCTGACTAAACAGACCATTTTTTTCCATAGGCGATGTTTAAAGCAGAGCGATGAGAGAGACAAGAAAAGTTGTTTAATTTTGATAACCTGCTAGCAAAATATCATTAACATTTACTCATTTTATGCAAAGTGTCAGTTTACCGCCTTGTAAAAAGCGTGTGCCACCAGGCTGTTGTTTCGACAGGATTAAATCTGCGGCAGTAAACGAAAAGAGGATCTTTACCCCGAACCGGCACAGCCGGGAGACGGGGCGAGGGCATAAAGGGAGGTTATGCTTCGCGCATGGCGTGGCGATGTTGCTGACAAATATGACAGCGCTCAGCCTGAGGCGAAAAGGTAGAAAAGGGGTGGCGACAGACGGAACAGACCTTCTGCATCAGCGGAAACCGCTGCGCATGCGCTGCGGCGATCTCTCGCCGGAGAGTGATTGCCCCGGTAAAACAGACCGCCGTACAAGCATGGCATCCGGTGCAGACAGAAGAATTCCACTCCAGTGCGGTCTGGGTGAAGCGCAGCGCTTTTTCCGCGCATGCCCGGGCGCAGGCCCCACAGGCCACACAGCGTGATAGCGAAAAGTCCAGTTCGTAAGGGGTAAAAGGGTGGTAAGCCTGCAGGCGTGTAGGCTGATCTGCCGTGACGCTTGCGGTCTGGTGCGCATCATCGGGAACGCGAAGCCAGTGCCGACGAAAGCCATCCACAGGGCGCGACGGCGGTGGAAAAATCTGCCACTCCGCCTCGTTCAGTTCCCTCAGGATCACATTGAGCGCAGCCACCGCACGCAACCAGGCGGAGTGGGCCGTGTAATCCATCTCCACGCCCACTATCGCGTACTGGCGATGCCATAGCAGCAGCTCTTCTGGGGTAATAGTGGTCGAAAAGGGGCCGACCAGTCGGTTGTTGCGCAGGTTGCGTCTGGGGGGCTGAAGATGAGTCAGCGCATCGGTCGGACAGACGAAGAGACAATTACCGCAGCGCAGGCAAGCGTCAGCGTCGAGATGCGGCCCGTCAGAACCGATGTTGATTGCCGCCACCGGACAGGCAACTGCACAGGCCTGGCAGCGGTGGCGCGAGAACGTTTTACGCAGGCAAGAGGCCCCCACGCCGGGGGGCGGTGAGGGCTTGATGGAGAAAGGACGCATCACAATCAGCCGATGCTAAAGAAAACAAAGCGGAAGAGGATCTCTGCCAGGATCAGCAGCAGCCCTCCGAACAGCACGCCGTTTCTACGGTGACGCCAGGCGCTGAACGCAAACAGGATGGCGCCCAGGACGCTGGCAACCCAGCTAAACAGTCGCAGCCCGCCATGCTGATTGAAAGCCTCAACCGGCTGATGCGGCAGGGTGACGACGCCATTCAGCGGCGCGCTGGCCAGATAGTGCACGTAGGCTGGCTGAGCCAGCAGACGCACCGCCACAATAGCCACAACCAGCATCGCCGCCAGACGCAGAAGCCGCGTGCGGGCCTGCATCACGCCAGGGGTATTCAGTAGGGGCAGCCAGGCCATCGCCACCGCGCCGAGTATGCCCACCGCGCCATAAAACATCAGCCAGGTGTTGAAATGCATCCAGGTTATCACCGTACTGCTGGCGTAGATCGCGCTCATGCACCAGACGTCAATCAACCCTAGCTGCGTGGCAACCGGCAACAACAGCGCCAGCGGTGATTTTCTTACCAGCATGCTGAGCGTGCAAAGACCAAGCACCGCGAGATAGAGACTGGCGAAGACGATTTCACGGCTTAACCACGAGCTGGCTACATGGCGCAGCGCGTTAAACGCATTCAGCGGATAACCCAGGTGCAGCGTCGAGGCCACCAGACCCAGCCCGCCGGCAATGCAGGCCAGCAGCATGGCCGGCAGCAGTTGACGCTGGGCCGCAGGCAATGTTTTCGCCTTTCTGACGGCGAGAGTTAAAAACAGCGTGATACCGACCGAGCCTTGCACCAGCAGGGTGAAAATCAGTAATGGCAACTCATGCATGCGGCGGCTCCTCTTTTTCTGCCCCAGCGTGGGGTTTTATCACCAGGTTCGGCTGCGTAATGGACGAATCCGGCAGCCCCTGAACATCGCAAACCGTACCGTACAGGGCGCGGAGCTCATCGATGGGGCCAAACTTGATGGCCCCCAGCGGACAGGTTGCTACGCAGATGGGCTGCTCGCCTTGCGCCAGTAAATCTACGCACAGGTCGCATTTCGACATCTGTCCCGTCTCCTCATTCATCTGCGGTGCGCCGTACGGGCAGGACCAGGCGCAATAGCCGCAACCCACGCATTTGCGGGTATCGACGCGCACGATGCCGTCGCCGGGCCGTTTGTGCATCGCGGTGGTGGGGCAGTTTTTAGTGCAGATAGGATCGGCACAATGGTTACAGGAGATAGAGAGGGTATAAGCGAATACCGAGTTGCTCACGCCCCCCTGACCGGTCGGGACAAATCCGCCGCCATTCACCTCGTATACCCGACGAAAGCGTCGACCCACCTCAAGGTTATGTTTGTCTTTGCAGGCCACCTGACAGGCTTTACAGCCCGAGCAGCGCGAAGAATCGATGAAAAATCCCAGCTGTTTATCGCTGACTGCGGGGAACTCTTTATACTGCTGACTCATACTTGACGACCTCCACAAGCAGGGTTTGATGCGCGTTACCTTTAGCAAGCGGAGTAATTCGCGCCGAGCTTAGTACGTTTGGACAACCGCCGAGATCGACCCCGTCGGCATCCGGCTGCCACCAGGCACCCGCCTGCATGGCCACAACGCCGGGAATGATGCGCGGCGTCACTTCAGCCGGCACCTGGCAGACGCCACGCGCATTGTGAATGCGCACGAGGTCGCCCTGGCGGATACCCCGTTTTTGCGCATCCAGCGGGTTGATCCACAGTTTTTGGATCTGCACCTCCTGCAGCCAGGGGTTGGCATATTGCGTGGAGTTCGCGCGGTTCTTTCCTTTCCAGGTGATCAGCTGCAGCGGATACTGTTTGACCAGGGGATCTTCCGGGCCTTCCGCCGCCGGGACGTAGTGCGACAGGGCAGGAATGTCGGGATGCTTCATGTCGTACAGCCGTTTGGAGAAAATCTCGATTTTGCCCGACGGCGTGGAGAACGGGTTCGCCTCGGGATCGCGAATGTTGGCTTCAAACGCCACGTAGGGTTCGCTTTTAAACAGATGCTGGCGCGTTTGCTGCAGCTCAGTAAAGGTGGGCAAATGCTCATCCGGCATCGCCAGGCGGGTCTGCTCCCAGATGTGTTCGATCCACTCTTTTTCACTGCGCCCTTCACTGAATTGCGGCTCAACGCCGAGCTTGGCGGCCACTTCGCGCTGCCAGTCGTAATCCGAACGGCGTTCAAATTCCGGCTCAATTAGCTTTTCAGAGAGGATCAGATAGCTGCCGGTCCCCCAGGTTTCGCCGATGTTCCAGCGCTCCATAAAGCTGGTTTCGGGGAGCAGCAGATCGGCGTAGCGTGCGCTGGGGGTCATATAGAGATCGCTGACTAGGATAAACTCTATTTTGGATTCATCCTCCAGCACCTTTACCGCCTGGAGCAGGTCGGGGTTTTGGTTTGCCAGATAGTTACCCGCCAGCGACACCAGCATGCGGATGTTGCTTTTCAGCTGTGTGGCACCGGTGAGGCCGTCCTTCGGCGTAACCTTGCTGGCATCGTCGGCGGCCTGCACCCAGTTCATGATAGAGATTTTCTCTTTTACCGGGTTGTCGGGCATCTCGGGGCCGGTCGTAAACTTACGGTTGCCACAGCCGCCGTAGCCTGCCGCCCAGCCGCCTTTCACGCCGACGTTACCCGTCAGGGTGGCCAGCAGGGTAGAGCCACGGGCGGTACGCTCGCCGCAGATATGGCGTTGAGGACCCCAGCCCTGAATCAGCGCCGCCGGTTTGGTGGTGGCATAGTCACGTGCGAGCTGGCGAATGGTTTGCGCCGGGACGTGGGTGATTTTCTCGGCCCATTCCGGCGTTTTTACGATGCCGTCTTTTTTACCCGTCAGGTAAGCGACCAGCGATTCGTTGGCCGGTACCCCCTCTGGCATGGACGCTTCATCAAAGCCGAGGGTATATCGTTCAATAAAGGCCTTATCATGAAGGTTTTCGCTGACGATGACATACATCATCGCATCCATCAGCGCATTATCCGTTGAGGGCAGAAGCGGCACCCATTCGTCGGCCAGCGATGACACCGTATCGGAATAGCGCGGGTCAACCACAATAAAGCGCGTACCTTTTTGCTTCATTTGCTGGAAATAGTGGTTGCTGTGGCCAAAGATGGTCTCAGTCGGGTTATGTCCCCAGAGAATGACCAGCGGGGTATCGGCCAGCGTATCCAGTGAACTGCCGCTGGCAGCGGTGCCGTAGGTATAAGGGGTGGCGGCGGCCGTATTGCCCATGCTGACGGAGTGATAATATTGAAGATAGCCGCCGGTAAGATTAAATAAACGGCGCATCATTTTATCGCCGGAAAAAGTCCCTCCGCTGACGGCGGTATTATTATGAACAAAACGCGACTCTGGACCGTATTTGGCGGTAATACGTTTGATGTTATCCGCAATAAGGGTGGTGGCTTCGTCCCAGGAGATGCGTTCGAATTTACCTTCGCCGCGTTTTCCTACCCGCTTCATCGGATATTTAAGACGATCGGGATGATAAACGAATTTACGGTAGCTGCGGCCGCGAACGCAGGCGCGCATTACCGGCATTTGCGTATCAAGTGCGCTGTCCGGACGCGTGGTAATTTGGGTCACCACGCCGTCGGCAATGTGGGCCCGAATGTCACATTTACCGCCGCAATCGAAGGTACTGCAGGTTTGCACTACGCGTTCCGCTGCGTGAACCTCGTTGATGACCGTACCGGCATCACTCCCCGTGGCATTTGCTCGTTGGTTGAACAAAAAAGGGAGGGCTACAGCGGCCGAACTCGCTTTCAGGAATCCCCGTCGGGAGACGCCGAGCGGGAGGCTGTCGTCATTGTTTTCAGGTGCAGACATAATTGTTCCTCTTTTAAAGAGCGCGTATTTTGTCTTATAGCCCAAAGGGGGTAATTGATATTAATCAAGCGGCGGGAGGGGAATATAACATACTCATTTAAATGATAATTGTTAGCAATTAAAATGGCGTAAAAAACGGCTGAAAAAGTCTTGTATTATTCAGGTGGGTGATAGCGTAAACCGTTTTTCGCGGGTGCTATGTCGAAATAAAAAATATTACATTTTATATTGTTATGTCATATTTCATTTCTCCCGGAAATATTAAAGGGGAGTCGATTATAAATTCTCCATCCAGCAATCGGGATCACACTTCAGAAATTCTCTCAAACGTCCGCAGCAGCCTTCTCTACACTCCAGGTAATATTCACTGGAGGCATGACATCATGGCGAACACCATCACGGCAGATGATATTCGGGAACACTTTTCGCAAGCTATGTCGGGGATGTACCAGCAGGAAGTTCCGCAGTACGGCACCTTGCTAGAGCTGGTGGCGGATGTGAATCTGGCCGTTCTGGAAAATAACCCACTTTTACATGAACAACTGGCGAATGCCGACGAACTGGCGCGACTGAACGTGGAGCGCCACGGGGCCATCCGCGTGGGCACGGCCCAGGAACTGGCGACCCTGCGCCGGATGTTTGCCATCATGGGGATGTTTCCGGTCAGCTATTACGATCTTTCGCAGGCCGGGGTGCCGGTACACTCAACCGCGTTCCGCCCGGTGGATGACGCCGCATTATGCCGCAACCCGTTTCGGGTCTTTACCTCATTGTTACGCCTGGAGCTGATTGAAAATGTGGCCCTGCGCGAGAAGGCGGCGGCAATTCTGGCCCAGCGCAACATCTTCACCCCGCGCTGCCTGGCATTGATCGATCTGTACGAGACGGCTGGGGGATTTACCGAAGCCCAGGCGCATGAGTTTGTGCAAGAGGCACTGGAAACCTTCCGCTGGCACCGCCATGCCACCGTGGATCAAGAGACTTATATGGCGCTGCACAACGAACACCGTCTGATAGCCGACGTGGTCTGCTTCCCCGGCTGTCATATCAACCATCTGACTCCGCGAACCCTGGATATCGATCGGGCACAGGCGCTCATGCCTGAATACGGTATTGAGCCGAAGATCCTGATCGAAGGGCCGCCACGCCGCGAGATCCCGCTGCTGCTGCGTCAGACCAGCTTTAAAGCGCTGGAGGAGCCCGTCCATTTTGCCGGGGAACATTTGGGCACGCATACTGCCCGTTTTGGCGAAATTGAACAGCGGGGCGTGGCGTTAACGCCGAAAGGGCGTGAACTCTACGATCGCCTGCTGGCTGAAGCGGGTACCGGTAAAGATAACCTTACGCACCAGCTACATCTGCAGGAAGTGTTCCGCGCCTTCCCCGACAGTGAAATGATGTTGCGCCGTCAGGGTCTGGCATGGTTCCGCTATCGTCTGACGCCGAGCGGTGAAGCACATCGCCACGCTTTTGGTCCCGGTGACGATCCGCAGCCGCTGATTGAGCGCGGTTGGGTGGTGGCACAACCTATTACCTACGAGGATTTTCTGCCGGTGAGCGCCGCCGGGATTTTCCAGTCAAATCTGGGCAATGAAACCCAGGCGCGCAGCCATGGCAACGCCAGCCGTGAGGCGTTTGAAACCGCGCTGGGCTGCCCGGTACTGGATGAGTTTGCCCTCTATGAAGAGGCGGAATCACGCAGTAAACGGCGTTGCGGTTTGCTCTGAAACCGTTACTCTGCTGGGGTGTTTTGTTAAGAGAAGGCGTGAATGGAAAACCTCTCCACCCCAATAGTGACGACCCGTCATGGCGCGCTGCTTGGCGCGACGGACGATAATGTTCAGGTCTGGCTCGGCATTCCGTATGCCGCGCCGCCCGTTGGTGCGCTACGCTGGCGGTCGCCGCAGCCTGTTGAGAGCTGGCAGGGCGTACGTCCGGCGCAGGAAATGGCCCCGTCCAGCTGGCAAAACAGTGAATATTGCCAGGAACTGGGGGGCGGCGATCCGGGGCGTTTCTCGGAAGATTGCCTCTATCTGAACGTCTGGGCACCGGTAAAACGTCCTACACCGCTCTCCGTCATGGTCTGGCTGCACGGCGGGGGATTTACCATTGGTGCTGGTGGCTTACCGCCCTATAACGGTAAGGCTCTAGCCCGGCGGGATGTGATTCTGGTGACGCTCAACTACCGCCTCGGCCATCTCGGGTTTTTTGCCCATCCGGCTCTGGAGGGGGAAGAGGGGCAGGTGGTGCACAATTTCGCGCTGTTAGATCAAATAGCGGCGCTGGAATGGGTGCGTGACAACATCGCCGCATTTGGCGGCGATGCGCAAAAGGTAACGTTGTTTGGCGAATCCGCAGGGGCGCGCAGCGTGTTGTCATTAATGGCCTCGCCGCTGGCGAAAGGGCTGTTCCATAAAGCCATTATCCAGAGCGGTTATACCTTGCCCGATACGCCTCGCACGCAGGCGCTGGAAAAAGGCGTCGCGCTGGCGCGCCACTTTGGTCTGGAAAACGCAACGGCAGAGCAGCTGAGGGCCCTCCCGGCCGAAGCCTTCTGGCCGCTCACGGCACCCTTGAATGTCGCGCCTGCGCCTATCGTGGGCGATTGCGTTCTGCCGGAGCCGATGCTGGAGTGCTTCTATGCTGCCCGCCAGCACCCGATGCCGGTGATAATTGGTTCCAACAGCGATGAGGCCAGCGTGATGGGAATCTTTGGCGTCGATCTCGCCGGGCAGATCCAGAAGCTGCGGCAAGAGCGGCGGCTGGGGCTGGGCCTGATTAAACTGCTCTATCCGGGCGTGAAGGGGGATGAAGCCCTGGGGCGCGAGGTCTGTCGTGATATGGCTTTTACTACGCTGGGCTATGTGGTGATGCAGGCGCAGCAGCGGGTCGGCGAGCCCTGCTGGCGCTACTGGTTTGATTACGTGGCGGAAGCAGAGCATGACACCTACGCCAACGGCGCCTGGCACGGTAATGAGGTGCCTTACGTGTTTGATACCCTAACGCTGGCCGAGCCGGCGCGGGAGTATGTTAATGAACGCGATCTCGCTTTTTCGGCCAGGGTCGCGGATTACTGGGTCAATTTCGCCCGCCACGCCGGCCGGGACTGTGCCACGCTGAATGGAGCCATTCGCTGGCCTGCCTGCATTAAAGGGCGGGACGTCTTGCTACGCATTGGTTTGAATAAAAATGCAGGATTTAAGCTTGAGACCCGCTTTATGCGCGCCCGACTGGCGCTATTTAAGCGGGTGATGAAACACCATGTCAGCCTCGATTAAGCAGACAGGCGCGAAACGCCGTCAGCGCCATCGCTTTGTCAGGTGATTCTCGCAATACCAGACGATAACTCGCACCGGTCTTGACGCTGCTGGAGTAGGGCCGCAGCAGCCGTCCGGTGCGGAGATCTTCTGCCACCAGCGTCTCATCGGCAATCGCCACTCCCAGCCCCTGAATCGCGGCGGTAATCGCCAGGTCCATGGTGTCGAAGTGTTGATTTTTGTGCATGGCAGGGGGCGGCATACCCTGTTTTTCCAGCCACAATGACCAGTCGGTGTTATCCCGGGTCGGGTGTAAAAAGGTCAGGTTTTCGACGTCGGTACCCTCTCGCAACGGGCTGACCACCGGCGTTAACGCCTCTTCGAACAGCAGATCGCCTGCGCTCAGCTGGGCACCAAAGACAATCGCTGCGTCATAGGACTCTGTTTTGAAGTTCACGCTGTGATCGATGGTCGTGGTCAGGGCGATTTGCAGCTCAGGCTGCTGGTGCTCCACCTCAATCAGGCGGGGTATGAGCCAGCGCATGGCACAGGTCGGCGCCTTCAGACGCACCACCGTCTGTTGGGCGCGCGCCTGGTCGGCCACCGTCAGGAAGTGCTCGAAGGCGCTGCGCAGATCCGGCAGCAGAGCGCTGCCCTGGGAAGATAGCCGCAGGCCGCGGGCGTGGCGCTCAAAGAGGGGAAAGCCAAACCAGTTTTCCAGGGCGGCAATCTTTCGACTCACCGCCCCCTGGGTCAGACATAACTCTTTCGCCGCATGGGTCAAATTGAGATGCCGGGCGGTGACCAGGAAGGTCTCGACGGCGTTTAGCGGAAAAGTACGACGCGCCATAGCGCCTCCAGGTATGTTTTTTTCTCATGGCTATTATGACAACAATTCGATTGTCGCCGCAATCCGCTTCAGATTGAATAGTTATGCACTCTCCACGAGAAAGGACTACCGATGACTCTACGCACGCCAATCCAGACCCGTTCCAAACTGCCGGATGTGGGCACCACTATCTTTACCGTTATCGGTCAGCTTTCGGCGCAGCATAACGCCATCAACCTCTCTCAGGGCGCCCCGAACTTCTCCTGCGATCCTAAACTGATCGCCGGCGTAACCCGCGCGATGGAGGCCGATCGCAATCAGTATGCGGCGATGACCGGCCTGGCGGCGCTGAAAACCCGCATCGCCGATAAAATCGAAGGTCTGTATGGCACCCGCTACGATGCCGAAAGGGAAGTACTGGTCACCGCCAGCGCCAGCGAAGGGCTTTACTCTGCCATCAGCGGTCTGGTGCATCCCGGGGATGAGGTGATCTATTTCGAGCCCTCGTTTGACAGTTACGCGCCGATTGTCCGTTTGCAGGGGGCGACACCGGTCGCCATCAAGCTGACGGTGCCAGATTTTGCCGTCAACTGGGATGAAGTGCGGGCCGCCATTACGTCCCGCACCCGAATGATCATCATCAATACACCCCACAACCCGAGCGGGCAGGTCTTTTCGGCGGATGACCTGACGCAGCTGGCAACGCTGACGCGCAACACCGATATCATCATTCTTTCCGACGAAGTGTATGAGCATGTGGTCTTTGACGGCGTGCCGCATCATGGCATGGCGACGCATCCGCAGTTGGCGGAGCGGAGCGTCATTATTTCGTCATTTGGCAAGACCTACCACGTCACCGGCTGGCGCGTAGGCTATTGTGTGGCCCCGGCAGAATTGATGGATGAGATCTGCAAGGTCCATCAATTTTTAATGTTTTCTGCCGATACTCCTATGCAGTACGCGTTTGCCGAGCACATGGCCGATCCGCAGACCTGGCTCTCGCTGGCGGCTTTCTATCAGCGTAAGCGCGACCTGCTGGTGAGCCTGCTGGCGGACTCGCCTTTCCGTCTGCTGCCGAGCGCCGGTTCGTTCTTCCTGCTGGCGGATTACAGCCACTTTAGCGATGAACGCGACATCGAGATGGTGAAACGGCTGATTGTCGATTGTGGCGTCGCGACCATTCCCCTGTCGGCGTTTTATACGGATGGTACAGATAACAAACTGATTCGTCTCTCTTTCGCGAAAGATGAGGCCACATTACGGGCAGGTGCGCAGGCGCTATGCCAGGTTAAACCACGCTAAGGAGTACGGGTATGAAAATAAATGCGTTCGTCGTCGGCCTGGGATTGCTCTGTTCTTTCTCCACCTTTGCCGCCACCGAATTACGTTACGGGGTCGAAGCGGAATATCCGCCGTTTGAAAGCCGCAATGCCTCAGGCGAACTGGAAGGGTTTGATATCGATCTGGGTAACGCCATCTGTGCCGCCGCTGCGCTGAAGTGCAGCTGGGTGGAGACGTCGTTTGACGCGCTCATCCCTGGGCTGGTGGCGAAAAAGTTTGATGCCATTAACTCGGCAATGAACATTACTGAAAAGCGTCGTGAAAGCATCGACTTCACGCAGCCCATCTACCGTATTCCCTCCCAGTTGGTGGGCAAATCGGGGATGGCGGTGGATGCCACCCCGGCCGGGCTGAAAGGAAAAACCATTGGCGTACTGCAGGGTTCTATTCAGGAAACCTACGCGAAAGAGCACTGGGAGAAGCACGGTGTCACCGTGGTGTCTTATAAAGATCAGAATATGGCATGGGGTGACCTGCTGAATGGCCGCATTGACGCTTCGTTGGTGATGTCGGCGGCCGGGCAGGCAGGTTTCCTTAGCAAGCCGCAGGGTAAAGGGTTTGGTTTTATTGGCAAACCCGTGTCTGACGACACGATTCTCGGCAGTGGTATCGGCTTTGGGTTGCGAAAAGGGGATGAAGCGTCCAGAAAGCAGCTCGATGCGGCTATCGATAAAGTCCGCGCTGATGGAACGATCGATAAACTGGCCCAGAAGTACTTCCCGGGTATCGATGTCAGCGTAAAATAATAGTGCGCCATACTGGCCCCTGCTGATGATGTCAGGCAGGGGTCCTTTTTATACGTAACTTTACCTCCGATTCAGCCTTTTCCCCTCGACAGAAAATATTTCTCGCTTTGTTCAGATAAACACCGACCAACAATTGGATTATTAACCGTTTTTGTTTAGGCTGTGCCCCTCTAAGGGTGCTCTTTTTTGCCGTCGTTTCGATCAACGCGAAACTCACATCCACGACCATAAGGACGTTTTTCCAGGCATGAATCGCAGACGTTTTTTACAAGGCTCACTGGCGGTCGCCGCGCTTAGCGGCACATCGGGTTTTGCGGCGCTGTTCTCCCGCGCAGCTAACGCAGCTGAATCGGATATTGCCGACGGTCTGAGCCGTCGCTTCGACTTCTCAGTGTTGCAGTCTATGGCCCACGACCTGGCGCAAAAACCCTGGGGAGGCGCACCGCGTGCGCTGCCTGAAACCCTGGCGACCCTCACGCCGCAGGCCTACAACAGCATTCAGTATGATGCAAAACACTCCCTGTGGAATAACATCGATAATCGTGAACTGGACGTGCAGTTTTTCCACGTCGGGATGGGTTTCCGCCGTCGCGTGCGGATGTTCTCTCTGGACTCCGCCACCTCCCAGGCGCGCGAAATCCACTTCCGTCCGGAACTGTTTAACTATCACGACGCGGGCGTGGACACACGGCAGCTGGAAGGGCAGAGCGATTTAGGCTTTGCGGGCTTCCGTGCCTTTAAAGCGCCCGAGCTGGCACGTCGGGATATCGTCTCCTTCCTGGGGGCGAGCTACTTCCGCGCGGTGGATGACACCTATCAGTACGGTTTGTCCGCCCGTGGCCTCGCCATCGATACCTTCACCGATTCGCCGGAAGAGTTCCCGGACTTTACCTCGTTCTGGTTCGAAACGGTCAAACCGGGTGATACCACCTTTACGGTCTATACGCTGCTCGACAGCCCGAGCGTAACCGGCGCTTATAAGTTCGTGATCCACTGCGAGAACGATCGGGTGGTTATGGAGGTGGATAACCATCTCTTCGCCCGCAAAGACATTAAACAGCTCGGTATTTCGCCGATGACCAGTATGTTTGCCTGCGGCAACAATGAGCGCCGCATGTGCGACACCATCCATCCGCAGATCCACGACTCCGACCGTCTGGCCATGTGGCGCGGTAACGGTGAGTGGGTATGCCGTCCGCTGAATAACCCACAAAAGCTGCAGTTCAATGCCTTCCAGGATAAGAACCCAAAAGGTTTTGGTCTGCTGCAGCTGGATCGCGACTTCTCGCATTATCAGGACATTATGGGCTGGTATAACAAGCGTCCAAGTCTGTGGGTGGAGCCGCTGAACAAGTGGGGCAAAGGAGCCGTAGGCCTGATGGAGATCCCCACCACCGGCGAGACCCTGGATAACGTGGTCTGCTTCTGGCAGCCCGAAAAACCGGTGAAGGCGGGGGATGAACTGGAGTTCCAGTATCGTCTGCACTGGAGCGCCAAACCTCCGGTGCGTTCACCACTGGCCAACGTGTTTGCCACCCGTACCGGCATGGGGGGCTTCCCGGAAGGCTGGGCACCCGGTGAGCACTACCCGAAAGTCTGGGCCCGCCGTTTCGCCATCGACTTTATCGGCGGCGACCTGAAAGCGGCCGCGCCAAAGGGGATCGAGCCGGTCATTACCCTCTCTAACGGCGAAGCGAAGCAGGTTGAGATCCTCTACGTCGAGCCCTTCGATGGCTACCGCATTCTGTTCGACTGGTATCCCACCGACGACTCGACCGATCCGGTTGAAATGCGCATGTTCCTGCGCTGCCAGGGGGATGCAATCAGCGAAACCTGGCTGTATCAATACTTCCCGCCGGCGCCGGACAAGCGTAACTACGTGGATGACCGCGTAATGCGCTAAAGGATGAAGCCCCTCTCTGACCGGGAGGGGCCGTAAACCCTCAATCCTGGGCGTAGCCGCCGTGGTCATGGTTCAGTAGACTGACGCCACGTAAATCCACAAAACGTAGGCCCTATGACCGCTATCCCCCCTGAAATTATCCCCATTTCCTCCTCGCTTGAACTGCGCGCGGTAGAGGAAAGTCACGCCGCTGAGCTGTATAACCTGGTGATTAAAAATCGCGACTGGCTGCAGCAGTTTCTGGAGTGGCCGCAATATGTGGGGAGTGCAGAAGATTCGCTAAAAAATATCCAGAGTAACCAGATGCTGCATCAGCGCGGTTACGCCAAAATGTTCCTGATCTTTCTCGATAACGTGCTGGTGGGGGTGCTGTCGTTTAACGCCATCGAGCCACTGAACAAAACCGGGTATATCGGCTACTGGCTGGATGAGGCGCATCAGGGGCAGGGGATCCTCTCGCAGGCGTTGCAGGGCTTTATCCGCTATTACGCTGAACGTAAAGAGATTCGCCGTTTCGTCATCAAATGTCGCGTGGCGAACGCGGCCAGCAATCGCGTGGCGCTGGCCAATGGCTTTGAGCTGGAAGGGTGCCTGAAACAGGCTGAGTTTCTCAACGGGCACTACGACGACCAGAATATCTACGCCCGGATTGTCGAACTATAAGGCCCCCAGCAGCGGTGTGCGGATAATACGCTGCGCGCCGTTAATCACCTTCGCGCCGCGTAGATGAATGGCCTCGCCATCCAGGGCCTCGATCACTGCATCGTCGGTAATATCAATATGATGCTCGATCAGCACTTCGCCACGGATGCGCGCGCGCCCCTGAATCACCACCTTGTCATCAATAAGAATCGGCCCGCCACTTAGCCACGCCTCGCCGCCAATCAGCACATGATGTTTAATGACGCAGTTGCCTTCCACGAGCGCATTTTCCGCCACCTGGGAGCTGTAACGCAGGGTGGGGATGGCATCCTCCTCGCGCCCGGCGCGCAGGCGCGCATTGCCGTAGACTTTGGCGCAGTCACATACCCAGACGTTATTCAGCTCATTGCCTTCCAGCAGCGCATTGTCGAAGACCTCAGCGCGATGCTCAATAAACGCCCAGTTCACAATAGCATTGCCGTAGATCTGCGCCTGATGTACCACGCGCGACTCGCTGACCGTGGCGTTGCCGTAGATTTGCAGAATCAGATCCCGATCCGGAGTTAACCCTTTGGCGGCTATGACGACGCTGTTATGCAGAATGCGCGCATTACCGTAGAGATGACATTCGCCGCGCACTACGGATGCCTGGACCGTGACGTTGTCACACAGGCGGGCACCGTGGCTGACCTCTGCGCTATCAACCCAGACGTTGTCCCCAATGCGGGCGTGATGGCTGATCACACAAGGCTGAGTGATCCGCGCGTTGCCGGTGACTTGTGCCCCGGCAAATACCACGCTGTTCTGGTCGTAGAGCCAGCAATCTCCCTCTTGCGATAAGGCTGACTCGTCCTCAACCCAGCCGCCACGGCTGCCGCAGGGGACGTCGGCAAAATCCCGGGTGGCGATCAGCTGGCGGAGCGTCACGGACGATTTGTGGTCGCCGTCATGCCAATGGTGCAGGCGCGTTTCATGGCTAAGGCGGTATTTATTCATCAGGGTTTCCGCAGTTGTTCTCTTTACTAAACGTAGCAAACTTTACGTTGATCGAAAGAGTGGCATCCACAAATGAAACCCCTTAAAATAGCATTTCAAATATACTTTATAATTTAAAATAAATGTATAAAACTAACAAATCTGAACAAGTTCTTAACTTACCCTCCGGCTATTACGGCATGGTGCTGGGGATCATCGGCATGGGTTTCGCCTGGCGTTATGCCGGAACAATCTGGCCTGTAACGCGCTGGCCGGGGGAGATCCTCGTGGGGCTGGCGATAACCCTCTGGCTGCTGCTGACGGTGGCGTTTATGACCCGTGCGGTGCGCTTCCCGCAAAGCGTGCTGACGGAGATGCGCCATCCGGTGATGAGCAGTTTCGTCAGCCTCTTTCCCGCCACTACGCTACTGGTGTCAATTGGTGTGGTGCCCTGGTATCGCCCGTTGGCGCTGGTGCTGTTTAGCATCGGTGTAGTGGTGCAACTCAGCTACGCCGCCTGGCAGAGCGCCGGGTTGTGGCGCGGACGCCATCCGGAGGAGGCCACCACGCCGGGGCTGTATCTGCCCACGGTGGCCAATAACTTCATCAGCGCGATGGGCTGCGGAGCCCTGGGTTTTCACGATGCCGGGCTGCTGTTTTTGGGGGCAGGTGTCTTCTCGTGGCTGAGTCTTGAGCCGGTCATTTTGCAACGCCTGCGCAGCGCCGGAGAGCTGCCCCAGGCGCTACGCACTTCGCTTGGCATCCAGCTTGCCCCCGCGCTGGTGGCCTGTAGCGCCTGGTTTAGCGTGAACGGCGGCGAAGCGGATACCTTTGCCAAAATGTTGTTCGGCTACGGCCTGCTGCAACTGCTGTTTATGCTGCGCCTGATGCCCTGGTACTTGTCGCAACCCTTTAATGCCTCGTTCTGGAGCTTCTCGTTCGGCGTCTCGGCGCTCGCCACTATCGGCCTGCATCTGGGGCAGAGCAGTAGTACCGGATTGTTCCACGTTATTGCTATTCCGCTGTTTATTTTCACCAACGCGATTATCGCGCTGTTACTGGTACGCACATTTATTCTGCTGATGCAGGGCAAGCTGTTAGTTCGTACAGACAAAGCCTTACTGATGCAGACTGAGGAAAAAAAATGACTGTGATTGATGAGAACTACTTCACCGAAAAATATGGCCTGACCCGCACCCATTCCGAGGTGCTGTACAGCGCCGGGATTGTCAAACCGGGTAAAACACTCGACCTCGGCTGTGGTAACGGACGCAATAGCCTTTACCTGGCTGCGAACGGTTTCGATGTCACCGCCTGGGACAAAAATCCGGCCGGCATTAGCAACATCGAAAGCATTAAAGCCAAAGAGGGCATCACAACGCTGCAGACGGCCATCAAGGATCTCAACACCCTGCGCTTTGACGGCGAATACGATTTTATCCTCTCAACCGTGGTGATGATGTTCCTCGAAGCGAAGACCATACCGGGCTTGATTGCCAACATGCAGGAGTGCACCAAACCGGGTGGGTACAACCTGATCGTGGCCGCGATGGACACCGACGATTACCCCTGCACGGTGGGCTTCCCGTTTGCCTTTAAAAGCGGGGAGCTGAGTGCGTATTATGCGGGCTGGGATCTGCTGAAATATAACGAAGACGTCGGTGAGCTACACCGCACCGACGCCGAGGGGAATCGCATTAAATTGCGTTTTACTACTATGCTGGCGCGCAAACCGGCTTAACGGGCCGCCATCAGGCAGATTTGCAGCGCCGTGTTGTAAGAGGCCTCGAACGACGACAGCGGCAAGAACTCGAACTTCGAGTGGAAGTTATGCGCACCGGTGAAGAAGTTCGGGGTCAGCAGCCCTTTGGCGGAGAGTGCAGCCCCGTCGGTACCGCCCCGCATTGGCGTCGGTTTCGGCGTAATGCCCAGGCTCTCCATCGCCGCAAACATCAAGTCAATGGCGCGACGGTCGTCACCCAACGCATTGCTGATATTGCTGTAGGTCTCTTCGATATGCCAGCTCACCCGTGCGGTGGGGTGTTGAGCCGCAATTTTCTCGGCTACGTCGGCAATCTGCGCCTTACGAGCAGCAAAGCTCTGCTGGTCGAAGTCGCGGATATTCGCCTTCAGAATGGCTTCGTTCTGTCCGGCCTGCATCCCCTGGAACCAGATGTAACCTTCCCGTCCTTCGGTGCACTCTGGCGTTTGCTGGCGATCGAAATGGTTGATGTAATCCATGGCCATCAGCAGCGGGTTCACCAGCACCCCCTTCGCCGACATCGGATGCGCGGTCACGCCGGTAAAGCGGATTTCCGCCGTGGCGGCGTTAAAGTTCTCGTAGACGATCTCGCCGATCTCGCAGCAGTCTATAGTCCAGGCGAAATCCACGTCGAAGCGTTTCAAATCCAGGGCTTTGGCCCCTAATAGTCCAATCTCTTCATCCGGCACGAAGGCGACCACGATATCGCCATGCGCATGTTCAGCGGTAAGGTTCTCCAGCAGAGTCATCACCACGGTGACGGCGGCTTTATTATCTGCCCCCAGCACGCTGGTGCCGTCGCTAAAAATAATCTCTTCATTCGGGTAAGCCCGTATTTCAGGATGCTCATCGACCCGCAGCCAAATATCTTTCTCTTTATTCAGACAGAGATCTTCACCTTTAAAGGTTAATATTTGTGGATGAATATCCGGTGATAATCCGACGTCTACAGTATCAATATGGGTAATAAAACCAATGCGCGGAGCGCCTGGCACATTCCCTTTTTTTACCGCGGTAACGGTAGCAAATTCATCGATCACAATCTCATCCAGACCCAGTGATTCCAGCTCCTTCGCCAGTTCGCGCGCCATGTCATGTTGGCCTGGCGTAGAGGGGAGGGTTTTTATTTGAGCATCGCTCTGGCTGGTGATGGCGAGATAGCGAAAAAAGCGATGGGTTAATTGTCTGGATAGCGTCGAAGCCATAGTGAATCCTTCTTTATTCGTATTATCAGGTGTTTGCATGGTCACTTTAATGTTATTTATGAAATGGCAAAAGAATGATTAGCCGTCGAATTAAAAGACAGGAAAACGTGATGAAAAGCAAGCTCACAACTTTAGCTCTGGCCCTGGCCGCGCTGACGGTCAGTTCCACCGTTGCCGCCAAAACGCTGGTTTACTGTTCTGAAGGCTCTCCTGAGAACTTTAATCCGCAACTCTATACCTCGGGTACCAGCGTGGACGCCAGCGCGGTGCCGGTCTATAACCGTCTGGTCGATTTCAAACCCGGTACCACCGAGCTGGTACCGAGCCTCGCTGAAAGCTGGGACGTGAGCGATGATGGCAAGGTCTACACCTTCCATTTACGCAAAGGGGTGAAATTCCAGAGCAACAAATTCTTTACCCCAACGCGCGACTTTAATGCGGATGACGTGATTTTTTCATTCATGCGGCAAAAAGATGCGAAACATCCCTATCACAACGTCTCTAACGGCAGCTATTCCAACTTTGAAAGTCTGGAATTTGGCACGCTGATTACCGCCATCGATCGCGTTGACGATAACACTGTGCGCTTTACCCTGGCGCACCCGGAAGCGCCGTTTGTAGCCGATCTGGCCTGGTATTTCGCCTCAATCTTGTCGGCAGAGTATGCCGATGCGATGTTAAAAGCCGGTACCCCTGAGAAGGTCGATATGAATCCAATCGGTACCGGGCCGTTTAAACTGGCGCAGTACCAGAAAGACTCCCGCATTCTGTTCACTGCCTTCCCGGAATACTGGCAGGGTAAAGCGAAGCTCGATCGATTGATCTTTAGCATCACTCCGGATGCCTCGGTGCGGTTCGCAAAACTGGAAAAGGGCGAGTGTCAGGTGATGCCTTTCCCGAACCCCGCCGACCTGCCGCGAATGAAAGCCAACAAAGATCTTAACCTGATGAGTAAGGCGGGGCTGAATACCGGCTTCCTGGCCTTCAATACGCAAAAAGCGCCGCTGGATAATCTGAAGGTGCGTCAGGCGCTGGCCATGGCGATCAACAAACCGGCGGTTATCGACGCGGTCTTCCACGGTACCGGCACCGCCGCGAAAAATCTGCTGCCGCCGGGCGTCTGGAGCGCAGATAGTGAACTGAAAGATTACGACTATGACCCTGAAAAAGCGAAGGCGCTTCTGAAAGAGGCTGGCTTTGCTAACGGTGTGACTATCGATTTGTGGGCCATGCCGGTACAGCGCCCCTATAACCCGAATGCGAAACGGATGGCCGAAATGATTCAGGCCGACTGGGCGAAAATTGGCGTGCAGACCAAAATCGTCACTTACGAATGGGGCGAATACCTGAAGCGGGTGAAGAGCGGAGAACATCAGGCGGCGCTGATGGGCTGGACCACCGCGACCGGCGATCCGGATAACTTCTTCGGGCCACTCTTTACCTGTACCTCTGCAAACGGGGGATCGAACTCGGCGAAATGGTGTTATCAGCCCTTTGATAAAATCATTGCTGAAGCAAAATCGATTACCGATCAGGGTAAACGCGCGGCGCTGTATCAAGAGGCGCAACAGATGATGCACGACCAGATGCCTGCGGTCATGATTGCCCACTCAACAATATTCGAACCCGTACGTAAAGAGGTTACAGGTTACGAAATTGATCCTTTCGGCAAACATTTATTCTGGCAAGTAGATATTAAATAACCCAAAAAAGCTGCCTGTTGCCCTGGCGGGCAGTTTTTTTCCGAAATATATTCCGTCCACCTTTTTTGTCACAACGCGTGATTAATAGTTTTGCTATAACTTGAAATGCATATCTACAATCCACAGGGACATACCCATTATGCGTACCAAAACTTTATTCAAAGTTGCAGCGCTCTCTGGCCTGCTCATGTTGGCGGGTTGTGCATCGAAAGTGGCAGAACCTAATCAATATTCAGGCTTTTTAAAAGACTACTCCGGCCTTAAGCAAACCACCTCCGCGTCGGGTAAACCCACCCTGCGCTGGGTCGATCCTGCTTACGACGAATCTAAATATGACAGCATTATCTGGACGCCAATTACCTATTATCCAACGCCAAAACCCACCACGCAGGTAGGTCAACGCACGCTGGATGATATTCTGGCGTATACCAATACCAAAATGAAAACGGCGATTGGACAACGGAAACCTATTGTGACCACCCCCGGGCCGCATAGTCTGATCTTCCGCGGCGCCATTACCGGTGTTAGCTCGCAGAAAGAGGGGCTGCAGTTCTATGAAGTGGTCCCTGTGGCGCTGGTGATTGCCGGTACGCAAATTGCCAGCGGCCACCGCACCATGGATACGCATCTCTTCTTTGAAGGCGAGCTGATTGACGCGCAGACCAATAAACCGGTCATTAAGGTAGTGCGTATGGGCGAGGGTAAAGAGCTCAATAATGAGAAGTCGCCAATGACGCTGGCGACGTTGAAACAGGTGGTGGACGACATGGCGACAGACGCCACCATGTTTGATGTCCACAAAACGATGAAATAATGCCTCTCTTCCGGCCTGCACGCAGGCCGGAATTTTTACGCCAGCCGTGGGCGTCTGAACCAGGTTTCTGGTTTCGCAAACATCACCAGGTTTCCGGTTAAGATCAACAGTAAGCCCGCAATCGCATTGGCATGCCAGACATATCCCTCATAAACCGTTGAAAATGACAATGCCACCAGCGGGAACAGCAAGGTGCTGTAAGCCGCTTTGCCCGCGCCAATACGCCCAACCAGAGTGAAATAGGCACCAAAGGCAATCACCGAGCCAAACAGCGCCAGATAGAGCAGCGCGCCCATATAGCTCAGGGTCCACTCGGGTGCGAAGCTATCCCCGCGAATGAGTGCAATCGCGCCCATAACCAGTGTGCCATACAGCATCGCCCAGGCGTTGGTGGTCATGGTCTCGAGCCCGTTACGCTGATGACGTAAGCTGATCATATTCCCCAGCGAGAAACCGTAGGTACCCAGCGCCGACAAGGCGATACCGAAGAGGAGACCTGCATTCCAGCCGCTGGCGATGAGATCGCTCCAGAAGAGGGTGATAATACCGAGCAGGCCCATCGCCGCCGCCAGGTAAAAGCGTGCAGGCGGGCGCTGACCAAAAAACAAAAAACTATTCAGCGCGTTATAGAGTACCGCCATTGAGAAAATGACCGACTCCAGGCCGGTATTGATATAGGAGGCGGCGGTATAGAAACACCAGAAATTAAAACAAAAGACGCAGCAGCCCTGTAATAGACAGAACAGGTGGTCGCGCAGGTGAATTTTACGCAGGCGTCGCAGCGCCAGCAAAACGAGCATGATGGTAGCGGTCGCGACGGCAAAGCGCCAAAAAATAGAGACGGGTGCCGCAACGGGCCCTTGCTGTAAATAGATCGCAATCCAGGTTGTTCCCCAAATGATGACCACCAGACCGTATAATAGTGCGTTCATATTCTCTCTCCGAGCCTGACATCAATGGCTCTCTTCGTTGTCTGTAATGGCCTGAGTATGCGTCTTGCGGTCCTGGGCGGCTTGCACCGTCTTGCGCAGAACTTGCAAATTCTTGCGCTTTTTTATCGCCATAGCGAAGTGAGGGGTGGCACTGGTACAACGTTCTTTTTAAACTGATGAGCTCTGGTTAACGGGAGTGTTGGGCGATATGGCTGAGATGTACGGTGCCTTTGAAAATCTGCGCAGACATAAAGCGGTGCTGCATAACGCTGTTGCGCTCAATTCGGGGATCCAACTGGCGGCCTGGTCCAACAAACGCGATACCATCACCCAGTATTGCGATCACCACACTCTGAGTTTGTATGTGGCCGACGGCTACGAGAGTTACCATAAAACCTCGGCCGGGTGGAAAAACGGCGGCGGGCCGGACCGCTTTTGCCTGATGCCAAAAGAGAGTGAGTCGAGCTGGGATATTCGCGATGACTTATCTTTTGTGCATCTGTATTGCACCGATGCCCATCTGCGCGAGGTGGGTGAAAAGATCTGGGACAAAAGTCCGTATGGCTTTACCCTGGATGAAAACCTGTTTGGTGACGACGAAAAAATTACCGCGCTCTATCGCCACTTCATTCTGGGCTGCGACTGGGGGCAAAAGGCGAATCAGCTAACCCTGAGCAGCGCCTCCACGCTGTTGCTCACCCATCTGGTACAGCATTACAGCAATGTGCAGTGGCGGCTCCCCACCGTCACCGGGGGGTTATCACCTTTTACGCTGCGCAATGTACTCAGTTATATTGAAGAGAACCTGGCTGCCGCATTAACTCTTGCGGATCTGGCTACCCAGGCGAGCCTGAGTGAGTACCACTTCGCGCGCATGTTCCGCCAGTCGATGCAGATGGCACCGCATCAGTACGTGATGCAGCGCCGGATGGATAAGGCCAGAAGGCTGGTCACTTCTACCCAGCTTCCCCTGACGGAGATTGCGCTGGCCTGCGGTTTTAGCTCTGCAAGCCACTTCAGTAATCGCTTTCGCAGCGTAATGGGAATGACGCCCTCGCAGCTACGCGCGGCGCAGGCGTAACAGCACCAGATAACACACCCCGCCTGCCGCCAGCCCCCAGAACGCCGAACCAATACCGCCCAGCGTGACGCCGCTTGCCGTTAGCAGAAAGGTCACGATAGCCGCATCACGTTCCCGCTCATTGTGCAGGGCCTGATAGAGGCTCCCGCTAATGGTGCCCAGCAGCGCCAGCCCAGCCAGCGTCTGGATCCAGCTTAGCGGCAGCGCCGCCATGACGCCGGTGATCGACCCGCCGAACACTCCCGCCAGCAGATAAAAAACGCCTGCGGCAGCGGCGGCCAGCCAGCGTTTGTCAGGATCGGGATGGGCATCCGGACTTTGACAGATCGCGGCGGTGATCGCGGCAATGCAAATCGAGTAGACTCCCAAGGGTGCGAGCAGCAACGCCAGGCCGCCGGTGGCGATGATGAGCGGCGAGACGGCAACCGGGTATCCTGATGCTTTCAGGGTGGCGAACCCCGGCGCGTTCTGAGAGGCCATGGTCACAAGGAAAAAAGGGATGCCGATGCTGATCAAGGTTGTCAACGTGAAAGAGGGGGCAATGAACTGGGGCATCACCAGCGTCAGGGTTAACTTTTCTGTGACAACGTCACCATTAAGACCTGCCACCGCTGCGCCCACCAGCAGCGTAGCGACAATGGCATAGCGTGGGGCCACCGCCTTTGCCGCCAGCCACGCCAGCAACATGCTGCCACAGAGCACCAGATGCCCGTCCATATTGCTGAACGCCTGCAGGCCAAAGCGCAGCAAGACCCCGGCCAGCATGGCGGCGGCCAGCGAGTGGGGGATGATTTTCATCAGGCGGGCAAATAATCCAGTGACACCGCAGAGTAAGATGAGCGCATTGGCAAAGATAAATATGCCGATGGTTTCCGCTAAAGTCACCCCCTGCAGGCTGGTCGCCAGCAGCGCGGCGCCCGGAGTCGACCAGGCGGTCAGCACCGGGGCTTTATACCACCACGAGAGGAGCAGGGTGCTGATCCCCATCCCCATTCCCAGTGCGGTCATCCAGCCTGCGATTTGTGTTGGCGTTGCCCCCGCCGCCGCAGCTGCCTGCCAGATGATGGCGGCAGAGCTGGCATAGCCGACCAGCACGGCAACGAAGCCGGATAACACCGTGGGAAAAGTGAGGGAAACGGCCCGCATAGCGGCTCCTTGTGCGTTATAGCATACGAGGAATGTATCACTGTGCGCTATAGCATACAAGTGGTACACTCGGGCCAACGGGAGGGGTTATGGACATCACGCAACATCTTGCTACAACACTGAAAACATTACGCCAGGCGCGAGGCTGGAGTCTCTCCAGGCTGGCGGAAGAGACTGGCGTGTCGAAGGCGATGCTCGGTCAGGTGGAGCGCAACGAATCCAGTCCGACGGTCTCGACTTTGTGGAAAATCGCCACCGGCCTGAATGTCCCGTTTTCGACTTTTATTAGCCCGGAGGCCGAAGCGCAGCCGGTATTCGACCCTCAGCAGCAGGCGATGGTGATTAAACCGTTGTTTCCCTGGGATGATGAACTGAAATATGACCACTTTTCCATCACCCTGGCCCCGGGTGCCTGCAGTGAATCCACGCCGCATGAGGCGGGCGTAGTGGAGCATGTTGTGGTGATCAGCGGCGAGCTGGAGATGAAAATCGACGGCGAATGGCGGCGTATTCTCTCGGATACCGGCGTCCGTTTTGCGGGCGATAAACCGCACGCCTACCGCAACAGCAGCGAGCAGCAGGTGCACTTTCACTCGCTTATCCATTATCCCCGCTAAACCTACGCAAAACGATTCCGTTGCCGCAGACTTCTGACTACAATAGCCGCCATTTTGACCATAACGGATAACGACGAAGTATGCGCCTGCAATCCCATCATCTTGAACTTTTGAGCCCGGCTCGTGACGCCGCTATTGCCCGTGAAGCGATTCTTCACGGTGCCGATGCGGTCTATATCGGCGGCCCGGGTTTTGGCGCTCGCCATAATGCCAGCAACAGCCTGCGCGATATCGCCGAGTTGGTGCCATTCGCCCATCGCTACGGGGCGAAGGTGTTTGTGACCCTGAACACCATACTTCATGATGATGAGCTGGAGCCGGCGCAACGCATGATCGCCGACCTGTACCAGACCGGCGTGGATGCGCTGATCGTGCAGGATATGGGCGTAATGGAACTGGATATTCCGCCGATTGAACTGCATGCCAGTACCCAGTGCGACATCCGTAGCGTCGAAAAAGCGAAATTTCTCTCTGATGCCGGCTTTAGCCAGATTGTTCTGGCGCGTGAACTGAACCTGAATCAGATTCGTGAGATCTACCAGGCCACCGACGCCACCATTGAATTCTTTATTCACGGTGCCCTGTGCGTGGCCTATTCGGGTCAGTGCAACATCTCCCACGCGCAGACCGGGCGCAGCGCCAACCGGGGTGACTGCTCGCAAGCCTGCCGCCTGCCGTATACCCTGAAAGACGATCAGGGGCGCGTCGTTGCCTTTGAAAAGCATCTGCTGTCGATGAAAGATAACGACCAGACGGCAAACCTGGCGGCGCTGATCGACGCGGGGGTGCGCTCCTTCAAAATTGAAGGGCGCTACAAAGACATGAGCTACGTTAAGAATATCACCGCGCACTATCGTCAGATGCTCGACGCCATTATTGACGATCGCGGCGATCTGGCGCGCGCCTCGTCCGGCCGTACCGAGCACTTCTTTATTCCTTCTACCGATAAGACGTTCCACCGCGGTAGCACAGACTACTTCGTGAATGCGCGCAAAGGTGATATCGGCGCATTTGACTCGCCGAAATTTATCGGCCTGCCGGTGGGCGAAGTGCTGAAGGTATCGAAACAACACCTGGACGTGGAAGTGACCGAGCCGCTGGCGAACGGTGATGGTCTGAATGTGATGATCAAACGTGAAGTCGTGGGCTTTCGCGCCAATACGGTGGAAAAAACGGGTGAAAACCGCTATCGCGTCTGGCCGAATGAGATGCCCGCCGATCTGCACAAAATCCGCCCGAATACCCCGTTAAACCGCAACCTGGACCATAACTGGCAGCAGGCGCTGCTGAAAACTTCCAGCGAGCGCCGCGTGGCGGTGGATATTGAACTGGGCGGCTGGGAAGAACAGCTGATTCTGACTATGACCAGCGAAGAGGGGGTGACCGTTACCCATACGCTGGACGGACAGTTCGATGTGGCAACCCATCGCGAGAAGGCGCTGAGCAACCTTAAGGATGGCGTGGCGAAACTGGGCCAGACTATCTACTACGCGCGCAATATCGAGATTAACCTGGCGGATGCCCTTTTTGTGCCTAACAGCTTGCTGAACCAGTTCCGCCGTGAGACGGCAGATAAGCTCGACGCGGCGCGTCTGGCAAGCTACCCCCGCGGCAGCCGTAAGCCCGTCTCGGTGCCGCCGCCGGTCTATCCGGATACCCATCTCAGCTTCCTGGCTAACGTCTATAACCACAAGGCGCGGGCATTTTATCAGCGTTATGGCGTTGAGCTAATTGACGCAGCCTATGAGGCGCATGAAGAGAAGGGCGACGTGCCGGTGATGATCACCAAGCACTGCCTGCGTTTTGCCTTTAACCTCTGCCCGAAACAGGCGAAGGGCAATATCAAGAGCTGGAAAGCGACCCCGATGCAGCTGGTGAATGGTGACGAGGTTCTGACCCTGAAGTTCGACTGCCGCCCCTGCGAGATGCACGTGATTGGCAAAATGAAGAATCACATCTTCAAAATGCCGCAGCCGGGCAGCATTGTGGCTTCAGTCAGCGCGGACGAGTTAATGAAAACCCTGCCGAAACGCAAGGGCGTGTAATTAGCGAAAATGGGTGTCGGGTTTGCGTGACTTCTGCCAGTGTTGATGTTCGCGCAGCCCCTCGGCAGACTCTTGTGCCACGGCCCGTAGCTCATCGCTGTCGGCTTCATGACGCAGCTGATGTTCGACACTCTTTACCCAATAATACTCGTGCCCTTTATGCCCGGCCATTAACTGACCGGAGAAGAGGGCGCAGGTCAGCATCACAATTGATAACGTTTTTGTATACATCAGGCCACCATCGGTTTACGTTTCCGGGCTATGATGCCGATAGTTCCTTCAGGTTATTATTCAACTCTTCAAATCCAGGCAAGGATTTGTCAGGATTCGTGCAAAGCCCTCCGCAGAGGGCTTTTTTCAGTGCGATTTGAATCCGGCGGCAGTCATCAGCAGGCGGAAAAACATCCCCACCAGCGCCAGTGCCAGTACGCTGCCACCCCAGATCACGGCCAGCCAGAACAGGCGTTTCCAGACAGATTGCTGCATCAGTGATATCCCTCCCCGGGTTGTACCTTCCCACGAAATACGTAGTAGCTCCAGAAAGTGTAGACAAGGATTATCGGGATAATGAGTAGCGCCCCCACCAGCATAAAGCCCTGGCTTTGCGCCGGCGCGGCGGCCTGCCAGAGGGTGATGGAAGGCGGAATGAGATGTGGCCAGATGCTGATCCCCAGCCCACTGAAGCCGAGAAAGACCAGCCCTAAGGTCAGGACGAACGGCAGCGTATGGCTGCGCGGATTATGCAGGCAGCGCCATTGCCAGAGACTCAGCGCCGCCACCAACACCGGCACGGGCAGCAGGAAGAAAAGATTCGGTAGCGTAAACCAGCGGTCAGCAATGGCCGCGTGTGCCAGCGGGGTCCAGAGACTGATGATAGCGATCACCCCCAGCAGCGCCATCAGCAGGCGTCTGGAGAGCTTCCGCATCCGCTGCTGCAGCGGGTTTTCACTTTTCATCACCAGCCAGCTGGCACCTAACAACGCATACGCCACTATCAGCCCCAGACCGCAGAAAAGATTGAAAGGGGTGAACCAGTCAAAGGGGCCGCCGCTGTAGGCGCGATGGGTAACCGGAAAGCCATTGATTACCGCGCCGACCACAATCCCCTGGGTGAAAGTGGCAAGCAGCGAACCGCCGATAAAGGCTTTATCCCAGAACGGCCGGTGGGCAGGGGTCGCTTTAAACCGAAACTCAAAGGCCACACCGCGAAAAATCAACCCGATCAGCATCAGCGTCAAAGGAATGGTGAGCGCATCGATGATGACCGCGTAGGCCAGCGGGAAAGCGCCAAACAGCGCAGCACCGCCGAGGACCAGCCAGGTTTCATTGCCATCCCAGACCGGGGCGACGGTGTTGACCATCACGTCGCGATCGTCCGGATCGCGCACGGCGGGAAAAAGAATGCCAATCCCCAGGTCAAAGCCATCCATCACGATATACATCAGGGTGGCAAAGACGATAATGACAAACCAGATCAGGGAGAGATCGATACCCATTATGGTGTCTCCTTTGTATCAAATGCTGTACTGGCGGCTGAAAGCGGACGCGCGGGGCGGCCATCGGTTTCGCTCGGGAAGGTTTCGTCATCCTGCGGCCCTTTTTTGATCAGGCGTACCATGTAGCTGTAACCCACGCCAAACACCGAGGTGTAGACGAGGATAAAGGCCAGCAGGCTGACGCTCATATGCAGGTCGCCATGTGCAGAGACCGCATCTTCGGTGCGCTGCAGGCCATACACCACCCAGGGTTGACGGCCAACCTCAGTCGTCACCCAACCGGCCAGGATGGCGATCAGGCCTGACGGCCCCATCAGCAAGGCAAACCACAGGAATGGCCGGGATTGATATAGCCGTTTTCGGTAGCGCAGCCACAGGGCGACGGCACCAAGGGTGAGCATTAACATGCCCAGCCCGGCCATGATGCGAAATGACCAGAACACCAGGGTGGAATTAGGACGATCCGCTTTCGGGAACTCTTTCAGGGCCGGAACTTGCTTATCCAGACTGTGGGTCAGGATCAGGCTGCCCAGGGCTGGGATCGCCAGACCATAGCGGGTGCGCTCCTGCTCCATATCGGGCAGACCAAACAGCAGCAGTGGCGTCGGTTCGCCTGGCAGGTTTTCCCAGTGTCCTTCGATAGCGGCTATTTTCGCAGGCTGATATTTCAGGGTGTTGAGACCGTGCATATCGCCAATCATGGCCTGCAGCGGAGCAACAATGAGCGTCATCCACAGTGCCATGGAGAACATTTTGCGGATCGCCGGCGTGTTATTGCCGCGCAGCAGATGCCAGGCCGCCGAAGCACCCACGAATAGCGCGCTGCTCAGGAAGGCGGCAATCGACATGTGTAGCAGGCGATAGGGGAAAGAGGGGTTAAATACGACGGCGAACCAGTCTACCGGAACGACCACGCCGTTGATGATTTCATGGCCTTGCGGCGTCTGCATCCAGCTGTTGGAGGCGAGGATCCAGAAGGTGGAGATCAGCGTGCCCAGCGCCACCATACAGGTTGAGAAAAAGTGCAGTCCAGGCCCGACTTTCTTCCAGCCAAAGAGCATCACCCCGAGGAAACCGGCTTCGAGGAAGAAGGCGGTCAGCACTTCATAAGTGAGGAGGGGGCCGGTAATACTGCCAGCGAACTGCGAAAAGCCGCTCCAGTTAGTGCCAAACTGATAAGCCATGACCAGGCCGGAGACCACGCCCATGCCAAAATTAACGGCAAAGATCTTCGACCAGAAATGATAAAGCGAGCGCCAGACCGGATTTTTGGTTTTTAGCCATAATCCCTCCAGAACCGCCAGATAGCTGGCGAGCCCGATGGTGATCGCCGGGAAAATAATGTGGAAGGAGACCGTAAAAGCAAACTGGATCCTTGCCAGGTGAAACGCATCTAAACCAAACATGCACAACCTCAAAGTCAATCGTTGTGCAGACAGGGTATAGCGGGATGATGAGAAGTATCAGACGCAGAAAAGGGAAATTTACCTATAACAGTTGAAGTAAAGTGGGGGAATGGGAAAGTCTGTTATGGTATTGCGGCGGGGCGTGTGCCCCGCCAGTTAGCCAGTTTTTATTCTTTTCCAGAAATGGGAGAGTAACCAGACAAGCAATAATGTGAAGAGTAATGACAATATCATCAGAGCGGTGATATAGCGGTCATACCATTCGGTTTCCGTCAGAAAACCAAATTTACTGGTGTAGAGATCATATAAGTAAATATCTGGCATGAATGCGCAGAGTAGCGAGAATAAAATGCTAAGAAGGAATAATGATCCTACCCCTGTCAAAACGCTATCTATAGGCTTCATTAATACACCTGTATCGTACCGAAAGCGCTAAGTTCTGCCGTTATTAATCCAGGCATCGAACTTAATAGAGCATGGTGGAGAATTCGATAATGAGCATGGCTGGGTGATGTAATACATCCTTCACTTATTCCCGAACTTCCCGCCGGATCCAGGCGAAAGGCGCCTCGCTCAACGTTTTCTATAAAAGTTGAGTCGTTAACGTCATTATCATCCCTATAAAGCGCCAACCAGTGATCGCGATTAGAACTACTCTCAAGTTCTTTTATCATATCATGCCAGCGAGTAAGTAAACCTCCACGTGGCCGGGCGACAATATAATATCCTCTCCCTGGGCCAGTTAAATCGGACGTTACTTAATACCGTTTTTTGGCTAATGTCCAGGCAGTGTGTGCTATAAATATTTGAGATATGTCAGTTGGTTTATATCAAACCATATTATTAGAGCCCCTGAACTGATGTATCCTTCAGGGGCTCTAAAATTAAAATATTAATCCCGCCAGCCCATCCCCGGCGCAACATGCTTCAGTATGGACTCAATAACATGCACGTTATACTCCACGCCCAGCTGATTCGGTACGGTCAGTAATAACGTATCCGCTTCAGCGATGGCTTCGTCCTGTTTAAGCTGTTCGATCAGCTTATCCGGCTCAGCGGCGTAGCTGCGTCCGAAAATAGCGCGGGTTTTCTCATCCAGATAGCCCACGCTGTCGCTTTCGTTGCGGCTGGCACCGAAATAGGCGCGATCCTGCTGATTCATCAGGGCAAATATACTGCGGCTAACCGAGACGCGCGGCGTGCGAGTATGGCCGGCCGCAGCCCAGGCCTCGCGGTAGGCACGAATCTGTTTTGCCTGTTGAATATGGAATGGCTCGCCGGTCTCGTCGTCTTTTAACGTCGAACTTTGCAGATTCATTCCCAGCTTCGCTGCCCACTCCGCCGTCGCATTCGATCCTGCGCCCCACCAGATTCGCTCGCGCAACCCTTCGGAATGGGGTTCCAGGCGCAGCAGGCCAGGTGGGTTAGGGAACATCGGCTGCGGATTTGGCTTCGCAAAGCCCTCTCCACGCAGGACATCCAGCAGCACCTCGGTATGACGACGCGCCATGTCTGACTCGTTTTCGCCTTCGGCAGGGACATAGCCAAAGTAGCGCCAGCCATCTATGACCTGTTCCGGTGATCCACGACTAATACCCAACTGAAGCCGCCCACCCGAAATGAGATCGGCCGCACCCGCATCCTCCGCCATATAGAGGGGATTTTCATAGCGCATGTCGATAACGCCGGTACCTATCTCGATTCGCTGGGTCTTTGCGCCAATTGCAGCCAGCAGCGGGAAGGGGGAGGCGAGCTGACGGGCAAAATGATGCACCCGGAAATAGGCGCCATCGGCTCCAAGCTCCTCCGCTGCGACAGCCAGATCGATGGACTGCAACAGCGCGTCGGCGGCAGAGCGGGTACCGGACTGCGGAGAGGGAGTCCAGTGACCAAAAGACAAAAATCCAATCTTTTTCATGACAGGGGTATCCTGGTTAAAGGTGTCATCGACAGGCGACTACCCGCCGGAATTGATCTTTACTTTACCCCTAAGTCGATGAGAATAAATGCCATTTGTTTAACATAACTTTTCAAATAATTTGAATAAGGCCAGGTGGGAGACGATTATCATGACGAGCGTGGCTGCGCTGCTGGAGGGAATTTCTTTAGTTAAAAAAATAGCTTGCAACATTACTGCAACCATGCGTTAATGGCTCTTCGGTTTGAAATCCAAAAGATATCGTAGCAGTTTCTTAAAGCATCTCTCATCACGTTGTGCCTCTCCACAGCCTCTCCTGGGTTTTTTCTTTACGCTCTGATTAGTTTTGTCTCAGACCCTTATTGCCTTAAAGGCCCATTAGTTTATAACGTTTAACGTTCTGGAGATTTTCATGACTAACATTCATTTTCGTTGCCCATGCTGCCATGGTTCGCAATACCGCACGTCGGTTTTCGACGTCTCATCAAAAAACCCGATGGGTGCCAAGTGCATCTTCTGCAAGTCGGCCATGATGACGTTTGACCATATTGCCGTATCACAGCACGCGCAGCGCGTCCCTTTTGAACTGCGTAAGTAATTGCCCGCGGCGCCGTCACGCCCGGCTTTTCCCCCTCTCGTAACCATAACAGTTCATTAATTCTTCCTTTTTTCTCCTGCTGATATAGAGTGTTTCGCAGCAAGGAGAGAACGATGAAAAAATATCAGCGCCTGGCGCAGCAAATCATTTCGCAGATCGAGTTGGGTGTCTGGCAACCCGGCGATAAATTGCCCTCGCTGCGAGAGCAAGTGGTCAGCAGCGGCATGAGCTTTATGACCGTTGGCCATGCCTACCAGATGCTGGAAAGTCAGGGCCGCATCGTTGCCCGTCCGCAATCAGGTTATTACGTCGCCGCACGGCCGATGGGCCAGCAGCCTGCGCCCCCTGCGCAAGTGATGCGCGACGAAGCCGTGGACATTAATACCTATATTTTCGATGTGTTGCAGGCCAGCCGCGACCCGTCCGTCGTTCCCTTCGCCTCTGCCTTTCCCGATCCGCGACTCTTTCCACTGCAACAACTCAACCGCTCGCTGGCGAACGTCAGCAAAACGGCCACCGCCATGAGCGTGATCGAAAACCTTCCCCCCGGAAACAGCGATCTGCGCCATGCCATTGCCCGCCGCTATGCCCAGCAGGGGATGAACATCTCCCCGGAGGAGATAGTGATCACCGCCGGGGCGCTGGAGGCGCTCAACCTCAGTTTGCAGGCCGTGACCGAGCCGGGCGACTGGGTCATTGTTGAAAATCCCTGTTTTTACGGCGCTCTCCAGGCACTGGAGCGGTTAAAACTTAAAGCACTGTCGGTGGCGACGGATGTGCGCGATGGGATAGACCTTCAGGCGCTGGAACAGGCGCTGAACGACTATCCGGTGAAAGCTTGCTGGTTAATGACCAATAGCCAGAATCCGCTGGGATTTACGCTCAGCCCAGAAAAAAAAGCGCGGCTGGTGGCGCTATTAACCCAGCATAACGTCACCCTGATTGAAGACGACGTCTATAGCGAGCTGTACTACGGTCGGGAAAAACCGCTGCCGGCGAAGGCGTGGGACAGCAACGACATGACGCTGCACTGTTCGTCATTTTCGAAATGTCTGGTGGCCGGGTTTCGTCTTGGCTGGGTGGCGGCAGGCAAACATGCCCGCCGCATTCAGCAACTGCAGTTAATGAGCACCTTGTCGACCAGCTCGCCCATGCAGCTGGCGCTGGTAGATTACCTGGCGACCCGGCGTTACGACGCCCATCTGCGCCGGCTTCGCCGCACCCTGGCAGAACGCAAACAGCAGGCCTGGCAATCGCTATTACGTCATCTGCCTGCCGAGGTGGTTATTCACCACAGCGACAGCGGTTACTTTTTATGGCTGGAACTGCCCCCGACGCTGGATGCCGGTAAACTCAGTGAGCAGGCCCTGCACCACCACATCAGCATTGCGCCGGGCAAAATGTTTTCGACCTCCGATGCCTGGACCCCGTTTTTCCGGTTTAACACCTCGTGGGCATGGGGGGAGCGCGAAGAGCAGGCAGTTATTCAACTGGCGAAATTAATCCGCTCCATGCTGTCCCCGAATTAATTCTCTCTCTGCACTGCCGGGTTTATTCATCTTCATCTCTCCTCGCCGCGATAAATTCGCGGCGTTTTTCTTTTCGCTGTCATAGGAAATTTGCATACCGCCCGTCAGCGCTAACTCCTTGTCTATAATCCAGTTAACGGGGAATGCGCCCTCGGTCACAACCTGATGAAATATCTACAGCGTGCCGGGTGCGCCGCATTCGCGCGGTCTACGTTTAATACAGGAGATATTTTAAACGGCACGGCCGCCGCCAGATTGCATTGCGACAGGAGTAACGTGTATGAGCAAAAAATTTGCCCGTAGCAGCCTGTGTGCGCTCGGCATGACGATTCTGACTGCACAAGCGGCCGAGCCACCCAAAGAGATCGGAAAAGGCGAAGGGCGGCTGGATATTATTGCCTGGCCTGGCTATATCGAGCGCGGCCAGACCGATAAAGCCTACGACTGGGTTACTCCGTTTGAACAGGAGACGGGCTGTAAAGTCAACGTGAAGACTGCCGCCACCTCGGATGAGATGGTCAGCCTGATGGCGAAGGGCGGCTATGACCTGGTCACCGCCTCCGGCGACGCCTCCCTGCGCTTAATCATGGGTAAGCGCGTGCAGCCAATAAACCCTGATTTAATCCCCAACTGGAAAACCGTCGATCCGCGTATGGTGAAGGGGGAGTGGTTTAACGTCGGCGGTAAAGTCTACGGCACCCCGTATCAGTGGGGACCAAACCTGCTGATGTATAACACCAAAACCTTCCCGACGCCGCCCGATAGCTGGAGCGTGATCTTCGTTAAGCAAAATCTACCCGACGGCAAAACCAATCAGGGTCGCGTGCAGGCCTATGACGGCCCGATTTACATCGCCGATGCGGCACTGTTCGTCAAAGCCACTCAGCCCGATCTCGGTATTACCGACCCGTATCAACTCACCGAAGCACAGTATGCCGCCGTGCTGAAAGTGCTTCGCGACCAGCATGCCCTGATCCACCGTTACTGGCACGATACCACCGTGCAGATGAGTGATTTCAAAAACGAAGGGGTGGTGGCTTCCAGCGCCTGGCCGTATCAGGCTAACGCCCTGAAAGCCGACAACCAGCCCGTCGCTACCGTCTTTCCAAAGGAGGGGGTGACCGGCTGGGCGGATACCACCATGCTGCACAGCGATGCCAAACATCCAGTGTGCGCCTATAAGTGGATGAACTGGTCGCTCACGCCAAAAGTGCAGGGCGATCTGGCCGCGTGGTTCGGCTCGCTGCCGGTGGTGGCGGAGGGATGCAAAGCCAGCACCCTGCTGGGTGAAAAAGGGTGTGAGACCAACGGCTACACCTACTTCGACAAAATCATGTTCTGGAAAACCCCGATAGCCCAGGGCGGCAAGTTCGTCCCTTACAGCCGCTGGACGCAGGATTACATCGCCATTATGGGCGGCCGTTAATCGCCCGGGAGCAGAAGATGACGTACGCGGTAGAGTTTAACGACGTCTCCCGACGCTATGGTGAAGTGCGCGCGGTGGATCGCGTCACCATGGGGATCCGTGACGGGGAGTTCTTCTCCATGCTGGGGCCTTCGGGCTCCGGCAAAACCACCTGTCTGCGCCTGATTGCCGGGTTTGAACAGCTGAGCGGTGGGGCCATTACCCTGTTCGGTAAAGAGGCTAGCGAACTCCCTCCCTGGGAGCGGGATGTGAATACCGTCTTTCAGGACTATGCGCTCTTCCCCCATATGTCGATTCTCGATAACGTCGCCTACGGGCTGATGGTAAAGGGCATCGACAAAAAAACGCGTCATGCCCGGGCGCATGAGGCGCTGGAAAAGGTCAGTCTGGGCTTCGCTGTGGCCCGGAAACCTTCTCAGCTTTCGGGCGGCCAGCGTCAGCGAGTGGCGATTGCCCGCGCGCTGGTCAATCAGCCCCGGGTATTGCTGCTGGACGAGCCGCTGGGAGCGCTGGATCTAAAACTGCGCGAGCAGATGCAGTTCGAACTTAAAAAGCTCCAGCAAGAACTAGGGATAACCTTTATCTTCGTGACCCACGATCAGGGCGAAGCGCTCTCGATGTCGGACCGGGTCGCGGTATTTAATAACGGCCGCATCGAGCAAATTGACACACCCCAGGCGCTCTATATGCGCCCACGCACGCCTTTTGTCGCCGGATTTGTTGGCACCTCGAACCTGTTTAATGACGAGCAAGCCCAGCGGGTCTGTGGCATGCCGGGCCTCTTCGCTCTGCGCCCGGAGCATATCCGCCTGAACGTGGGCGGTGAAGTCCAGGTGCAGGGGGTGGTGCAGGCGGTACAGTATCAGGGGGCCGCGACCCGCTTTGAGCTGCGGCTGGCCGATGGCGCAAAATTGCTGGTGAGCCAGGCCAATCTCAGCGATGCGTACTTACCCGCCGGGCTGGAGATTGGCCAGCCGGTCACCGCCTCATGGGCGCGGTCGGCGATGGTGCCGCTCCATGGGGAGGGATGAGATGGCGATGAGTACCTCACCGGGAATCGCATCGCAGGGGATGGTCAATCGGCTCTCCGGCCTGTTCTGGCGCAGGCCATCGCTGGGACTTTTCCTGCTGTTGTTAGGGCCGCTGATGTGGTTTGGCATTGTCTATTTAGGGTCGCTGCTCACCCTGTTGTGGCAGGGGTTCTATACCTTCGACGATTTCACCATGTCGGTAACGCCGGATTTGACCCTGGCGAATCTTTACGCGCTCTTTAACCCGGCGAACTACGACATCATCATTCGCACGCTGGTGATGGCGATGGCGGTAACGCTCGCCAGCGCGGTGCTGGCGTTTCCAATGGCGTGGTATATGGCACGCTATACCCGCGGCAAATGGAAAGCGTTTTTCTATATTGCGGTAATGCTGCCGATGTGGGCCAGCTACATTGTTAAAGCCTACGCCTGGACGCTATTGCTGGCCAAAGATGGCGTGGCGCAATGGTTTCTGGGCCATATGGGGCTTGAGCCGCTGCTCACCTCACTGCTGACGTTACCCGCCATTGGCGGCAATACGCTGTCCACCTCCGGGCTGGGGCGTTTCCTGGTCTTCGTCTACATCTGGTTGCCCTTTATGATCCTGCCGGTGCAGGCCGCGCTGGAGCGTCTGCCAGCCTCGCTGTTACAGGCCTCCGGCGATCTCGGGGCCCGCCCGCGTCAGACTTTTCGTTATATCGTGATGCCGCTGGCGATCCCGGGCATTGCTGCCGGGTCAATCTTCACCTTTTCATTGACGCTGGGCGACTTTATCGTGCCGCAGCTAGTGGGGCCACCGGGCTATTTTATTGGTCAGATGGTCTACTCCCTGCAGGGGGCGATTGGCAACATGCCGATGGCGGCCGCGTTTACGCTGGTGCCCATCATTCTGATCGCGGTCTACCTGGCGTTCGTGAAACGCCTGGGAGCCTTTGATGCACTCTGAACGCGCACCGCTATTTCTCAAAATTGCCACCTGGGGCGGGGTGATCTTCCTTCACTTCCCGTTATTGATTATTGCTATCTATGCGTTTAATACCGAGGATGCCGCCTTCAGTTTTCCACCGCAGGGGCTGACGCTGAAGTGGTTTAGCGTCGCGGCAGCGCGGGGCGATATCATTGAATCCGTGACGTTGTCACTAAAAATTGCTGCTCTCTCCACCGTGACTGCGCTGGTGCTGGGTACGCTGGCGGCCGCGGCGCTATGGCGCAGTGACTTCTTTGGCAAAAATGCGATCTCACTGTTGCTGCTACTGCCCATCGCGCTGCCGGGAATCATCACCGGCCTGGCACTGCTCACCGCCTTTAAAACCGTCAATCTTGAACCGGGTTTCTTCACCATTGTGGTTGGCCACGCCACCTTCTGCGTGGTGGTGGTGTTCAATAATGTGATTGCCCGCTTCAGGCGGACTTCATGGAGCCTGGTCGAGGCCTCGATGGATTTAGGGGCCAACGGATGGCAAACCTTCCGCTATGTCGTGCTGCCCAACCTCGGCACGGCGCTGCTGGCCGGCGGAATGCTGGCCTTTGCTCTCTCATTCGATGAGATCATCGTCACCACCTTTACCGCAGGACACGAACGGACATTACCGCTGTGGTTGTTGAATCAGCTGGGTCGCCCGCGCGACGTGCCGGTGACTAACGTGGTGGCACTGCTGGTCATGCTGGTAACAACCATCCCCATTCTGGGAGCCTGGTGGCTCACCCGCGACGGCGATAGCGTGGCCGGTAGCGGAAAATAACGTTTATTCAACGGGACAATGCTATGCAAACTCAATTGTTGATCAAGGGTGAACTGGTAAATGGCGCTGGGGAAAAACAGCCGGTCTACAATCCTGCCACAGGCGAGGTGCTGGTAGAAATTGCCGAAGCCAGCCCGGCGCAGGTCGATGCCGCCGTGCAGGCCGCCGATGCCGCCTTTGCCCTCTGGGGGCAGGCCACGCCGAAAACGCGCGCCGACGCGTTACTGAAACTGGCGGAGGTCATTGAGCAGAATGCCGGGACGTTCGCTGAACTGGAGTCGCTCAACTGCGGCAAACCGCTGCACTGCGTCAAGAGCGATGAGATCCCGGCGGTGGCTGATGTGTTTCGCTTCTTTGCCGGAGCCGCCCGCTGTCTGAACGGGCAGGCCGCAGGCGAATATCTTGAGGGGCATACCTCTATGATTCGCCGCGATCCGGTCGGGGTTGTGGCGTCTATCGCCCCCTGGAACTATCCACTGATGATGGCGGCCTGGAAGCTGGCACCGGCACTGGCGGCGGGCAACTGTGTGGTACTCAAACCCTCTGAAATCACGCCGCTCACGGCTCTGAAGCTCGGCGAACTGGCTAAAACCATCTTCCCGGCAGGCGTCCTTAACGTACTGTTCGGGCGCGGAAAAACGGTGGGTGATCCCCTGACCGGGCACGAAAAAGTACGCATGGTGTCGCTCACGGGCTCCATCGCGACCGGGGAGCATATTATTGGTCATACCGCGTCGTCGATAAAACGCACCCATATGGAACTGGGCGGCAAAGCGCCCGTCATTGTGTTTGACGATGCCGATCTCGACGCCGTCGTGGAAGGGGTACGCACTTTTGGCTTCTACAACGCCGGGCAGGACTGTACCGCCGCCTGCCGTATCTATGCTCAGCAGGGGATCTACGCCGCGCTGGTCGAAAAGCTGGGCGCCGCTGTCGCCAGCCTGAAATTGGGCGCACCGGACGAGGAGACAACCGAGCTGGGGCCGCTCAGTTCACAGGCGCATCTTGACCGCGTAAGCCACGCGGTGGAGGAGGCGAAAGCGCTGGCCCATGTGCAGGTGATTACCGGCGGCAGCAAGCATGATGGCAAGGGTTACTATTTCCAGCCCACGCTGTTGGCGGGAGCAAAACAGGAGGACGCTATCGTCCAGCGCGAAGTTTTTGGCCCGGTGGTCAGCGTCACGGCGTTTGAGGACGAAGCGCAGGTCCTGGCCTGGGCCAACGACTCGCAGTACGGGCTGGCCTCGTCCGTCTGGACGCAGGACGTAGGACGGGCGCATCGCGTCAGCGCACGTTTGCAATACGGCTGCACCTGGGTCAATACCCACTTTATGCTGGTGAGCGAGATGCCGCACGGCGGAATGAAAATGTCGGGCTACGGCAAGGATATGTCGGTCTACGGGCTGGAGGATTATACCGTGGTGCGCCACGTCATGTTTAAACATTAATTTGCCTTGCCGCCAGGAGTGATCCTTCTGGCGGTCGCTTTTTATTATGAATATTTTATATATTCTTTGAAGAATATATCGTCATGCCTTTACAATCCGCGCCCTAAATTAAATTGCGTCCTCGCCGATAATGTCATTAATTACCTTTTCTGCGATCCAACATCATGCTGGCTATTAATCATAATGAAATGACCGGGCTCTTGCTTAAATCCCGGAAAAATAACGAATCATTACTCGCGCAGACGGTAGAGCGACTCTCATCAGGGTTACGTATTAACGGTGCTAAAGATGATGCGGCCGGTCTGTCCATTACTAACCGTATGCTCTCCTCCATCAACGCAGACAGCGCGATCTCGCGGGGCATGGATGATGCGATAAGCCTGGCGCAGACCGCTGAGGGGGCATTGAGCGAAGTGAGCAATATGCTGATTCGGGCCAAAACGCTGGCGGTTCAGGCAGCAACCGATACGCTTTCCGAAACCGATCGCATCAGTATAAATAATGAATACCAACATATTCTTGCCGGTATTACGCATATTACTGAAACGACAGAAATATTTGGTCAATATCCACTGGCGACGGATAACCCCACTTTTCCGCCGCAATTAATCGGCGATGTCAGCCCGTTAAATACAAAATTCCCGATTCAGGGTAATAGTTATGCTTTTTCCTCGGGCATTATTCCCCTGGCCTATATTCCGGCCGGCTCGACTACTATTGCGATAAATATTAACTCGTTAGGACAGGATGACGATCTCCAGCTCTTTACTCGCGACGGTAAACATCTGGTCGGGACGCCACTTGAAGGGGTCGATGCCGATTACACCTGGGTCAGCCGTGGCATCAGCGATGCCGCCACGGCGACCCACGCCTTTATGACGCCTGAAAACGGTTTTATCGCCGGGGCCACCTACGACGGCTCCCAGTTAGTCGAAGGGGGGGCAAGCTGGGATCCTACCGGTGCAACCCTCAACTATAACGGTATGAACATCACCTATAGCGGCGATGGTGACCGCTATGAAGACAGCACCAACGGCGGGTTCAACGACGGTACCAATGGCAGCAATATGGTCGAGCGCATCACGCTTGATAACGTCACGGAAGATCTGCTGGTGGTGGTGGTAGGTAATGGCTCTTTCACCAGCGCCATTACCTGGGGGAATCTGCCGACACCGACCATGCCCCCGACGGTGCCGCCAAAGCAGAGTCGCGCGATCGAAGTGGTGACCAGCGCCAATTTTGGCGAGGAGGTCCAGCAGATGACGATCGAACCCACGCCGACCGACCTTAAAACGCTGAAGCTGGAAAACAGCGAAATGACGACCCAGGCAGGGGCCAGGAGCTGTATGGCGACTCTGGATGCGGCGCTGGAAAAAGTCAGCGGTTACCGCAGCCAGTACGGCGGGCTGATCAACAGCTTTGAATCGCACAAGTCGGTATTATCACAGCAGGGTATTGCGTTGCAGGCCAGCCGGAGCCGTATTCAGGATGCGGACTACGCTGTCGAAGCCAGCCGTTTAGCCCGGGCGCAGACCATCTCTCAGGGGCAGAACGCGGCGCTAAAAATCGCAAATCAGAGCCCACAAACCGTGCTCGACCTGCTTAAATAAAGGCTCACGCAGCGGCGAGGGCGCCGCTGCGCAACGATTACCATCCGCAGACGTTATGCTCATTCTCACTGTCGTAGGCGCGAACGGTGTTAACCAGATCCTTCACCACGTCGGCGGCGACGTCCGGAATCAATAGCTCCATTGGGGCTTCTGTCTCGTAGTCCACCGACACACCGTTGCTGTTGTTGGTCACGGTGACGGTATACGTTGCCTTGCCCATGGCTTACTCCTTATGTGTATTGACCACTTTACCCAGTCCTGCGCCTTCGAGAGTCGCTGCCGGGTCAGCGAAAAAGTCGATATTAAAGTAGGTGTCGTCCGTCAGTAATTCAATGCGATGCCACTTCTGCGGCGGGGAGATACCGAAACTGCCCGCTTCAATCACCAGCTCCAGATCCGGCTCGGTGGCATCGGCATCGGCAAAACCAAAGTAACGCACTGCACCCTGCATCACGGAGAGTCGACCATACACGCCGGCTTTGGTGTTGTGATGGGTAAAGAGCGCTTTAGGGGCGGTTGTCTGGTTCCAGAACGGGGTCGCACGGGTGTGAACATAGTTTTCAGGAATACGTAACATAGTCAGTTCCTTATCAGCGGCAGGGCGCTTAAAGTGATTTCAAAACATCGGGCTCGACGAAGAAATCGATATTGAACAGCGTGTCATCGCTCATCACCTCAATGTGATGCCAGCGCTCCGGCGGAAAGACGCCGAAATGACCGGCTTCAATGATCAGGATGCTGTCGGGCTCGGGGGTGGTTGCATCAGCATAGCCGAGATAGCGTACAGTGCCCTGCATCACGCTCAGGCGAGGATAGACGCCGGGACGGGTGCCCTGGTCAAGATGGCGCTGGAAGATGCCAGCGGGAGCGGTCTCTTTGTTCCAGAACGGCGTGGAACGGGTATGAATACAACTTTGCGGAATAGGTAGCATCGTTTTTTCCCTCTAAAGCCTGAGACCATTACACCACGCTTCAGTAAGGGGTATTTTGCATAAAGTGCATTTAAAATGCAACTTTAAAGTGGTACCTCTCAGGTGGTCTATACTTACCCATTCCGATGGCAATGCAGGAGATGCTTATGCAGTATGTTGAAAAAGACGATCCTCAGAATGCGCCCGAGTCGGGTGATAAACAGCCACAGCCGGTGAAAAAATAACACCGTGTAAAGGTCGCTTCGGCGACCCTTTTTATATAGCGGGTTATACTCATTTGTTATTACCACACAAATTTCATGGATAACTTGTAACAAAAAAACTTGATCTGTATCAACGTATACCGCATATTGCGCGCGGTTATTTTAAACAGATTGGGTGAATGCGATGACGTTGTATCAAAAAATGTTGGTGTTTTACGCAATCATGGCCTCCATCTGCGCGCTGATCACCTGGTTCCTCTCCAAAGATCGTAAGCGTATCCGCTTCCTGAGCGCCTTTCTTGTCGGTTCAACCTGGCCGATGAGCTTCCCGGTGGCGCTACTGATCTCGCTTTTTTAGAGCCCTGTTCCGCGCCGACAAAAGCCGCTCTGCTCTCGGGACGGTGAATGTCCACACGCTGGACGCGCAGTGTCATAAGCGATCTCCTCCGTTCTGGCGAAGGCACTGGCTGACGGCAGGGGTGAAGAGACGACCCGCTGGTGAGCGGGCCGCCGTGAGTGTTACGACAAAATCGCTTTTAACTGCTGGCGTGCCGCTGGCGTCACATCCTGTGGATGCTGGTAGCCGATGTTCTCGCACGCCTGGGTATAAAGCGCGACCAGCCAGTCGTAAACATACGCCGTGGCCGCATGAACCGGTTGTTCGCCAAGACGGCTCAGGCGCGGCGCGGTGCTGTCCACCGTCGGCGTGACGAAAATCGGCTGCCCTTTGCGAATACGGCTGGCCGGGCGTGCTTCGGCAGGGGTCTGCGCATAACCCACCCAGCTTACGAAGTTACCCAGCGCGGCATACAGTTGGGCGGCGCTGCCCTTGTCAGTATCAACGATCTGCTTCAATTGCCCTGTCAGATTCAGTCGGTAGCTGCTGGTGACCAGCACATCAGCAATCTGTTGCAACACCCTGGCTTCCAGTCCCAGACGATGGGCGGCCCCGTCGTCGCGGCTCCACTGGCGAACATGGTTAACCCATAATTTGTGTGCCAGCCGGGCTTTGTCTTGCGGCTCCCAGCGCTCATCGCTCTGCTGGGCGCTGTCGGCAAACAGATCAATGGCATCGGTGAAGAGACCATTGACCTGCTCTTCACGCGGTTGTTGCACGGCCATCAGAGTTTCAAAGGCCTTCAGCGGCGGCAACAGCCCCTCCAGTAACTCACCATGACGACCAGCCATCCCCTGCAGGGCGCGAACTACCTCTTCTGCGGCGCTACGCTGTGCCGCGGGCTCGTGAGTCAGCGGAGCCAGATAACCCTGCATCATCGTCCGCAGTTCGCGGTGCAAGCGCGCGCGCAGCGCCTGTAAGCGCGCCTGACGCTGACCGGCAAGCGTCGCTTGCGACAGCCATTCAATGACGCGCTGCATGCTACTGCTGTCCAGTGCCTGCAGCGTGCCCCAATGCTGACCCGGTTTGCCCAGCAGCTGCTGAACCGACTCGTCGAGATTCGAGCGGGTGGTAAAACGGGCATCCTGCGGCGTAATCGCCCATACCAGCCCTGGCAGCGCGGCCTCTTCGCCGGGTTGGGTATCCTGAACCCAGTTCAGCAGCGCGCGGGCGGTGCTGGCGGTCTGGCTATGCTGGAGAGTAGCGTTACAGATCACCAGCACATCCGGTTGCAACTGCTGGCGGTAGTGCTCCAGCAGCCACTGACGCTTCGCCAGCGCCAGCGGGGCTTCGCTCTGCGCCGCGGGGGCGGGAATATCAATCATCGCCACGCCATCCAGCGCGCTGCTCTCCACCGGGAGCACCACTTCGCGGGTGAGCAGGGCCAGCACGTCCAGAGGGATACTGATGGCGTTCATCAGTTCGCCGTTCTGCACGGGGTGCAGTACCGCCTGTTGAACATCCGGCTGGGCAAGATCGCCCTGAGTGAGAAAACCTTCGGTCGGAAGACCAAAATTATCGACCAGCAGGCTGACCGGTGCTGCCAGCTCCGGAGCATGGCTGGTCTGATGCAGAATATGCGCCAGCGCCAGCCAGGCCTGGGTTAGTTCCTGCTGTTCACCCCACAGCAGCGACCAGACGCTGGCGCGGGTACTGAGATCCAGCGAAGGCAGAAGCAGCGCGAACTGATGCCAGAGGGCGTCGTCCATTTGCTGTACTGCGGCAGGCACGGTGTCACGCCAGTAGCGGGCAATGGATCCCACATCGGCGGCGGAGATCCCCGGCACCGCCTGAGGTTGTCGCAGGGCGCGCCATTTTTCCAGACGCGCTTCAATCACCGCTTTATCCACCGCCGGCACGGTTGCACGGGTGATAAAGAGCTGCACAAGTTCGGCCTCGGTAATCAGGCTCAGACGCAGCGGGAAGGCATCGTCGGCAGGCGCTTCGGCGGTCGGCGTAAAACGGATCGCCATATTGGTCAGGGCATGACCGGGGTTGATATGGGTGAAGTAGTCAAAAGTCCGTGCGCCCACGGTCACGTTCATACGTCCGTTGCCGCTGCCGCACAGGGAGGCCAGCAGATGCGCTTTCGCAGCCTGAGCGTGGCCATACAGCCCGATGGTGCTGCCTGCATGCAGCGCACGTTCGATGGCGCTCTCCTGGGCTTCTGCTGCGGCCAGTCGCGCCAGCAGGGCGTCGGCGTCGTTATCCAGTATCGGAGCGTGCTGGCGGGTCTGATTAATCCAGTCGATGACTGCCTTAGTAATAGATGCACTCATTTCAGGTATACGCTCCCGCTGTCGATCCAGTAGTGGCTACCGCTATGACGGCGATCGGCCAGGGTGTTCAGTTTAAAGGTGAGGGCGTCGGGCGGTACCGGCGTACCGTCCTGGAGCCAGGCATCGCTAAGCTCAAAGGCCTCCGGCCCTTCATGTCGGCTGCCGCCGCGCAGTTGCAGGCGCACATTCAGCACCCCGTCGCCCGCGATGGACTTCGCCAGATCGGCGGAGTTGATGCTCAGGGTATAGAGCGGCGTCGCAGGCCAGCGGGCGTTTGCCAGCTGGCGGAAGCCGAGCGTGACGTTGCCGCGCAGCGGGAAGTGCAGCCGGGTGTCCAGTTTCGCACCGGGCTTATCGAGGTCGATATCCTGATACCAGACGTTCTCTTCGCGCAGGGTATTCACGGTGTTATCCAGCACGCCGAGATAGCGCACGGTCGAGTAAGCGCCGATATCTGCCGCTTTGAAGTTGAAGCGCGGCAGACGCAGATCCAGCGCCAGGCTACAGAGCATGGCGCCGACGGCGGCGGTGGATTTTGGATTGCCGATGCGCCCTTGCTGACTGAAGGGATACCATTCGTGGACGCGGTACTTATCCAGCCACACCATACGGCTAACGGGAACAGGCTGCAGGTGGCGGATCAGCGCCTGGACGCCCGGCAGGCAACCCGGGCGGCCGGTAATCAGCAAAACATCGCAGGCGTAATGGGAGATCGCCTCAGATACCGCGTGCAGCGGGGCGGCGAGGGTGAAATGACCCGCCAGCATCGCCTCCTGCATTTCGCGGAAGTTAACATGCAGCGGCACCGCGAAGAGGTCAAACGGCGCTGAACCAGCCGGCAGTGCATGATCGATAGCCTGTTGAAGATAGTTCATGACGTTGCGCGTCGGTTTGCGACTCAGCAGATCGCCAAAGGTGGCATGCAGTCCGTCCAGCGGGTCGTCGATATCACTGGCTTCCCAGGCGCCAAGAATGGCATGACCGATCGGCATAAAGAGCTGCAGGGCCGTCTGCTGGCGCAGCACCGCCTGGGTATCAATACGCCCGGAGTCGCCAAACAGCGAGGCCATCAGCAGCGAAGCGTCGGCAATGCCTGCTTTTTGCAGCTCTGTCTGCAGGGCCGGCAGTACATAGCGCTGGATCACATCCAGCAGGGTGTCATCACCGGCCACCTTAAAGCCTTCGCGGAACAGCAGTTGCGGGGTGATTTTGACATTGCTACCAGAACCGTCATCCAGCTGATAATGGGTGATGGCCATGTCGGTAGTGCCACCGCCAATATCGATAGAGGCTACCCGCAGCGCCCGCCCTGGCGCACAGCCAGGCTCCGGCTCGCGGTCAGGACGTGCAACGGAGGCAAAGAAGGTTTCGGTCTGGCCAGCGTAATGCGAGATGGCTTCGTTATAGAGCCAGACCAGTTGGCCGCAGCTCGCCTCGTCCCACTCCATCTGGATTTCCGGCACCGGTACCACGCTCTTTTCCTGCTGCTTGCGGCTGGCGAAATCTTCATCCTGTGGATGCCAGCCCATCGCCTTCCAGACAATGGCGATAGCTTCAAACATGCGGCGACGGAAGATCTCACGCTCCTGTTTGGGCATTGCCGACGGCAGGGTAAGGATCAGGGTGCGCAGCTGACGCGGGGAGGCCGGGAAGCCCAGACGCAGACGGGTGGCGACGCTATTGATCTGCCCCAGCGCCTGTGCCAGCAGTTCGCACAGCATGTGGGTCATCAGGGTGCTGCGGCTGTACTGCGGCGAGAAGACCGGCAAGCGCTCGTCCTGCGGCAGGGTAAACAGCGGCTCTCCGTCGTCATTCATCAGGTTCATCAGCGGGAAAGCGGTCGCCAGCGGTTCGCGCTGGGTTTTGGCATTCATCTGACTAAAACGCCAGTCCTGCACCACCGGGGTCTCATCCCACAGATAGCGGCGCGGGCTTGAAATCCCGCTGTTGCCTTCGGTTCCCAGACGCTGGGTCGCCAGTTTACGGGCTTCATCGCCCACGCGCACAATCGACGGCCAGACGAACGCGTCTTCGCGTCCACTCTCTACCGAGAAGTGCTGCTTGCCGAAGCGGGCTTCAGAAAACTCGAGACGGCTGGTAAACAGCGGCTCATTCAGGAACTGGGGTTCGCTCAGGGAACGCACCTGGAGCTCTGCCGTCTGGCGCAGCCCATCGTTGGCGTCGCCATGATCTTCAATGATCACGCCACAGGTATGAGTATTCCCCACATCCAGAATCAGATCCACCGGGATAGCCGGGGTGCTGAGGGTATGAGTGACAAATTTCACTTCCGGTATGGTGAGCTGTTCACCGAGCATGGCCAGCACGTTGAGCCAGTGAGCCTGGTACTCAAAGTTACGCATCGCCAGCTGCAGATCGCGGTCGGCACGGTTCTCTACGCCGGAAGCGTATTGGGTAAAGGCTTCTCGCAGCCAGCCATCAATCCAGGTCTGGTCGAGGAAATCCGCCACTTCGTCATCACGCCAGGCGAGGGAGAAACGGGTCCCGTTCAGGATATCGTTTTCCACCGGTGAGAGTTGGGAGGTAGCATGCGGCGCTATCTGGCTATCCAGAGCCAGCGTCACCCGGTGGGTATGGCCTGCGCTATCCGGCGCTTCCAGCTTACGCACCTGCACTCGCGCCCAGTTGTCCGGGCCTTCTACGAAGGTACGCGGCGGGTTGAAGCGCAGGAAGGGCACTGGCAGCCAGACGCCATCCAGCACCGTCAGGGAGTGCTGCAGCGAAAGGGTGCTTTCGGGTTTAACCACTTCCGGCTGGCCACCACCGCTGGCGGGCAGCGTGTAGCGGTTGTTAATCACGTCAAAATTGAGACGCAGCAAGGGGCCGTTGGCGGTTTTACGCACAAAACGTCCGCTCTGGGCACTGTCCTGCGGCGTCAGGCCAAAATCAAGAAACTGTACGCCACTGTTGGCGATAAGCGTGACGCTCTGTTTATAGTCGCAAAGAGTTACCAGCATGGGATCACGCACCTGCTTTTCTGAATGTCAACGGAACCACGGTCTTGGCGTCGTAACGGGCGGTACATTCCGCCACATCGTTCACCCCGGCTTTGCAGGCGATCTCCGGCATCGGATAGCGAGAACCGTCAGTGCAGCGGGCATTGCCGCGCGTTTTAATCATCAGCTCACCGTTGCTGTGCAGCCCGGAGAAGACCTCCGTACGGCAGACGATATTGTCGCCATGCACCACGCGCGCGGTGCCTTTATTGTTCTGGATTTGGTAGCGCAGTGAGGGCGGTTTACCGGTGATAGGATCTTTCACATCCAGCATGACGCGCCAGCTACCGTTAAGGAAGCGGGTTGAGCCGGCTTTCACCTGACCGGCCTCCATCACCAGCGCCTCTTTCGGGATAGCGGCAATCACTACCGGCTCGGTTGGGGCGGCAGGCTCTGGCGCTTTTTCCTGCGCGGCCACCACTTCCGCCTGGTGCAGAGGCAGCGTTAAGGGCAGGGGCTTCACCGCCGCGACGGGTTTAGGTGCAATCTCTACGGCCGCAACAGGGGCGGGGGCAGGCTGGGCCTCAGCGGTCTCTACCGGGGCGCTATGGGTAGACCACAAGAGTGGCGCAGCCACGGCTACGACGACCAGCGCGGCCACCGGCAGTGGCCACAGCGGGAAGCGGCGTTTTTTCATCACTACAGGCGTGGCAAGCGGCGCTTCGGGCTCGGGTTCAGGCTCTTTAACTAACACCTGCGGGGCGGGTTGGGCGGTGTAGAGATCGTCTGCGGTGATCTGAATCGTGGCCGGGGCTGAAATCAGCGGTTCATCGGCTTTTTCGAAGATGATCTCCTGCACCGGTTCCGGCTCGGGCTCTTCTACCGGGGCGGGGATCTCCACTGGGCGCAGGGATGCGCGCAGGCACTCGAGCACATCGTCCCTGGCGTTTTCGTTAAGATTAACAAAACCCCAGAAAGTGATGACCGGTTTGCCACCCACCAGGAATAAAAAGTTTTCGCCGGGGAACTGGAAGGCTTTGGACAGCAGGGAGCCAAACAGCTGTTGAGCGGTTTTGGGGGACTGCAGCGATTTTTTGCTCAGGGACTCGACGCTGGAGAGGGTGCTTTCCAGCAGGCGCAGGGCGCGATAGCGGGCATCTTCATCGGCGGCCTTCCAGCTACTTACGCTACCCTCAACAGGGGCATACCAGTCAACCCTGTCACCCTCGTCGTTGACTTGCGGAATCGCCAGGCAGTCGACGATGGACTGCTGTTTGCGCAGGCGCAGCGCCTCGCGGATTTGCAATGCAGATTCGAAAACGGCCTGACCGCCGCCGCCAACGGCCTGAAAATCATCCAGATTACCGCTACGTAAAAGTGTTTTTGCCACGATTTGATCCCATAGACTTCTTCACCCTTGTACTTTACGGAATCCGTTGGCAACTAAACGGCAGAAGAGACAACAAAAGGGGCGATTTCTTACCGCATTGCGTGGACGAAAAGTGCTTGACGATGAATGGCACTTAAGGCAAATCACCCTGGAGCAGCGGTGAGAAAACCAGCGAAAATAGCGCCTTTAGAATATCCTGATAGTGTTTCGTTATTTGCCAGTACGAATGTGCTGTGCTGTTATTACGGTTCTTCATAATAAATCCGCAAAGGGTAATAACGATGTCTACAGGGAAAACGCTCCTCGCGCTGGCATTCAGCGCGCTGTTACCGGCAAGCGCGGCATGGGCCGCGAATAACGATACGATTATTTACTGTTCAGAAGCCTCCCCGGAGTCTTTCAACCCGCAAATCGCCAGTTCAGGCCCCACTTTTGTGGCCAGTTCGCAGGTGCTCTATAACCGCCTTATCAACTTCGATCCGGTGAAAAACACCCCGGTTCCGTCGCTGGCGGAGTCCTGGACTATTTCGCCGGATGGTAAAACCTATACCTTTACGCTGCGTAAAGGGGTGAAGTTCAACAGTAATAAATTCTTTAAACCTACCCGCGACTTTAATGCCGATGACGTTATTTTCTCGGTTATGCGTCAGAAAGACCCTAAGCACCCGTATCACAACGTCTCCCAGGGCAACTACGAATACTTTAATGATGTCGGGCTGGATAAGCTGATTCAGGACGTGAAGAAGATTGATGATTATCACGTGCAGTTTGTACTGAGTGAGCCGAATGCCGCCTTCCTGGCCGACTGGGGGATGGATTTCGCCTCTATTCTCTCGGCTGAGTATGGCGACGCAATGCTGAAAAAAGGGACGCCGGAAAACGTAGACAACTGGCCAATTGGCACCGGGCCGTACGTCCTGCAGCAGTATAAAGTCGACTCCCTGATTCGCTATATTGCCAACCCGAACTACTGGGACGGGGCGGTTCCGACTAAGCACCTGATCTTCTCCATCACCCCCAACGTAGAGACCCGTCTGGCTAAGCTGCAGACGAACGAATGCCAGATCATTCCTGCGCCGTCGCCGGTGCAGTTCGACGTCATTAAAAAGAATAAAGATCTGACCCTGCATACGGTCGATGCGCTGAATGTCGGTTATTTGGCATTTAATACCGAGAAAAAGCCGTTTGATAACGTGCTGGTGCGACAGGCGCTGAACTACGCTACCGATAAAAAAGCAATTATCAATGCCGTCTTTATGGGCTCGGGTACGGTAGCAAAATCCCCGATTCCGCCGAATATGATGGGCTTTAACAAAGATCTGAAAGACTACGCGTACGATCCGGAAAAAGCGAAAGCTCTGCTGAAGCAGGCCGGGCTGGAGCAGGGGGCAGAAGTTACTCTCTGGTCTATGCCGGTGCAACGCCCTTATAACCCCAACTCTCGCCGTATCGCCGAGATGATTCAGAGCGACTGGGCGAAAGTGGGCGTGAAAGCAAAAATCGTCTCGTATGAATGGGGCGAATACCTGTCCGGTATGCGCAAAGGGGAACACGACAGCGCCCTGTTCGGCTGGATGTCGGATAACGGTGACCCGGATAACTTTGCCGACGTGCTGCTGGGCTGCGACAGCATTAAAACCGGTTCCAACGCTGCACGCTGGTGTGACAAGGGGTATGATGAGCTGGTCAACAAAGCGAAGCTGACCAGCGACCCGGCTGCACGCGCTAAGCTTTACAGCCAGGCGCAGGAGATCTTCTACCAGCAGGCGCCGTGGATCGCGCTGGCGAATGGCAAGACTTTCTTTGCCACCCGCAGCAACGTGAGCGGTTATAGCGTCAGTCTGATGGGGAGCGATTTCTCGAAAGCGAAGCTCAACTAAGCCTGTGCCGGGTGGCAGGGTGCCACCCGGTGAACCGATAAGGAGTGACAATGTCACATTTAGAGGAAGTGATCGCCCGCGTAGATGCCACCCTTGAAGAGAGCGTGATTACGCATATGAATGAGTTGCTGATTGCGCTCAGCGATGACGCCGCCCTGAGCCGCGAAGATCGCTATACCCAACAGCAACGTCTGCGCACTGCCATTGCCCATCATGGTAAACAGCATAAAGAAGAGATGGAGGCCCGCCACCAGCAGCTGACAAAAGGCGGCACCATTCTCTGAGTCAGAACTGGCGCCTTGCCACCAGCCAGGCGCCAATCACCAGCATGATCGCACCGGATACCGGCCCAATCAGCGCCCGCAGGGGGATCCCCTGACTGCGTACCACATCCATCACCAGCCCCCCGATCAACTGACTGGCAACCAGCACCGCAATGGTGGTGGCGGCACCCACATACTGATAACCGCTGATGCTGGCGAAGACAAAGAACGACCCCAGCAGTCCCGGAATTAAGGTCCACCACTTCAGGGTGTGCACCAGCTCGCTAAATCCCGCCACGCCATTTTTAATCAGCAAGATCGAGACGAACAGCACAATGCCCACCAGCGAATTTAGCAGCATGGCGATCAGGATGGTGCTGGAGGACTGGGTGATCCGCACCATCAGGGTGTTTTGCACGACCAGGCCAATGCCTGCCGCCACCAGAAATACCAGCGTTAATGACTGATTCATCCGATGGCGTCCGGGTCGGTGCGCTCATCAAGCTGCAGCTGCATAAAGGTGAGGTCCAGCCAGCGGCCAAACTTGGTGCCCACCTGCGGCATCTGGCCCGTGGTGATAAAGCCTAAGGTTTCGTGCAGATGAATAGAGCCGCGGTTTTGCGCTTCGATACCGGCGACCATCACATGCTTGCCAATGTTCCGCGCTTCGATAATCAGCTGTTTCATTAACGCCCGACCGATCCCTTTGCCCTGGTGCTCAGGATGAATATAGACAGAGTGCTCCACGGTGTGGCGGAAGCCATCGAAAGCACGCCAGTCGCCAAAGGAGGCATAACCGACAACCCGACCCTCCTGCTCACAGACCAGCACCGGGTAACCCATCAAGGTTCGCGCTTCAAACCAGGCGATACGGTTGTCGGTATCAACGGTTGTATCATTCCAGATCGCGGCGGTATGCAGCACCGCGTGGTTATAAATCTCGCCAATGGCGGCGCAATCTTCTTTAGAGGCGTGACGGATAAGCATGGAGAAACCTCGGCGTGTGTTGTTCACTATAGTAGTACGGTGCGTCACCATATTACACAAGCGGGCGCCGCTCTCGCTACGGTATAAACCATATCTTTTTGTTATCAAAAACGGCGTTGAAATAGATTTTCTAAACTATAGTATTACGCCATGAATACTATGTCAGACAACATCAATCATCGCATCAGCGCGCGTATTCGCCTTGAGCGAGAGTCCCGGGGATGGTCGTTAAGCGAGCTTGCCGAGCGTGCGGGCGTATCGCGGGCGATGATCCACAAAATCGAACGCGCCGACAGTAGCCCAACGGCGACATTGCTGGCGCGTCTGTCCGGTGCGTTTGGCATTAGCATGTCCACCCTGATTGCCCGCGCCGAGATGCAGGAGGGCAAGCTGCTGCGTCTGGAAAATCAACCCGTCTGGCGTGACCCGCAAACGCATTATCTACGACGACATGTTTCGCCGCGCACCGACCTGCCTATCGATCTGGTGCAGGTAGAACTGCCTGCCGGGAGTGATGTGCCGATGCCTGCGTCGTCGTATGCGCTGGCACGCCAGCTGATCTGGTTACAATCGGGGGAACTGATCTTCCAGGAAGGGGATACCCGCCACGAGATGCACGCCGGCGACTGCCTCGAACTGGGGCCGCCAAATGACTGCCGGTTCATCAACGAAAGCGACGCTCCCTGCGTTTACCTGATCGTTCGGCTTAATCAATCCGGCGCATAATGGCCAGGCGAACCTGGGAGGTTAACGCTAGTCTTTAAAGACATTTGCATAAACAGGAGTGATGTATGAGTCTGTCTTCAACACAGAATCGTCAATGGGTTCTGGCCTCCCGTCCCCATGGCGCACCCACCGTAGAGAACTTTCGTCTGGAAAAAAGCTCGGTCCCTCAGCCTGAAGAGGGCCAGCTCTTACTGCGCACCGTTTATCTCTCGTTAGATCCCTATATGCGCGGGCGTATGAGCGATGCCCCCTCCTATTCACCGCCGGTTGAGATCGGGGCGGTCATGGTGGGTGGCACGGTCAGCCGCGTTGAACAATCCCAACACCCTGACTATCCCGTCGGCGAGTGGGTGCTGAGCTACAGCGGCTGGCAAGATTATGCGTTGTCGGACGGTACAGGCCTGGTGAAACTGGGCAGCAACCCGCAGCACCCTTCCTGGGCGCTGGGTATCCTGGGAATGCCGGGCTTTACCGCCTACATGGGCCTGCTGGATATTGGCCAGCCGAAATCAGGCGAAACCCTGGTGGTGGCTGCGGCTACCGGGCCGGTGGGTGCCACCGTCGGGCAGATTGGTAAAATCAAAGGCTGTCATGTGGTCGGGATTGCCGGTGGAGCGGAAAAATGTCGCCATGCCGTCGAGGTCCTGGGCTTTGACCGCTGTATCGATCACCACGCAGACGACTTTGCGCAGCAGCTGAAACAAGCCTGTCCAGAGGGTATCGATATCTATTATGAGAACGTCGGTGGCAAGGTGTTTGATGCGGTACTGCCGCTGCTGAATACCTCGGCCCGCGTTCCGGTCTGTGGTCTGGTTAGCGGGTATAACGCCACCGATTTGCCGCCCGGACCCGATCGTCTGGGACTGCTGATGGGCACCATCCTGAAAAAACGCATTCGCATGCAGGGTTTTATCATCGCTCAGGACTATGGCGATCGCATCGACGAGTTTCAGCAGGAGATGGGGCGCTGGGTGAACGAAGGTAAAATACACTACCGCGAACAGGTAACGGACGACCTAGAAAATGCCCCGCAGGCGTTCATCGGTTTGCTGGAAGGGAAGAACTTCGGCAAAGTGGTTATACGCGTGGCGAAAGATAACTAACTTTTGCAGATATGGCGGATGATTCCGCCATATTAAGTTGTGCAAATTTCCAAATAACGTCTTTAATTATACAAGCAAAGATTACTCCAGTCGTCCCTGTGGATTGAGTTAATTCAATCACTTAGGCAGGTTTGCTGTTATTTATTGTTTCTCTTAGCACGAACCAGGCATGCAGATACAGGACATATCATACCCGCAGTGGCGAATTTCCCGCCGCTGCGGCTAACAAAGGTAAGTGTTAGTTACAGGAATAGAACATGCTGGATTTGGACAACTTAGAAAAAGCTCAACGAATGAGCCTGACGATGCAGGTTGAAATGAGTCTTAAAAGCGCCCTGATTGCAGGCGCGCTGAAACCAGGCGCCCGGCTCGTCACCAAAGAGATTGCGGATAAATTAGGTACCAGTATTACTCCTGTGCGTGAAGCGTTGCTGCGGTTGGTCTCCGCAGGTGCACTGCACGCGACCCCGGCGCAAGCGTTTCTGGTGCCGGAAGTGTCACTCGAGCGTTATAGAGAAGTTAACGCCATTCGTAAGACGCTGGAGGGCATGGCCGCTGAAGAGGCCTGTTTGCAAATGTCCGCCGAGAAACTGACGACGTTGCGAAACCTGTCAGAGAAATTCCATGAAGCGATGCACAACGGTGAAGTTGAGCGAGCGCTACATGCCAACCGGGCCTTTCGCTTTACGCTGTATCACTATGCCGGTATGCCCACGCTGATGTCGCTTATCGAGCAGCTATGGGTACGCATTGGCCCCTGCTTTAATTGCCTCTATGACGAGAATATCGATCTCCCGTCGTCTACGTATCGCTATGATGCACTGCTCCGTGCGCTAGAAAAAGGCGATGTCGAGGGCTGTCGGACCGCCATCGATAAAGTAATAGATGAAGCGAACGACATATTGATTCTGCAATATTTAAGCTAAGTCATTTTTTAAACCGGGCTCGGCGGTAATATCGCTCGATATTGCGCTGTCAATAATTTCCGGCAGACTTTGTGCTGCCGGAAACGTTATTTCATTTCTCGACTGATAAGACCAGACTGACGCTGAAATAACCAATTGTCCTGCCGATAACCTTAAAAGGCACAGTTGCCTTTTAAGGAGCCAGGAATGAGTGTCAGTCAACGATTACGTAATATAAAAATGAGCAAAAAGCTCGCCGCAGGTTTTGGTCTGGTGCTGCTGTTAGTGGCGGTATCAACACTGATGAGCGTATTGCGCTTTAAAGAGATCCGCGATGTCTACCAGCAAACCAATCTGATCTACAACATCAACATCGAGGTTTTCCAGGCCAAGATTAACCGTCTCAAATTCCTCTATACCGCTGACGAGAAGTCGGGTCAGCTGATGGCAAATTATGTCAAACACGCCGCTGAATTAACCACCGAAGCGCAGCAGCTGGAGTGGACCACGCAAGAGAAGGCGATTGTCGATGATGTGGCGGGGCACCTGGCCCGTTTTGGCCGTAGCGTAAGTGAAATGCAGACCGCCATGACGGCCTATACCGCTGACAAGAACGACCCGGCAGCCGTTGCCGCGCTGAAAGCGGCAGAAGATAACGTCAAATCCGCAGGGGATGACAGTAGCGCCTCTCTGCGCGCCATTATCGCCCTGGTGAAAAAGCACAACGATGCGTTGGCTTACAGCTCCAGTACCATCACTGCCATTGTTGGCGTGGTGGCGATTCTGTTCGGGATCATCGTCTCCTGGTGGGTCACCCGCCAGATTACCCATCCGGTGAAACACAACCTGCAGCTGGCAGAACGGATTGCCAGCGGTGACCTCAGCTCCGAAATCCATCCGCAGGGTGAAGATGAGCTGGGTAAACTGACCGGGGCGATGGGCCGGATGAACGAGAAACTGCGCGCCATGATTGGCGAAGTACGCAGCAGCGTGGCGCAGGTGTCGCTGGCGGCTTCCGAAATCGCCGAGGGCAACACCGATCTCTCTTCCCGTACCGAGCAGCAGGCAGCTGCCGTCGTCGAGACCGCCGCCAGTATGGAAGAGCTCACCGCCACGGTAAAAAACAACGCCGACAACGCCCGTCACGCCAGTCAGCTGGCGGCAGAAGCCTCGCAAACCGCTACCCAGGGCGGACGCGTGATGCAGGATGTGGTCAGTACCATGAGCGACATCAATACCAGTTCGCAGAAAATTGCCGATATCACCGCGGTGATTAACAGCATCGCCTTCCAGACCAATATCCTGGCGCTGAACGCCGCCGTCGAGGCCGCCCGCGCGGGTGAGCAAGGGCGCGGCTTTGCCGTTGTGGCGAGCGAAGTGCGCAGCCTTTCGCAGCGTAGCTCGCAGGCGGCGAAGGATATTGAACTGTTAATCAGCGAATCGGTCTCGCGTATTACCACCGGTAGCGACCTGGTGGCGAAAGCCGGGCAGACCATGGAGCAGGTGGTGAACTCGGTCACCCGGGTGAATGACATTATGGGAGAGATCTCCTCGGCATCGGAAGAGCAGAGCCGCGGCATTGAGCAGATTTCGCGTGCGGTGATGGAGCTGGATACCACAACCCAGCAAAACGCCTCGCTGGTGGGCGCCTCGTCAACAGCGGCAGAGGCGCTGGAAGATCAGGCGCGTCTGCTGGAGACGCTGGTCGCCGCGTTCCGCCTGGATCAGAAGGCGCAGCTGGCTTAAAAATAGCACCGGCAGCGCAAGGCTGCCGGTTTTTTATTACTCGAAACGGTACGACACCGACAAGCCGACGCCGTAGTTACGTCCCGGCGCGGGTTCGTAGTAACGCCCATTCGATTCATTGACAATAACCGAACCGGCATACTCTTTGTCGAACAGGTTATCCACGCGACCAAAGAGGTCCATTCCCCAGTTACCGTAGTTAAACTTGTAGCCGGTGTTCAGGCCTACAACGGTATAGGACGGGGCTTTCGCCGTGTTTTCATCGTCCGCCATAATGTCACTCATATAGCGCACATCGGTGCCGGCGTACCAGCCCTCAACAGGCTGCCAGCCAAAGGAGGCAAAGCCCATATTACGGGCGATGCCCGGCATACGGTTACCGTTGCAGTCGCTGTCGGAACAGACGTTCGTGCGGTAGGTGGCATCCAGATAGGTCCACGCCATTTTCAGCTTCCAGTTCTCGGCGAACTGCTGATCCAGGGCCACTTCGACCCCCTGACGGCGGGTTTTCCCGGCATTTTTATAGCTGGTACGGCCGCCGCCGCTGGCATCGACCACAATCTCATCATCGGTATCGGTACGGAACAGCGCGGCGGTCAGCAGACCATTACCAATGCGCGTTTTGCTTCCCACCTCCCAGGTATTGTTGGTCGATGGTTTCAGGCCGAAGTTAAGCCCGCCCTGGCCGTCTGAGCGGTAGGATAGTTCGTTGATGGTCGGGGTTTCGAACCCGCGTCCGGCCGCGGCATACAGATTCCAGCCGTCGGTCACCGCATATTTCAGGGAGCTGGCCGGCAGCCATTTGTGGTAGCTGGCGTCGCCGCTGTCATCGCCATTTTTGCCCTGAATATAGTGGTCGTTGGAGTCAAAGTAGACCGAGCTGTAACGCACGCCCGCGTCCAGGGTCAGCTTCTGGGTTAGCTGCCAGCTAGTCTGCAGATAGGGGTCGACGTTCCACATCAGGTTGCGCTCTTTGCGACGCAGGTTACCTTTTTCACCGAAAGTAGGCACGCCGTTATTGCGCACATAGTTTTCATAGCCGCGGCGATTTTCACTCATGTTCTCGTAATTAAGACCGGTGGTGAAAGTCAATGGCACCAGCAGCTCGCCCCGGTGGGTCCAGCGGGTGTCGATACCCTGATAATGACGCTGCATATCAATCACGCCGCCGGAGTGCGTTGGATTCTGCTGCGGACCAATGGGGATCGACTGGTACTGGGTCATTTCACGCTCACCCGCGTACATCATCACGCTCAGGTCGTCCTGCTGACTCAGTTGACGCTCATAGCGCAAGCCGGCCTGCGTCTGTTTGATGTTTTTGCGGGTATTGTACTGTTCGGCACGCGGCGACTGGGTCGGATTAGCACGCCACTCCTGTTCGGTCAGCCCGCCCGGATCGTCGGCTTTAATATCCACGCTGTTGAACAGCAGGGTCAGCTTACTGACATCGTCAATGCGCACGCCCAGTTTGGCGTTGGCGAGATTTTTACGCGCGCCGCTGTGGTCGCGATAGCCTTTGGTGGTGAAACGGGTGGTAGAAACGGTGTAATCCACGTCGCCCGGCTGGGTGCCGTCGCCCATCGCTCCGGTGGCCTTCATGCCATAACGCCAGCTGCCGAAGCTGCCATAGTAGCTGCTGGCTTCAATGGTATTGGGTTGTTTGCCGGTCTCGGTGGCGACGTTGATCACCCCGCCGGAGGCATTGCCATACAGGGCAGAGAAGGGGCCGCGCAAGACTTCCACGCTCTCGACGCTGCTGAGATCGATATTGGAGGTCTGCCCCTGGCCATCCGGCATCGTCGCGGGGATGCCGTCGACATACATACGGATGCCGCGAACGCCGAAGGTAGAGCGGGCGCCAAAGCCACGCATCGACAACTGCAGATCCTGGGCATAGTTCTGGCGATTCTGAATCTGCAAGCCCGGCACGCTGCCCAGCGACTCCGACAGGTTAATACGCGGCGTAGCCTGACGCATATCTTCGCCGTTCACCACGCTGACGGCGGCGGGGGTGTCCAGTTCTGAAACGGTTTGCGGCGTTGCGCTGACGATCATGGTCTGTTCGTCGGCAGCCATGGCGTTAACGGGGGTAAAGACGACAGGAACCAACAGCAGGGGAAACGTTGCCTTACTGGCAGAAATGATTTTCATGAATAGTTGCCGATAGTGGAATTAAACGTACCAAATGGAACATGTGCGTGTATGTTAAATGTTTTGTAAATGTATTGAAAACCATAAACGCACATTGCGTTAATCGAAGTGTAGATAAAAAAGACGGATCGCGACGGAAGCGGCAAGATTTACTCCACATTCATATAAATAATGATTAGTATTCGCATTCAATAAATGCAAAGCCATGACTTTGCAGCCGGAAGCGATGTCAGCCATTCCACCTATGTTTAAAAGGGAGTTGTTATGAATTTACGTCATCTGTGCTCACCGCGTCTGCGTGGTTCTTTGCTGCTGGGTTCTCTGCTGGTAGCGGGTACGTTCAATGTCCATGCCGCCGAAGAGATGCTGCGTAAAGCGGTGGGAAAAGGCGCTTACGAGATGGCCGTCAGCCAGCAGGAGAACGCGCTGTGGGTTGCCACCACCCAGAGCCGCAAAACAGATAAAGGCGGGGTGGTCTATCGTCTTGATCCCGTCACCCTCGAAGTGACCCAGGCCATTCATAACGATTTGAAACCTTTTGGCGCGACCATCAACAACGCCACGCAAACCCTGTGGTTTGGCAATACCACCAACAGCGCCGTCACCGCGATCGATGCGAAAACGGGTGAAGTAAAAGGGCGCCTGGTGCTGGACGATCGTCAGCGCAGCGAAACAGTTAAACCGCTGCAGCCGCGCGAGCTGGTGGCCGATGACACCACCAACACCGTCTATATTACCGGTATCGGCAAAGAGAGCGTGATCTGGGTTGTGGACGGCGCCACGCTGAAGCTGAAAGAGACCATCGCCAATACCGGTAAGTTCAGTACTGGTCTGGCGCTGGATGCACAGGCAAAACGCCTTTACACCACCAATGCCGACGGTGAACTGCTGACCATTGATACCGCTACCCACAAAATTCTCAGCCGTAAAAAACTGCAGGATGACGGGAAAGAGCACTTCTACCTGAACCTGAGCCTGGACGTGGCGGGCCAGCGCGCTTTCCTTACCGACTCCAAACAGCCGGAAGTGCTGGTTGTCTCGCTGAAAGATGGCAGCGTGATCAAGAAAGTGGCGGCGCCAGAGTCGCTGGCCGTGCTCTTCAACCCGACGCGTAATGAAGCCTACGTGACGCATCGCGAAGCGGGTAAAGTGAGCGTGATCGACACCAAAACCTATAAAGTGACGAAAACCTTCGAGACCCCGACCTTCCCGAACAGCCTGGCACTCTCTGCCGATGGCAAAACCCTGTACGTGACGGTGAAGCAGAAGTCTACCCGTCAGCAGGAAGCGACCCAGCCTGACGATGTGATTCGTATTGCGCTGTAAGGGTAGTTGACCTTACGCAGGCAAATAAAAAGGGAAGGCGCTATGCCTTCCCTTTTTTTAGTGGCTAAGTTTGATTAACGCGAGGTCTCTTCAACCAGCGGACCATCCTGATTTCCCTCTTCAGCATGAACCGGGGCTGTGCTGTGGATTTCATGCACGCGCTTACGCACCCGAACCAGCCGGCAACTAGCAGAATAGCCAGCAGCGGAATGGTCGCGATGGTGTAGGTCCCGTTCGGGTAGTCAAAGGCCATCAGCACCAGCACGCTAAACAGGAACAGCAGAGTGAGCCAGGAGGTCACCGGTGCGCCCGGCAGCTTGAATTTCACCTCGGCGGCTTTACCCTCTTTGATGGCTTTGCGCAGACGCATCTGGCACACCACGATAAAGGCCCAGGAGGCGATAATGCCCAGCGCGGCAACGTTCAGCACAATCTCAAATACCTGAGAAGGCACCAGATAGTTCAGGAACACGCCAAACACATAGACTACCAGCGTGGCGAGGATCCCGGCATAAGGAACCTGCTGCTTGCTCATCTTTGACATGAACTTCGGTGCAGAGCCACCCATCGACATAGAGCGCAGAATACGGCCGGTGGAGTAGAGGCCTGAGTTCAGGCTGGAGAGCGCGGCGGTAAGAACCACGATGTTCATAATGCTGCCCACATACGGCACGCCCAGCTTCGAGAAGAAGGTCACGAACGGACTCTGACCTGCCTGGTACGCATTCCACGGCAGCAGCAGTACCAGCAGCACCACGGAGCCGACATAGAACAGGCCGATACGCCAGATCACGCTATTGATCGCTTTCGGTACCATCGTCTGCGGATCTTTACATTCGCCTGCCGCGGTACCGACCAGCTCAATGGAGGCAAAGGCGAAGACCACGCCCTGAACAAGTACCAGCGCAGGCAGCAGGCCGTGCGGGAAGAGGCCGCCGTTATCAGTGATTAAATGGAAGCCGGTGGCGTTGCCGTCCAGCGGCTTGCCGGTACCGAGAAACACGGTACCCACCACCAGGAAGATCACAATCGCCAGAACTTTTACCAGCGCAAACCAGAACTCCATCTCGGCGAACCACTTCACGCCAATCATGTTCATGGTGCCCACAATCGCCAGCGCGCCCAGCGCGAAGACCCACTGTGGAACATCGCCAAAGGCGCCCCAGTAGTGCATATAGAGCGCCACGGCGGTGATATCGACAATACCGGTCATCGCCCAGTTGACGAAGTACATCCAGCCGGCAACATAGGCGGCTTTTTCACCCAGGAATTCACGGGCATAGGAAACAAAACTGCCGCTGGAGGGGCGGTGTAAAACCAGTTCGCCCAATGCGCGTAAGATGAAGAAAGAGAAGATGCCGCATACCAGATAGACCAGCGCCAGCGCCGGACCCGCCATCTGCAGGCGCGCGCCTGCACCTAAAAACAACCCCGTACCGATTGCGCCGCCAATTGCGATCATCTGCACCTGACGGTTGCCCATCGCCTTGTGATACCCCTCTTCGTGGGCATCCAGCCAGCGACGTTTTGCCGCCTGATGGTCGGCTGCGCTTTTATTGCTTGTTTTCATTGAGTTACCTGTTTACCTGTCTGAATCATCCTCGGATGTCCTCTCTCCGGCCCCGGCGACACAAACGATTGCCTTTGGCCGGAAACATGCTCCCTTTCCAGTTATTCTTCGTGTGGAATAGGCGAAACATGGCGAAGCATCCTACCCGCAATTAATAAGTGACGCAAAATATAACGGGTCGAAAGTGATGGAGCTCGAAAAAATTCGTCTGGTCAGAGCAGGCGCGGGTTACAGAGGGCTGAATCGGTTAAAATTTTGAAACTGTATTTCGCTTAAATGGCGTACAACTCATCAGGTTTGCTTAATTATTGGACAGTGAAATTGATGAATTGAATTCATAACGTTAAGCATATTACTGGCGTGGTATTCATTAAATTTTCCGTTCACACTTGTTGAGGTCATTTAACAACCTCATGAGGCAAACAATGCAGCAGCGACAGTTAGGTTCAAACGGTTTACAGGTATCCGCCCTCGGGCTGGGCTGCATGGGGCTAAGCTATGGCTACGGCCCGGCAACCGATAAAGCGCAGGCCATCTCTCTGATTCGTAACGCCGTAGAAAACGGAGTGACCTTGTTTGATACGGCAGAAATTTACGGCCCGTTCATCAATGAAGAGGTGGTCGGTGAGGCGCTGGCGCCGGTACGTGATCAAGTGGTGATTGCTACCAAGTTCGGCTTCGACTGTACACAGCCGGGCCAGGTATTGAACAGCCGACCGGCGCACATTCGCGCCGCCGTGGAGGGATCGCTGAAACGGCTGAAAACCGAGGTTATCGATCTCTATTATCAGCACCGCGTCGATCCGGATGTGGGCATCGAGGAGGTGGCCGGTACTCTCAGGGATCTGATTGCAGAGGGGAAGGTTAAGTATTTTGGCCTTTCTGAGGCGGGGGTGGAGACTATCCGCCGCGCCCATGCTGTGTGCCCGGTTTCTGCTTTACAGAGCGAATATTCCCTCTGGTGGCGGGAGCCGGAGAAAGCCATTTTACCGCTTCTGGCTGAGCTGAATATCGGCTTTGTCCCCTTCAGCCCGCTCGGGAAAGGTTTTCTGACCGGCGCGATTAACGCACAGACCACGTTTGATGCGCAGGACTTCCGTAATCAGGTGCCGCGTTTTAGCGAAGCCTCGCGGCTAGCGAATCAGCAGCTCATCGATGTGGTGCAACGCCTCGCCAGAGAGCAGGGGGTGACCCCGGCGCAGATTGCCCTGGCGTGGCTGTTGGCGAAAGCGCCATGGATAGTGCCCATTCCCGGTACCACCAAACAGCACCGTCTGCTGGAGAACCTCGGTGCCGCAGAGGTGACGTTGTCACCTGACGCGCTGGCACGAATTAACCAGGCGCTGGAGGGCATTGATGTAGTGGGAGATCGCTATCCGAAACATCTTCAGGCGCGCGTCGGCAAATAAACTATTGCTGACGTAACGCCTCAAGAAACAGGGCAAAGGCCGTGGTGTGCTGACGGCGGCTGGGGTAGTAGAGGTGATAGCCATCGAAAGGCGTGCACCACTCCTCCAGTACCCGAATCAACTGACCTTCGGCGAGTGCCTGCTGGACAGTATCATCCGGCACGTAGGCCAGACCTAACCCGGCCTCGGCGGCATCCAGCCGCTGAGGCAGGTTATTGAGCGTAAGCTGCCCGTCAACCCGCACCCGCAGCTCCCGGCCCTCTTTTTCAAACTCCCAGGCATATAATCCACCGCGCGTCGGTAAACGCATATTGATGCAGCGGTGGTTTTCCAGCTGTTCTGGCGTTTCTGGCACGCCGTAACGGGCAAAATAGGCGGGCGAGCCGACGACTGCCATGCGCATATCCGGGGCGATCCGTACCGCGATCATATCTTTCGCCACCTGCTCACCAAGCCGTATCCCCGCGTCAAAGCGGCCATCAACAATGTCCGTCAACCCGTTGTCGACCGTCACCTCAATATGGATATCGGGATACTGCGCCATAAACGGCTTCAGTACCGGCCACAGCACCGCCGACATGGCATGCTCTCCGGCGGTGATACGAATATTCCCGGCCGGTTTGTCACGCATATCGCGCAGGGCTGTCAGCTCTTGTTCAATCTCCAGCAGATGGGGACGCAAACGGAGAAATAACTGCTCGCCCGCTTCGGTGGGGGCCACGCTGCGGGTGGTGCGGGTCAGCAGGCGCACATCAAGGCGCGCCTCCAGATTACGCATCGCATGGCTAAGCGCCGACTGAGAGACCCCCAGCTGCGCCGCCGCACGGGTAAAGCTGCGCTCGCGTGCCACCACCATAAAGGAGAGCAGATCGTTAAAATTGTCTTTCAGCATGCCGGGCTTCCCATTAATGAATTTGGCTCATGGTTCCTTTCTGATTATGCAGTCTAATCGGCGCAGCAGAGGTGCGCTACTGTTAACGCATCAGCTAAACAGGAGCGAAAATGAAAATTATCCGAAATGGTTCACTGCCCTCCGTGCGCGGCCCCGAAGCATGGTTTACCGGCGCCGTACGCATTGATGCCCCGTTTCAGGCAACCGGGCCCGCCACCGTCGGTGGCGCAACTGTCACCTTTGAACCCGGCGCTCGCACGGCCTGGCACACCCATCCGCTGGGACAAACGCTCATTGTCACCCAGGGGCGCGGCTGGCTGCAGGCATGGGGCGAAGAGGCGCAGCAGCTGAATGCAGGGGATATCGCCTGGATCCCACCCGGCGTAAAACACTGGCACGGGGCGAGCAGCGAAACGGCAATGACCCATATTGCTATTGCGGAATCGGTGGACGGCAGCCCGGTGACGTGGATGGAAAAAGTCAGCGACGAGCAGTATCAGGGCCGCTAACGGCCCGATACCTGGCGAAGGGCGACCGTTTAGCCGCCAAATACCGCAATCGCGTGCTGCAGGCGGGTGGTGCGTTGGGTGAGGTGATTTGCCGCCTGGGTGACGTTATCAACCATGGCGGTATTGTTATGGGTCATCACGCCAATACGTGAAATGGCGGTATTGATAAGGGACAACGCCTGCGTCTGTTCCTGAGTCGCTTGGCCTATCTCTTTAATCAATGTCGACATGGTCAGCACGTTGCCGATCATTGCGCTCAGGTGGGTTTCAGTCTGCTCCACTTTATCCACGCCGGCGTTAACGCTGGCGACGTTTTTCTCAATCAGCGCTTTGATCTCTTTTGCAGCGGAGGCAGAGTGCTGCGCCAGGTGGCGCACCTCGGCTGCCACCACCGCAAAGCCCCGACCGGCGTCCCCGGCGCGCGCGGCCTCAACCGCGGCGTTCAGCGCCAGAATATTGGTCTGAAACGCGATACGATCAATCACCCCGATAATGTCGACAATTTGGCTATTATCCTGTGATACCGCCTGCATCATGCCAATGGTCTGCTTCATGATCGCTTCGCTATGGTCTGCGCTGGTACGGGTCTGGTCGGCCATCAGAATCGCTTCACGGGCTGTTTCGGCGGTCTGTTTTACCGCACTGGCTATCTCTTCTACGGCGGCGGCGGTTTGCTGCAGATCGTCAGCCATCTCCTCCGAACGCGCCTGCAGCGCATCGCCCTCGGTGGCAACCCGCTGACTGATCTCGCGAATACCGGCAATTTGAGTCCCTACGTCGTCAACCAGCGAATTGAGATTCAACCCGGACTGGTTTACCAGGCGCATCATCAACCCAATTTCATCCACGCGGTCAAAATGGTAATAATCGGTTTTTCGGCCCGAAACGACGCGCTGCATCTGTTTAACGATTGTTTTTAGCGGGCGGCAAATCTGGCTATTGAGATAGCACGCCTGCAAGACAAATAACAGGGCCAGCACGGAGGCTTGCCAGAGCGGCTGAGTAAATAAAAAAGGGGTCGTCATTGCCAGCGCGGCGAATACCACCATTGCATAATTGACCCGGCTGGCGGTGCTAATACGCTTAAATAATGATAAGAAGGAGAGAAGACCCCGGCGTATCAGCACTCCTTTGTAAAAGCGATGCCCTTTTAATTCATTATTGCAGACGCGCGCGTATAATTTTTCGCTGGCGGCGATTTCGTCGCGCAGGGGAATATTACGCACCGAAATATAGCCAGTCAGCGTGTCGTTCTGATAAACGGGCGTCACGTTGGCTCGCACCCAGTAGTGATCGCCATTCTGGCGACGGTTTTTCACCAGCCCTGTCCAGCTCTCGCCTTGTTGCAGGGTGTACCACAGATCGCGAAAGGCCTCCGGCGGCATATCCGGATGGCGAATCACATTATGCGGCTCGCCAATAAGTTCTTCTTCTTTATAACCGCTGGCCGCAATAAAAGCCGAGTTGGCGTAAGTAATATGACTTTGCGTATTCGTGGTCGACATTAACGTCGTGCCATCGTTAAGCAAATACTCGTTTTGTGTAACAGGACTGTTACGCCTCATACGTTACTCCAGGGTGGTGTCGTCATAAATAGCGATTACCCGATAAAGTATCAGGCAAGATAAAGTATTTATTTTTTATAAACTAGGCGGCGTATTCTCCACAAAATATCTGGAATTAGAAAGTGCCTAAATTAAATAATTTTTAATACCGTGCCGACGATAATGTAATAAAAATGAAAATAACATCACCATGTTAATAAGCAGGGCGGGTGAATGAGGTGACTTAAGTGAAATAAAAAGCGCGAAATGAATCCGTGGGCAAAACTATTGTTTTGAACTGCCGTTTCATTAACAAGGTGAAAACGCTATTATACGCCCCCGATAATCCCTGACGGAGCCCGTTTGTGAAGATCAATCTTATTGGTACCAGCGGCAGTGGCAAAAGCACCCTGGCGCGACGCCTCGCCGCCGAACTGCATCTCCCTTATATCGAAATGGATACGCTCTACTGGCGGCCAGCGTGGCAAGGTACGCCTGATGAGGAGCTCTTTGCAAAGCTGGAAAACGTCCTCAGCGCTACGCCGGGCTGGGTGCTGGATGGCAACTACAATCGCACGCGTCCCGTAAAGTGGCGCGATGTGGATCTGATTATCTGGGTTGACTACGGGTTTATGCGTACGCTTCGCCAGGCGGTAGTGAGGGCAGCTAAACGCGCCTGGAGCCAGCAAGAGTTATGGCCCGGCACCGGCAATCGCGAGAGCTTTCGCCGTTCCTTCTTCAGCCGCGAATCGGTTCTGCTCTGGACCATTAAAACCTGGCGCAGCAACCGTGCGCGCTATGAAGCCGACATGGCTAACCCGCAATTTTCCCATATTCGCTTTGTGCGGATAACCCGACGCCAGCAGGCCGACGATCTGATTGCCGAGCTGCGCACAATGGCGTAATTCGTTGCGCTATTTCTGATTTCCGGCAAACCAAATGTAAATTAATTGTTTCTCAGCGCTGAAATCGCCCTTTAATAATGACGACATGTTAAGTCAAACGAGAACAAAACATGTCCTGGCGAATCAGCATTCTGGATAAAAGTCCCGTCGCGGAAAACGACACCGCCGCCGATGCGCTGGCGCGTACCTTACAGCTGGCCAGGCAGGCCGAAGCCTGGGGTTACCACCGCTTCTGGATTGCCGAGCACCACAACACCGCGCAGCTGGCCAGTCCATCCCCGGAGTTACTGATTGCCTGGATCCTCGGGCAGACCTCCCGCATCCGCGTCGGCTCTGGCGGCGTAATGCTGCAACACTACAGCCCTTATAAAGTGGCAGAAAACTTCAACGTGCTGGCTAATCTCGCCCCTGGCCGGGTCGATCTCGGCGTCGGCAAAGCCCCGGGCGGGCTGCCGCTCTCGACCCGCGCCCTGCAACAGGGGGTGAATCCGCAGGAGAAGGGCAGTTTCGCCGAACAACTGACCCAACTGGACGGCTGGCTAACCCCCTCTGATAACGAACTGCGTGCCACTCCGCTGCCCGCCATTCCGGCACAGGGGTATCTGCTGGGGGCCAGCATCGAGAGCGCACTGCTGGCGGCGCGCCTTAACTGGAACTTTGTCTTCGCCGCGCACCTGAACGGCGACCCCGATCTGCTACGCGATGTCATTGCCACCTGGCGCGCCAGCAGTGCGCTGGATGTGATAGTGGCCGTGCAGGCCATCGTCGCGCCGACCCAGGCCCAGGCCAATGCCCTGGCGGAAAAGGTCGAGGTGTGGGGCGTGGAGCTGGTGAACGGCCAGCGCGTGTCGGTAGCCAGCGAAGAGCAGGCTTACGCTTTCGCACGCCAGGCGGGTAGCGAACCGCTGCGCATTGCCCGGCGCGCCCAGTCGCTGCTGGCAGGCACCGCAGAGTCAGTGGCGGCGCAATTGCAGGCGCTGCATGACCGCTGGGGCATCGACGAATTTATTATCGATACGCCGATCGCCGACGGGCAGAGCCGGGCGCAGTCCTTACGTCTGCTGGCGCAAACTCGCGAGGTGCTGGCATGAACTTCAATGAACAACTGATCGCCTGGCGGCGCGAGCTGCATCGCTACCCGGAGCTGTCGGGCGAGGAAGTGGAAACCACCGCCCGTATTCGCCGCTGGCTCGATAACGCCGGGATCGCCGTACTCCCTTATGACATCCCGACGGGCGTGATCGCCGAGATCGGCACCGGGCCGAAACAGATCGCCCTGCGGGCCGATATTGATGCCTTACCCATCGACGAGCGCAGCGGTGTTGCGTTTAGCTCGCAGCACGCCGGGGTGATGCACGCCTGCGGTCACGATATTCACACCAGCGTGATCCTCGGCGCGGCCCTGCAGCTAAAAGCCCGTGAAGCCACGCTGCCCGGTCGCGTGCGTATTCTGTTCCAGCCCGCAGAAGAGAACTTTGGCGGCGCGAAAAGCCTGATCCGCGCGGGAGCCCTGCAGGGTGTCAGCGCTATCTTTGGCATGCACAACGAACCCGGTTTGCCGGTGGGCGCCTTTGCCACCCGTGGGGGCCCGTTTTATGCCAACGTCGATCGCTTTGTCTTTCGTATCACCGGTAAAGGTGCCCATGCGGCGCGCCCGCATGAGGGCTCAGACGCTATCGTACTCGCCAGCCAGTTAGTTACGGCCCTGCAGAGCGTGGCCAGCCGTAATGTCAATACGCTGGAGTCGGTGGTGCTCAGCGTAACCCGTATCGAAGGGGGCAATACCTGGAACGTCCTGCCGGAAAGCGTCGAGCTGGAGGGGACCCTGCGCACCCACAGCACCCAGGTGCAGCAGAAGGTAAAGGATCGGGTCAGTGAAATTGCCGCCGGCTTTGCCAGCGCGTTTAACGCCCAGATTGATATCACCTGGTATACCGGCCCGTCGGCGCTGGTTAACGATGCGCACTGGGCTGATTTCGCCACCGCCGTGGCCAGGGAAACCGGCTACGAAACCCACCACGCCGAACTGCATATGGGGGGAGAAGATTTTGCGGTCTACCTGCAGCAGATCCCTGGTGCGTTCGTCAGTATTGGCAGCGCCAGCGCGTTCGGACTGCACCATCCGGCGTTCAATCCGGACGAGGCATTAATCGAGCCCGCCGCCCGATATTTCGCGCAGCTTGCCGAGAAAGCGTTACAACACATTTAATCGTTAAGGGGTGAATATGTCTGCAACACGACAATTGCGACTGGGGACCATACTGCATGGCGCTTCCGGAAATATGTCGGCCTGGCGCCATCCGGCGGCGATTGCCGATGCCAGTATTAATTTTAACTTTGTTAAAGAGACGGCATTAAAGGCGGAAGCGGGCAAGCTGGACTTTATTTTTGTCGCCGACGGTCTTTATATTAATGAGAAGTCGATCCCGCATTTTTTAAATCGCTTCGAACCCCTGACGGTATTATCCGCTCTGGCGACCCTGACCTCACGCCTGGGGCTGGTGGGCACGCTCTCCACCTCCTATAGCGAACCCTTTACCGTGGCCCGGCAGTTTGCCAGCCTCGACCACCTGAGCAAAGGGCGCGCGGGCTGGAACGTGGTGACCTCGCCGCTGGAAGGCTCGGCGAAAAATTTCTCCCGGGATAAACATCCGGAGCACGCGCTACGTTATCGCATCGCCGACGAGTATCTGGAGGTGGTAAAAGGGCTTTGGGACTCCTGGGAGGCAGACGCTTTTATTCGTGATAAAGAGAGCGGTCAGTTCTTTAATCCTGAAAAGCTGCATACCCTCAACCACCGGGGCGATTTCTTCCAGGTAGCAGGGCCGCTGAATATCGGGCGCACGCCGCAGGGGCGACCGATTGTATTTCAGGCCGGGGCGTCAGACGACGGCAAAAAGCTGGCGGCGAAACATGCCGACGCCATTTTTACTCACCACGACAGCCTGCAGGAGGCCCGCGCCTTCTATCAGGATGTTAAACAACAGCTCGAATTACACGGCCGCCGCCCCGAGGAGTTACATATTTTTCAGGGGGTGAGCGTCATCGTGGGCAAAGATGCCGATGACGTAGAGCAACAATATCAAACCACGGCGGCGTTAGTGTCCATTCATAACGCGCTCAACTATCTGGGGCGTTATTTCGAGCATCACGATTTCGCGCAATATCCTCTCGACGACCCCTTCCCGGACATCGGCGATCTGGGGCAGAACAGCTTTCGCAGCACCACCGATGAGATCAAGCGCAATGCCCGCGAACGCAATCTCACACTGCGCCAGGTTGCGCTGGAGGCGGCCTCACCGCGCCCGCGCTTTTCCGGCACTCCGCAAGAGGTGGCAGACGGTCTGCAGCAGTGGTTCGACGCCCGGGGCGCGGACGGTTTTATCATTCAGGGCGGCACGCCAGAGACCTTCCCGCGCTTTGTCGATGAGGTGGTGCCGATCCTGCAGGCCCGCGGCCTGTTCCGCACCGACTATCCCGGCTCCACCCTGCGCGACAGCCTGGGGTTAACGCAACCAGAAAACCAGTTCGTAAAATAATAAAAGAGACATCCGCTATGCAGAAAACATCGCTTGTTCTGGCGCTCGCGCTGGCCTTTACCCCTGCCGTCTGGGCAGAAAATGTCAATATTAACGGCACCGGCGTGAGCCTTGAGGCCAATAAAACCCCGATCCATACCCCGAAAAACGACGAAGCGGTGGCACAGTTGCCAAAAGACTACCGCTTTGCGGTGCCGGGGAAATTTACCGTGGCGGTAGCAGCGCTAAATTCACCGCCGCTGACCGTTTTTTCTGATGACAACAAAACGCTGCTGGGCAGCGAAGTCGACGTTGCACGGCTCGTCGCCGATAGCCTTGGGCTGGCGCTGAACGTGGTGCCAACCTCCTGGGAGGACTGGCCGCTGGGGGTCTCGTCCGGCAAATATGATGCCGCAATCAGCAATATTACCGTGACCAAAGCGCGCAAAGAGAAGTTCGACTTTGCCACCTATCGAAAAGACTCCCTCGGTTTTTACGTTAAATCCTCCAGTCCGATCCACGCTATTGAGAAAGCGGAAGATATCGCCGGGCTGCGCATTATTGTGGGCTCCGGCACCAATCAGGAGGCCATCCTGCTGGCGTGGAATGAGCAGAACCTCAAAAAAGGGCTGAAGCCCTTTATCCCGGTCTATACCAAGGATGACGCGGCGCAAACCCTGGCGATCCAGTCGGGTCGCGCAGATGCCTTTTTTGGCCCGAACGTGATTGGGGCCTGGAAAGCCGCGCTCACCGGTAAAACGAAATTGGTGGGCAGCGTGGATGGCGGCTGGCCGAAGGCGGCGCACATCGCCGTGACGCTGAAAAAAGGCGGTGGCCTGGTCGAGCCGGTGCAGACCGCGCTCAACGGAGCGATCAAAAACGGCGATTACGACAAGGTACTCAATCGCTGGGGCGAGGGTGTGGAGCGTATTCCGCACTCTGAAGTTAATCCGGCCGGACTTGGCGACTAAGGAGGCCCCATGAGCGAGCTATTTCGCGACGTTTCGCCGCAAGATGCCGATCTGCAGCCGATTCTCGAAGGACTGTTCCAGGAGTATGCCGACCGCTACGGCGACTACTTCTCGAAAGATGAGGAAGTCGAACTGACCGAGTGGTATTTACCGCCGCAAGGGCTGTTTATCGTGCTGGAGCGCAACGGGGTGATTATCGCCACCGGCGCATATAAAGCCCTTGATCCCCAAACCGCAGAGATCAAACGGATCTGGACGGACAAAACGCTGCGTCAGCAGGGACTGGCGGCCAGGGTGGTGCAGGAGCTGGAGCGCAGGGCAGTGCGTGCAGGTTACAGCCAGATGTACCTTACTACCGGTTTTCGCCAGCCAGAGGCGGTGCGGCTCTATCTCAGTCAGGGGTATCAGCCGCAGTTCGATCTGAATCGCGATCCGGAAGAGTACAGCCAGCCACCGTTCGATGGCCGTCTGCGCTTCACCAAAACGCTGGTGCGCGAAGCGCTCAGTAAAACCGCATGAGGAAGTGACAATGAACAACGTTGAAACCATCAAAGTGGTCCCGGCGCGTTACCCGCTGCGTACCCTGGGGGCCGTTGTGGCGCTCTTTGTGCTGGCTGTGGTCGTACAATCGGTGGCCTTTAACCCGCGCTGGGAGTGGGCGGTGTTTGCCCACTGGTTCTTCGACCCGGTCATCCTGGAGGGGGTGGGGCAGACGCTGTTACTCACCCTGATTGGCACCGCGCTTAGCGTGGTAATTGGCGGCATGCTGGCGCTGGCGCGTCTGTCGTCGTCGTGGTTGCTCAGTGGCCTCGCGTGGGGCTATATCTGGCTATTCCGCTCGCTACCGCTGATCGTGGTGCTGATTATTCTCTATAACTTCTCGTATCTGTACGACACGCTCTCTCTCGGAGTGCCTTTTACGCATATCACCTGGGGCCGTTTTGAGACCATTAACGTGCTCGGGCAGTTCTCCACCGCGGTAGTGGGGCTGACGCTGGTGCAGAGCGCCTATACCGCCGAGATCATTCGCGGCGGCTTTCTGGGGGTGGATCACGGTCAGTATGAAGCGGCCGCCGCGTTGGGGTTACCCGCCTCGCGTCGTACCCTGCGCATCATATTGCCCCAGGCGCTGCGCACCATTCTGCCGGCCGGGTTTAACGAGATCATCAGCCTCGCCAAAGGGACGGCAATGGTTTACGTGCTGGCGATGCCTGAGCTCTTTTACACCATTCAGATGATCTACAACCGTACCCAGGAGGTGATACCGCTGCTGATGGTGGGTGCCGTCTGGTATCTGGCGATCACGACAGTCCTTTCGGCTATTCAACACCTGGTGGAGCGCGGCCTCGCCCGCAGCGAGCGTCGCTCCGCGGTCAACCAGAACCGCAGCGCCAGCCGCAGCCGTTCCGTTACTACTACCCAGACACAGGAGCCTATCCATGCCAGCCTCTCCTGAAGGACATATTTCGATCACCGGCGTCAGTAAGTATTTTGGTCGCCACAAGGCGCTGGATAACGTCTCGCTGGAGATCCCGCCGGGTTCCGTGACGGTGATCCTCGGCCCCTCCGGCTCGGGCAAATCGACCCTGCTGCGCACCATTAACCACCTGGAGCGGGTGGACGAAGGGTTTATCCAGATAGATGGCGACTACATCGGCTATCGCCGTCAGGGCGACAAGCTCTTTGAACTGAAAGAGAAAGCGATCCTCAAACAGCGGGTGAACGTGGGGTATGTGTTCCAGAACTTCAACCTCTTCCCGCATTTGACGGTGCTGGAAAACCTGATTGAAGCCCCCGTGGCGCACAAAAAGCTGACCCGTAAAGCGGCAATAGAACGCGCTTACGAGCTGCTGGATGTGGTAGGGCTGCGCGATAAGGCCGACGCCTGGTCGCGCCATCTCTCCGGTGGGCAGCAGCAGCGCATTGCCATCGCCCGCGCCCTGGCGCTGCGACCGCGCGTCATGCTGTTTGATGAACCTACCTCGGCGCTTGATCCTGAGCTGGTGGGCGAAGTGCTGGATGTGATTAAAAAGCTGGCCCGCTCGGGCACCACGCTGGTCGTGGTGACTCATGAGATTGGCTTTGCGCGTGAAGTGGCGGACCAGGTGGTGTTTATGGTCGATGGCAAAATTGTGGAGCAGGGTAGCAGCGACGAAGTTTTGAACCGCCCTTCCCATGCGCGTACGCGTCAGTTCCTCTCGAAAGTGTTGTAAGGAGCGTAGATGAAATATGGACTTCTGGCCGGGCTACTCGTATCCACCGCCAGCCACGCCAGCATTGATCTGCAGGCCAATGAACAGCCGCTGAGCGTAACCCTCGATAAACAGGCGGTGGCGAAGATCCCGGCAGATTATCGCTTTATCGAGCCGGGTACTCTGACCGTTGCAATCTCGGCCCTCAATTCGCCCCCGCTGGCGCTCCTGGCCAGCGATAACCGCACCCGTATCGGCAGCGATCCGGATATTGCCCGGCTGGTGGCGGGCAGTCTCGGGTTAAAGCTGAAGCTGGTTCCCGTGGCCTGGGAAGACTGGCCGCTGGGGATCATCGCCGGGCGCTACGACGTGGCGCTGGTGAACATAGCGGTGACGGAGCAGCGTAAGCAGAAGTTCGACTTTGCCACCTATCGCGTGGATTCGCTGGCGTTTTCGGTGAAATCCACCAGCGAAATAGCGTCGATCAACACGGCCGCCGATCTGGCGGGCAAAAAAGTGATTGTCGGCTCGGGGACGAATCAGGAGCGGATCCTGCTGGGCTGGAATGAAGAAAATATTCGGGCGGGGCGCCAGCCGGCGTTGCCGGTCTACCTGACGGACGATGCCTCGGGCAACCTCTATATACAGTCCGGCAGGGCGGATGTCTTCTTCGGGCCGCAGTCGGTCTCAGCTTACAAAGCGGCCCTCACCGGCAAAACCCGCGTGGTCGGGTTAGGGCCGAAGAAGGCCTATGTGGCAACCACCACCAGGAAGGGCAATGGCCTGGTCTATGCCCTGCAGGCGGCCCTGGACGGGGCCATCCAGCGCGGGGAGTATCAGCAGGTGCTGGCGCGCTGGGGCGAGCAGGGCGAAGCGGTGGAACGATCGGAGGTCAATCCGCCGGGGATAACCTACTAATGCTGCTCTACACTTAGGGTTTCTCTTGCGTGGAGGCAGCGTGATTAAAGTCTATGGCGTACCCGGCTGGGGCTCGGCAATCAGTGAGGTGATGCTGACCCTCGCCGATATTCCGTATCAGTTTATCAACGTAGAGGGCTTTGACGCCCCCGGGCCGCAGCGCGAAAGGCTTGAGCGGCTTAACCCGCTGTGCCAGGTGCCCACGCTAGAACTGGAGAATGGCGAGATCATGACGGAGACCGCCGCGATTGCGCTGATGATCCTCGACCGCTGCCCCGAACTGGCGCCGCCGGTAGGGCACAGTGAACGTCAGCAGTTTCAGCGCTTACTCATCTGGCTGGTCGCTAACGTCTATCCCACCTTTACCTACGCCGATTATCCGGAGCGCTGGGCGCCTGATGCACCGCAGCAACTGCAAGAAAACTGTCGGGAGTACCGCAAATCGCTCTATCTGTGGCTGGATAACCATCTTAAGGCCACGCCGTGGGCCCTTGGCGAACAGCTCACCTTACTCGACGCCTACCTTGTGGTGATGCGTAGCTGGGGGCCGCGCGGCGAGTGGTTCGCGGCCAATACCCCCAATATCGTCGCCATCGCCGATAAGGTGAGCCAGCTCGCTAAACTGCACAAGGTGCTAAAAGCTAACGAGATAATCTGATAGCGTGAAAGGCTAACTGATAGAGGAGCCCTGCTTATGCCACACGTTGATATTAAATGTTTCCCGCGCGATCTGAATGACGAACAAAAAACCGCTCTGGCAGAGGAGATCGCCGAGGTGATCGTTCGTCACCTGAACAGTAAAGATCGCGCTGTTTCCGTGGCGCTTAACGAAGTTCAGGAAGCAGACTGGAAAGCGCAGGTCTGGGATACGGAGATTGGCCCGAAGCTCGACGAGCTGATTAAGAAGCCGGGATATTCTCTGTAAGGCAAAGACGGTAACGAAGGTTACCGTTTTTTTTGGCGGAATTGCGGCGCACAGGAGGAGGGCGACATCGGGTCATTCTCTTACGCCATTCACCTGGAAGGTTTGTGAGTTAATACCATCGCCGCTCTCCGCGTACTGTTTCTTTCAGGATAATAATCTTTTAAAACCCCCGGATTTCGCGGCAAAAAGCTCGCTCAGCCAGTCGATAAAGACCCGTACTTTAGGTGTCAGATAGCGTCGGTCCGGAAAGAGAACCGAGACCGGTTTCGATGCTGTGGTGTACTCAGAGAGCACTTCCACCAGTTGGCCGGCGGCGAGATGAGGGGCCATAACCGCATGGATACCCTGGATTATCCCCAGCCCCGACAGCCCGCAGGAGAGCATAATATCGGTGTTGTCGACCAGCATGTGTCTGGCCGGGTGTACCGTCACCGGCGTACCTTCTTTTATAAATCGCCACTTCATCACAACCCGATTGTGCCCGCTGAAAAACATCACGGTCTGGTGTCTGGCGAGATCCTCCGGCGTGCCGGGCACGCCATAGTGCGCCAGATATTCCGGCGTAGCGCAGGTGACCAACCGCACATCGCCCAGACGTCGTGACACCAGCGTAGAGTCCTGCAATTCGCCAAGGCGGATCACGCAATCAATGCCCTCAGCCACCATATCAACCCGATGATCGGAAGAGGTCAGCTCCAGTTCAATATCCGGATAACGTGCCTGAAAGTCCCTCAGCGCCGGGATCAGTACGGCATGTGCCAGCGAGAGTGGCGTATCAACGCGTAGTCGACCGCGAGGAGGACGCGTCGGCGAAAACGATGCCATCACATCCTCCATCTCATGCAGCAACCCTTTTGCCCGCTGGAAAAAGAGCTCGCCCTCAGAGGTGAGGCTGACTTTTCGGGTGGTGCGATGCAGTAAGCGCGTACCCAGCTCCTCTTCCAGCTGCTGGATGGCTTTGGTCACGGCGGGGCGATGCAGGTGAAGCACATCCGCCGCCCGGGCGAAGCTTCCCCGTTCGGCGACTTCAACAAAAATGGTCATCTGTTCATACATTCTGGCACGCATCGGGATGGCCTCAGCTAATGATTATTACTATGTGGATAACAGTGTAATACGAAAACGCCTCTTTTTACTGCCCCACCAACGACTTATGCTTAAGCCACACCAACCAGAGAGGTCATATTATGCCGTTAACACACCAGGTTCAGGCACCCATGGTCAACCGGAAAAAAGTGGGCGACAGCATCGTTACCATGCTCAGCGATGGCTACCTGGATGGGTCGTTTGAGCTGCTTTCGGGGATCACCGGCTCAAAAGCCGAAGCCCTGCTGCAGGCGCGGGGCGTGAGCACGTTGCCACGTATGAACATCAACATCTACGTGCTCCAGACCGGGCAGCATACGGTGTTGGTGGATAGCGGCGCGGGCAACTTCAAAGGCTGGGGCGGGCGGCTGCCGGTGGCGCTGGCGGCGGCAGGAATTGATCCCTTGCAGATCGACACCGTCCTGCTTACACATGCCCATCCAGACCATATCGGTGGCCTTGCCGGGCCGCTCGCCACGCCCCATTTTCGCCATGTTGAACGGCTCTTTGTGCACGAGCGTGAACTGGCGTTCTGGCGCAACAAAACGATGCAGGCCAGCGCACCAGAGAGGTTTAAGCCCTCGTTCGAGCTGGCACAAAATGCCTTTGCCGCGTATGACGACAGACTGGTGACCTTCACACAGGAAGATATTTTGCCCGGTATTCAGGCGGTGCCACTGCCTGGTCACACGCCGGGGCATACCGGCTATGTGGTCGGGAACGCGCAGGATTCGCTATTAATCTGGGGCGATATCGTCCATTTCCCGCATATTCAGGTAGAGCAGCCAGATGTCACCATTGCCTTTGACAGCGATCCGGAGGCCGCGGCGGCAACGCGCAAACGCCTGCTTGAGCGGGTAGCGACAGATAATCTCAGCGTGACCGGTATGCACTTCAATTCACCGGTAAGCGCCAGCGTAAAGCGCGGCGATGCGAAATTTAGCCTGCATTACGACCGCGGGTCCCCGGCGTTCTGATGTCGCTGGCGCGCCTGACTCAGGCGCGCGGAGCCTCGTTATTCATCACCCGCAACAATGTTTCCAGCAGGCCGGGAAAGCGATTATCGAGATCCTCGCTGCGCAATGAAATCATATTTTCTCGCCCCTGTGGCCGCTGCCAGATGACCCCGCTGTCGCGCAGTACGCGCCAGTGGTGTGTCATGGTCGATTTCGCGATATCCGGCGGTCGCAGGGCGTTGCAGCTTGCTTCGCTGCCGTCTGCAAGCTGGCGAATGATGGCGAGACGCAGCGGATTACCCAGCGCTAAAAGCACGTTTTCCAGCTGTATCTGTTCCGGTTCGGGATGGTTAGGGATCATAAGGCTCCTGGATAAGACATCAGCTTGAGCTATACCAATGATAGCGCAAACCTTAAAAAATAGTTCGTACATACTCGTACAGTAGGACTATGATAGCAGACGAACTCAGACGCGACCATCCCGGTCGCTTACTCACAGTCAACTGACTAAGGACGCATCATGCCCCGACCCATCCCTCTCGAACGTTATCGCAACATCGGTATCTCCGCGCATATCGATGCCGGTAAAACGACCACCACTGAGCGCATCCTGTTTTATACCGGAATGAGTCACAAACTGGGTGAAGTCCACGATGGCGCGGCAACAACCGACTGGATGGCGCAGGAGCAAGAGCGAGGTATCACCATTACCTCTGCGGCGGTGAGCTGCTTCTGGCCCGGTATGGACCGTAGCTATGAACCGCACCGGATTAATATCATCGATACCCCGGGGCACGTGGATTTTACCATTGAAGTAGAACGCTCCATGCGGGTGCTGGACGGCGCGGTCATGGTGTATGACTCTGTCGGTGGCGTGCAGCCCCAGTCGGAAACCGTCTGGCGGCAGGCCAATAAGTATCACGTGCCCCGTATCGCGTTCGTCAACAAAATGGACCGCCCGGGTGCCGATTTCTTCCGCGTGGTCCAGATGATGGTCAACAGGTTAAAAGCTCACCCGGTGCCGATCGTGATTCCGATCGGGGCGGAAGAGCATTTCACCGGCGTGGTCGATCTCATTAAGATGCGCGCTATCGTCTGGGACGATGCCACGCAGGGCATGACCTTCAGCTATGCACCGGTGCCGGATGAGCTGCAGGCCACCGCGCAGACCTGGCGTGAGCAGATGGTCTCGGCGGCGGCTGAAGCCAGCGATGCGCTCATGGATAAATATCTGGAAACGGGCGATTTGGACGAAGCTGACATCATCAGCGGGTTGCGTCAACGCACCGTGGCGGGGAAAATCCAGCCCATGCTCTGCGGCAGCGCCTTTAAAAACAAAGGGGTGCAGCGGATGCTCGACGCGGTGATTGAACTGATGCCCTCGCCGCTGGACGTCCCGGCAATTGACGGGGTGGATGCGAAGGGGCAGGCTGCCGAGCGCCACCCGAGCGACGACGAACCCTTCTCGGCGCTGGCGTTCAAGCTAATGACCGACCCCTACGTGGGCCAGTTGACCTTTATCCGTGTCTATTCCGGCGTGCTGAGAAAAGGCGACGCGGTTTACAATCCGGTGAAAGACAAGAAGGAACGTATTGGCCGCATTGTGCTGATGCAGGCTAACGATCGCCACGAGGTAGACGAGCTGCGCGCCGGGGATATCGCGGCCTGTGTCGGGTTAAAAGATGTCACCACCGGCGACACGCTCTGCGATCCGTCAGCCGTGATTACCCTGGAACGGATGGAGTTCCCGGACCCGGTGATTTCGCTGGCCATTGAGCCAAAAACCAAAGCGGATCAGGAGAAAATGGGGATCGCGCTGCAACGTCTGGCTGCAGAAGATCCGTCGTTCCGCCTGCACACCGACGAGGAGTCAGGACAGACGATCATTTCCGGAATGGGTGAGCTACATCTGGAGATTATCGTTGACCGGATGAAACGCGAGTTTGGCGTGGAGGCGAATATCGGTCGGCCGCAGGTAACCTACCGTGAAACCCTGCGCAAAGCGGTGAAAGAGATCGAGGGCAAATTTGTGCGTCAGTCCGGCGGTAAAGGGCAGTACGGCCATGTTGTCCTCAGCCTCGAACCCCTGGAGCCGGGTAGCGGTTTTGTCTTTGAAGATGCCACGAAAGGCGGGGTGGTGCCGCGCGAATATATCCCTTCGGTGGAAAAAGGGCTGCGCGAGGCGATGAACAGCGGCGTGCTGGCGGGCTATCCGGTCGTGGACGTGAAAGCGACCCTGACCTTTGGTTCGTATCACGACGTTGACTCCTCGGAGATGGCCTTCCGAATGGCGGCGATCTTTGGTTTTAAAGAGGGGGCGCGTCGGGCCGATCCGGTCATCCTGGAGCCGGTGATGCACGTTGAGGTCGAGACGCCTGAGACCTATGCCGGGAATGTAATGGGCGATCTCTCTTCCCGCCGCGGCATGGTGCAGGGCATGGAAGAGCGGTACGGTAGCCAGATTATCCGCGCCGATGTGCCGCTGGCAGAGATGTTCGGCTATGCCACCACGCTGCGCTCGATGTCCCAGGGCCGCGCGACCTACAGCATGGAGTTTCATCACTATGCCGAAGCGCCGCGTAATGTTGCAGAAGGGATTATCGCCAGCCGTTCGAAAGGTTAATTGTTGCAGTAAATACCCTCGCTCCATTGGGGCGAGGGCCAGGCGGCTATTCCGCCGCCTTCACCATCCTGCCGCTGGCCACAAAGGTCCCTGCGCCCAGGTGATGCAGCGTATTGCGCTTATCCTCATCAAACTGCCAGCGTCCGGCGACAAACGCCCGTTCATCTGCGGCCGCGGCCACCACTTCGCCAAACAGGGTGTCATATTTCTCGGCGGCGGAGGTCACCGGTAATAGCCGACACTCCATCCATGCCAGACACTTCTCTTCAACGACCGGCAGCCCCAGCACCGGGCCGTTAATAACCGGGATCCCGTAGCAGTTAAATTTATCTTCATCCCGCCCGCTGACGCTACCCACCGCGTAGGTCCAGTTGGCGGCAGCAACGCCCGGCACCACAATGCCAAACATGCCGCTGCGCTCAATCAGCTCGCGAGACCAGGCGCTTTTATCCACCACGATGGCGATACGCGGCGGTTCAAACTCGACCGGCATCGACCAGGCGGCCGCCATAACATTACGTCGGTCAATCTGCTCATCCCGGCTGGTGATCAGCACCGTAGGGCCGTGATTCAGCAGACGGCTGGCGTGTTTTAACTCGACGGGGCGAAAGTGGCTCATAACAACTCCTCAGTATTAGCGCCAGGCCATTAAACCTCTGAAGCGCAGACAAAATCAATACGCAACATTTTGTTCATGGTTTCGTCACATAGCCCCCCTACAGTGACGGCACTAAATCCCAAAGAGGATAACAATATGCTCACCCCCATCACGCTCAAAGGCGTCTCGTATGCGTTTGGCGCGAATACCGTATTAAACCAAATCGATCTGCACATCGAGGCGGGTAGCGTGGTTGCGCTGCTCGGATCCTCGGGCTGTGGAAAAAGCACGCTGTTACGTCTGCTGGCCGGGTTAACCCACCCGCTGCAGGGCGATATCCATTTCGGCGATCGTCAGGTGGCGAGGGCAGGCTGGTCGTTACCGCCCGAGGCCCGCGATATCGGCATGGTCTTCCAGGACTACGCGCTCTGGCCCCATATGACGGTGGCGCAGAACGTGGCGTTTCCACTGAAGATGCGCAATGTCTCAGGCAGCGCGCGTGACGATCGCGTCGCGCAGGCTTTACGACGCGTGGGTCTGGCCGACTTTGCCGACCGCAAACCCGCCGGGCTCTCCGGTGGGCAGCAGCAGCGCGTCGCCCTGGCCCGCGCCATTGTCGCCGAACCCCGGGTACTGCTCTTTGACGAGCCGCTCTCCAACCTCGATAGCGAACTGCGCGAATCTCTCTGCCTGGAGATGGCGTCGCTACTGCGCCAGCTTGGCACCACCGCCGTTTACGTTACGCATGACCGCCGTGAAGCCGAGATTCTGGCCGATCGCATCGTGCACCTTTCTGCTGGCAGCGTCGCTGCCGATCGTTTGATTCAATCCTCAGGGGAGTTTGCATGAAAATTACACTGTCCGTAAAAAAAGGAGTGCTGGTAGCCATGGCATTATCGTCCGTCATGATGTCGAGCGCCCACGCGCTCACCCTCTATACTGCCGGGCCGGGATCGCTGGCGAAGAACCTTGCAAGCGGCTTTGAAAAGAAAACCGGCGTGAAGGTGGATATCTTCCAGGCCACTACCGGTAAAGTGATGGCGCGCCTCGAAGCGGAGCAGGCGAACCCGCAGGCCGACATTCTGATCTCCGCCTCCTGGGATACGGCGGAAGATCTGCATAACCGCGGCTGGCTGTTGCCGTACCAGAGCGCCAACGCTGAACACGTGCCCGCCGACCTGAAATCTACCGATTTCGTGGCCCAGGGGGTATCGGCGCTGGGCATCGTCTGGAACACCAAAAGCGGCACCCCGGAGCCGAAGGAGTGGCAGGACCTGACCACCGACGCCTTCAAAGATAAAGTGACGACGCCAGACCCGGCGCTGTCAGGCGCCTCTCTCGATCTGCTGATCGGGTTACAAAATGGGATGGGCGATAAGGCCTGGTCGCTATTTGATAACCTGAAGAAGAACGGCATGGTGGTTAGCGGCCCGAACGCTCAGGCGGTCACCCCGGTCATGCAGGGGGCAAAAGCGGCAGTATTTGGCGCGGTGGATTACGTCTCTTACGGCAATATTCACCAGGGGGAATCTCTGAAGGTGATCTTCCCGGCCAGCGGCACGGTCATTGCCCCACGCCCGATGATGATCCTCAAATCTACCCCGCATGCGGATGACGCGAAAGCTTTCGTTGATTATGTGTTGTCGCCGGAAGGCCAGGCGATGGTGGCCGACGCCTGGCTGATGCCAGCCCGCGAAGACATCAAGGCGAAACGCCCGCTGCTGAACGAACTGAATATCCTGCCGACCAAAAGCGACGGCAGCAGCGAGCGCAGCGCCATTCTGAAGCGTTTTAACACGCTCTTCTCTCTGTAACTTTTCCGACGGGGGCAACCCCGTCTTCAGGATCGCGTGTGAAACACTCCTTTCTTTCAGGGGCGACGCTGGCCATGCTGATGGTACTGGTGGCGCTTCCGCTACTGTTTATTGTGCTACAGGCGGTCTTCCCGCAATTTAGCGCTGGCTCTTTTTCGGCCGCCTTTGGTGGCGTACGTCAACTGCTGGCCGAGCCGCAGCTCCCGGGGATGCTGGGGGGAACTCTGCAGATCGCCCTGGGCGTGGCGCTGGTCAGCGCGCTGATTGGTTTTCCGCTGGGAGTCGCGCGCGGGCTACTGACGTTGCCGCTGCCGCGCCTGTGGGATCTGCTCTTCCTGATCCCCTTTTTAACGCCGCCCTATATCGCGGCCTTGTCATGGATGCTGGTCCTGCAGAGTAATGGCTACCTGCAACAGCTAACGGGTATCAATCTGAACGATCTGCTGTTCAGTAAAACCGGTATTGTGCTGGTGATGGCGCTCAATATCTTCCCGGTAGTCTATTTTGCCGTCTCGCGCAGTCTGCTGGCCAGTGGGCAGCGGCTGGCGTGGGTTGCGCGGGTGCATGGTGCCAGCGCAGGGCGGGCCTTCTGGCATATCACGCTGCCCTTGCTTTCACCTGCGCTGGCGGCAGGCATGCTGCTCTCGTTTACGCTGGCGATTGAAGAGTACGGCGTGCCGGCGGCGCTGGGCACGCGGGCAGGGGTGTTGATGCTGACCACCGATATCGAGAAAAAGCTGGCCGACTGGCCTATCGATCTCTCGGGGGCATCGATGTTGTCCGTGGTACTGGTGGCGATCGCGCTCTTCGCCTGGGCGTTGCAGAAAAAGCTAACGGGCCAGCACGACGTAACCAGCGTTACGGGTAAGCCGACAGAGAACAGAGGGGCGGATGCCGGGATCTTTATATTACCCGTCGTCGTGCTGATGGGGCTGATTGGGCTGATTGCTGTGGTGCTGCCCGCGGCCTCGATGGCGCTTTCAGGCGTGCTCGGCACCTTATCGGCGGGTGTCACTGCGGATAACGTGACGTGGTCACATTACGCGGCACTCTTTAGCCAGCAGGGAGATGCCCTGGCTGCGCTGGGTACCAGCCTGTCGCTGGCGCTGGGAACGGCGTGCATTACCGGGCTACTGGGGCTGCTAGCCGCCTGGCTGGTGGTGGTGCAAAAAATCAGAGGCCGGGCGCTGGTGGATGCGTTATCCCTGATGCCCGCCGCGCTGCCAGGCATTGTGGTAGGTGTGGGGCTTATTTTACTGTGGAACCGCACCTTCTGGCCGCTATCACCTTATAACAGCTGGGTCATACTGCTGCTCTCTTACTGCTGCCTGCTATTACCCTGGCCGGTTCGCTACATTGGCAGTGCGCTGCGCCAGTTGGGTGGTAATCTCGAACCGGCGGCGCGGGTACACGGCGCGTCGGCGCTGCAGGCGCTACGTTTTATCGTGATACCGCTGGTGTCACCGGCCATGCTGGCGGCGATGTTGATGGTCTTCGCCATTGCCTCTCGCGAGCTGGTGACATCGCTATTACTGGCCCCGGCGGGGACGCAGACCGTCTCGGTCTTTATCTGGCGCCAGTTCGAACAAGGCTCGATTGGCCAGGGAATGGCGATGGCCACCCTGACGTTAGTGACCGGACTGATATTGATGCTGAGCGCGCTGGGTATCATGCAGCGCACGACGGGACGCTAAAAAAGCACTTTTACGCAGGTGGCGACGCAAAAATAGTTTATAAACAGGGAACATCATTGCAAGGAAGTTCACTATGTCTCCATTTCTGACTGCGTATTTCGCCCGCACGGGCTGGCAACAGCCCGCGATCCCGGATATCGACACCCTGCGCGGGCTGCATCTCCACCATAACTGCAGCATTCCGTTTGAGAATCTTGACGTGGTGTTGCCACGCGAGATCCAGCTCGACGAGGAGAGCGTGCAAGACAAACTGGTTACCGCCCGTCGCGGTGGGTACTGCTTTGAGCAGAACGGACTCTTCGAGCGCGTGCTGCGTGAGGTGGGTTTTACGGTCCGCAGCCTGCTGGGCCGTGTGGTGCTGGCGAATCCGCCGCAAATGCCGCCGCGTACCCACCGACTGTTGCTGGTTGAGCTAAACGGCGACCGCTGGATTGCCGACGTGGGCTTTGGCGGCCAGACGTTGACCGCGCCGGTTCGCCTGATTGCCGACCTGGAGCAGCCCACGCCGCACGGCATGTACCGCCTGCAGAACGAGGGGGATAACTGGGCCTTACAGGTTCACCATCACGATCGCTGGCAGTCGATGTACCAGTTCGATCTCGCAGAGCAGCATTTCAATGACTATGTGATGGGCAATTTCTGGTCGGCTCACTGGCCGCAATCGCATTTTCGCCATCACCTGCTGATGTGCCGACACCTGCCCGAGGGGGGCAAACTGACCTTAACCAATTTTAATTTCACCCGCTGGCAGGGGGCGCTGGCGGTTGAGCAGCGTCATCTCGCCGATGCCGCCGAGCTGTATCAGGTATTGCAGGAGCAGTTTGGGCTGGGGGTATCTGATCCGAAAAACGGTTTTTCACTGGCCGAGCTGACGGCGGTGATGGCGGGGTTCGAGACGCATCCGCAGGCAGGGAAATAGCCGGGTGGCGGCGACGCCACCCGTATAAATTAGCGCCGTGACCGAACAACCTGATACCGGCGGGTGAAATATTCAAACGGCGCGCTCCACACATGCACCAGACGGGTGAAGGGGAAGATCAGGAAAATGGTCATCCCCAGCACCAGATGCACACGGAAGATAAAGTCCACGCCGTTAAGCATCTCCGATGAGCCGCCGCGGAAAGTGACGATACCCTGCGCCCAGCCCACCAGTTTCATCATCTCGCTGCCGTCCGGAAAACGGGCGGAGAAGGGAATCGTGCTCAACCCCAGAATGCACTGAAGCAGTAAAATACTCATGATGATGATGTCCGGCGTGGTGGAGGTGGCGCGCACCCGCTGGTTAAACAGCCGGCGGTAGAGCAGCATTGACCCACCAATCAGCGTTAACACACCGCACACGCCCCCGGCGAACATGGCCAACTGCTGTTTCACGGCGATAGGTAAAAACCAGGCGTACATCCAGTGCGGGGTCAGCATCCCGAAAAGGTGGCCGAAGAAGATCCCCAGAATACCGATATGAAACAGGTTAGAGGCCCAGTTCATGCCGCGCTTGCTCAGCATCTGGCTCGACGAGGCACGCCAGGTGTACTGACCATAGTCATAACGCAGCCAGCTTCCGAGGAAGAAGACGGTGGCGCAAATATAGGGATAGATGTCATAGAAAAACACGTTCAGGTAGTGCGTCATTTGGGGCCTCCGGCGCCGACGTCCACGTACTGCGGTGCAACGTCCTGGCTAAAGCGTCGTTGATATTGCTGCATCGGCGAACTGTCGCACGACGTGGCGTTGTCTTCGATAAACTTCACCTGCTCTTCTTCCCACACCGCATCCAGCGCCTGACGGGTGTCATCACGCTTCTCGGTGGCAACCTGTGCCGCTACGCTATCGCTGGAAAGCCGGGTTTCGGCCAGTCGTAGCAGAGCGTCAAACAGCTGATAATGGGCAACGTCGCGCTGCTTCAGTCGCCCACCAATCAGCGCCAGGATCGGGGCGACGTTCTGCAGCCCATCGCGCGCTTCCGCTTCGCCCACAATACTGAGATATTCCAGATAAAGGGGCAGATAATCGGGGAGCTCCCGGCAATCCAGCTGCAAACCAACCTTCTCGTACTGCGCCATCAGGTCGACCATCGCCTGGCCACGATCCCGCGACTCCGCGTGCACATGTTCAAACAGCAGCAGCGAGGTGGCCCGGCCACGTTCAAACACTTCGCACCACTCGGCCTGCCTGTCCAGCAGCGGGGCGCTGAGATAAGTTCGCGTAAAGGGCAATAGCGTGGGGGCATCCTGGGCAATGAGATCTAACGCCTCATCGCGGTTCTCCCATAACATCTCGTCGGGATACTCCATTAACAGCGCAATGATTTTCAGAATCCGCATTACTCTCCCTCCCCGTGTTCACGCACCTCGGTAATATTGATGGCGTCGATACGGCTACTGTTGAAGAGGTTGAATTTGGTGTCTGAGCCATGGCAGCCATCGCCGAAGGTAAAGCCGCAGCCGTTCTTCTCGGGGAAGGCATCACGGGCCATTTCACGGTGGCTGGTGGGGATCACGAAGCGATCTTCGTAGTTGGCAATGGCGAGATAGCGATACATCTCTTCCACCTGTTCGACCGTCAACCCGACCTCTTCAATGGCGCGGGTATCGGTCACGCCTTCCACGGTTTGTGAACGTTTGTAATGGCGCATGGCCATCATCCGCTTCAGGGCGCGCAGCACCGGGCCGGTATCGCCCGCGCTCAGCATATTTGCCAGATACTGGACCGGGATACGCAGGCTCTCCACGGCGGGGAGCACGCCGTCGGTTTTGGGCAGGCCGCCCGCATCGGCGTAGGACTGAATCGGTGACAGCGGCGGCACATACCAGACCATCGGCAGGGTACGGTATTCCGGGTGCAGCGGCAGGGCCAGCTTCCAGTCCATCGCCATCTTGTAAACCGGCGAGCGCTGGGCAGCGTCAATCACATTCTGCGGAATACCTTGCTTAACGGCCTCTTCGATCACCGCCGGATCGTGCGGATCTAAAAAGACATCGCACTGGCGCTCATAGAGATCGGTGACATGTTCGGTGCTGGCCGCCTCCTCAATGCGATCCGCGTCGTAAAGCAGCACGCCGAGATAGCGAATACGCCCGACGCAGGTCTCTGAGCAGACCGTCGGCTGGCCGGATTCAATACGCGGGTAGCAGAAGATACATTTTTCTGACTTACCGCTTTTCCAGTTGAAGTAGATTTTTTTGTACGGGCAGCCGCTGATGCACAGACGCCAGCCGCGGCACTTATCCTGGTCAATGAGCACGATGCCATCTTCTTCGCGTTTATAGATGGCGCCGCTGGGGCAGGTAGCGACGCAGCTTGGGTTCAGGCAGTGCTCGCACAGGCGCGGCAGGTACATCATGAAGGTGTTTTCAAACTGGCCGTACATCTCTTTCTGCATCTTGTCGAAGTTGCGGTCGCGGGCGCGCTTTTCGAACTCACCGCCGAGCAGCTCTTCCCAGTTTGGCCCCCACTTGATTTTATCCATCCGCTTGCCGTCAATCAGCGAGCGTGGACGGGCGGTAGGTAAGTGATCTCCCTGCGGGGCGCGGTGCAGATCCTGGTAGTCAAAGGTGAAGGGTTCGTAATAGTCGTCAATCTGCGGTAAGACCGGGTTGGCGAAGATTTTCGACAGCACCCCCATTTTGCCGCCGAGGCGGGGAGTGAGCTTGCCGGTGATACCGCGGATCCAGCCGCCTTGCCACTCCTCCTGGTCTTCCCAGTTTTTGGGGTAGCCGATGCCCGGCTTGGTCTCAACGTTGTTAAACCAGGCATACTCCATCCCTTCACGCCCGGTCCAGACGTTTTTGCAAGTGACCGAGCAGGTATGACAGCCAATACACTTATCAAGGTTCAGTACCATGCCAACCTGTGAGCGGATCTTCATTTTTTCGCCTCCTGTACCTGGTCCCGACCTTCACCATCCAGCCAGTTAATGTTTTTCATTTTGCGGATCATGATGAACTCATCGCGGTTCGACCCGACGGTGCCGTAGTAGTTAAAGCCGTAGGCCAACTGCGCGTAACCGCCGATCATGTGGGTCGGTTTCGGGCAGATGCGGGTGACAGAGTTATGAATACCGCCGCGTCGGCCAGTCACTTCCGAACCTGGAATGTTCAGAATGCGCTCCTGGGCGTGGTACATCATGGTCATGCCCGGCGGCACGCGCTGGCTCACTACGGCGCGAGCGGTGAGGGCGCCGTTGGCATTAAATGCCTCGATCCAGTCGTTATCCTCAATACCCAGCTCCCGGGCATCCGTTTCGCTTATCCAGACAATCGGACCACCGCGCGACAGGGTCTGCATCAGCAGGTTTTCGCTGTAGGTCGAGTGGATGCCCCATTTCTGGTGCGGCGTCAGGAAGTTCAGCGCTTTCTCCGGGAAGCCGTTCGGCGGAATGTCACGCATGTGCGTCACGCTACGGGTATCTATTGGCGGACGATAAACCACCAGACTTTCGCCGAAGGCGCGCATCCACAGGTGATCCTGATAAAGCTGCTGGCGACCCGAGAGAGTGCGCCACGGAATCAGCTCATGGACGTTGGTGTAACCGGCGTTGTAAGAGACATGTTCGCTCTCGAGGCCGGACCAGGTGGGGCTGGAGATAATCTTGCGCGGTTGCGCCTGAATATCGCGGAAGCGGATTTTTTCATCCTCTTTATTCAGCGCCAGGTGGGTATGATCCCGTCCGGTCAGCTGCCCCAGGGCTTCCCAGGCTTTTACGGCAACCTGACCGTTGGTTTCCGGGGCGAGGGCGAGGATCACCTCTGAAGCGTCGATGGCGGTTTCGATACGCGGGCGGCCTTTCGCCGGGCCATCAAGCTTGACGTAGTTCAGCTTGCCGAGGAAATCGATCTCTTTCTCGGTGTTCCACGAAATGCCTTTCCCGCCGTTGCCCAGTTTATCCAGCAGCGGACCGAGGGCGGTGAAGCGCTCGTAGGTTTCCGGGTAGTTACGTTCCACCACCGCAATGGAGGGGGCAGTCTTGCCGGGAACCAGCTCACACTCGCCTTTGCGCCAGTCCTGAATATCAAAAGGCTGCGAGAGCTCCGCCGGGGAGTCATGCTGCAGGGGTTGCAGCACCACATCGGTTTCGGTACCGAGATGGCCCACGCAGACTTCTGAGAAAACTTTAGCGAGCCCTTTGTAAATCTCCCAGTCGCTGCGGGACTCCCAGGCGGGGTCAACGGCGGCCGAAAGCGGATGAATAAACGGATGCATATCCGAGGTATTCATGTCGTCTTTCTCGTACCAGGTGGCGGTCGGCAGGACAATATCCGAGAACAGGCAGGTGCTGGACATGCGGAAATCGAGGGTCACCAGCAGGTCAAGCTTCCCTTCGATGGCGGGGGTCTGCCACTCTACCTCTTCCGGTTTCACATCATCCGTCGAGCCCAGATCTTCGCCCTGAATCCCGCTCTCGGTCCCCAGCAGGTATTTCAGCATGTACTCGTGGCCTTTACCGGAGGAGCCCAGCAGGTTAGAGCGCCAGACGAACAGGTTACGCGGATGGTTTTTACCGTTATCCGGCTGCTCGCAGGCAAAGCGGACGTCGCCCGATTTTAGCCCCTGCACGGTGTACTCCTGCGGCGTCATGCCGGCAGCATCGGCGCGGGCTTTAATATGCAGCGGATTAAGATTGAGCTGCGGGGCGGAGGGGAGCCAGCCCATACGCTCCGCGCGGACGTTGAAGTCGATCAGGTGCCCGGTAAACTGCCCCGGATCCGCGAGCGGCGAAAGCAGCTCCTGCGCCGTCAGCTTTTCATAGCGCCACTGGCTGGCGTGGTTATAAAAATAGGAGGTGCTGTTCATCTGGCGCGGCGGACGGTTCCAGTCCAGGGCAAAAGCCAGCGGCAGCCAGCCGGTTTGCGGACGCAGTTTCTCCTGGCCCACATAGTGCGACCAGCCGCCACCGCTCTGGCCTACGCAGCCGCAGAAGACCAGCATATTGATCATCCCCCGGTAGTTCATATCCATGTGATACCAGTGGTTCACCCCGGCGCCGAGAATGATCATCGAGCGGCCATGGGTTTTATTGGCGGTATCGGCAAATTCCCGGGCGATCTGTTCGATATGGTGGCGCGGCACGCCGGTGATCTGCTCGCCCCAGGCCGGGGTGTAAGCTTTTATCTCTGCGTAATCGGTGGCGGCGTTGCTGTCGTCCAGCCCACGGTCGAGGCCATAGTTGGCCAGCACCAGGTCATAGACGCTGACCACCTGTTTGGTGGTGCCGTCTGCCAGAGTCAGCGTTTTTGCCGGTACTTTGCGCAGTAACACCGGCTCCTGCTTCACGCTGCGGAAATGGGGATTTTCGTTGCCGCCAAAGTAGGGGAACGCCACGTTCGCGACGCGATCGTGGGTGATCAGCAGCGAGAGCGTTAGCTCCGTCTCCTGGCCTGCCGCAAGAGGTTCCAGGTTCCATTTGCCTTTTTCTCCCCAGCGGAAACCAATAGAGCCATTTGGCGCCACCAGTTCACCGGCCAGGGTAAAGGCAACGGTCTTCCACTCCGGATTATTGGCCTCTCCCAGCCCGTCGGCGAGGTCCGAGGCGCGCAGCATCCGGCCTGGCACATGGGTCCCGTCCTCACGCTCATCGAGCATCACCAGCATCGGCATGTCGGTGTAGCGACGACAGTAGTTCAGGAAGTAGTCGCTGGGGTTATCGAGGTGGAACTCTTTCAGAATGACATGGCCCATCGCCATGGCCAGCGCGCTGTCGGTACCCTGTTTAGGGGCAAGCCACTGATCGCTAAGCTTTGCCACTTCCGAAAAATCAGGGGTGATGGCGATGGTTTTGGTGCCTTTGTAGCGCACTTCGGTAAAGAAGTGGGCGTCCGGGGTACGCGTCTGCGGCACGTTGGAACCCCAGGCGATGATGTAGCCGGAGTTGTACCAGTCGGCCGATTCCGGCACGTCGGTCTGCTCGCCCCAGGTCATCGGCGAAGCGGGAGGAAGGTCGCAATACCAGTCGTAGAAACTGAGACAGGTACCGCCCAGCAATGACAAATAGCGGGTGCCGGCGGCGTAGGAGACCATCGACATCGCCGGGATGGGCGAGAACCCCGCCACGCGGTCGGGGCCGTAGTTTTTGATGGTCCAGACGTTGGCGGCGGCAATCAGTTGATTGAGCTCCTTCCAGCCCGATCGAATAAATCCGCCTTTCCCACGTGCCTGTTTGTAGCGCTGGCATTTCACCGGGTCGCTCTGGATGGCATCCCACGCCAGCACCGGGTCGCCATGCTGCGCCAGCGCTTCACGCCAGAGTTCAATCAGGGCGCGGCGCACCAGGGGGTACTTAAGGCGGTTTGCGCTATAGAGATACCAGGAGTAGCTGGCACCGCGCGGGCAGCCTCGCGGCTCATGGTTAGGCAGGTCGGGGCGGGTGCGGGGATAGTCGGTCTGCTGGGTCTCCCAGGTCACCAGGCCATTTTTAACGTAAATTTTCCAGCTACAGGAGCCGGTACAGTTAACCCCGTGGGTGGATCGCACAATCTTATCGAACTGCCAGCGCTGACGATAGCTGTCCTCCCAGTCACGGTTGGTGTGGTACACCTGTCCGTGCCCATCGGCGAAACTGTCGCCTTTTTGTTTGAAGTAACGGAAGCGATCCAACAATTTACTCATGACGTCTCTCCTGACGGGGCGACTCCCGCCCCGTGGTTACACTGCTCATAACGTAATTAATGGCATGTTTATGATTTGATGTGCTTTTGACGGCGGCCATACACCAGCCAGGTGATGAATACACAGACGATGTAAAAGACGAGGAACACTTTCATCGCGCCTACCGGGGACCCGGTCATTGCCAGCGAGGTGCCGAAGGCCTTCGGAATGAAGAACCCGCCGACTGCGCCAATGGCGGAGATAAAGCCCAGCGCGGCAGCGGTGTCAGTTACGGCCTCTTGTTGCGCCTGCTGTTCACTACCGCCGCGCAATTTCACTTTATAAATCGTAATTTGCCGAAAGATGACGGCGATCATCTGGAAGGTCGATCCGCTGCCCAGCCCGGCGGTGAGGAACAGCCCCATAAAGACGATGTAGAAGGCGGTAAAGTTGCCGGAGCCTGAGCCCGGTAGGGTGAAGAACAGCAGGGCGGTGAAGATCGCCATCAGAACAAAGTTCACCAGCGTCACGCGCACGCCGCCGAGTTTGTCAGAGACCACGCCGCCGGCCGATCGCGCCAGCGCCCCTATTAGCGGACCGAAGAAGGCGAGGTGCAGAATATTCACATCGGGGAACTGCGTTTTTGAGAGCATCGCAAAACCGGCGGAAAAGCCGATAAACGAGCCGAAGGTAGCAAGATAGAGCAGGCTCAACAGCCAGAGGTGCGGCTGTTTCAGTACCGGTAACTGACTGGCAATCGAGGCCTTAGAACTGGCGATATCGTTCATGCCAAAAAAGGCGGCAAGGGTTGCCAGCACCAGCAGCGGTACCCATATCCAGGCCGCGTTGGCCAGCGACAGGAGAGAGCCGTCCTCCTGCGGCACGCCGTGCACGCCGAGGAAGGTAAACATCGGCAGGAATATCACGACCGGAGCGACCATTTGCATGACGCTCACGCCCAGATTACCCAGCCCGCCGTTGATACCCAGCGCGCTGCCCTGTTTCGCTTTCGGGAAGAAGAAGCTGATGTTGCCCATGCTGGAGGCAAAGTTCGCCCCGGCGAAACCACACAGCAGCGCGATGATAATAAATACCCAGTACGGAGTAGCGTTATTCTGTACGGCGATGCCCAGCCAGACGCAGGGAACAATCAGTATTACGGTGCTCAATACCGTCCAGTAGCGACCACCAAAAATAGGCACCATAAAGGAGTAGGGGACGCGTAATATTGCGCCTGAAAGAGAAGGGAGGGCCGTTAACATAAAGAGTTGATCGGTGGTGAAATTAAAACCCACCTTATTCAGGTTTACGCTCACCGCGCTAAATAACATCCAGACGCAGAAGGCTAAAAGTAAACAACTGACGGAGATCCATAAATTACGACGGGCGATATGTTTGCCTTTATTTTCCCAGAAGGCGGGGTTTTCGGGTTTCCAGTTGTTTAATAGATAATGATTATTCTTCTCATTAAGTTGTGACATATCGCCCTCTTAAATGTCCATAAACAGCAGAAAAAGCACCGGGAATCAGGCGGTTGCCTGCAGGTTTGTTCTCTTGAATTATCAGGAAATTTTGGGATATGTCTGAAAGGATAGATAAGAATGGGAATCCATGAGCAATGAAGGGTTAAGAAGCGTCTGCTTAAGTGTTACTAATTGTAAAATTATAATTTTGTAACGCGGTTTAATATAATTCCAGAGTAATGACTTTATGAAGATGCTTATTAAATGCAGCTTCATCCATACCAGCAATATTTAACATATATATTCCGTCTAAACCGCAAACCAGGCTTATCAATCGCCAGGCTATATTCTCTGGCGTGTCATGAAGATTAAAGACTTTTTCCTCTGCACCCGCTGCAATAATGGCTACCGTCTCCTTGTGCCACATCTCCATCGTCAGGACATAGGCACCTTTAATTTCTTCATCGCGGGCAGCAAGGATTTGCGCTTCGCGCCATAAACGGATGTAGGGTTCAAAGTGGCGGTCGTCGCTACCCAGCATGGCGTGAAGCTTGTCGTGCCAGCTGGCATCGGCGGGCACCACCTCTGCATCCAGCAGGTCGCGGATAAGATGAATGAAAGCCTGTGATTTTAACTCACCAATGCTGGCGAAATGGTGATGGACCTGGCCTGCGGCGACGTCGGCCTCGGCCGCGATACGTCGAACCGTCATGCTGGTTAATCCCTCACTTAATGCCACACGCATGGCGGCATGCAGGATCGCTTCCCGACGTTCATCCTTGTTTAAATAGGCCATTCTGTTCACCCTCAATCGCGACGCAACGAGTGTAACAAAAAGCTGGACAGTTGTTCAGCTTTCCGTAGGATCGCATTTCTGGACATGTGTCCAGGTTTGTAATGAAAAGGACATGTATGTTTCGTCAGTGGTTAGCGTTAGTGATAATCGTGCTGGTTTATATCCCTGTGGCCATTGATGCCACGGTACTGCACGTGGCGGCGCCGACATTAAGCATGACGCTGGGCGCCAGCGGCAACGAACTGCTGTGGATCATCGATATTTATTCGTTGGTCATGGCAGGTATGGTGCTGCCAATGGGGGCCCTGGGCGATCGTATCGGATTTAAACGCCTGTTAATGCTGGGCAGCGTGCTCTTTGGTCTCTCTTCCCTGTGGGCGGCAGCGTCCAGCTCTGCCGGCTGGCTGATTGCCGCGCGTGCCAGCCTGGCGATAGGGGCGGCGATGATTATTCCGGCTACCCTCGCCGGGATCCGCACGCTCTTTACCGAGGCGCGTCAACGCAACATTGCCCTCGGCGTCTGGGCCGCGGTAGGGTCAGGCGGCGCAGCCTTCGGGCCGCTGATTGGTGGGGCATTGCTGGAACACTTTTACTGGGGATCGGTCTTTCTCATTAACGTTCCTATCGTGGCGATTGTGGTGGTCCTGACGGCGCGTCTGGTGCCGCCGCAGCAGGGGCGCCCGGAGCAGCCGCTCAATATCAGTCACGCCATTATGTTGATAGTGGCAATCCTGTTGCTGGTGTTCAGTGCCAAAACCGCGCTGAAAGGGGCGCTCTCGCCCTGGATGGTTGCCACTACGCTGTTTATCGGGGCGATGCTGCTGTTTATATTTGTCCGCATCCAGCTGCGCGCCGCGATCCCCATGATCGATATGCGTCTTTTCGGCCACCGCATCATCCTGAGCGGGGTGGTGATGGCCATGACGGCGATGATTGCGCTGGTGGGATTTGAGCTATTAATGGCGCAGGAACTTCAGTTCGTGCATGGCTTTACCCCCTTCGACGCAGGCATGTTTATGCTGCCGGTGATGGTGGCCAGCGGATTTAGCGGGCCGATTGCGGGTGTGCTGGTGAGTAAGCTGGGGCTACGTATCGTTGCGGCCGGGGGAATGGGACTGAGCGCGCTGAGCTTTATCGGCCTGTCGATGCTCGATTTCAGTACTCAGCAGTGGCTGGCCTGGGGCTTAATGGTATTGCTCGGGTTCAGCGCGGCCAGCGCCTTGCTGGCATCGACCTCGGCCATTATGGCCGCCGCGCCGAAGGAGAAGGCTGCGGCCGCAGGCGCCATCGAGACCATGTCCTACGAACTGGGTGCCGGTCTGGGCATTGCTCTGTTTGGCTTGCTGCTTACCCGCAGTTTCTCCGCCGCGATTGCCTTACCGCAGGGGCTGGAGAGCAGGGTGGCAGAACAGGCCGCCTCGTCGATTGGCGAGGCGGTAAAAGTGGCGCAGGAGTTGCCACCGGCCCTGGCTGAGTCGGTCATCCAGGCGGCGAAAACGGCGTTTATCAGCTCCCATAGTGTGGCGCTGGGGAGTGCTGGCGGAATGTTGCTGTTACTTGCCATTGGCATCTGGTTTAGCCTGGCAAAGGTACCGCGTTCGGCATAACTTATTAGTTACAACATACTATTAGCTTTTGTTTTAATAAGGTTCCCCGGCCTGTGGCCGGGGAAAGTGCAAAACTAACACTCCTGCGCCGCACTCAACAGGCTATGCAGCAATACATTGGCCCCTTTCTCAGACCATGCCGGTAAAATCCGCTCCTCTTCGTTATGACTGATGCCCTTAACGCAGGGGATAAAGATCATACTCGCCGGGGCGATTTTACTGATGTAACAGGTATCATGACCGGCACCGGAAACCATCGGTTTTGCCGTATACCCCAGCGCTGTGACCGCCGCTTCACTGCGTGCCAGACAGTCGGCGTCAAACGTAATAGGGGCGTAGTCAAAAATGCGTTCTACATCAGCCCGCACGCCGCGGGCCGCCAGCCCCTCAGCGGCCTGTCGCAGCGACGCTTCCATTGCCGCCAGTGCTTCGCTGTCGGGATGACGAAACTCCACGCTGCACACTACGCGGGAAGGGACCACGTTTCGGGAGTTAGGGGTGACCTGCGCCATGCCGATAGTCGCTCGTCCATCTGGCGCATGCTGATAACCAATCGCCTCCACCTGCAGCGCCAGCTCCGCAAACGCGGTGAGGGCATCCCGACGGCTGTGCATCGGTGTCGTACCCGCATGTGCGGCAAATCCTTCGAGGGTGAGCGTAAACCAGCGCTGACCCATCGCCGCGCGAACCAGCCCGATATCTATGCCTTCATCTTCCAGGATCGGCCCCTGTTCAATATGCAGCTCATAGCATGCGTGAACCGGAAACGCGCGGGCGGGCAGTTCGCCCCGGTAACCGATAGCTTCCAGCGCCTCGCGGACGGTGATTTTTGCGCTGTCGCTCCGCGCGTAAGCGAACTCCTGCGTAAGTTGTCCGGACCAGACGCCAGAGGCCAGCATTGCCGGGGCAAAGCGGGCGCCTTCTTCATTGGTCCAGTTCACCAGTACGATATCGCGTTCCGTTTCCGTCTGGTTGTCATTCAGCGTACGTAGCACCTCCAGCCCGGCGAGAACGCCGTAAATGCCGTCGTAATTGCCTCCCAGCGGCTGTGAATCCACGTGCGAACCGGTCATCACCGGCGGGAGCGCGCGGTTTTTGCCCGCGCGGCGGATGAACATGTTGCCCATGCTATCCACATCGCAGCTGAATCCGGCCTCCAGAGCCCAGTCGCGCAGAAGGGTGCGCGCCATGCGATCCTCTTCGCTCAGGGCCAGACGGGTAACGCCGCCGGCAGGGGTTCCACCGATGTGTGCCATCGTTTCAAGCGTGGACCAGAGTCGCGCCGCATCGATGCGTATCATGCGTTGTCCTTTTTCTGGCTGCGGTAACGGAAGTCACAGCATTTACCGCCCTGCATGATGGTGGTAGTGCGGGTCAGCTTCACGTCAGGTGCATAGCCGACGATAAATTTCTCATCGCGGGCGCACGACAGCAGATGACCAATCTCCCCCAGCCCCATCTCGTGATACATCTCGGCGTAGCGGCAGCGTGTGACGTCGTAGTTGTACTGCTGGTCATCGGCGTCGATGACTTTTACCTCCAGCGCATTATCTTTTTCCCAAAGATACTGCAGGGCGATAAAGCTCTTAACATCCGCACCGTTCGGCTCTTTACTGGCAAACGACTTTCCCGCATCGATCGCGGCCTGCTCAATGGCCTCGCCGATCACCGCCTGCGCGCGCGTTTTGCCTATCTCACGCACCAGGATTTCGTAAATTGGTTTAATAATTTCTGCTTCAATTTTGCGGCGGGCGAGAATACCCAGCTCATTATTATTGCTCATCACATTGCCTCACTACGTTACTTCGTTTTTGCGCCACCCAGCACGGTTTGCGGTTGCCATTTCCCGTCCACCACTTTGTAAACGGTAAATGACGGCGCCTTCAGATTGCCCTGACCGTCAAAGGCGATCTGACCGGTGACGCCAGAGTAGTTAATCGCGCGCAGGGCAGGCAGATAGTCAGCGGGATCGACAGAGTCGGCTTTTTCCATGGCAGCAACCAGCACGCGGGTAGCGTCATAGGCGAACGGGGCGTGGAGTTCGATATGGGTGTGATAGCGAGACTGATACGCCTGTTCAAAGGCTTTACCGCCAGGCATCTGATCAACAGGCAGGCCTGGCTCCAGGGCAACAACGCCGTCACCCTCTTTTTGCGCCAGCTGCAGGAAGGTCTGGCTAACAAAACCGCCTGCGCCCATCAGCGTCGCTTTCATCCCGAGTTGTTTGATACGGCGCGCCAGCGGCGCGGCCTGGCTATCGACGCCGCCAAAGAAGATCAGATCGGCGTTTTTACTGCGAATGGCGGTCAGCACGGCGCTGAAATCGACGGTTTTATCATCCACATACTGGCGATCGACAATTTTTACCCCCTGCGCCTCGAGCGATTTGATGAACTCATCGGCCAGCCCCTGGCCAAAGGCGGTACGGTCATCGATCACGGCAATGCGTTTTGCTTTCAGAGTATTTACCGCGTACTCACCGGCAAACTGGCCGCCGTCATCGTCGTGACCCATCACGCGGAAGCTGGTATCAAACCCCTGTTTGGTATAGGCGTGTCCGGTGGCAACCGGTGCGACCTGGGCGATGCCCGCATCGTGGTAGACCCGCGCCGCCGGGATGCTGGTACCGGTATTCCAGTGACCGACAACCCCGGCCACATCACTATCGACCAGACGCTGAGCGACGGCTACCGCGGTACGTGGGTCAGATTGATCGTCCTCAGACTGCAGTTTGAACGTGACTGCTTTGCCGCCGATGGTGGGGTGCTGCTTATTGATGTCGTCAATGGCCAGCTGCGCCCCGTTTTCCAGATCTTTACCGATACGGGCAGAAGGGCCGGTTAACGGGCCAGCCAGTCCGATAACCACGGTCTCGCTGTCGGCAGCCCAGCTGGTAGCGGTGCCAAATCCGCCGAGCAACAGTGCTGCGCTCAGTGCGCTAATTTTGATTGTTTTCATTATGTTTTCCCTGATGTTGGTGTATTAAACGGGCATTTCGCCCAAATAAATCTGTGCAATATGATCGTCGTCGAGCATCGCTTTTGACTCGCCGTGATGCACGATGCTGCCGCTGTCCATCACCCAGGCGCGGTCGGTAACCTCCAGCGCCAGACGGGCATTTTGTTCAATCAGCAGTAACGCCACGCCGCGTTCCCGCAGTCCGGCGATTACCGCAAAAATGTTCTCAACCATCCGCGGTGCTAGCCCCATTGAGGGCTCATCCAGAATGAGCAGGCGCGGGCGGCTGAGCAGGGCGCGGTTTAGCGCCAGCAGCTGTTGTTCACCGCCAGAGAGCAAACCGGCGAGTTGATGCTGGCGCTCGCCAAGGCGTGGGAAGCGGTCAAAAATTTCTGCCATCTCCTGCCTGACGGTGACAGTGTCACGGCGAAGCCACGCCCCCATCTGCAAATTTTCCAGCACGGTCATACGGGCAAAGATCCCGCGACCTTCCGGCACCATCACCAGTCCGTCGCGAAGCAGCGCTTCGGCTTTATGTTTGCGTAACGATTTACCGTTAAAAGCAATATGGCCGCTAAAGTTCTCCAGCCCGGTAATGGCCCGCACCGTGGAGCTTTTACCGGCGCCGTTAGCGCCAATTAGCGTGGCCTGTTCACCTTCGTGGAGGGTGAAAGAGAGATCGCGCACGGCCTGAATACCGCCGTAATGCACATCCAGATGCTCAACTTTTAATAACTCAGACATGGGCACTGCCTCCAAGCCAGGCGGCGATGACCGCCGGGTCGCGACGGACGATATCCGGCGTGCCGCTTGCCAGGGTTTTACCGTAATCGAGTACCGTGAGACGATCGCAAATCCCCATCACCAGCTTTACGTCGTGCTCAATCATCAACAGAGTTTTGCCATCGTCGCGAATACGAGTCAGAAGCTCGCCTAACGCCATTTTTTCGACGGCATTCATCCCGGCGGCCGGTTCGTCAAGCGCCAGCAGCAGCGGGTCGGTTGCCAGCGCACGGGCAATCTCAAGTCGCCGTTGATGGCCATAGGCGAGGTCACAAGCGCGATAATGGGCATATTTGGCGATACCGGTGTACTCCAGCCAGTGCCATGCCTGCTCACGGGTTTGCGCCTCTTCTTCCCGGGCGCGTTTATGGCGGCTCAGCGCGGCCCACAGCCCATTTCGGGTGCGGACATGGCGGCCTACCATCACGTTTTCCAGTACCGACATCTCGTTAAACAGCCGCACGTTCTGGAAGGTGCGGGCGATGCCGACGGCGGTCACTTTCTCAATCTGCTTCGGGTAATAGGGTTTATCGGCAATAGAAAATTCACCGCTGTCCGCCGGGTAAAGGCCGGTGATGAGGTTAAAACAGGTCGTTTTGCCCGCGCCGTTAGGGCCAATCAGCCCGTAAATCTCACCGCGATTAATCGACAGCGAAACATTATCGACCGCCGTCAGGCCGCCAAAACGTTTTGACATATTGCGCACCGTTAACAGGCTCATGCTTTAACCTCCTTGTGGCGCATCGGCCAGATGCCGGAAGGGCGCACCAGCATTACGCCGACCAGGGCCAGGCCGTAGAAGAGCTGGCGTAATATTTCCGGGTCAACCAGCACGGAACCAAACAATGCCTGTTGCAGCGGGGCCGCCTGGCTGCGCAGCACTTCCGGCAGGGCGGTCAGCAGCACGGCTCCGAGGATCACGCCGGGGATATGACCCATACCGCCCAGCACGACCATCGCCAGTACGGCAATGGATTCCTGCAGGGTGAACGACTCTGGCGACACAAAGCCCTGGAACGCGCCGAACAGCGCGCCCGCCACGCCACCAAACGAGGCGCCCATGGCGAAAGCCAGCAGCTTATAGTTGCGCACGTTAATTCCCATTGCCCGGGCCACGTCTTCATCTTCACGGATGGCGTGCCAGGCCCGGCCGATGCGCGAGTGTTGCAGGCGCAGGCAGACAAAAATAATGCCGACGATGACGACCATCAGCAGGTAATACCAGAGCCAAAGCGCGGGAACCTTCATGCCAAACCAGTGATAAACCCCGCTAAACTTCAGGCCAAACAGGTTCAGGGTATCGACGCCGGTAATGCCTTTTGCGCCGTTGGTGATGTTGACCGGACGGTCGAGGTTACGCATCAGAATACGAATGATCTCGCCAAAACCGAGGGTGACAATCGCGAGGTAGTCTCCTCGTAGCTTTAAGGTCGGCGCCCCCAGCAGGATCCCGCATACCGCCGCCACCAGCGCGGCAACAGGGATAATCAGCAAGTAAGAGGTGTGCAGCCCGTCCGGGAACCAGACGGCAAGGATCGGGAAGACCTCCAGCAGATGCGGAGAGGCCAGCAGCGCGGCCAGGTAGGCGCCCACCGCGTAAAAGGCGATGAATCCCATATCCAGCAGGCCGGTATAGCCCACAACAATGTTGAGCCCGAGCGCCAGCATGATATAGAGCAGCGCGAAGTCGATCACGCGCACCCAGTAGTTGCCGCCGAGCTGAGAGGCCACCACGGGGGCAACCAACAGGGCAATGATAAACAGCGTCATGCCGGACCAGAATCGGCGGGTAGAGGCGGGTGCCTGTATTTGTATGGTTGTCATAAATTTCTCTACGCCCTGTGCGCTACGCGCTCGCCCAGCAGACCTGCCGGACGGAAGACCAGCACCAGAATCAGCACAATGAAGGCAAACACATCCTGGTAATTACTGCCGAACACGCCATGGGTCAGATCGCCAAGGTAGCCTGCGCCGAGCGATTCGATAAGGCCGAGCAGGATCCCGCCCACCATCGCGCCGCGAATGTTACCAATGCCGCCTAATACCGCAGCGGTAAAGGCTTTAATCCCCGGCAAAAAGCCCATCGAGAAGCTGGCATTACCAAAATTGCTGGCCATCATCACCCCGGCCAGCGCGGCGAAGATGCCTCCAATGGCAAAGGTGAGGGTGATAATGGCGTTAGGGTTAACGCCCATTAAGGTGGCGACGCGCGGGTTTTCCGCCACTGCGCGCATCCCACGCCCGAGGCGGGTGTATTCCACCAGCAACCAGAGGCCGATCATCACCACCAGCGCCAGCGCAACCGTTACCATCCCGGTAACGGTGATAATCGCGGGAGGATTGGCATCGCTACCGGCGGTAACGGCGATCGGATCCATGGGCAGGATCTGCGGGAACATCAGCGGATTGCGCGTCCAGACGATCATCGCCACCGTCTGCAGCAGTACGGAGACGCCGATACCGGAGATGAGCGGCGCCAGGCGCGGGGCATTACGCAGGCGGCGGTAGGCGAAGCGTTCTACCGCCATCGCCAGCAGGGCACACACCGCCATCGCGATGATCAACGCAAAACCGAGCTGTAACAGCAGCGGCATTTCAGGGAAATGGTTATTCAGGGCGTTAATGGCAGAAAGCGTTGTGAGCGCGCCAACCATCAGAATATCGCCGTGGGCAAAGTTAATAATGCGCAAAATGCCATACACCATGGTATAGCCCAGCGCGATCAGGGCGTAGATGCTGCCAAGCATTACCCCATTGATCAGTTGTTGTATGAGAGTGTCCAACGTTCCTACCCGACAAATTGCTCTTTCAGCGGGTAACATCTGATAAATGAATTAAATTGTAAAATACGCATATATTATTTCTTATGATATTTAATGATTGATTTATCTGCATGATTTTAAACAAAATAGCGCAATGGACCCTCAGGGCAATTTCTTCATTAAAATCAATATATGAATAAAACAGAACAATCAGTGATGCTTGCCGCTTACGCAGAGAGCCGTCTGGCCAACGATCCCCCTTTACGGGCGGTACGCGCTTTTGAGGCCATCGCCCGGCTCGGCAGCGTTACGCTCGCGGCACAGGAGCTGGCAATCTCTCCTTCAGCGGTCAGTCATCAGCTGCGGGTGCTGGAGGGATATTTGCAAATGCCGCTGACTGAACGGCAGGGGCGCAAGCTGGTACTCAGTCAAAATGGTCGCGACTATTACCGCTCGATACGGGCGGCCTTCAATGTGCTGCGCCAGGCCACCGAGCATCTGGTGGAGCAGGCGCAGACCCGGCAGGTCACGATCAGCCTGATCCCGCTGTTTGGTATGGGGTGGTTTATTCCGCGCTTACCGACCTTTATGCGTGCCAATCCCCAGACCGAGATCAACGTGGTCTATGCCAACCACCGTAACTACCTTAGCGACGCGTCGGATATGTCTATCCGCTTTGGTAACGGCCAGTGGACGGGCTATCAGAGTGAAAAGCTGATCTCGGGCCAGATGGTGCCGGTCTGTAGCAGGGCGTTCTTGCGGATCCATGGCCATATCGATACCCCGGAACAGCTCCTGCAAATGCCACTTCTGCATGACGAAGAGCGTGCAACCTGGCAGATGTGGTTCACCCAGCAGGGGGTAAAACGTCCGGCGCGCCGCAGCGGGCCGATGTTTGAAGATGGTTTATTGACGCTGGCGGGGGTGCAGGCGGGGTTAGGGTGCGCCCTCATGCGCGAGCCGCTGATTGCACCCTATCTGGAGAGCGGTGAACTGGTGAAAATTTTTGATGCCCCTATCGATGACGGCCGCGATTATTACCTTTGTGTGCGCCAGGATTCTGATATGACCCAGGATGGCAAACTGCTGCAATCGTGGCTGCGCCGAGCGGCGGGGGGCGGTGACGTTACGGCGTAAGCGAACAGTGATTATCCAGCGCTTCGATCTCGGTGCCGCTGAAGCGGGCATATTGCCCGGTCAAACGCCAGAAGGCGGGCTGCGTTTCGGTGTAAATTTCGGCGGCCAATACCAGGCGGCGGCGTTCATCTTCGCTCAGTTCCAGCAGCGTCCAGGGAACAAAATAGCGTCCGACGGTGGTGAGTGTGGACCAGAGCGGACAGCCGCAGCCGGGGCAGAACCGGCGCTCCCCGCGTTCGGAGGAGTGAAAATGCGAGGGGGCGATAGAGCCCTGTTCTACCTGCGGCTCGCCCTCAGTTTCAAGGTACATTGCCACCCCGCCAGACCATTTCTGACAGAGGGTGCAGTGGCACGCATAGACGTCGAAGTTCTTGATCGTAACGCTGAAGTGGCTCATCCCGCATAAACAGCGCCCGGTAAAACGTTGCATGGCATATTCCTTTATTACGCCCAATAAAAAGGCCAGCTCGGAGGCTGGCCTTAGACATGATATGTCGATTAGAACTGGTAGGTCAGACCCAGTGCAACGATGTTGTCGGTTGCAATACCGGCAGTATCGGTGAAGGTGCTGTCGTCCAGCAGGTTGATTTTGTAATCAACGTAGGTAGACATGTTTTTGTTGAAGTAGTAGGTTGCGCCCACTTCAATGTACTCAACCAGATCCTGGTCGCCGTAAGAACCGATGTCTTTACCTTTGGACTTCAGGTAAGAAACGGACGGACGCAGACCGAAGTCGAACTGGTACTGAGCAACCGCTTCAAAGTTCTGGGTTTTGTTCGCAATATAACCGTCACCGAAGCTGGTCATGTTGCGAGTTTCAGAATAGGTGGTTGCCAGGTACAGGTTGTTTGCGTCATATTTCAGACCCGCTGCCCATACGTCTGCGTCATCGCCGCCAGCGTTCAGTTCGTTAACTGCTGCACGAACCTGATCGTCGGTACGGTCAGATTTCGCGTAGGTTGCACCTACACCGAAACCGTCCATTTCATAGGTAGAGGAGAGACCCCAGCCATCGCCATTGGATTCGGCGATATCATCACGGTCGTTTTTACCCTGATACTGAACCGCGAAGTTCCAGCCTTCCACCAGACCGAAGAAGTCGGTGTTACGGTAGGTCGCTACGCCAGTAGTACGGCCAGTCATAAAGCCATCAGTCTGGGTCCAGGTATCGCCGCCGTATTCCGGCAGAACGTCGGTCCATGCGCCGATGTCATATGCAACACCATAGTTACGGCCGTAGTCGAAGGAGCCGAACTCGTTGAATTTCAGACCAGCAAAAGCCAGACGAGTTTTGTTACCGTCAGCGCCCTGGGACTCAGAACGGTTACCTTTGAATTCATATTCCCACTGACCAAAACCGGTCAGCTGATCGTTGATCTGAGTTTCACCTTTAAAGCCCAGACGAACATAAGTTTTGTCGCCGTCGTTATCGGTGTCGTCAGAGAAATAGTGCAGACCTGTCACTTTACCGTACAGATCCAGTTTGTTGCCGTCTTTGTTATAAACTTCGGCTGCGTTTACTGCGCCAGCCGCCAACAGGGTAGTCACTGCCACTGCAACTAATTTAAGTTTCATTGCTTGTAATCCTTATAATTTTCTTTTAAGCACACCCTCAACCCTTGATGAACGAGGCCGCTCGTCAATGGCACGCTATTTTTAAGATTCTTGCTGCATCGTTTCAATAATAAGTTTCAAATTATTAATCTTAATTTCAATTAGTGTGATCGCGATCGGTAAAATGAGCGCATATATTGCAAAATTCGCTTAGAAAATGTTCTGAAAATTATTTAGTGCCGTAATTTATTATTAATCTATTTATAGTTTTGGAGGGGTTTTGTTTCGAAGAGTAATTAGCGGGGCGGTTGAGCGAAATTTGATCGGCTCAAGGCATTTAATTAGTCAAAAACAGAGGGTTAATGAGCGGTCAGGCTATATTTTATACATTTTTCTTTGAAATATTCAGAAACATACTATTGCACTTCGTGCTATATCGCACGTGAGTATTAGGAGTCAATTAATTACATCTGTTGTCAATAAATGTAAGTGCAATGAAATATTTATTTACGACGGAAACAAATATAAACAAACACACAACGTAGCGGCTAGTGTTTACCTAAATATTCTGAGGAGAGATCACATTTTATTTAACAACTGAGGCGCCCCTCCCCGCGGGAGGGAGCCAAACCGTTAATTGCGCGTGGCATACCAGCAGAGCAGCGACCCAGCGCAGACCAGTAATGCACCCTGCCAGAAGGAGAAAGAGAGAGGCGCGCTCAGTAGCGCGGCGGCAAGGGCGGCAGATAACACCGGTGTGAAATAGGAGACTGTCGCCAGCAGGGAAACATTTCCGTGCAGGATACCAATATTCCAGGACGCATAGCCGACACCCAGAGCCATGCCGCACAGAAGCAATTTGAAAACGATCGGCAGGCTAAAGGTCATCTCCGGCTGGTCGCTCAGCAGATATTTCATCCACAGCGTCAGGGCGGTGAGTAACACAAAGAGCGTAATGCCATTCTGACCCTTAGCATATTTGCGGGTAACGGTGCAGTAGGCCGCCCAGATAAACGCGCCGGCAAAGGCCAGGCCATAGCTCAGAGGATTTGAGAGAATATTGCTGACTATTTCATCAACATGCAGACCCTGTTCACCTCCTAATACCCAACTTACGCCGAAGAGTGCGATGAGTAATCCGGGCACTACCCACAGGCTGCTTTTCTGCCCGTTGAAGACAATAGCAAAAACAATGGTCAGACTTGGCCAGAGATAATTCACCATCCCCACTTCAATCGCCTGATGGCGAGTACTGGCATAACCGAGCGACAGCGCCAGACATATTTCGTAGCTGACGAATAGCACGCTACCAGCAATCAGGTAGCCTGGCGTAAAACGGCGAAGCGATGGAAGTCCAACAATTAGCCAACATAATAAGCCGCTCAGGGTATAAATCATTGCCGCACCACCCACCGGCCCCAATCCTTCGCTGACGCTCCGAATAAGTCCCACCATGGTGCTCCATAGCACAATGGCGAGCAGGCCGATCAGCGTGGCTTTTTTCTTGTCCATATCTCTCCCGGAGGTATTGAAATAAAGGGAAAAGTTTATAGCACCCTTTGAGCCGCTTTCGCGAATGAAACGTAAGCGAGCTAATACCAACGGGTTAAGCAAAACGGCTAATCATGACAATTAAGAGGGCGAATTCAGGTGACTTTGATTTGACGCAATAAAAACAGGGGCTTTGCTGATAGTTTGCGGCGCGAAGAGTTATCAGAAAAAGAGGACAGCAATGGACGTCAGCCGCAGACAGTTCTTTAAAATCTGCGCGGGCGGTATGGCCGGGACTACAGCAGCAATGCTGGGATTTGCGCCCAAAATGGCGCTGGCTCAGGCACGCAACTACAAACTGTTGCGCGCTAAAGAGATCCGTAACACCTGCACATACTGCTCCGTTGGATGCGGGCTATTAATGTATAGCCTGGGTGATGGTGCGAAGAACGCCAAAGAGGCGATTTATCATATTGAAGGGGATCCGGATCATCCGGTAAGCCGCGGGGCACTGTGCCCGAAAGGGGCGGGGCTGTTGGATTACGTTCACAGCGACAACCGTCTACGCTATCCGGAGTACCGCGCGCCAGGTTCCAATAAATGGCAGCGCATCTCCTGGGATGAGGCCTTCTCCCGAATTGCAAAATTAATGAAAGCCGACCGCGATGCCAACTTTATTGAAAAGAACGCGCAGGGCGTCACGGTTAACCGCTGGCTTTCCACCGGGATGCTTTGTGCATCCGCGGCAAGTAATGAAACCGGCATGCTGACGCAAAAGTTTGTGCGCTCCCTCGGCATGCTGGCGGTAGATAACCAGGCGCGCGTCTGACACGGACCAACGGTAGCAAGTCTTGCTCCAACATTTGGTCGCGGTGCGATGACCAACCACTGGGTTGATATCAAAAACGCGAATGTCGTGGTGGTGATGGGCGGTAACGCCGCTGAAGCCCATCCGGTGGGGTTCCGCTGGGCGATGGAAGCAAAAAACAACAACGACGCAACGCTTATCGTCGTCGATCCGCGCTTTACGCGTACGGCATCGGTGGCCGATATCTATGCGCCTATTCGCTCCGGTACGGACATTACGTTCCTCTCTGGGGTACTGCTGTATCTGATCGAAAATAACAAAATTAACGCGGAATACGTTAAGCACTACACCAACGCTAACCTGCTGGTGCGGGATGATTTTGCCTTCGAAGACGGGCTGTTCAGCGGCTATGACGCGGAAAAACGCCAGTACGATAAATCCTCCTGGAACTACCAGTTCGATGAAAACGGTTATGCGATGCGCGATGAAACACTAACGCATCCTCGCTGCGTGTGGAATTTGCTCAAACAGCACGTTTCCCGTTATACGCCGGACGTAGTGGAAAACATCTGTGGTACGCCGAAAGCGGACTTCCTGAAAGTGTGTGAAGTGCTGGCCTCAACCAGTGCAGCAGACAGAACCACCACCTTCCTGTATGCGCTGGGCTGGACACAGCATACCGTGGGTGCGCAGAACATCCGCACCATGGCGATGATCCAGCTGCTGCTTGGCAACATGGGGATGGCGGGCGGTGGGGTGAACGCGCTGCGCGGCCACTCCAACATTCAGGGTCTGACCGATCTTGGGCTGCTCTCTACCAGCCTGCCGGGATACCTGACGCTGCCGTCAGAAAAACAGACCGATCTGCAAAGCTATCTGGCGGCAAATACGCCAAAAGCGACGTTACCGGATCAGGTGAACTACTGGAGCAACTATCCGAAGTTCTACGTCAGCCTGATGAAATCTTTCTACGGCGATGCGGCGCAGAAAGAGAACGACTGGGGCTTTGACTGGCTGCCGAAGTGGGATCAGTCCTGGGACGTCATCAAGTATTTCAACCTGATGGATCAGGGCAAGGTGACGGGCTATATCTGCCAGGGCTTTAACCCTGTTGCCTCGTTCCCGGACAAAAACAAAGTGGTTCGCAGCCTGAGCAAGCTGAAGTACATGGTGGTTATCGATCCGCTGGTGACTGAAACCTCGACCTTCTGGCAGAACCACGGGGAGTCTAACGACGTCGATCCGGCCTCGATTCAGACCGAAGTGTTCCGCCTGCCGTCCACCTGCTTCGCGGAAGAGGATGGCTCTATTGCCAACTCTGGCCGCTGGCTGCAGTGGCACTGGAAAGGCCAGGATGCGCCGGGTGAAGCACGTAACGATGGCGAAATTCTGGCGGGCATTTACCACCGTCTGCGCGACATGTATCGCACGGAAGGCGGCAAGGGCATCGAGCCGCTGTTGAAGATGAGCTGGAGCTATAAGCAGCCGGATCACCCTGAGTCAGAGGAAGTGGCCAAAGAGAACAACGGCGTTGCGCTGGCGGATCTCTATGATGCTAACGGTAACCTGCTGGCGAAGAAAGGCCAGCTGCTGAACAGCTTCGCGTTGCTGCGTGATGACGGCACCACGGCTTCCTCGTGCTGGATCTATACCGGCAGCTGGACCGAGCAGGGTAACCAGATGGCCAACCGCGACAACGCCGACCCATCAGGTCTGGGCAATACGCTGGGCTGGGCATGGGCGTGGCCGCTTAACCGTCGCGTGCTCTACAACCGTGCGTCTGCGGACATCAACGGCAAGCCGTGGGATCCAAAACGGATGCTGATCGCGTGGAACGGATCGAAGTGGGCGGGGAACGATATCCCGGACTTCAACACCGCCGCGCCGGGCAGCAACACCGGTCCGTTCATTATGCAGCCGGAAGGGCTGGGGCGTCTGTTTGCCCTCGACAAACTGGCGGAAGGGCCATTCCCGGAACACTACGAGCCGATGGAAACGCCGCTCGGCACCAACCCGCTGCACCCGAACGTGGTCTCCAGCCCGGTGGTGCGTATCTACGAAGACGACGTGCTGCGTTTAGGTAAGAAGGACAAGTTCCCGTATGTGGGAACCACCTACCGCCTCACCGAGCATTTCCACACCTGGACCAAACACGCGCGGCTCAACGCCATCGCGCAGCCGGAACAGTTTGTGGAGATCAGCGAAAATCTGGCGAAAGCGAAGGGGATTGCCAACGGCGACCGCGTGAAGGTAAGCAGCAAGCGCGGCTTTATACGCACCGTTGCGGTGGTGACCCGTCGTCTGCAGACCCTAAACGTACACGGTCAGCAGGTGGAAACCGTCGGTATTCCGCTGCACTGGGGCTTTGAAGGGGTGGCGCAGAAAGGCTATATCGCCAATACCCTGACGCCTAACGTCGGCGACGCCAACTCGCAAACGCCGGAGTACAAAGCGTTTCTGGTTAACATCGAGAAAGCGTAAGGAGCGATAAGATGGCGATGGAAACACAAGACATTATTAAACGCTCCGCGACTAATGGCATCACTCCCGCGCCCCGCGCGCGGGATTACAAGGCCGAAGTTGCCAAGCTTATCGATGTGTCATCCTGTGTGGGCTGCAAAGCCTGCCAGGTGGCGTGTTCAGAGTGGAATGATATCCGTGACGAAGTGGGCCATTGCGTCGGGGTCTACGATAACCCGGCGGATTTGAGCGCCAAATCCTGGACGGTGATGCGCTTTAGCGAAACCGACCAGAACGGCAAGCTGGAGTGGTTGATCCGCAAAGATGGCTGTATGCACTGCGAAGATCCGGGCTGCCTCAAGGCTTGCCCGTCTGCCGGCGCGATTATTCAGTACGCCAACGGCATCGTGGATTTTCAGCAGGACAACTGTATCGGCTGCGGCTACTGCATTGCGGGCTGTCCGTTTAACGTCCCACGTCTTAATAAAGAGGATAACCGGGTCTATAAATGCACCCTGTGTGTGGATCGCGTCAGCGTTGGGCAAGAGCCGGCCTGCGTGAAGACCTGTCCTACGGGCGCCATTCACTTCGGGACCAAAAAAGAGATGCTGGAAGTGGCGCAGCAGCGCGTCGACAAGTTAAAAGCGCGCGGTTACGCCAACGCGGGGATCTACAATCCACAGGGGGTCGGGGGGACACACGTGATGTATGTGTTGCACCACAACGACCAGCCGGAGCTATACCACAATCTGCCGAAAGACCCGGCGATCGATACTTCGATCAACCTGTGGAAAGGGGCGTTGAAACCCCTCTCTGCGGCGGGCTTTATCGCCACCTTTGCCGGGCTGATTTATCACTATATTGGCATTGGTCCGAACAAAGAGGTGGATGACGACGAGGAGGAGCATCATGAGTAAGTCAAAGATGATTGTGCGCACGAAATTTATCGACCGCGCCTGTCACTGGACGGTGGTGATCTGCTTCTTCCTGGTGGCGGTATCGGGAATTTCGTTCTTCTTCCCGACGCTACAGTGGCTGACCGAAACCTTCGGTACCCCGCAGATGGGGCGCATTCTGCATCCGTTCTTCGGCGTGCTGATCTTCGTGGCGCTGATGTTTATGTTCGTGCGCTTCGTACACCATAACATTCCGGACAAGCAGGATATTCCGTGGGTGAAGGGGATTGTTGAGGTCCTGAAAGGGAACGAACATAAAGTCGCAAAAGTGGGGAAATATAACGCCGGGCAAAAAATGATGTTCTGGACCATCATGAGCATGATTTTTGTGCTGCTGGTGACGGGCGTCATAATCTGGCGTCCTTATTTTGCCCACTTATTCCCGATTCAGCTGGTGCGTTATAGCCTGCTGATCCACGCGACGTCTGCCATTATTTTGATCCATGCCATTCTGATCCATATGTATATGGCTTTCTGGGTTAAAGGGTCGATTAAGGGGATGATTGAAGGGAAGGTAAGCCGCCGCTGGGCGAAGAAACACCATCCGCGCTGGTATCGGGATGTGGAACGTCTGGAAGCGAAGAAAGAGAGTGAAAAGGGGATAAACTAACCCGGCCGTGCGCCGTCGGCAGAGTCCGGCGGCGCTTTGCGGGTCATGTATTGGTGATTAAAGCATCAATGCTTGCGATAACACGACCTCGTGCACTCTGTAAATTACAGACATAGTTTTTCTTATTGAGCTTATTTTTATCTATATGAGTCATACCAGGTGTATTCAGGAACAACTTCTCGAATTCAATGTTAACCAGAGGAGTTGCAGAGTGAATATGGCTATTCAGATGAATACGATAACTTAATGGTATAATAAGCCTCGTTGATAAGTCGTCATACCAATCATGTTGAATGATCATAAAATAGGGTTGATACTCGCAAGTCCTGCCCGATGGGTTGCGGTAAATATCGAACTGATATCCCATCAAATCCCTCCGAAATAGGGATCATCTGACAATAGCCCCGCTTTTGCTGTAAACGCATTCATAGCTTTAATAAATTCTTTGTCGTGCTGGCCTGGCGGTAATTTATCATCTTTGTGCAAGGCGGGAAGCGGCATCACTGGGCTTAGATGCTGCTGAGTACAGCGATTTTCTTTCTCGTTTGCTTTCATTTTTCACCTCCTGTGTTGGTGCGGTTATTATCAACCGCAGCCGACAAAAGACAATAGCACTTCTCCTGGCAAGAGTGATTCTTGCGAGGCGTCTTCCAGTAATTTTAGAAGCGCTCCGCAATATACCTGAACGGATATTTCGTCGGTTTTATCTTGCCTATTTTTCGCTTCGGTAAATCCATCGGCTTAATATGCAGATCTTTATACGGAATCTGTGACAGCAGATGCGAAATAATATTCAGGCGAACGCGCTTTTTATCTTCTGAACGCGCCACAAACCAGGGCGCCCAGGCGGTGTCGGTGGCTTCAAACATGGCGTCACGGGCGGCGGTATATTCATCCCACATATTGAAGGATTTAATATCCATCGGGGAGAGCTTCCAGGTCTTGCGCCCGTCGTTAATACGATCGCGAAGCCGGCGCTCTTGCTCTTTCGGCGTAACCTCAAGCCAATACTTCAGCAAGATAATGCCTGCATCCACCATGGCCTTTTCCATTACCGGGGTGCCATCAAGAAATTTTTCTACTTGATCCTCGGTACAGAACCCCATCACTCGCTCTACACCGGCGCGGTTATACCAGCTGCGGTCAAAGATGACGATCTCGCCGGCAGAAGGCAGATGAGGCACATAGCGCTGCATGTAGAGTTGGCTTTTCTCTTTTTCGGTTGGGGCAGGGAGAGCCACCACCCGAAATACCCGCGGGCTGACGCGCTCGGTAATGGCTTTGATGGTACCGCCTTTACCGGCACCATCTCGCCCTTCAAAGACGATGCAGACTTTTAACCCTTTTGCGACCACCCACTGCTGCAATTTAACCAGTTCCACGTGCAGTCGGCGCAGCTCTTTTTCATACGCTTTGTTTTTAAGCGGTGCAGTGGGAGTGGCATCCGCGGCGGCCTTGCTCTTTTTCTTCTCTGCCATGTTGCGATCCTCAATAGAGTTGCAGGTTCATTGCGTGCTAACACCTTGAAGTGTAATCGTGGCGTGGCAGGCTGGCGGAAAATATTCACACCCTACCCGAAATAATGGATGAAACGGTCAGCGGACAGTTTTGAACTGGCTCACACAGTAAGATTGGCCGATAATGCGCGTTGCAATTTATTAACAAGTGGTCGTGGTATGAAAAAAATCATTTTTTCGTTGGCACTTGGCACCTTCGGCCTGGGTATGGCCGAATTTGGCATTATGGGTGTGTTAACTGAACTGGCGCAGGATACCGGGATCTCCATTCCCTCTGCGGGCAATATGATCTCGTTTTACGCTTTTGGCGTAGTGATTGGCGCGCCGATCATCGCGCTCTTCTCCAGTAAGTTTTCCCTGAAGAGCACGCTGCTCTTTCTGGTGGCGCTCTGCGTGGCAGGTAATGCCATTTTCACCTGCGCAAACTCCTATACCATGCTGGCGCTGGGCCGTCTGATCTCGGGTCTTCCGCATGGTGCTTTCTTTGGCGTCGGGGCCATTCTTCTTTCTAAAATCGCGCCGCCGGGTAAAGTCACGCTGGCCGTATCCGGAATGATTGCCGGCATGACGGTGGCCAATCTGATGGGCGTGCCGCTGGGCACCTGGATTGGCCAGACCTATCATTGGCGTTACACCTTCGCCCTGATTGCGCTTTTCGATGCGCTGGTGATTCTTTCCATAGTCTTATGGGTGCCTAAGCTCTACGATAAAAGCGAAGCCCGCCTCACCGAGCAGTTCCATTTTTTGAAGAAACCTGAGCCCTGGCTGATCTTTGCCGCGACCATGTTTGGCAACGCAGGGGTGTTTGCCTGGTTTAGCTTCGTTAAACCCTTCATGGTTAATGTCTCCGGTTTCTCTGACCTGTTTATGACCTTCATCATGATGCTGATGGGGCTGGGGATGGTGCTCGGCAACCTGCTCAGCGGCAAGTTATCAGGACGTTTCAGCCCGCTGCGCATTGCCGCCACGACAGACCTGGTGATTGTCTTGTCCCTCTTGCTGCTGTTCACTTTCGGTGAGAACCAAACCGCCTCGCTGGTGATGGGCTTTATCTGCTGCGCCGGACTCTTTGCACTCTCTGCGCCGTTGCAGATTTTGTTACTGCAAAACGCCAAAGGCGGGGAATTGCTGGGGGCGGCAGGCGGCCAGGTGGCCTTTAACCTTGGCAGCGCAATTGGGGCCTGGTTCGGTGGATTGATGATTACGCTTGGCTACAGCTGGGACTATGTCACGCTGCCCGCAGCCCTGCTGTCGTTTGCCGCAATGTCCTGTTTATTGATGTACGGATATCGGAAATCTAAAGGGGCTCATTCCAGCGCCAGCGCGGTAGCCTGATGCTTTTCAGGCCCGTCTGGTTTCATGCAGAATGTAAAACAACCGCCCATGAGGGCGGTTGGCGGTATTAAACAAATTTTGCCAGCGGATCGCCGGCGGCAAAGGCAATTGCGCGGTTTGCCGCCGGTGGGTAGATGAGTTCGTTAGTAATGGCGATTTTGATTTTTTTCGCCTCCTCACGCACGCTCTTCACCGCCTGTTCCCAGCCCTCTGTGTAGACCGCGCCCCAGCCCCCGAGATCCAGACAGGTAACATAATTAACCTGACGATAAGGGTGAGGCGCGGCGTTCAGCAGGCTGGCCGCCGCATTATGACCGGCGAATTTCCCAAGCTGGATCGCATGCTGGCAGGTCATCAGTGCGGTATTGCCGAGCTCGTCGGTTTTCGCATGTGCCGTATCGCCGGTGGCATAGACGTCGGGAAGGGCCGGGATTTGCAGTAAATCGTTTACGCGCAGACGCCCCTGCGCATCGCGTTCAGCGCTGATCTGCTGGGTGAGGGGATGCGCCTCCACACCGGCGGTCCAGACCACGGTAGACGATTCAATATGTTCGCCGCCTTTTAGCGTTACGCCCGTCGCGTCGATGGACTCAACTTCGCTGTTCACGCGCCATTCAACGCCCAGCCCGATGCTGGCTTCCGCGATGACCTGACTCAATGCCTCGCTGAAACGTCCGCCGATTTTATCACCGCGCTCAACTACGATAACTCTGGTCTGGGTATCATCACCAAGACGTGCACGCAGACGTGCCGGTAATTCGGTCGCCAGCTCAATGCCGGTAAAACCGCCACCGCAGACCACCACCGTATTTCGCGCAAGGCTCGCTGGTTGATTGACCAGTTCGTCGAGGTGTTTTTCAAAGATTTGCGCAGATTCCATCTGGTCGATATCAAAAGCATACTCTGCCAGGCCGTTAATGGCAGGACGACGGATTTGGCTGCCGGTTGCCAGGATCACACGGTCATAGTTCCTGAGCGACGTGCCGCCATCCTGTGCGCGGTACCATACCGTATTTTCAGTAGTATCAATGCGTTCTGCGTGGCCTGCGATAAATTCGACATCAAGCTCGGCATAGAGGTCGCTTAATGGGGCACGTAGCCCGGCGACATTTTCCTCGTAAAAACGCGGACGCACGCGCAGCTCGGCGGCGGGGGCCAGCACGGCGATATGAAGGTCATCGCTGCTATTCAGTTCAGCTACACGCGCAGCACTGACCGCCGCCCACATTCCGGCAAAGCCGCTGCCCACAATCAAAAGTTGCTTCTTCATCTTCGTTCCTTAAACGCGTCAGGCTCTATGTCTGACCTGACTCCAACTATACTTGTCGCAGTTAACTGCGACAATAGTTTTCTGAGTTAAGCGCAAGCACGAAGTTTGGATTGCACTAAATTTTCTTGTTAAATAATAGGTTAGGGCTGCGATCTGGTTCGGGCTAGTTTTCAGAAGGACGCTAACGCTATACTAACCAGGATTAAACATTACGGAGTTACGCATGGCCTTTTACAGTTCCGGTGTGGAATACGGTATTCACAGCCTGATGTGCATGGTGGATGCAAAGGGCAATGAGCGCGAAATGAGCGTGCGGGAAATGGCCGAACTGCAGGGCGTGCCTTATGACTACCTGGGCAAAATATTTACGCGCCTCTCCCGCGCCGGGCTGGTCATCAGCACCGAAGGTAAGGGCGGGGGGTTTAAGCTGGCGCGTGCGGCCGAGCTGATCACCGTGCTGGACGTGGCGCATGCCATCGATGGCCAGAAGAACATGTTCGAATGTCGCGAAGTGCGACAGCGGCTGGCGCTGTTTGATGAAGCCCCTCCCGCCTGGGCCTGCGAAGGGCCGTGCGGCGTCCGTGCGGTGATGGACAGTGCGCAGCAGCGGATGGAAGAGGAGTTATCCCGGCATACCATTCTGGATCTGGCACGCAAGATGTTCCGTAAAGCGCCGGATACCTTTCAGATTGAAGTGCAGGAGTGGATTGCCGACAGGCGCAGTTCTAACTGAAAGCACCCTCGTCCTAAGACGAGGGTTAAGACTTACTGGCGGAAATCAATCACCATACGGCCACGGATCTGGCCCTGTTCCATCTCTTTGAAAATGGCGTTGATATCACCCAGCGGACGCAGGGCCACTTTCGGTACCACTTTTCCTTCTGCAGCAAACTGGAACGCTTCGGTCAGATCCTGGCGCGTGCCCACCAGAGAGCCTACGACCTGGATGCCATCCAGCACCAGACGTGGAATGTCCAGGCTCATCGCTTCGGGTGGAAGGCCTACGGCAACCACGCGGCCACCGGCACGCACGGCATCCACCGCTGAGTTGAAGGCCGCTTTTGCCACTGCGGTCACCACGGCAGCATGGGCACCACCGGCCTTCTCCTGAACGATTTTAGCCGCATCTTCGGTGCGCGAGTTGATGGTGAGATCGGCCCCCATCTCCGCCGCCAGCTTCAGCTGTTCGTCATTGACATCAATGGCAATCACTTTGGCGTTAAAGACATTCTTAGCGTATTGCAGCGCCAGGTTCCCCAGGCCGCCCAGGCCATAAATAGCAATCCACTGGCCGGGTTTGATGTCTGAAATCTTCACTGCTTTGTAGGTAGTCACTCCGGCGCAGGTAATGCTGCTGGCTTCGGCCGACCCCAGACCGTCCGGCACCTTGACCGAGTAGTCGGCGGTAACGATGCACTCTTCCGCCATGCCTCCGTCCACTGAATAGCCGGCGTTCTTTACCGTGCGGCATAAGGTTTCGTTGCCCGAGTTACAGTATTCGCAATGACCACATCCCTCAAAGAACCAGGCGACGCTTGCACGGTCACCCACCTTGAGGGAGGTGACGCCCGGCCCAACTTCTTTCACGACCCCGATACCTTCATGCCCGAGAATCACCCCGGTTTTGTCACCAAAATCGCCATTTTTAACGTGAAGATCGGTATGGCACACGCCACAGCACTCCATCTTCAGCAGCGCTTCGCCATGCTTGAGTGCGCGAAGAGTTTTGTCGGTCACGTCCACATGATGGTCTTTTGTCACAACTGCAGCTTTCATATGTTTCTCCATGTTCATGATGAGATCTGCGAGGCAGGTCCGGCATATCGTACTAACGACATACCTCTTAAGGATTAATTCTTTCAATCAATCCGGCAAGGGCAGAGCAACATAATGTAATAATTTAGTCGGTATTTTGCCTGGTGGGAGGGGCTGAATGATTAATAACTATGATGAATGGTAGGCTATCGGTTTCGTCAACAAAACGTCATGTTTCTGACATTTTTGCTCCGTAAGGTGTTGTCTTCCTAATAACCAAAGAGTTAAAAGACAATGCACCTGGTCAAAAAAGTGCTCGCCGTGAGCCTGCTGTTATCTGCCTCCGTTCAGGCCCAAAATATTCTTGAATTCCCGCAGCCGGAGAATAACCCGGAAGAGTTTTACGCGGTCACTGAAATCCCGGCTGGCGGGATTATTAAATACGAAACCGATGCCAAAACGGGCTTTATCATTGCCGATCGTTTCCAGTCTATGCCGGTGGCCTATCCGGCGAACTATGGCTCCCTGACCCAGTCGCTGGCAGGGGATGGCGATCCGCTGGACGTGGTGTTTTATACCCGTGCGCCGATGGCGCCCGGCACCCTGATCAAACTGCGCGCCATTGGCGTGCTGAAGATGATCGATGGCGGTGAAAAAGATGACAAAATCGTGGCCGTACCGGCAAGCAAAATCGACCCGACCTACGATGACATTAAAGAGCTGAGCGATCTGCCGAAGATTGAGCAGCAACGTCTGGAAGCCTTTTTCCGCGTCTATAAGGAGTTGCCGGAAGGGCGCAAAAAAGTGGAGCTGAATGGCTTTAACGATGCCGCGACCGCGAAGCAGGAAATTAAACAGGCATGGGATGCCTGGAAAGCGAAACCTGCGCAATAACTGCTATGCAGCCCGGCGGCGCAAGGCCGCCGGGCTGTGGTTTACAACTGTGCCGTTAGCCTGTCGATGGCCTCACGCCACTGCGCCTGCAGCAGGGGTTTCTGATGTTTAGGCTTGCGCGCCAGATCTTCTGCAAGCAGTGTCTCCAGCGCAATCAGCCGTTCCAGCAAATCCTCGTTTTCCTCGTGTTGAACGTCAACGGAGTCGTCAGCTACCGCCGGAAGTTGGACGCTATGGCGCAGACGCTCAAACACCGCGTCGGCATCATGCCACTCGCTAAGCTTACCGTCCTCAATGAGCCAGAAGCGATTACAGCTCTGGCGTATTAACTGACGATCGTGGCTCACCAGCAGTACGCCGCCCTCGAACTGCTCCAGGGTCCCGGCCAGCGCCTCTTTGCCTTCCATGTCCAGGTGGTTGGTCGGCTCGTCCAGCATCAGCAAACTAAATCGCGCCAGCGTCAGCCCAACGAACAGCAGCCGCGAACGCTCGCCGCCGCTCAGGGTACTCACAGCCTGACCGTGCCGTATCCACGGGAAGCCAGCGCTAATCAGGGCCATTTTGCGACGCTGAGGATCGGCAGCGAAAGGCGCCAGTGCTTCCAGCAGGCTGGCGTCATCCGGCAGTTGAAGCAGGGTCTGGTCGTAATAACCGAGCGTAACCCGCGGGTGGATATTCAGTGCCTCAGCGGCTTGCCCGGCGATAAATTGCTGCCAGATAAGCCTCATCAGCGATGATTTCCCGCAGCCGTTACGCCCGACTATGGCTACCCGGTCGCCGCTTTTTAGCCGGGCGCTATCCAGCGTAAAGAGCGGGCTCAGGCCCGGCGCGGGCGGCACCGCAAGAGTTGTCATCTCCAGAAGACGGTCAGCACGCAGGGCGTCGCCACGCAGGGTTAACGTCCAGGGTGAGCCTGCCGTCAGATCGGTCTGACTCTCTTTAAGCCGTTCGACCTGACGTTCCATCTGCTTCGCTTTGCGGGAGAGATCTTCGTTGTCATAGACCTTGCCCCAGGTTGCCAGCCGTTTGGCGCTGGCGGCGATCCGGTCAATCTCTTTCTGCTCGGCTTTGTGGCGAAGTGCATCGCTTTCGTCCTGCTCAGAGAGTGCGCGGCGCGCCTGGGTGCAGGGAAGGGCGAAGTAGTGCAGGCGCTGGTCGCGCAGGATCCAGCTGCCGTTGGTCACCGCATCCAGCAGTTGTCTATCATGCGAAACCAGCACAAAGCTCCCCGTCCAGCGCTGTAAAAACGTCTCCAGCCAGAGCAGCGTAGGCAGATCGAGGTGATTACTGGGTTCATCCAGCAGCAAGAGATCGGGCTCGCGAATCAGCGCTCGCGCCAGCAGCAGACGGGTATGCTGCCCGCCGCTGAGCGTCGCTGACGTTAACGCCAGATCCTGACTGGCAAAACCCATGCCGGCAAGTAACGTTTCTGCCCGCCAGCGCAGGCTGTCACGCTCGGGTGCAGGGAGTTGTGCCAGCACCGCGTCCAGCAACGACAGCGGATAGAGCGCCTCCGGAAGGTGCTGTTCCACTCGCGCCATCAGGCAGTGTCCGGCCAGCGTCACCGTGCCCGTAAGAGGGGAGTCGGTGCCGTCGAGGATCTTCAGAAGGGTACTTTTCCCGCAGCCGTTATCGCCCAGCAGACCAATGCGGTCGCCTTTTTTTAGCGTAAAGGAGAGGTTGTCGAAAAGCGTGCCAAACGCTGTATCAACACGAAGGGATTGTGCAGTTAGTAATGTGCTCATTTGCTTACTCAAGAGTTACAGGCATGAAAATGCCGCGTCAAACAACGCTGACGATAACCCGGTAAGCCCGAGAGAAGGGTTTAGTGAATGGTATCTTCGCTCAAGCCGAAGTTATCGCAGCACGATATCGATAACGCTTGAGCAGGTGCGATCACCATAAGTACGTGAAAACAGAAAGATTTCACAGTACAGCATAATTAGCCTCCTTATATATTCATTAGATTTATGGGTAAGGGGAGTGTAGCGGGACGGAAGGGTTTTGGCTAGCGGTGAAAGGGCAAAGTAACGGGTAAGGCACAGAGCGTCAGCAAAAAAAACGGCAACCGAGGTTGTCATTGCCGATCGGTTAAGCAGGTGGAATTGTTCCGTTCACCGCAGAGGAAGCGGCATAACGCAGAGATGCCTTAGTGAACGGAACCTTTCCACTCTACTGTCTTAGCAACGCCGGATTGCTTAACTGACTGGCATGACAACCGACGTTACCGTTACGATCTTAAATCGATGTACGACGATAACTCCGGTACTCCGGCATCCAGAAATTATCATCAATCGCCTGCTGCAACGCATCGGCGGAGGTCTTCACCGCCACGCCTTGCTGTTGCGCCATCTTGCCCACGGCAAACGCAATTGCGCGGGAGACCACATGGATATCCTTCAGCTCAGGCAGGACCAGCCCCTCTCCGTTATTGACCAGAGGAGAGTGCTTGGCCAGGGTTTCACTGGCTGACATCAACATCTCGTCAGTAATGCGCGAAGCACCGGAGGCAATGACTCCAAGGCCGATACCCGGGAAAATGTAGGAGTTATTGCACTGGGCAATCGGGTAGGTTTTATCCTTCCACACCACCGGCGCAAACGGACTGCCGGTCGCGACCAGCGCGTTCCCTTCGGTCCAGGCGATAATGTCCTGCGGCGTCGCTTCCACACGAGATGTCGGGTTAGAGAGCGGCATCACGATCGGGCGAGCGCAATATTTGTGCATCTCGCGGATGATCTCTTCGGTAAAGAGACCCGTCTGGCCAGAGACGCCAATCAGGATATCCGGCTTAACATTACGCACCACGTCCAGCAGGGAGAGGACTTCGTTGTCGGTATCCCAGTTTTTGAGGTTGTCGCGCTTCTGCACCAGTTTGCTCTGGAACGGCAGCAGATTTGGCATCGCGTCGGTCAGCAGACCAAACCGATCCACCATAAAGACGCGTGAACGGGCCAGCTCTTCGCTTAATCCTTCCCGCTGGGTCTGGGCGATAATTTGCTCGGCGATACCACACCCGGCAGAACCCGCGCCCAGGAAGACGATCTTCTGGTAACTCAGCTGACTGCCTGCCGCACGGCTGGCGGCGATCAGGGTACCCACCGTGACGGCAGCGGTGCCCTGGATGTCATCGTTGAAAGAGCAGATCTCATCGCGATAGCGGTTAAGCAGCGGCATGGCGTTCTTCTGGGCAAAATCTTCGAACTGCAACAGCACGTCCGGCCAGCGATGTTTAACCGCCTGGATGAAGTCGTCCACAAACTGATAATACTCTTCATCGGTAATACGCGGGTGACGCCAGCCCATATAGAGTGGGTCGTTGAGCAGCTGCGGATTATTGGTGCCCACATCCAGAACTACCGGCAGGGTATACGCCGGGCTGATGCCGCCACAGGCGGTGTAGAGCGACAGCTTGCCGATAGGGATCCCCATTCCGCCAATGCCCTGATCCCCCAGGCCGAGGATGCGCTCCCCGTCTGTGACCACAATGACTTTAATGTTGTGATTCGGCACGTTCTGCAGAATATCGTCCATGTTGTGACGATTCTGGTAAGAGATGAACACCCCGCGGGAACGACGATAAATTTCAGAGAAACGTTCGCAGGCGGCGCCAACGGTCGGGGTGTAGATGACCGGCATCATCTCTTCGAGATGGTTTTGTACCAGGCGATAGAAGAGGGTTTCGTTGGTGTCCTGAATATTGCGTAGGTAGATGTGTTTATCAATTTCAGTCTTGAAGCCCTGGTACTGGATCCAGGCGCGTTCCGCCTGTTCTTCAATGGTTTCTACCACTTCGGGCAACAGGCCGAGCAGGTTGAAGTTGCTGCGCTCTTCCAGGCTAAAGGCGCTGCCCTTGTTCAGAAGCGGGAACTCCAGCAGGACAGGGCCGGCATAGGGGATGTAAAGGGAACGATGTTTTTTCAGTTTGTTGTCCATGTCACTCACTTAATTTTTGAATATCCGGTCCCTGGCATTGTCGTTTTTCAGCATCGATGGCCTGGCTTCAGGGCTGCGGTGGGGGGTAGTATAAATGAGGTGAATATTAATTTCCGCACTCTGGAAACAAAAACGCCACCGATAAAATCGATGGCGTTTCGCATCACAGTGTGTGCTTTATTTGTCTGCGTGGCGCTTCCTGCCGGTCGCATGGGTGGTAACTGACTCCTGATTGTTTTCAATCACCACTTTTCTCTGGTTAGAGAGTTTGTAGTTCAGCCCCAGAATGTGACGTGCCTGACGGTTCGATTTCATCTTAACTCCTCAATCCTGTTGATAGTTTTAAGGACCAGTCTGCTTACGCAAACGAAATATAACCCTGAAGGTTGCCCATTGAGCTTAGCAGGCTTTTATAAAGCTGCGTGCTGACCGCTAACCACGTAGTTAATGGTCTGCTGGTAGATATCACTGAGGATGTCATTGTCTGACGCTTCGACCCATTTGGTCAGCTCCATCAAAATGTCATCTTCGGTGACAGCACCCATTTCGGCACGTAAACCCTGTGCAATGGCATTTACCAGTTCCGGCTGTGCGGAAGAGTTGGTCGCAGAATAATAATTAAACATGTTGCCTCCGTGTCGTTCTCTGTTTAATGGTACGGCTCGCAAAAACATAATACGCATTCAGAATGACAAATATTTTTACCGCTGTGTTTAAGATTCGTCCTGGAAATAAAAATATCATCAAGCTGTATTTGGAGAATATATTATGGCTTCCAGCGACGCCGTTCCGTATATTTTTCATAAGGCATTGGCGAAGGCCACGAGATCAATTCAATCACGCTCCCCCATGGGGTTTTACCATAACAAAACGCATTACCTTCTCCTTTTTCAGCGGGAAAAGAGAGCGCTTTTGGTTCGGTAAATATTTCGCCGCCGGCTGCGGTAAAACGGCTGATTGCCTGCGAAAAATCATCGACATAGACAGCAAAGTGCTGCAGGCCAAAATCGCTGGGGCGGGCGGGGGACTGTTGGTGTGGGCCGTGCATTTCAAAGAGTTCGATACCGGGGCCGTGCGGCAAGGCCAGCATGCGGATGGCGCGTATTTCCGTGCCGGGGAATAATCTTAACGTATGCTGCTGCGCCTCAGGGTCGATATTCTCGCTGCCGGGTTCGACAGAGCGATATAAAACGCGCGCGTCCAGTGCCTGTTCTAAAAATAACGTAGCTTGTTCAATATCAGGCACCGTAATACCTATGTGGTCAATACCTCTTACTGTCGTTTGCATCATTCCTCCTGCTATACGAATTATTCACTATAGCAGGAGGAGGTTAGCTTATTACCACTTCATTTCGCCGGTATTCACTTTGGCGCTTAACTCAAGCGAGCTAACTTCAGCCAGGTCAGGATAGGCTTTTTTCATGGTGTTAATCACATCCGCCGATGTTTTATGCTGCGCCAGGGCAGTTTCAAACTGGGCAAGATAATGCTGAGTAAAACGAATCGCCTCCACTCCCGCAGGCGGCGTGCCGAGGTAATGGCCCGGAATGACCCGCTCTGGCTGATGGGCCGCCATCGCCGCCAGCGTCTGTTGCCACTGCTGGCGGGATTCTTTGGTTTGCGTATCCGCCGTCCAGACGTGGATGCCCCAGGAAACGCCGGTTCCCCCCAGGATGGTTTTCGCGGACGGGATCCAGACGTAAGCCGCGTAATCGTCAGCATGCTCTATCGACACTTTTTCGCCGTCGATCATAAAAGTTGTGGAGGCCAGCACCTGCGGCACGTACAGAGTAGTCGGCGCACCGTCTTTCATCTGCGGTCCCCAGAATTGCAGTTTTGCCTCTTTGGTGGCGTTAATGTGATCCACTACCTGCCGGGTTGCCAGAATTTTGGCCTCCGGGAAGGCCTTCACCAGCGGCTGCAGACCAAAGTAGAAATCCGGGTCGCCGGAGGTGATCACAATTTTGTTCAGCTTCCTGCCGCTGCGACGAATTTTCTCGACCAGCGCTTCGCCATCTTTCACGCTGAACTGCGCATCAAAAAGGACCGCCTCTTTCGGGCCATAAACCAGCGTGGATGAGACCGCGAAAATCGCGTTCTCCTGCGGGTTATAGCTCTCTACGGTTAAGGGGGCTGCAAAGGCGGCGGGGGTGATAAGGGTGCACAGTACGGCAAGGTGGGTAAGCTTCATCTTCGGGTCTCGGTTAGCAACAAAGCCGCTATTGTACCCTTCAGCGCATTTGCCAGAATTACTGAAACAAGACATGCTTAGTTTCATAAATCGAACAAATGGAGTTTTCATGGATCGCGTCATTGCCGCTCAGGTCTATAACCGCATATGTGAACTGGGGAGCCTGAGCGCGGCAGCCCGTGCGCTGGGCATTTCACGCCCGATGGTGAGCCGCTATCTGGAACAGATGGAGAAGTGGGCCGGAACCCGGCTGGTGAACCGCTCGACCCGTAAGCTCACGCTGACGGCGGCAGGGGAGAACGTGCTGCAGAAAACCCGTACGCTGGCGCAGCTGTCGCACGAGATCGAAGGCCATGCGCCCCGCGATCTGCCCTCCGGTACGTTACGCGTCGCCTGCGCCCATTTTACCGCCCTCCATATGCTTGCCCCCATTTTGCCTGATTTTCTGGCGCGCTACCCGCAGGTGCGCGTCGAGCTGGATGTGAATAATCACCCGGTCAGCCTGGTGGGTGAACGGATCGACGTCGCTATTCGCATCACGGATAACCCGGAGCCGGGCATGATTGCCCGTAAGCTGGGGCGCTGTAGGTCAGTGCTCTGCGCCTCGCCGCACTATCTGGCTACTCATGGCACACCGCAGCACCCGCAGGCATTAGCTCAGCATAACTGTCTGCATTACAGCTTTTTTGCCGGGCAGTCCTGGCAATTTATCACCCCTGAGGGGGAGGGGCTGAGCGTAGCCGTCGGGGGGAATCTCAGCGCCAGTATCTCATCGCTCTTACTGGCTGCTGCGGTAGCCCACTGCGGAATTGCCATGCTGCCCGAGCAGGAGGCGCAGGCTGCGCTGGCGCAGGGTGAACTGGTGCCGGTATTGCCCGAACTCACGCCTAAGCCCTTGTCTATTTTCGGCATCTATCAGTCACGCGAATACCAGCCCGCCGCGCTGCGCCTTTTCCTTGACGCAGTTGAACAACATCTGCGCAATTAACAAGAATTATCCGTGTTTCGGGTCAGGCAAAAAGGGTGGTCTATACTTAACCCTTTGTATGTCAAAAGGAGAACAAGCATGACGATTCATAAACACGGTTCGGCACACTGGTCTGGTGACATCAAACGCGGTAAAGGGACGGTTTCTACCGAAAGCGGCGTGCTCAACCAGCAGCCTTACGGCTTCAATACTCGCTTTGAAGGGGCGGCCGGTACCAACCCGGAAGAACTGATCGGCGCGGCGCATGCAGCCTGTTTCTCAATGGCGCTTTCGCTGATGTTGGGCGAAGCGGGTTACACAGCCGATTCCATTGATACCAAAGCGGTAGTGTCACTGGATAAAACGGACAGCGGTTTTGCCATCAGCAAAATTGCCCTGGAGAGTAAAGTGACTGTGCCTGGCATTGATCCACAGCAGTTCGACGGCATTATTCAGAAGGCCAAAGCCGGTTGCCCGGTGTCGCAGGTGCTGAACGCTGAGATCACCCTGGACTATAAACTGAATTAATGGTCTGGCCGGGCCGCGCGCCCGGCTATCCATCAACGCCCCGGACCATTCAATCCCTCGGGGAAGATTGCCGTCAGCCAGTCGATTAATACCCGCAACCGATGCGTCACATGCCGGTTTTGTGGATAGACCACATAAAACGGATAACGTGGCGGTCGCCATTTCACCAAAATCTCAACCAGTTTCCCTTCCCGTATCAATTCACCAGCCGAATAGCGAAAAGTCTGCACAATCCCCATACCTGCCACCGCTGCAGCCAGGTGAGCATTGCTCTCATTGATGCCGATAGCATGGGGCATCACCATTTCCCGTACCCCATCCTCGTCGGTAAAACGAAAGGGAAAAGGACGGCCAGTGACCGGGGAGAGATAGCTCACCAGCCGGTGGCCATTGCGTAGCTCTTCGGGATAGGCGGGGGTGCCGTGGTGCTTCAGATAGGCGGGCGTGGCGCAGGTCACCATCTCCGCATTACCGATATGCCGCGCAATCAGTGACGAGTCTTCCAGCGCACCGCCGCGGATCACGCAATCCACGCTGCCGCGGATCAAATCAACCGGCCGGTCGGCCACGCCAAGCTCCAGGCGGATGCCGGGATACTGGCGCATAAAATCTGGCAGCGCAGGGATGAGCACATCCCGCGCCGTTGAGCCACCCACGTCGATGCGCAGTTGCCCCTGAGGCTGCTGTTTTGCCGTATTAAAGGCGGTGTCGATATCTTCAATATCAATCAGCACTCGTGAGGCTTTCTCGTAATACTCGCGTCCTTCAGGCGTAGCGTTTACCCGACGGGTGGTGCGCTGTAATAATTGTACGCCCAGATGCGCCTCCAGCGATTTCACCAGTTTGCTGAGGGTCGCATTGGGCATATTCAGCGAGTCTGCCGCCCGGGTAAAACTCCCGCTTTCTACCACTCGCGCAAACGCGCGCATTGCCAATAATTGATCCACCGCCAGCCCTCGATTATGCACACACAGAAAGAGTCATTTCCATTTTTGCTAATTTTTCTCTAATCCGGCAAGCGTTAGATTAGCCCCACAGAAAGTTACAAACGCAACCACAAGGTAAATCACATGAACAACGCACTGAATGGAAAAATCGCACTCGTCACCGGCGGCACCAGCGGCATCGGTCTGGCAACGGCCAAAGAGTTAATTGCGCAGGGGGCGAAGGTGTACATCACCGGTCGTCGCGAAGCCGAGCTGGAGAAAGCGCTGACCGCGCTGGGCGATGCTGCCACCGGCATCCGCGCAGACGCATCGCAGCTTGCCGACCTCGATAAGGTTTATGGACAGATCGCAGAACAGGCCGGGCGGCTGGATATCCTCTTTGCCAACGCGGGCGGCGGCGACATGTTGCCGCTGGGAGAAATTACCGAAGAACATTTTGACCGTATTTTCGCCACTAACGTGCGCGGCGTGCTCTTTACCGTACAGAAGGCGCTGCCGCTACTGTCGAATGGGTCTTCGGTGATCCTGACCGGCTCTACGGTCTCGGTGATGGGAACGGCTAATTTCAGTGTTTACAGCGCCAGCAAGGCGGCGGTACGTAACTTTGCCCGCTCCTGGGCGCTGGATTTACAGGGGCGCGGTGTGCGGATTAACGTGGTAAGCCCAGGCCCGATTAAAACCCCAGGACTTGGCGATCTGGTACCGGAAGAGCAGCGCCAGGGGTTGTTCGACGCGCTGGCCGCTCAGGTCCCGCTGCAACGCATTGGCGAACCGGAAGAGGTGGGTAAAGTCGTGGCCTTCCTGGCCTCCGATGCCGCCAGCTTTATCAATGCCACCGAACTGTTTGTCGATGGCGGTATGGCGCAGATCTAGGGCGCATAAATAAGCGTGAGATTGCCGCCGAGACGGCGGCTTTCAAGCGGTTGACGGGCGTCACGCAGGGCGCGCGTCGTGGCATTACACCGGGTCAGATTGCACCAGGGCGCCAGCCACACCGGATCGGTTTCTCTCTGGCTCAGAACGTATCCCGCCAGCCGCCTCAGGGCACCATGATTCTCCTTCAGCAGATCCTGCCCGTTCGCCGCAGCAAAGCTGGCGATCATCACCAGCGGTTGCAGGGCGTAATTATGATAAGCCAGCGCGCGTGCACCGCGTTTTTGTTCGTTAGGTAGCTGCCCATCGGCGGCGATCTGCCCGGCGGCAAGGCGAAACACCTTTATTGACCAGTCGTACAGATCCTGACGGTCGAGCGCAACCGCCGTGGCCATCACCGCCCAGGCTGCCCAGTAGCTGTGATTATTGGTTTTTTGCAGCGCCAGACCGTCCCAGTCTGCCACCACCAGGTCCGCCAGTTCTCCGAGCCAGTGCGCAACCTGCGCGTCTTCAGGCTGCGGTTGTAGCGCCAGCCAGCCTGTAGCGAGTGTGGCCAGCGCCCATTTACGCATTGCCCGCCCGGTATGGTTGGTCTGGGTTGAGGTTAATGCCCCCGCGCGGGCCCACGCGCGATAACCCTTCAGGAGACAGTTGAGCGTGGCGGTATCGCCGCTCTGTTTATAGCGCCAGACCATGGTCGAGATACCGCGTTCAAAGTCGACAATAGGTTGGGTCTGGGCGCGAAACGCGCGTTCCGCTGTAGGGTTCAGGGTGGCGCGCGCGCTGTCTGAACCTGCATATTTACTGGGAAAATCCAGCGCCCCGGTCCAGGGGGCAGGCAGATCGACACACTTTCCGGCCAGGGTGTGCGGGAGGGGGCGGGTAAACCCCGGCGGCGGCACCAGCGGTGCCGCCCAGATCAGGGAGGGTAAAAAGGCCAAAACAAGTAATAAACGCATTACTCAAGCTTACGCCAACAGCGCACCGCCCGGCCACCCGAAACCGTGGCAAGCGCCTGCGGCTGTTCGCAGCCTGCGGTGGCCAACGGACAGCGGTCGCGGAAATAGCAGCCCGTCGGCAGCTGACGATTGCCCGGCAGATCGGTTTTTCGCAATGCCAGAGCATCATCCAGCGGCGCGCCGGTTTTCGGTACCGAGTCCAGCAGCAGCTGGGTGTAAGGGTGGGACGGGCTATTCAGTACCTGCTGTGTCTCGCCCAGCTCAACGATCTGCCCCAGATACATCACCGCCACCCGGTCACTCATGTGCCGGACCACCGAGACATTATGGGAAATCAGCACATAGGTTAGCGTCCGCTCACGCTGTAAATTGACCAGCAGATTCAGAATCTGTGCCTGCACAGAAATATCCAGCGCGCTGGTAGGCTCATCCAGCACGATGATATCGGGGTCCGATGACAATGCCCTGGCAATGGCGATTCGCTGGCGCTGCCCGCCAGAAAAGGCATGCGGTAGACGATCGAGATATTCGGGGCGAATCCCCACCTGTTGCGCCAGCGCTTCGGCCAGACTGCGGCGGGCGCGTTCGTTACTGCGCGTTTTTATCCACACGGGTTCCGTGATGATCCGCCAGACCGGCAGGCGCGGATCGAGGGAGGAGAGCGGATCCTGAAACACCATCTGCATCCCGCTGCGGTCATGGTGGCAGCATTCGCCGGTGCTGGGCTTCAGCATGCCCATCAGCAGTTGGGCAAGGGTGCTTTTACCGCACCCCGACTCCCCGACCACCCCCAGGGTTTCACCGCGTTTGATCTGCAAATCGAGCCCGTTCAGGGCATGAACCTGTTCTGTCACCCGTCCCCGCCAGTTTTTCCGCGCCGGAAAATTCACATGCACGCGATTAAGCTCAAGTAATACTTCAGACATGACGAGTCTCCAGTTGCGGATACCAGCAGGCCGCGAGCTGGCCGGTGGCACCGTGCGGTGAGAGCGGCGGTATCTGGCTACATTGTGCCCCGGCGGCGAAGCAGCGTTCGCGAAACGCGCACTCCGTGGGCAAACGGGTCAGGTTGGGTACGGTGCCGGGGATCGCCGGCAGCATTTCGCGCGGTTCGCCATTTTCCGGGGCGCACTGCAGCAGGCCGATAGAGTAGGGATGCACCGGATGGGCAATCAGGGCATCGGTCGCCCCCGTTTCGATCACGCTTCCGGCATACATGACATACAGTCGATCGCAGAGTTGCGAAACGACCGCCATATCGTGGCTAATGAACAGCACCGAGGTGCCGCTGGCGCGGGCTTTATGCTTCAGCAACCGCAGCACCTGCAGCTGGACGGTCACATCCAGCGCGGTGGTGGGTTCATCGGCGATAATCAGATCCGGCTCGCAGGAGAAGGCCAGGGCGATCATCACCCGCTGGCGCATCCCCCCTGAGAGTTCGAACGGGTAGCGATCCATCACCCGCGCCGCATCGGGGATCTGCATCTCCTCCAGTAGCGAAATGGCCTTTTGCTGCGCCTCGCGGCGGGAGAGCGACTGGTGTTGGCGGATCACCTCCATCATTTGTCGGCCGATGCGCCGGGTCGGGTTAAGGGCGGTCATCGGCTCCTGAAAAATCATCGCCACCCGGGCGCCACGCCACTGGCGCAGCTGTTTTTCGTGGGCAGTGAGCATGTCCTCCCCGAGCAGCGTCACCTGACCGCTGTGAATGCGATAACTCCCCTCAGGCAGCAGGCGCATTGCCAGCATGGCGGTAACCGATTTACCGGAGCCCGATTCGCCTACCACCCCCACGATTTCGCCGCGCTTGACCTCCAGCGAGACGCGGTTCAGAGCATGCACTTCACCGCGAAAAACAGGGAAGCTCAGGTGTAAATTGTCGATGGCTAAGACTGCGTCTCCCATTACTGTTTTCCTCCCGATTTCGGATCAAGCAGGTCGCGAATGCCGTCGCCGAACAGGTTAAAACCCACGGCGGTAATCAGAATGGCCGCACCCGGAAAGGCGCAATACCACCACTGATCGAGCACATAATTACGGCCAACGGCCACCATCGCCCCCCATTCAGCGGTGGGCTGCTGAGCCCCAAGCCCGATGAATCCTAGCGTGGCCGCCATCAGGATGGCGCTGCCGATATCCAGCGATGCCTGGACAATAAGCGGCGGCAGGGCATTGCGCAGAATATGCCAGCTGATCAAATGCCAGCGTGACGCGCCAAAGGTGCGCGCCGCCTGCACATAGGTGAACTGGCGTACCACCAGCGTCTGACCGCGCGCCAGGCGCACATAAAACGGAATACGGACGATAGCAATCGCAAGCATGGCGTTGAACAGGCTTGGCCCCAGGGCCGCGGCCAGCGCCATGGTGAGGACCAGCGAGGGGATCGACAGCATAATGTCCATGACGCGCATAATGATGGCGTCGCCACGTCCGCCGATGACACCGGAGAAACAGCCCAGCAGTGAGCCAATGCCACCGGCGATTACCACCACCGCCAGCCCCGCGGCGATAGATTGTTGGCTACCCACCAGCACCCGGCTAAACAGATCGCGTCCGACCTCATCGGTACCAAACCAGTGGCTCGCCGACGGCGCCTGTAAACGCGCGGTGAGATCGAGCGCATTCGGGTCGTGCGGGACAATCCAGGGTGACAGGATCATTAACAGCAGCATCAAGAGCATGATCAGCCCGCCCACCAGCGTCAGCGGACTCTGGCGCAGCAGCCATATTATTTTTGCCCAGTCGATGCGGGGCGGCGTGGCCTTTACGGTCACTGGCGTTTCCTGGCTTAACATCATTCAGCACCTCCGCGCCCGATACGGGGGTCGATCCACAGATAGAGCAGATCCACCACCAGATTGACTATCACGTAGGCCAGCGATACCACCACCGCAAAGCCCATTACTGCCGGAAAATCCAGCGCCTGAATCGAGGTCACCACCCAGGCCCCCATTCCCGGCCAGGCAAAGACGGTTTCGGTCAGCACCGCGCCATAGAGGAGGTCGCCCAGCGCCAGCCCCAGCACGGTGATGGACGGGATCATCGCGTTCGGCAAGGCATAGCGCATAATGATGTACCAGCCCGGCAGACCGCTGGCGCGGGCGGTACGAATATAATCCTCGCTCAACTGTTCCAGCATCGCCGAGCGGATCTGCCGCGCCACAATCCCCAGGTGGACAAAGGCCAGGGTCAGGGCGGGTAAAATCAGGTGCTGAAGCGCATTAAAGAAGACTTCGCCGTTGCCTTCGATCAGCGCATCTATCAGGTAGAAGCCGGTGAAATGAGCAGGGGGATCCAGCCAGTCGTCAAGCCTGCCGCCGCCGGGCAGAATTTGTAGCTGACCGTAAAAGAGAACAATCACCCCCAGCCCTAGCCAGAAAGCGGGGGTCGAAATACCGGTGATGGCCATCAGGCGCACCAGATGATCCAGCCAGCGGTTACGGTAAACAGCCGACAAAATCCCGAGCGGCACGCCAATGAGCAGCGCCAGCAACAGGGCGCAGAACGCCAGTTCGAGGGTCGCCGGGAAGAACGCCTTCAGCTCCTCCGCCACCGGGCGGCCAGTGCGTATCGACGTCCCCAGATCGCCGTGTGCCAGCGCATTCACGTAGTGGCCAAATTGCACATATAACGGCTGGTCGAGCCCTAGCTGCAGCCGAATATTTTGCACAATCTCCTCACTGGCGCGGTCGCCTGCCAGCAGACGCGCCGGATCGCCGGGGATCATGTGCGAAATAATAAAGGTGATGATACAGACGCCAGCCACGACCAGGATAAGCCCCCAGCAGCGCTGCCGCACAATGCTCCAGAATGTCATACGCCCCTCCTGCGGCGCCGGGTCCCCGGCGCCGGCTCACGCTTATTTGCTCATCGTGGCGATGTTGAACACCTGCTCAAGCATCGGGTTAAAGGTGAAACCTTTGACCTCTTTGTTCATCGCCAGCTGGTAGTTTTTCTGGAACAGATAGACGTAGGCCGCTTCGTCGATCACGATCTTCTGCGCCTGCTGGTAATCTTTGGTCCGTTCGGCCTGGTCGGTGGTCTTCAGCGCACTTTGCAGCAGCGAATCGACCGTTTTGTTCTCATAGAAAGCGCGGTTACCCGGCAGCCCTTTTTTGTCCGATTCGAACCAGTAGTTCATAAACATGTACGGGTCGGCGAAATCCGGGCTCCAGTTACCGATCGCCATGTCGTAATCGCCTTTGCCTACGCGATCCCGCATGGTGGCGTTCGCCAGTTTTTCCAGCTTGACGTTAATACCGAGCTTACCGAGGCTGGCCTGGGTAGAGAGGGCGATCGGCTCCCAGTTCGGATCGTTATCTGAGTAGAGGAAGGTGAGGCTGGCCGGTTTCTCTTTCACCTTCTCCAGCGCCGCTTTGGCCTTGGCTTCGTCCAGACTGTACTGCTGGGCCGTAGCGTCAAAGCCCCACATCCCCTCAGGAATGGGGCCGCGCATCTGCTTACCGTTGCCGCTCAGGATCCCTTTCACCATCCCCTGATAATCGGTAGACCAGGAGATGGCCCGGCGCAGATCGACCTGGTTCAGTGGCGCTTTGCTGTTGTTCAGGTAGAGGTAGGTCACCCGCAGGGAGGGGTACTCGGCCACGGCCACTTTGCCCTCCTGCTTCAGGGCGGTCAGCTGATCCACCGGCAGGGCATCGGCGATATCGATATCACCCCGCGAAAGCTGCAGACGACGAGATGCGCTCTCACCGATGATCTTCACCGATACGCGCTTAAACGCCGGTTTTTTCCCCGGCCAGTGCGGGTTGGGTACCAGGATTAACTGCTGGCCTTTCTGCCAGCTTTTCAACATAAATGGGCCGGAGCCGGCCGTGTGTTGCGCCAGATATCCGCGCGCATCATCCGCCGCGTTAGCTTTCAGGACCGCCGGGTTAATAATCGAGGCCCCATCGTTGGCCAGCGTATAGAGGAATGGCGCAAACGGCTGGTTCAGAATGAATTTCACCGTGTGCGCATCCACCGCTTCGACTTGCAAATCTTTAGGGAAGGCCTCTGCCGGTCCCTGACCAATTTTCAGCAGCCGCTCAAACGAGGCCTTGACTGCCTCAGCGGTGACCGGGGTGCCATCGGCGAAACGGGCGTTGTCTTGCAGGGTGAAGGTCCAGGTTTTCTGGTCCTCGGATGCTTTCCAGCCGCTGGCAAGATCGCCTTCAATCTCCGTTGAGCCCGGCTTGTACTGCACCAGACGTTGATAAGAGGGGTAGGTCACCGTCCAGTCGTTATTATCGATGGTCACGGCCGGATCGAGGGTTTGCGGGTCGGCGGCTTTACCAATGACCAGCATATCTTTCGGCACCGCGGCCTGAGCGGCAGGGAGCGCCAGGGCGAGGGCCGCGGCAATCAGCGCGGGGCGAAACAGGTTGAGTGCGTTCATAGCAAGGCTCCAGCGAGTAAAAGGGTGTGCGTCAAAAACAGGCGAAACGGTCTTCAAGCAGCGGATAGCTGGCAGCAAGCGGCAGCTCGAAGTGCCACCATTCGGAACTGATGCCAACAAATCCCCCGCCGGCCATGATGCCGTTCAGCAGCAGACGGTTGCGCTGCGCCTCTGGCGGAACGGAGGGGTGAAAGGCGTGAGAGCGGTCGTGCATTTCGTCAAAGCCCGCCCCCATATCCAGCACCGCCCCGCGGGCGTCCATCAGCGTGACGTCGATAGCCGTACCGCGGCTGTGGTTCGAGCCGGTAGAGACATCCACCACGTATTGCGGATCCGGGCATGCCTCCCACAGGCGAGCCTGGGCCGCTTGCGGGCGATAGGCGTCATACACCAGCAGCTGTAAACCTGCGAGGTCGGCAATACTTATCGCTTTCGCCAGCGCGGTTATAGCATCCGGATGCAGCAGACAGCGCGCCTCGCGGTAGACAGGGCGGCCGGTAATGTTGTCGGCCGTGGCATACTTCAGGTCGATATGCAGGGTAGGAAACGTCCTGGCGACGTCGACCAGTTGACACTCTTCGGGCATAGCTCCGCTCCTTAACGTTCGAATTGACCAAACTCTTGTTGTAATTGCCGGTTTGCCGCCAGGCGGGTGGGCAGGGCATCGCCCAACGCCTGGACCACGCCCGACAGCAGCAGGTTAAACAGGCAGCTCACCGGGGCCAGGGAGTCCCAGAAGTGGCCGGTATCGGTTTTCACCTGCAGAAGGTCGATGGGGTAATCCCGCGCCCAGGGACACCAGATATCGGTGATCAGTACGGTACGGATCTGTCGCTCACAGGCTACCCGGCAAAACTGACGGGCCACCGAGGAGTAAGCGCGGGTATCGGTCAGTACCACGTAGGGGTGGCTAAAGCCGGAGTTGAGCGACTCAACCCAGCTGCCGGAGAGCCCTTCGCTATAAATGACGCGCGGCCGCAGATACTCCAGATGGCTGAAGAAGGCGTTAGCGATGCCGCGGGTAGACTGGATCCCCAGCACAAAAACCGCGTCAGCGGTGGCCAGATGGTGTACCACCCGTTGAAAACCCTCGCTTTGCGCCAGCTGGTAGACATGCCCTATAGCATCCATTTCCAGCGCGAGAGAGCGCTGCGCCCGGTCAGGAAGCGTCTGCTGCTGGTGCCAGGAGTCGAGACGCTCTTTCATCCCCCAGGGCTGATAGGGGGCGGCAGGCCATTCGCGCAGACTTTTTTTGGCATCATCCAGATTGCGATAACCCAGTTTGCGTAAGTAACGTCCCACGGTGATACCGCTGGTGCCGGTGGCCTGCGCGATGCTCTCTGCCGTTTCAAACGGGATTTGCCCCGCATGGGCCAGCAGCCAGCTCGCAACCCGTTTTTCGGTAGGGGTCAGCTGGCTAAAACCGCGTTCTATACGCGCCAGAAATTCAGTGTGTGGAGTCATGCCGCCTCGCTGTTAACGGGTTGTCATCACCGGAAAAACTGTTACCTGATTAACAATGCAGGACGCGTGCCAATCCAGCCCTTGCCAGAAATGGCGGGTTTCCCTGCAATATTCGATTAACTTATGAGTAACATTAGTGCAACCTGGCGCACTTTTAGTGCAGCCAGGCTGCGTTGAAGGTATGAAATTAGTGAATTCGTCACAGGCATCACATTTTTGTGGGCCGGGAGAAACGCGCTAAGATAGCGTCAATCCCATTCTGGAAAGGAAGCCCATGCGCGCCCAGCTGTTCTCCACCGTGAAAATTGTCGCTAAGGTACTGGGCGTCGTCCTGATCGTGCTGCTGGCCTTCCGGATTTATAAATCGCAGACCGGCCCCGCGCTGCACCCGTGGCACACCTGGACTGCGCCAGAGATGTCGGCGCGCGATATCGATCAGGCGACGTTTGCCGATTATCTGCGTCAGGAAGGGCAGATCTTCCAGGCATTACAGCGCGACGTGGTGGATAAGACAAAAGGTGACGAGCAGACGCCGCTTAACCGCTATTACCGCAACAGCCTGGTCTGGCCCGGACAGTTTTCGTTGCAGGGGAATCGCTCCCGGGTGCTGCTGCCTGAGGGTACGCCACGCGGTACGGTGGTGTTACTGCATGGACTAACTGACTCCCCCTACAGCGTGCAGCGCATCGCCGCCGACTATCAACAGCGTGGATTTGTGGCCGTCGTGCCGCGTCTGCCGGGCCACGGTACCGCACCGGGCGCGCTCAGTGATGTGGAGTGGGAGCAGTGGATGGCGGTGACCCGTCTGGCCGTGCGTGAAGCCCGTCGTCTTGGCGGGGCAAAGGTGCCGCTGCATCTGGTGGGCTACTCCAACGGCGGGGCGCTGGCGTTGAAATACGCTCTCGACGCCCTTGATGACAACCACCTGGCGAAACCCCAGCAGCTGATTTTGATCTCGCCGATGATTGGCGTCAGCGCCTTCGCCCGTTTTGCCGGGCTGGCGGGGCTGCCCGCGCTGCTTCCGCCCTTCGCCAAAGCGGCATGGCTGAATATCCAGCCGGAATACAATCCCTTTAAATACAACTCGTTCCCAGTGAACGGGGCGCGCCAGAGTTGGCAACTGACCCAGGCGTTGCAACAGCAGATCCGCCGTTATGCCGACAAGCAGAGCCTGACGGCGCTTCCCCCGGTACTGGCCTTCCAGTCTGTTATGGACAGCACCGTCAGCACCCGTGCGGTGGTGGATATGCTGTTTAATCTGCTTCCGTCTAACGGCAGCGAGCTGGTCATTTTTGACATCAACCAGGCCGCCAGTCTGCGCCCGTTCCTGCGTCCTGGGGCGTATCTTTCGGTTGATGCGCTGCTACCTCCGCCGCCGCGGCGCTATACGACGACGGTGGTGACCAATGCCTCGGCGCAGACCCTGAAAACGGTCGCGCGCAGGCTGCCCGCCGGGTCAGTGGCGGCGCAGGTTACGCCGCTCACTACCCCCTGGCCGGCAGATATCTATTCCCTCTCACACGTGGCGCTGCCGTTCCCGCCGCAGGACGATCTCTACGGTACCCGGCCAGTCGATCCGCAGCGGTTTGGCATAAATCTGGGTAATGCGGCCCTGCGTGGCGAAACGGGGGGATTGATCGCCGGCATGGACGCCATGATGCGACTTACCTCGAACCCTTTCTACGACTATATGTTACAGCGGATCGTGCAAACAGCGCCCAGTACGCCAGCGCCAGCCCGCTGATGAACGCGCCCGCAGCACAGACGGCGTGCCAGCCACCCCAGGCCCACAAATGGGTGGCGAGCCACGCGCCGCTGGCGCTACCCAGCGAATAGAAAGCCATATACACCGCAACCAGACGGCTGGTTGCCTGCGGGCGTTGCGCGAAGATCAGGCTTTGGCTCGTGACGTGCACCGCCTGTACGGCAAAATCCAGCAGAATGATGCCCAGCGTCAGAATGATAAGAGACCCTTCGCCGCAGGCCATCAGCCCCCAGCTCAGTAACAGTAGCAACAGTGCCCCGCCTGTGACCCGCTGCCCCAGGCCGCGATCCGCGAAGAGACCAGCCTGACGCGCCGCCAGCGCCCCGGCAATGCCCGCTATCCCTAACAGACCAATCTGGCCCGGGCTGAGGTCATGCGGCGCACCGCTTAACGGGAACACCAGCGAGGTCCAGAGCAGGCTAAAAGCCATAAAAATCAACAGAGCGAGGAGGGCGCGCACCCGCAGCACAGGCAGTTCCCGCCAGAGCGCAAACAGCGAGAGCAGCAGCTCGCTATAGGGGCGAGGCGGCTTCTGCGTTTCCTCCTGCGGCGCGGTGCGGATAAAAAGCAGCGCCATGCCCAGCATCGCCAGGGCAGAAAAGAGAAGCACAATACGCCAGGAGCTCCACTCCCCAAGCAACCCGGCCACCACTCGCGCCAGTAAGATCCCCAGCACCACGCCGCTCGTGACTCTCCCAGTCGCTTCGCCCCGGCGCGCACTCTCCGTCAGGCTGGCGGTATAGGCCACTACAATCTGGACCACCACCGCCAGCACTCCCACCACGCCCATAAGGGTGCTGAGCATCAGCAATGACCCTGCCTGCGAGGCGATCGCCAGCAGCAGGCTACTCATTAGCATCAATGAGGCGATCAGCGTTTTACGATTCACTCTGTCGCCCAGCGGCACTAAAAACAGCAGCCCCAGCCCATAGCCCGTCTGGGTCGCGGTGATAATCCATCCCATGCTTGCGGTACGCGCGTGCAGGTCATGGGCAATCTGGTCGAGAAGAGGCTGGGTCATATAGACATTGGCTACCGCAAACGCGCAGAGCACGGCGAAGAGAAACAGCTGCCGGGAGGTGAGCAGCGGCGTGGCGCGTGACGATTCGGTCAGGCTCATTTGCATTACCCTCTAAACTGGTTTTAAATAAAAACTAGATTACTATCACCTGGTCTGGTTTTTATTTGCAACCATTTTTTACGTGGAGGGTACTTTATGACGCACGAAGAGACTTTTATCACCACCACCTGTCCGGTAGCCCGCAGCGTGAATGTGCTGGGCGATCGCTGGATATTGATGATTATCCGCGACGCGTTTGACGGAATTTCCCGCTTTAGTGATTTTCAAAAGAGTACCGGCGTGGCCAAAAATATCCTGGCCGCGCGGCTCAAAACCCTGACAGAGGCAGGCATCCTGAAGCAGACCCCAGCCAGCGAAGGCGGGGCATATAAGGCTTATCATCTGACTGCGCGTGGTGAGGCGCTCTTCCCGCTGGTTGTCTGCCTGCGTCAATGGGGTGAGATGAACCTGTTTAACGAAGGCGAGGCGATGTCTCATCTGCAAACGGCCGATGGGCAATCCCTTGCGAAACTGGAGGTCACGGATAAGGATGGCACCCGGGTGGAGGCCCGAGAAACCCGCCGTGTTATCGCTCCTGACGGCAAGCATTCAAATTAGTTATATTCATGTCAGAATATGTATAATTCACAGGCCGCAACGATATCTTTAGTAGCACAATATGAAGTATGCTAAACAATAGCTTATAACAACATTTCACCGACCGGGACCCATTGCTGTGCTGACTACACTTATCTACCGAAGCCAGTTAAATTCTTCCTGCGAATTGTTATCTCTCACCGCTTTGATTGAAAAAGCGAAGCACAGCAATGTGAAGTTGGGTGTCACCGGTATTTTGCTCTTTAACGGTACGGAATTTTTGCAAATTCTCGAGGGGGCAGAAGAGACCGTCGATACGCTTTTCAAGACCATCCGGGACGACAGGCGGCACCATAGCGTGGTGGAGCTGATGCGCGATTATGGCCCGCGTCGTCGTTTTGAAAACGTGGGAATGTTGCTTTTCGATCTGCGCGTTGATATGCCGAAATCCATCCTGACCTCCGTGCTGAGCTACAGCAAAATAGAACGCTATCTGGCTTCGGAAGATCGGGTTTTCAAATTCATTCAGCAATTTATTAGCAAAACTCAGCGGCCAGAGCCTGCCGCGACCTCGTCTCCTGAACGGTGGACACTCACCCAGGAGCAGGCCCCCTTTGGCCCGCCGCGGGGTGAGCTGATCGATAACCAGATGTGCCAGTTCGCCCTGCAGCCGATTGTCGAGCCTGGTGAAGGAAAAATCTCCTCGCTGGAAGCCCTGATCCGCAGTAATGACGGAGGCAGCCCGGAGCGCTTTTTCAGCGCTATCGACAGCGATAAAGTTTACGAAGTGGATCTGCAAACCAAGGCGTATGCCTTCGCGCTGGCCGAAAAAATTGGTATTGGCGATCATAAAATCGCCATCAATCTGCTGCCGATGTCGCTGGTAAATGTGCCCGGCGCGGTGGAATTTTTGATGGAGCAGATCCTGCGCCATGGTCTGGTGCCGGAGCAGGTGGTCATTGAGGTGACGGAGAACGAGATGATCTCCGGTTTCAATCAGTTTAATAGCGCGATCAAACAGCTGCGGGCCGCCGGTATCGGTCTGGCTATCGATGATTTTGGTTCGGGTTACGCGGGGCTGTCCCTGCTGACCCGTTTCCAGCCCGATAAAATCAAGATCGACCGCGAGATTGTCAGCAATATTCACCTCAGCGGCCCGAAACAGGCGATCGTGAAATCTATCGTCAGCTGCTGCGCCGACCTGGGCATCACCCTGGTGGCCGAAGGAATTGAGAAGATGGAAGAGTGGTGCTGGCTGGAAACGGCCGGGATTAAGCGCTTCCAGGGCTTCCTCTTCGCCCGCCCACAGCTTAACGGCGTGGGTACCATCAACTGGCCACACATCGCCTCCTGAACCCTTCCCCTGGCGGGGCCTCCCCGCCACCTGTTAATTCGCCACAGCACAGCGCTAACCTGGTCTATAGTTTATCTTCGTGCGCTAAGCATTCACGTCATGTTACGGCTTTTCTCCTCCGCGTAACCATCCAGTTAAGCAGCCCAGGGGCAGTTCGGGTAAAACGAGGTGATCGTATGCAGTCAGAACAGGTATCAAAACAGTGGGGTGCCGTTCGTCTGGAAACAGGCGCGGTGCGTTTCAGGCTGTGGGCCAGCGGCCAACAGCAGATGACATTGCGGGTGGAAGGGCACGATTATCCCATGCAGACAGCGGGGGATGGCTGGTTTGACATCACCCTGAACGACCTTCCTGCCGGGGCCAATTATCAGTATGTGCTTGCAGATGGCACCGCGTTGCCAGACCCGGCATCGCGTGCGCAGCAGGGGGATGTGCATGGCCCGTCACAGGTGGTCGATCCCCATAGTTACGTCTGGCAATACCCGGAGTGGCAAGGCCGTCCGTGGGAAGAGACGGTGGTCTACGAGCTTCATATCGGCACCTTTACGCCTCAGGGCACCTTTCGCAGTGCCATCAGTAAACTGCCATACCTGGCAGAGCTGGGGATCACTCAGATAGAGGTGATGCCGGTCTCCCAGACAGGGGGCAACCGCAACTGGGGCTACGATGGCGTCCTGCTTTACGCGCCGCACAGCGCGTACGGTACGCCGGACGATTTCAAAGCCTTTATCGACGCCGCTCACGGGCTGGGTTTATCCGTGGTGCTGGATATTGTGCTCAACCATTTTGGCCCTGAAGGCAACTACCTGCCGAGATTATCCCCGGACTTTTTCCACCCGGATCGCATGACGCCCTGGGGCAATGGTATCGCCTATGATCTGGACCCGGTCCGGGCGTTTATCATCGGCCTACCGCTCTACTGGCTAAGTGAATATCGCCTCGATGGGCTGCGCTTTGATGCCATTGACCATATCGAAGACAGTCGCCAGCCGCACGTGCTGGAAGAGATCGCGACACGTATTCGCGAAACCATTACCGACCGGCCGATCCATCTGACCACGGAAGATAGCCGCAACGGTATCGATCTGCATCCCCGGGATGAGCGCGGGCAACCGCCGCTGTTTACCGCGGAATGGAATGATGATCTGCATAACGCCCTGCATGTTTTTGCGACCGGTGAAACCCACGCTTACTACGAAGATTTCGCCGATGCGCCAGAGGTGTGGCTTGCCCGCGCGCTGACCGAGGGGTTTGCCTATCAGGGAGAGGTGTCGCCGCACAGCGGGAAACCGCGCGGAGTGAATAGCCGTAATCAGCCGCCGCTGGCCTTTGTCGATTTTATTCAGAACCACGATCAGGTAGGCAACCGTGCCCAGGGTGAGCGGTTAATTACGCTTGCGGGTGCGGAGCGCACCAGGGTGCTGCTGGCCATGTTGCTGCTCTCTCCACACATTCCGCTGCTGTTTATGGGGGAAGAGTACGGCGAAACCCATCCGTTCCTGTTCTTTACTGATTTCCACGGCGAACTGGCCCGGGCGGTGCGGGAAGGGCGGGCAAAAGAGTTTGCCGGCCATACGGGGCACGACGGAGAGGATGTTCCCGATCCTAACGCGCTGACCACCTTTACCGCTTCGCAGCTTGACTGGCAGAAACTGACCAGTGAGAGCGGTAAATCCTGGCTACGCTTTACCCGCCAGCTGCTGCTGTTGCGCCAGCAGGCGATTGTTCCTTTACTGACAGGCGCACAGGCGTGCCAGGGGAAAGTCCTGCACACCGCACCTGGCTATATCGCCGTCTGCTGGCACTTTGCGCAGGGCACGCTCTCCCTGGCGCTGAATGTCAGCGACCGCACGCTGCCCGCGCCTGAGCTGCCGGGTAACACGCTGTTTGTCTGGCCTGAAGGCGCCGGCGCGCTGACGCCAAATTCGATTATTGTCTGTTTTGCTGAGGGAGAAGCCTGCCGATGATTCCCGTATCGACCTGGCGTATTCAGTTTCGTAATGGCATGACTTTCGATCGTGCCGTCAGTCTGGTGCCTTATCTGCAGCAACTGGGTATCAGCCATCTCTATGCTTCACCAATTTTTACAGCCGCCAGCGGATCCACTCACGGCTATGACGTGACGGACGTGAACGAAATCGATCCGGCCATCGGTGGCCGGGCAGGGTTCGAGCGGCTGGTTAGCGCCCTGAAAGAGGCGGGTATTGGGCTGATTCTGGATATTGTGCCCAACCATATGTCCACCTCGCTGGAGAACCCCTGGTGGCGGGATGTGATTGAGTACGGCGAGCAGAGCCGTTACGCCCACCACTTCGATATCGACTGGTCGCGCCGCCTGACTCTGCCTTTCCTGGGGGATGATTTTGACAAGGTGGTGGCCCAGGGGGATATCACCATTCAGCGCGCCCCCCATACTGGCCGCCCCGCGCTGGCCTATTTTGAAAACTTCTACCCCCTGACGCCAGCCAGCTGGGCAGGGCGCGAGGAAGAGGTACTGAGCCTGTCCGATCCCGAGGCCATTACCCGGCTTCATGAGCAGCAGCCCTGGCGGCTCAGCAGCTGGCGCGATGCGGCGTCAGATCTCTCCTGGCGGCGATTCTTTGAAATTACCGGCCTGGTCGGCGTTCGGGTTGAAGATCCCGCCGTCTTTGATGACTGCCATGCGCTGATTCTGGCCCTGGTCCGCTCCGGCGCGGTGGACGGGCTGCGGGTGGATCATGTGGACGGTCTGGCCGATCCAAAAGGTTATCTGGAGCGTCTGCGCCAGGAGGCGGGGGCGGAGTGCTACATCACCGTCGAGAAGATCCTCGGCAAAGGGGAGCATCTGCCTGCCGACTGGCCCATCTCGGGCACGACAGGATATGAATTTATCGCCTCGCTGGCGGAAGTGCTGGTGGATGATGAAAAGATGGATACCCTGCGTCAGGCCTGGGACGAGGTAGTGGGTAAAACATCCGATCCTCATGCCGAACTGCGCGCTGCCCGCCGGCTGATGGTTGATCGTAATTTTGCCGGCGAGTTTGCCACGCTGTTAGGGCTGGCTAACGTTATCGCCCGCGACGAGCCGCTGCAGCCTGACGAAGAGACGTTGCGCCATGCGCTGCGCGAGCTGCTGTTAGCCTTCCCGGTCTACCGCACCTACGGCACCGAAGCGGGGTTGCCCCCGGCGGATCTGCGCCTGTTGCAGCAGGTCATCGCTCAGGTCGATGCCGATGCGCAGGCGCTGGATCTGCTTACCCGAATCATGACCGGTGCGGTGGTGAATCAGGCCCAGGCGAACAGCTTCCGCACCCGCTTCCAGCAACTTACCGGGCCGTTAATGGCCAAATCAGTGGAAGATACTCTCTTTTTCCGCCAGAACATGGGGCTGGCGCTGAATGAAGTCGGCGCCGAACCGGTGCCGCGGGGCTTTTCGCTGACCCGTTTTCATCAGGAGATGGCGACCCGTCGTGAACGTCAACCCGATGCGCTCTCCGGCACCTCTACTCACGATACCAAGCGCGGGGAAGATGCCCGTGCTCGCCTCTATACTCTGACCGAAGCACCCACTCAGTGGGCCGAAGGCGTGGCGCGCTGGCGGCAGATGAACCAGACGCATGTTCGTTTCTTGAATGACGGGACGGCGCCGAAAGCCGCCGATACCTGGATGCTCTATCAGGCGCTGGCCGGCGTCTGGCCGCCTGCGCTGAGGCCGGATGATCACGCCGGGCTGAAGGCGCTGGAGACGCGTTTCCTGGAGTTTGTGGAAAAAGCCCTGCGCGAAGCCAAGCTTCGTACCGACTGGGTGGATAGCAACGAAGCCTACGAAACGGTGGTGCTGGAGTATGCCCGCCATCTGCTCAGCGCCGAGAATCAGACCTTCTTAACGGATTTCTGCGATTCACTGCAGCCCTTTATTCGCACCGGGCTGGTCAACAGCCTGAGCCAGACGCTGATCAAACTTACCGCGCCAGGCGTACCGGACATCTACCAGGGCAGCGAAGCCCTCAATTTCAGCCTCGTCGACCCCGACAACCGCCGTGAGCCCGATTATCCCCGGTTGGCGCAGCAGCTACGCGACGCAGATCGGAACGTGTTTAACCAGGAAGCCAGCTGGCGCAGCGGCCAGGTTAATCAGTTCGTAACCGCCACGTTGTTACGTTTACGCCAGGACAAACCGGCGCTTTTCCGCCGGGGTGACTATGTGGCGCTGATTACCCACGGCGAACAGGCAGAGAAGGCCATCGCCTTTGCCCGCACCGACGGCAACGACGCGGTGATAGTTGTCGCCCCCCGACTGGTTTTTGCCGCCGCCAGCTATACCGGCGCCGCGTTATGGCCCGAGACTTCCGTCGCGTTGCCTGAGCCTCTGGCCGGACGCCGTTATCGGGATCTCTTCACAGAAGAGGTGTTCGCCCTCAACGACACCCTTGAATTAGCCTCTGCACAGTGGTGCTGGCGGGTACTGGTCGCCTGCGACTGAGCGTGTTACACATGGAGATAAGCATGCCAAACGGTAATCATTTCGACATTCAGGCAGGGTCCAGCCATCAGTTAGGGGCCAATTACGACGGAAAAGGGGTCAATTTTGCGATTTTTTCTGCACATGCCGAGCGCATTGAGCTCTGCCTGTACGATCCCAGTGGTAAAACGGAGATTGCCCGGCTGGAGCTACCCGAGTTCACCCACGAGGTGTGGCACGGCTATGTCCCGAACCTTGAGCCCGGGGCGCTGTATGGCTATCGCGTTTACGGCCCTTACGACCCTGAAAATGGGCACCGTTTTAATCCCAATAAACTCTTAATCGATCCCTATGCGCGGGAACTGGTGGGCGAGCTTCAGTGGGACCCGTCACACTTCGCCTATGAGATGGGGCATGACGATCTGGATCTGAGCTTCGATACCCGCGATAGCGCGCCGTTCACACCAAAATGTCGGGTGATCGACCCCAACGCCTTCGACTGGCAGGATAACAACCGTCCGGCGGTGCCCTGGCCCCATACGGTGCTGTACGAAACCCACGTGAAAGGCTTTACCCAGCTTAACCCGGCCATTCCTGAGGCGCTGCGCGGCACGTTTGAAGGGATGGGGCATCAGGCCTCGGTCGACTACATCAAAAGCCTGGGCATTACCTCCGTCGAGCTGATGCCGGTGCACTGGTTCCCCCACGATCAACATCTGCTTGATAAAGGGCTAAAGAACTTCTGGGGCTATAACACCCTGGGTTTCTTCGCCCTGACGCCACACTATTATGGCCCACGGGGAATGCAGGGTTTTCGTGAGATGGTTCGCGCCTATCATGACGCGGGCATCGAGGTGATTCTGGATGTGGTTTATAACCATACCGCAGAGGGCAATGAACTGGGTCCAACGCTGTCGTTCAAGGGCATTGATAACTTCGCCTATTACCGCACGCTGCCGGATCAGCACCGCTATTACATTAATGACACCGGGACCGGTAATACCGTCAACACCTCGCACCCCCGGGTACTGCAGATGGTGATGGACTCCCTGCGCTACTGGGCGGATGCCATGCACATCGACGGTTTCCGTTTTGACCTGGGCACCATTCTGGGCCGCGAGCCGCAGGGCTTCGATCCGCGTGGCGGCTTCTTTGACGCCATTATGCAGGATCCGCAGCTCTCTAAACTGAAGCTGATTGGTGAGCCCTGGGATATAGGCCCCGGTGGATATCAGGTTGGCGGCTTCCCGCCGGGCTGGGGGGAATGGAACGACAAATACCGCGATACGGTGCGTGAGTACTGGCGCGGGGATAATGTCTCTTCCGATTTTGCCGCACGGCTGCTGGGCTCCGGCGATCTGTACGATCAGCATGGTCGCCGCCCGTGGGCCAGCATCAACTTTGTTACGGCGCACGACGGGTTTACCCTCAACGACCTGGTGTCGTACAACGACAAACACAACGAGGATAACGGCGAAGACAATAACGACGGCCACAACGATAACCGCTCCTGCAATTACGGTGCCGAAGGGCCGAGCGAAGACGAAGCCATTAATGCCGTGCGCGAACAGCAAAAACGTAACTTCCTCACCTCGTTGTTTGTGTCGCATGGCACCCCGATGCTGCTGGCCGGGGATGAGTTTGGCCGCAGTCAGATGGGTAACAATAATGGTTACTGCCAGGACAGCGAGATCTCCTGGGTTCACTGGGAAAACCTGCCGCCGAGCGCCGATGCGTTGCGGGTATTTACCCGCAAGCTTATTCAGCTGCGCGCGGAGCAACCCTTATTACGCAGAGAAAACTGGCGCGACGGGCTGGAGATCCACTGGTTTAACCCTGACGGCGGGCCACAGCAAGATGAGCACTGGGATGCCAGCGCCACGCTCGGTGTCGTCATCAGCCGTCCGGATCTGCAGCGCGAAGAGGGCGTGTGGCACGATGTATTGATGCTGTTTAATCCGTTAACAGAAGAGGTGACATTCCAGCTCCCGCGCCTCGACGACAACGACTGGATGCTGCAACTCTCGACTGCCGGTGAAAACCCGTCATCACCGACGCAGGATGACCAGACGGTCTGGCAACTGGCCGCTCGCAGTATCACCCTCTTTAGCAAATCCTGAAGCCTCTTCAGAGCCAGTTAACGCTGGCTCTGCTTTTCATCTCATTGATTCCTTGACGTTATGCTTGCTTTGAGTAGCATTCTCACCATCAATCACACAGCAAAGCAGAAACTACAAAAATGAAAAGCATCGATTTTGCCCGTAACGATCAGGATCTTTATCCGCTATTGCAGCAAGCAAGTGACCAGGAGAAGGCGTTTCTGGCCGAGGTGATAGCGAGTAAGCGATCCGCCGATATCAGTAAAGAAGAACGTGACCCGTTGAAACTGACCATTGAGCTGCAAAGCATGGGAGGCGATACGGTAATGAACCTGTTCCGCCGACGCGGGGTGAACTACCGTGAAATCGTCTGCGATGTTGCGGAGAAAGTCGGTGCCAAAGTCGATATGAAAAGCGACCTGATTAAAATCGAAGAGAAAATCGCCGAGAAAGTGATTGCCGATTATAAAGCCAAACTTTCAGATAGCGAACGTGAAGCCTTTGAACAGGTATTGCGGGAAAGCCTGGACGACCAGAAAATGTTAACCGACGCCAAAAACGCCGCCGCCCGAAGCCTGCTGGGTATGACCCCGGCGCTCATGGCTGTCGGCACCTTTATTTTGCGTCGCGGTGTGGTTGCTGCGATACCGGTCGCCGGACAGTTTATTGGCGTGCTCACCGGCGTGGCGGGGGTGCTGTTTGCCTTCACCGGCACCGCCTACAGCGTGACCATCCCGGCGGTACTGATTATTGGCAGTATTCGTTCACGTCTGGCTGCAGAAAACTATGCCAGTGAGATCGACCTATGATTTTTTCAGTGATTCTTGAACGTGCTCTACCGCTGACGGCAGACATTATTGCCCGTATTGATTCAGGGGAGCTAAAAATTCATGGCGGCACTATTCGCGATGTTGCAGGTAAGATCGTTAAACATCTTATCTTCCCGCAAGAAGGGCAGCCGGGTCAAAAAAGCCCGCTAGAGCAGCTTGAAAAACAGCTGGGCCAGAATCATGCAGAGGTAATGGAACAGCTCGCCAGTCAAACGGCTTCGCTTTCAGCGATAAATATCATGTCTGCGCAGCAGACGACTGAGACTCTGGGTCAACAGCTGGAAGAGATCAGCGAAAAAATTGACGCGCTGGATCACAAGGCCGAGCAACTGCTGGATGAAGCCCGTTTTAGTAAGTTAATCAAAATCAGTGAGATTAAAAGCAGCGCACTGGCAGCTATTGAAGAGGCACTCTATGCCAACCAGAAGCAGAGCGATCATCAGTTCATTCGCCTGCATATTACCCCGCTGCGCCGGACGCTGAACGATCTCGATACCCTGCTTAGAAGCATGCTCGACGGGCTCGATAACAAAGCGTTTATCGAGAATGTTCACTTTGTGATGCTGGTGGCGGATCTCAAGAACAAAGCTACCTTTGTGCTCTGTCAGACCCATATTCGTCTTGAAGAGGACGATATCGCCCAGGGATATTTTGCGCGTAACGCGGACTCGAATGCGCTGCTTCGCCATCGTCTGCAAGAGCTGAAAAAAACCGGAGCCCTCAGCCCCCATGTGATCAGTCGCGAAGCGCTGGATATGCTGAAAACAGATGTCGTTAATTTTCGCCAGCTTGAAACACAGTCGGAGATGCTATCCAGTCAGAACACCCTGGCACTGGCGTTAAAAGTACCTCAATGCCAACTGCTGAATAATCCTTTTGACGCTATTCGTATGCTGGATCCGGTTCCGGTGGGGCAAAAGGTCGGCTAACCCATGACCACCCGCTTAACCTTTTCGTTTACCCACCGGCCGCTGGTGCCTTTTGCCCATGACTACGCCCACGGAGAGAGTGAGCCCTGGCATGAGCATGAGTGCGCCCAGCTGCTGCATATCCTGAGCGGGGTGGTGCGGGTAGACACACCGCTCGGCAGTTGGGTGGTGCCGCCTGGGCGGGGGGTCTGGCTACCGGCCGGCACGCGGCATTCGCTGCGGATCACCGGACAGGTGGCGGCGAGAACGCTGTTTATCGATCCGCTGGCGCGGGCTGATTTCCCCGCCAGCTGTCAGATTGTGCAGGTTACGGCGTTGCTGCGGGAGCTGATTGTGGCCTCGCTCGATCTGGCGGAAGCGTACGCACCCGGCAGCCGGGACGAGCGCATTTATGAACTTATTCTCGATGAAATACGCGGCATGTCGGTGCTGCCTTTTGGTCTGGCCGAACCGACCAGTGAGGTGTTGCGCCAGCTCTGCGCGCGTATGCGTGAGTCGCCTGCAGAAGACTGGAGCAGCAGCCGGGCAGCAAAACAGGTGAACATGAGTGAACGTACCTTGAACCGCCATTTCCAGCAGCAAACCCAGCTCACCTGGGGAGAGTGGGTGCGGCGGGCGAAACTGATGGAGGCGTTAATTCGGCTGGCGCAGGGGCAGGCGGTACTGACCGTCGCGCTGGAGCTGGGGTATGGCAGCCACAGCGCCTTTACGACCATGTTCCGCCGGGTGATGGGAATATCACCCAGCGACTATTTTCAGGATGGTTAATCGTCCAGCTGCGCTGCATTGAAGAACGCCTGCAGCGACGCGCGGGAGATGTCGCTATCAATTCCCACGCCCCAGCGGCTGCTGCCATCGGCAAACAGACAGCGGATATAGGCTACTGAGCGGCTGTCACTGCGTTCCCCCAGGGTGTGCTCGTGGTAATCCTTAATCACCACCGGCTGCCTGATGAGCACCGAGACAGCCTGGGCTGCGGCAGAGAGCAGGCCGTTGCCATATCCTTCAATTTTGCGCTGCTCGCCGGCCACCTGCAGCGTAGCATTCAGCTTTAACTGACCATTCTGCTGGCTTTCGCTTTTATACTCCTTCAGCGCCAGCGGGGGCTGCGGCACCAGCCGGTAACGGGTACGGAACAGTTGCCAGAGGGCGTTGAGCGTCATCTCCCGGCCATGGGCGTCGGTTTCGCGCTGTACGTGCTGGCTAAAATCCTGCTGCAATGCGCGCGGGAGCTTCAGACCGTGATTCTGCTCAATCAGCCAGGCGCTGCCGCTTTTCCCGGACTGACTGTTCACACGGATCACCGCTTCATAGCTGCAGCCAATATCCTGGGGATCGACCGGCAGGTAGGGCATTGCCCAGGGCTCACCGGGCTTACGCGCGTCGAACCCTTTTTTGATCGCATCCTGATGCGAACCGGAAAACGCCGTATAAGCCAGGCTACCGGCCCACGGATGGCGAGGATGCACCGGCAGCTGGTTGCACCGCTCTACGACCTCGACCACCTGTTTCATATCATCAAAGCGCAACCCCGGGGTGATCCCCTGGCTATAGAGATTCATCGCCAGGGTCACCAGGCAAACATTGCCGGTGCGTTCGCCGTTGCCAAACAGGCAGCCTTCCACGCGATCGGCTCCCGCCATGACCGCCAGCTCGGCGCAGGCGACGCCGGTTCCCCGGTCGTTATGCGGATGTACGCTAATACAGACATCCTGGCGCCGGGAAAAATGGCGGCAGAAAAATTCAATCTGATCGGCGTAGACATTCGGGGTGCTTACTTCAACCGTCGCCGGCAGATTGATGATCATCGGGCGGTCGGCCGAAGGTTGCCAGATATCCGCCACCGCTTCACAAATCTCCAGCGCAAACTCCGGCTCGGTGAAGCAGAAGGTCTCAGGCGAGTATTCATATTGCCAGTGCGTTTCCGGGTGCTGTTCACACAATTGGCGGATCTGGCGGGTTGAGCGAGTAGCAAGGGCGATGATGTCCGCTTTCTCCAGGCCGAAGACCAGCTCACGAAACAGCGGGGCAGTGGCGTTATAAAGATGCACCGTGGCCCGTTTCACCCCGCGCAGAGAGTCGAAGGTGCGCAGAATCAAATCTTCCCGCGCCTGGGTTAACACCTGAATGGTGACATCGTCCGGGATCAGATCCTCTTCAATCAGCTCACGGACGAAGTTGAAGTCTGTTTGCGACGCTGAAGGGAAAGCCACCTCAATCTCTTTGAAGCCGCAGGCCAGCAGTAATTGCCAGAACTGGCGTTTGCGCTCGCTGTCCATGGGCTCAGCGAGTGCCTGGTTACCGTCGCGCAGATCCGTAGAGAGCCAGCGCGGGGCATGGGTGATCTGCTGTGATGGCCAGCGGCGATCGGGCAGGTTAAGAGGCGGGAAGGGGCGATATTTCTGTTGCGGGTGACTCAGCATGATCATCTCCTGTGGTTTTCATTCCATTGTGTGCAGGAGAAAAGGGCGCTGCTTTAGCGCCCTGGACAGAGGATTGTGAGAACTGGACAACCGAAGGGCTAACTGCCCCAGCGGCTGCGTAAATAGCTAACGGCCTGCTGGGCCTGCGGTTGATTGAGGTTGTTTTCGCGAAAGAGGATCGTGCCGCTGATGCCCGGCATCGTGTCGTTCAGATCAAGCTGTTTACGCAGCTCCGGTACGCCGCCGTTGACCGTCCAGTCGGGCTCGTTACGCGACGGTTCGCCCACTTTATAGAGCGCCACACCGATATAGAGCCGGGTTTTGGTCGGTTTGACTACCTCGGCCCACCATTTTGCCAGCACGTCGTAACGCGCGGCATCGCGGGAAAATGGCCAGTAGATCTGCGGGGCGATGTAATCCAGCAGCCCTTGCTGCACCCAGCGACGCGTGTCGGCAAAAGATTCGTCATACGCGGCGGCTCCGCGCGTATCTGACCCGGCGGGATCGTGCGAACGGTTACGCCACACCCCGGCAGGGCTGACGCCGAACATCACGTTAGGGTTGATCTGCTTAATGGTACGCGACACCTGCGCAATCAGTTGCTGGGTGTTATCGCGGCGCCAGTCGGCTTTCGAGGCGAAGGCCTGGCCATATTGCTGCCAGGTTTGTGTATCGTTGAGGGTGGAGCTTTTGGTTTCAGTATAGAAGTAGTCATCGAATTGCACGCCGTCTACCGGATAGCGTTCCACCACTTCGGCCACGATGCTGGTGATCCAGTCCCGCGCTGCGGGTATACCGGGGTCGAGCACCAGGCGGTCGCCGGAGGTGCGAACCCAGTCAGGATGCAGCACATACACGCTGGCCGGATTTTGCGGCAAGGTCCGGCTCAACGCCGTAATGGTGCCCGGTTTCGTATTGGTGGTAACCCGATACGGGTTGAACCACGCATGCACTTTGATTCCGCGCTTGTGCGCTTCATCGATCATAAACTTCAGGGGGTCGTAGCCCGGATCCTGGCCAATGGTGCCCGTCAGCATATCTGACCAGGGCAGAATTTGGGATGGCCACAGGGCGGTGCCGTCCGGTTTGACCTGGAAGAAGACGGTGTTGATGCCGAGGCTTTTGAGGTTGTCCAGCTTGGTAATTAATGCCTGCTGCTGCAGTCGAATGCGCAGCGCGGGGCTGCTGACATTTACCGAGTTTACCGGCGGCCAGTCGAGACGAGAGACCGTGGCCAGCCAGACGCCACGCATCGGCTGATTATCCTGCTGACGTTGGTCTGGCACCGGCTGTTTGGCTACTGGCGGCAGCGGGGTGACCAACGATTTTGGCGGCTCAGAGGCACAGCTGGCTAACAGAAGGGCGCAGGCGAGCAGCATGCCCGACCGTGTAACGTCTCGCATCATGGCGTGTCAGCTCTTTGTATGGCGATTATTGGACCAGGGGCTGGCGGTGGGCGCCGGCGCGGATTCCGGTGCGGGTTCGTCGAGGCTATCGAGATACAGGGCTTCAACCTCTGCACGTGCCCACGGTGTGCGGCGTAAAAATTTCAGGCTGGATTTCACGCTCGGGTCGCTGTTGAAACAATTAATCTTGATAAGCTGACCCAGCTTTTCCCAACCGTAGTGCGCCACCAGAGCGTTAATTTGCATCTCGAGGGTAACGCCGTGCAGAGGATCTTTCGAAATTTGTGCTGACATGCTGTGTCCGTTTGTTGTCATTTATCGCTAAGAAAGGTTACATCATTATCCGTCGGTTTTCTGCGTGTTTATCGCAGCCTGATAGCATGCCTGCATCTGATCCAGCGCCGCCTGGTTATCCAGCCCCCACTGATACATCTGCTCTATAGGTTCGGCAAAGGTTCGGCCCAGCGGGGTAAGGCGATAATCCACTTTGGGCGGGATAACGTCATAGACGTGTCGGCTAATGAGTCCGCGCTGCTCCAGCTCTTTAAGCGTCTGAAAAAGCATCTTTTTTGAGATCCCCTGCAGACTGCGCTGCAGCTCGCCCGTACGGGCGCGATCGTCCGGCCAGTGGTAGAGGGCGTGCAGCACCATGGTGCTCCATTTGACCGAGAAGAGATCCATTAACCGGCGTGGCGGTGAATCGGCGTAAAAAAACAGTTTTCCGTCTACCCAGGCGGGCATGGCGTGCTCCTCATTTATGGTCACCAAATGGTGACTACTATCAATTGTGAACCCATTTACGTAAAGTCTGCCGCCTTCGATTGAGAAAAGCCAGTGCATTGCGAGGCGGCATGAAAGTTAAAGCGTTAGTTGCCCATGAGGCGACACAACCCCTGGTCTCCGGGAACATTACCCTGCGTCCCCTGCAAAAGCAGGACGTCAATATTGAAATTCTTTACTGCGGCGTCTGCCACTCCGACCTGCATATGGCGCGTAACGAGTGGGGCGTGAGCCGTTATCCGCTGGTTCCGGGTCATGAAATTGTTGGCCGCGTGGTGGCGACCGGCAGCAATGTGGATCGCTTGCGTCCGGGAGACATTGTCGGCGTAGGCGTAATGGTTGACTCCTGCCGCGAGTGCCATTTCTGTCAACAGCAGGAGGAGCAATACTGCGAGGCTGGCTTTACCGCAACCTATAACGGTATCGACAAGGTGACCGGTGAGAGCACCTGGGGCGGCTATGCCCAGAATGTGATTGTCGATCAGCATTTCGTGGTCAAAGTGCCGCAGAATCTGCTTCTGGCAGGGGTCGCGCCGCTGCTTTGCGCCGGCGTGACCGTCTGGTCTCCGCTGCGCCACTTCAACGTGAAGGCGAGCGATCGCGTAGGGGTGGTTGGTCTAGGCGGGCTGGGGCATATGGCGGTGAAACTGGCCAGCGCGCTGGGCGCGGAGGTCACGCTCTTCACCACCTCCCCGGAAAAGGAGGCGGATGCGAAAAGGCTGGGTGCGAAGCGGGTGGTGGTATCCCGCGATGCGGCGCAAATGGCCGAGATGCATAGCTCGCTCGATATCATTATTGATTGCGTAGCGGCCCCACACGATCTGAATCCCTTGCTCGCAACGCTGAAAACCAACGGACGACTGGTGCTGGTGGGCATTCCGGACAGTCCGCATCTCTCGCCGGATATCACGCCAATGGTTTTCCGACGCCTGAGCATCAGCGGCTCATCGATTGGCAGTATTAAAGAGACCCAGGAGATGCTCGATTTTTGCGGCACTCACAACATTACCGCCGATATCGAGTTGATTACCGGTAACGAAGTCGAACAGGCGTTTAGTCGCATGCTGAAAGGCGATGTACGCTACCGGTTTGTGATAGATATGCAGGGGACGCGCTGGTCAGCGAGTTAAGGACTCTACACAAAGCCAGCAGGCTCATGGTTTGCTGGCTTTTGTCACCTAAACCGTTAACGATTTTGCAGGGTAGCCATCTTCGCCAGCAGTCTGGCTTTGGCATTATCAATCGTATCGGCATTGGTTTTGGCTGATAGCGTAGCGCGCGCTTTTTTACCGAGGAAGTAACTGATGCGCTCGGCGTTCGCCCCGGACGGGTGAGGCAGGCCGTCAAGCAGTTGCTCCGGTTTGAGCAGCCCGCGTGCTTGCAAATGCAGAAACACTTCCGTCACTTTAGGGCCAAGAGGAACGTACAGACACTCAGGCCCCAGCAGCGCAATCTCCTCAGCCAGATGGGTATCAATTTGCTGACGCATACTGGCGCGCTGCAACATGCCAGGCGAACCGCTGTAATTTTTCCCTTTGATAAACACCGGGTAGCGCAGCGCTGACGTGTAATGAACCAGGTGGCTGTGCGTTCCGAATAGCTGGGCGCAGCGCTCAATTTTCAGAATATCGGGCAGACCAATATGATCCAGCATAGCGATAAGATTACTGCGCATTGGACCGGCGAAGCTGCCCGTCTCTTTTGCCGCTTTTCTCGCCTGCTCGACGGTGGCTCCCATCCGCAAGTGACGCTGTGCTTCTTCCAGCGCCCGGCTGGCCTGTTGTAAACCTGGCGTAATGCCGCATAAGACGATTTTTGCCTGGGTATTAATGTAGTCAAAGGGGGCATAAAAGGTGGTGATATCGCCTTCGGTCGTCAGCAACAGCTCCCCTGGCAGCGTTTTGGTGAAGTCATGCGTTAACGTGGTTAACAGACCGCTGAACTGCTCTAGTTTCATGATAGTGTTTCTTAATATACTGAGTGTGAGCGGAGCTTAGCGTGCGTACTTAGGAGATTAAAGAACAATTTACGCCATCAGATTGGCTATTTTTACGCGTCCGAAAACGCCATTCCATGCCTGAAAAGCAGACCAGGGAGGGATAATATGGCGGGACATATCGATTTGGGCCATTAAACGGTTATCAAATTGTTGCGCATGTGATAATAAGTCTGAGATACATTAATAAATGGGTAAGGGAAGATGTCGCAGAACAAAATAGCAAAAAAGGTCCAGAATCTTCAGTCATCGGCAATCCGTGAGTTATTGAAGCACAGCAAAATGGAAGGGGTCATCTCTCTCGGCGGCGGCATTCCTAATCCGGAACTGTTCGATCGCGAAGGATTAGAGATGGCCATGGAGAAGGTGCTCTCCAGCGCCTGGAAAGAGGCCTTCCAGTATGGTTTGAGCGAAGGGAGCCCGGAATTGCGCGGCGCCATTTGCCAGCTGCTGGGGGAGCGCGCCATTCACTGCGATATCGATGATGTGGTGGTGACCTCTGGCTCTCAGCAGTCACTGGATCTGTTGGCGCGTGCTCTGATCGATCCGGGTGATATCGTGGTGGTTGAACGCCCGACATACTTGGCGGCACTGCAGGTTATGCAGCTGGCCGAAGCAAACCTGATGTCTGTTGGAACCGACGGCGACGGGATGATTATCGACGAGCTGGAAGCGCTGGTGAAAACCACCCAAATCAAAGCCGTCTATATCGTTCCCACCTTTGGCAACCCGGGCGGGGTGACGCTGGCTGAGCATCGGCGTAAACAGCTGGTTGCGCTGTCTAAACGCTATGATTTTGTGATTATTGAAGACGATCCCTACTGCGAGATTAACTTTACCGATAACACTTTCAAGCCTCTGAAAGCCTGGGCTGAAGAGATGGATAACAGCGATAACGTCATCTATACCTCTACCTTCTCAAAAATCCTCGCGCCTGGCGCACGGGTGGGTTGGCTGGTGGTGCCGGCCTGGATTAAACGGCAGGTGGTGAACCTGAAACAGGCGACGGATCTGCATACCAGTACCTTGTCCCAATCCCTCACTTATCATTATCTGGAAAGTGGTCGTCTGCCAGGGCAAATTGCGCTGATCCGCAAAGCCTATAAGCATAAATGCGAGACGCTGTGCCAACTGGTTGAACGCGAGCTGGGCGATCATCTGACCTTCCATAAACCCATGGGCGGGATGTTTTTATGGGCGAAATTCAAATACGAGATGAATACCACGGAATGGCTGAAAACGACCCTCAACAACGGCGTGGTGTACGTGCCGGGCGAGTTCTTCTACTGTAATGAACCGGACCACAGTACCTTACGCATGTCTTATGTCAGCGTGACCGATGAAAACCTGCAGGAAGCGGTGCGTCGCCTGAAAGCCTCGCTGCCGGGTTAAGTTACCCATGAAATATGCCGCATACGCCTTAGCGCATGCGGCATTGCTCATTAAAGGGCAGGGCGATCAGCCCCGTATAAAGGCGAGAAGATCCTGATTGATGCTCTCCGCATGAGTGGTGTGCATACCGTGCGGATAGCCAGGATAAACTTTCAACGTGCTGTCAGAGACAAGTTTCTCCTGAAGCAGGCTGGCGTTTTTATAGGGGACCACCTGATCGTCATCACCCTGAAGAATGAGAGTAGGTACCGTTATCGCCTTCAGATCTTCGGTCTGATCGGTTTCTGAAAACGCTTTAATGCCTTCATAGTGCGCTTTTGCGCTGCCCATCATTCCCTGACGCCACCAGTTCTGAATGGTGCCCTGCGAGATGTCGGCGCCGTCGCGGTTGAATCCGTAGAACGGACCCGATGCGACATCCAGGTAAAACTGCGCCCGGTTGGCTGCCAGCCCTTGCCGGAAACCATCGAAGACCTCCAGCGGTGTCCCGCCCGGATTATCTGGCGTTTGCACCATAAGAGGCGGAACCGCACTGATCAGCACGGCCTTTGCGACACGCCCCTGCGGCTGCCCATATTGTGCGACATAGCGCGCCACCTGGCCGCCACCGGTGGAGTGGCCGACATGCACCACATTGTGCAGATCCAGATGTTCAACCACCGCCGAGACATCCGCTGCATAGTGATCCATATCATGCCCGTCGCTGACCTGGCTGGAACGCCCATGACCACGACGGTCGGACGCGATCACGCGAAAGCCTTCGGATAAAAAGAAGAGCATTTGATTATCCCAGTCATCGGCGCTGAGTGGCCAACCGTGATGGAAAAAGATGGGCTGTGCATCATTAGGACCCCAGTCTTTGAAGAAGATACTGACATTATCTTTTGTCGTCACAAATGACATGATTGACCTCTCGCGAAATGAATAAAAGTCGGGATGAATGTTGCGCTGGTGAACAGGCAATCGGATGGCGATAACATGCCGTGTTGAAGTGTAGTGTAGCGAAGCAGCGCCTGCATTCCGGGATGAGAAAGGGAAGGGGAATAATGTGGCAAATACGGTGCACTGTATATAAAAACAGTACTGCGTAAAAATTCGCTGATGGCTAAGTTTTCTTATTGGGGACGAACGAGCAAATGCGTGAAGAGGACGGGAATGAGGCCAGTTAATTGGGGTACAGAGGTCAGGGAATCTAAAGCTGAGTACGTAATTATCGTATTTAACATAATATACATTATGCGCACCAAAGGATTATAAGCTCAATTCTACGGTATTTGTGTGGCTGATTGCTGTGGCCGGCTTCGGCACACACATCTCATCTTTGACTCAGCTGCGTTGGTCTGTTGCACGGGACTCTATGATTGTTGCTACAACCGCCTCTTAGCGACGTTTTCCTTCTCATCACCGGCATTATCTTTTTGACGTATCCAGCCGACGTTCAAACCGTTTCCGCAACGCTCTACTCAGTCACTCAGTCTCAGCGCCACACAGACATAAAAAAGCCGCAAGCGGTTTCCCACTTACGGCGTCGTTATTAGCGATGAGATACTCTGGCGATCAGGCTGCTTTCACTGCCCTGATTTTCTTACTGCCGGCCACATCAGACTCTGCGGTCTCATCTGGCGTTGCGCTTGCGGCATCATTTGATTCAGGGAGCTTACTGGTACGCAGAATATGCTGCACGGCCTCTTTCTGCTCGGCGAGATACAGACCCAGATTTTCAGCCTGTGTTTCATCCATCTGCATATCGCTTTGCAGCAGCCAGTCGGTGAACGCATCTGCCATATCAAGCAGTTTGTCGTAAGCGTCCGCCTCTTTCTTACTGGCAAATGTCATTTTCTCTTCACCTTTTCTTACGACTACAAATTTTGTTTCAACAGCCATTTCATGCCTCCTACTGTATTTATATACAGTATAACAGTTCCGGAATGGTGTTGCAGCCGGAATGTTGTTTATTTGTACTCCCCAGGCCAACCCCGCTGGCGCGCTATGCGCCATCAGCTTCTGGTGTCCCCTGGTGAAACCTTAGCTGCCATTGCCCATCATCACCGCATATCCAGCATGATGTGCGAAGAGCGCGTCTGCTGCCATCGGGGCTGAAGGTTCGGTAATGCAATAGAGCGACATTCTCTTTTAAGGAGATCAGCTGGAAATCGCTACTTTGAATCAGCGTGGTGGCGTCTTCATGCGTCAGCGATTCAATGGTTTCTGAGCGGCTAACCCATATACCGGAACGTGTAATCTCCCTGAACTCATGATGAAGGATCTTTTCCAGCCATTCGCCATCCTTTCGCCGGACGTTATGAAGTGAACATTCAAGCTCTGTTAATTGTTCAAGAAGTGTCACTGCGGCCAACCTCGCAGACGGATTAATTCCTGGGCCTATTCAACCACATAAGAGGCCGCACCGCTACGCACGGCGACCACGCGCCCAGTAAGCCAAAAAGCTGATCGTCTCTTTCGACACGTTGCGTTCACCAATAAGGTAACGTCGCAGATGTTTAACCGTCGTAGATTCTGCTGCTACCCAACCGTGGAAGCGGTTATCACTTTCGGCGCGATCCCACAGTAACTCGCCCTCTTCTTCTTCTTGCACTTCCTGGCAGCGGGTCAGTGCATAGTCAGGCAACATCACATGCTGTTTTACCGCCTGGAGTAGCGCCTCGCCGTAGCTGGCACCGGTCAGTTCACGCACTAACCAGTGCACTTCTGCAAAAGGCCAGGCGCTGAGATCACTACAATCGCCCTGCTTCGGCACTTCAAGGAATAGCTGAATCTGAGGCGGCGTATCGCGATGGGCCAGCTGTTCCAGAATACCCTTCACTGCGGGCAACGCCGTTTCGTCCGCAATAATCAGCCCCCGTTCGGCTTCTGGATGGGGATTCCACTCGTACCCACCGCTATCTTCTGGATAATCACGGTTTGGCGCCACTATCTGCAGCGCATCGCCCGGCTGTGCGCCCATCGCCCAGGCAGATGCCGGGCCATCAGTCCCGTGCATGACAAACTCTACCTCCGCTTCCCCGGCCTCAACATCGACGCGACGCAGGGTATAAGTGCGCAGTACAGGACGACGATCTTCAGGCAGTGCCTTCGTCTGTTCCCACCAGGAACCGTCGGACGTTAACGCCGCCGGGGTGCCATTCAGCGACGGGAAAAGCAGCTTAATACGCTGATCTGGCGCATCGATTTTCATATGACGCACCTCGTCACCCCTAAACACGCAGCGCAGCATCGAGGGGGAAAGCCTCTCTTTTCGCGCCAGCACAACGTTGAATAAGCGATAACTTTGCACAGCCGACATAACACCGCCTTACAGCCATAACGAACAGTTAGAGAGACCGATAGTAGCAAACGGAAATGATAATGAGAATGCTTATTACCGCCCCGAAACGGGTGAGGAAATTCAGGATCGAAAGACTATCCTTTAGGGAGGCATGACTAAAAAAGGCGTTCCTCTATGACGGATAAAGCTCAGAAGCTCGATGCTGGCGCATGGTTATCCCTGCCAGATCTTAAAAACGGCAATTTCGACGGTACGGTGTTTGGTACTCAGGTTTCTGTCCTGCGCTATACCCAGGAAGCGTATGGCGCCGGGCCATCACTGCACGTCCACACCTACCCGGAAATCTTTGTCATCCTTAGCGGAACGGCGCTGTTTAAAATCGGCGAAGAGGTTATTGAAGCGCAAAGCGGCGACGTACTCTTCGGCCCGGCCAACGTGCCGCATAAGTTTAAGAATACCGGTTCCAGTCCCCTGGAGACTCTGGATATCCATCTAAGTGAAAAGTGGACTCAGGAAGACCTGCCGGATGACGATCCCGACTGGTAGGTCTGTTGGCCTGCCGAAGCAGGCCCTGCGGCTTACTGTAAGGCGTCAAGAATGCGGTACGCGGCCCGAATACGCACAGGATTCGGGTAGTTTTTATTGGCCAGCATCACGATACCGATCTCCTTTTCCGGGATAAAGGCGATATAGCTACCAAATCCGCCGGTAGCGCCAGTTTTGTGCACCCAAAAGGCGCTCACGGGCGGTGTCGGCGGCGTGATTTTCTCTACGCTCTGCGGCGACAGCGCGTAGGTATTGGCGCTGCCCTCCTCCAGCGTGCGTTCGCTGACCGGCCAGTCAAGCATCTCCCAGCCCAGCCCCTGATACATTGCGCCTGCTTGCCAGTAGCGTGACTGGGCTAGCGTCATGCCTTGTTTAAGCGACTGCACTTTTATTTCAGCGGGCTGCATATTGGCCTGTAGCCATGCCGCCATATCGACAATGGTGGTTTTCACGCCGTAAGCCTCGGCATCCAGCATGCCCGGCGACACATGAACAGGTTTTCCGTCGCGATAGCCCCAGGCGTAGTGCTGTTCTTCGCTCGGTGGAACCTGAAGCCAGGTATGATTTAACTGCAGAGGTTTAAGTACCCGGTCACCCAGCGCCTTCTCAAAACTTAAACGTGACGGTGTCACGGCAAGTGCACCGAAAAGGCCAATACTGCTGTTAGCATAGAGGCGTTTCGTACCCGGTGCCCACTGGGGCTGCCATTGCTGATAGAAATTTGCAAGCGATGTCCGATCGGTAACATCGTCCGGCACCTGCAGGGGTAAGCCCCCTGCGGTATAGGTGGCCAGATGCAGCAGCGTGATCCCTTCCCACTGTTTGCCCGACAGTGCGGACCAATACCGGCTGGCGGGATCGTCCAGGGCTACCTCTCCCCGCGCCACCGCCTCGCCGCCCAGCACGCCGGTAAAGGTTTTGCTTACCGAACCCAGTTCAAACAGGGTTTGCCGATCGACCTCTTTGTTACCCGCGACATCGGCCAGCCCCCAGGTGAAATAGTAAGGTTTTCCCTGATAAATCACCGCAACGGCCATACCCGGTATCGCCTCTTCTTTCATCAGCGCGGTGATGACCGGCGTGACCACGTCGGCAATATTTGTGGCGCTGGTAGTAGCTGCCAGAGAGGAGCCAGACAGTAAAACCAACAGAGAACAGAGGGCGATTTTCTTCATTGCGGTTATCTTCTTCAGGGGCGATCGCTTCATCATCGCGTTAAGTAAAATGACTTCTGAATAAACAGAAATAGCACGGCAGAGAGAGGGATTTTTCATTGTCTGCCCCGCGCATTATAAGCCTAAAATCAGGTACTTTCGTGCCACCAGCCCGGTAATGCTTCATACCTGAACAGACTCTCTGCAGGTGAAGAGAATCTGAGGTTAACCTGCAGGCTTATCCCCGCTAAGGGATAATTCAGTATTTATCCCCTGTAAGGGATAATCCATTTACCAGACGTTGATGCAGTCGCAGCACCCCGGCGGTAATGGTTTTAGCTACCCTGCTGGAGAAACCAGCCGGAAGCGCATCGTTCACGCGACGCAGCGCATCAGGAACTTGTTGGGCGAAGGTTTGCATGATCCTCTCCATCTCGCTTTGCGCAAACCCCACTTCTTTTGCCAGCGCATAAAAATGACGCGGATAAATACGATCGATAGCGTTCTTTCGCCCTCTGGAAGCCTTGAGCCCCATCGCCAGCTTCAGGTCGCTGATGTGCAGACCCGCCCCGCCGAGCAGCGGATAAGCTGAAAGAATGTCGTAAAACGGGGTTAGACGGTAACTGCCGCCAGGCTGGATGAACACCGAGAAGTTTTTGGCGTGCCCGTCCGTCGCGGCCAGAAGCCACTGAAAAAGCTGGAACTGCATAAAATGATAGCGATCCTGCAGAGCTTCACTCGATCCCAGCAAAAACGACATAATCGGCAAAATACCGGGCCCGCCGTCGGATTCATACTTCACCGAAGAGGGTAAACCAAAGGCCTGACACATATCCTCCTGCGGCAATCGCAGCAACATAGTGCGATCGGCGTTCCAGCGGCGGTCAAAACGTTCCACCGCCAGCGCCCGAATCTGCCCGGCGGTAATAATGGTGGCGTCAGGAACCGACAGACCCAGCGCCCTGGCAAAGGCCAGACAGAAATATTCGTTATCCACGCTGTCGCGAAGATCAAGGGTGGCATTGGGCTGTCTGATCTCCCCGATGGGCAGCTTAATAATATGGTTGGTGGGGGTTATTCCCTTCGGAATGCACCACGCGTCGTTAATCTGTAACAGCGCCGTCTTTTCCTGGGCACCCGCCACTGAAATACGAAAATCGTTCTCGTCTTTAATCATGCCAAGCGGAATATCGGCCTGATAAGCTGAGAGCACCTTTTCGAGTCGGGGTTCATCCAGCGCCTCCCAGCGCATGATCGGGGCAGAGATGATCGCATCCGGGGGCAGCAAGGTCACGGCACCGACGCTGTCGCGGCCCACTTCCGCCAGCAGATCGAAGGGCTGTTTTGAGCGCGCCTGATAACGTTTAACAATGCGATCCCGCACGACAGCGCTATCCGGCAACAGGTTGTCAAAGAAATTGAAGACCGCATCAGAGGTGAGCGTGCCGGTCTGCAAGGGAAGCGACAGCGAGATGGGCCTGGCGTGGCGGTTATAGAGCCACTCACGATCATATTTAAAGGTATGCGCGCCGTTAGGGAGCTTGGTTAGCTCACCAACTCGCTCATTGTTCATCCACGTCACGAGCTTAGGCATTACCACTCTACATCCTGCTGCTGAATAGAGGTGCTATCCTCGACCGTTTCACCCTTGTCATATAGCACCATCGTTAACTCCAGCGCCTGTAATAGCTTGAAGAAAGTGGTCAGGGTGATGTTGTCGGGGTTGTTTTCGAAATTCGACACCGTGGCTTGCTTGATACCAATCTTTCGGGCCAGTTCACTCTGGGTCCAGTTATTCTTCTGACGCGTTAATTTCAGGTAATTTGCCAGCTGCACGGGGCTGTAGATCATGGGTGGTTTCATATCACTCTCAGGGTGGCGGTGAATATCCCCTACAAGGGATACAGACAGGTTTATCCCTTATCGGGGATAAAGTCAAGCCACTGCTGGCCCGGAGGGGCCAGCGGAAGGTGAAAGCACATAGATGACGAGTTAAAACAGAACGGAGTAGTTCAGGCCGAAGGTTCTGCCACGCCCTTTATAGGTATAGAGGCCGGCATCGCCGTAGGTCGGGCTATAGAGGCCCGGCGCGCGCTGCCCCCACGTGGTGGTGTAATCTTTATCAAGCAGGTTTTCGACGCTGAAGCTCAGCTTACCCAGCGGAAGTTCGTAGCTGCCCAGTAAGTCGACCGTGTTATAGCCGTCGATCTTTTTACCGGCTTCGTCCGACACGTCAAACGTCTGTGTGCTCTGCACACGCAGGCTTAAGGGACCCGGCGCCCATGTAAGCCACGCGCTCACTTTCGACGGGCTGGCGCTATCGACGGTCAGCTTCTGCCACTGCCCATCCACCTGCGTTTCTGATTTGATGGCGTTGAAATTGGTACCGGTACTCCATGCGCTGTCCGGGAAGAAGTAGTCAACCTGCCCTTCAATGCCATAGATCCGGCGCTTGTCGTCCTCAATATTAATGGTCATATCCGTCTTATTAATATTGATCGTTTTGTCAGAGAGCGAGTAATAGGCCGCAATCTGCGTACGCAGGTTATCGCCGTTATAACGCCACCCCAGTTCGTAGGCGTTGACTTTAATACCATCGAGTCTGGAGTCGTTGACGTTCACGCTATCGATCAGACGATAATGACCGTCCACCAGCTGATAAAGGCCAGAGCCGTAATACTTCGCCAGATCGGGAATTTCGAATCCCTGAGAGAAGTTGAACCACACCTGTTGGCGTTCCGTCACACGCCCCAGAATACCGGCGTTAAACAGCAGGTTGTTATAGCTGGTCTCTCCTCCAGGTACGGCATCGGCAGAGAGTGCATCCCCCCGGGCAATGGCCTGCTGTTGGTTATACCCCACAAAGTCATCAACTTTGTTTTTTGTGTACTGATAGCGCACGCCGCCGCTGAGCGTAATGGCACGAATGTCGTAGCTGGATTGCAGGAACGGCGCCAGGTTGGTAATGCTGTAGCTCGGATAACGCCCCACCCGGTATGCATTCTGCAGATCCATCCCCCCGCTCTGCGCGGCCTTCGTCAGGTCGAAGAACTGCTGATTAGCATCAAAGGTCTCATGGTCAGCGTCCACCCCATACGTCAGGGTCAGGTCGTCGACGGGTTGACTGTTGAGCGTCAGTTTGCCGCCCCAGTAATCGGTATTCTGCTGAGAGGCGCCAATGCTCCCCACGCTGCCGCCCGCAAGCGTCGGGAAAGGATAAAAAGTCAGTTTTTCGTCACGGTAGTAGATCTGCGCAACCAGATCCTGGCCCAGAAAATCGGTATTGGAGTACTGGAGGTTGATCAAATGCCGCTCGGTGCCTGGCAGACGATCGGCGTCGAGGTTGCCCGAGTTATAGGCTTTACCTTGCCCGGTAACGGCAGAGAAGTTCTCTCCAAGATGGAGACCGTGTTTACCGTCCGACTCACTTTTGTAGTACTGGGTCGTGAGCTGAATCTGCTGATGATCGTCAATATCCAGCGTACCGGTGCCCATCACGTCAAGACGGTCTGAATACTGCAGCCCCGTCTGGGTATTATCAATAATAACTTCGTCACCGTGGCCATCGTACCAGCCACCATAGCGCTGATACGCCACAGAGAGTCGACCGGAAGCGCGGTCTGTGCCACCGCTTACCGCGGCCGCCACGTTTTCATCATGATCGTTATGGCTGTTAAATCCGCTTTTTATCCCCGTCTGCAATTCAACTTCTTTCTCCGACTGCCCTTTTTTCGTGACAATGTTAATCAGGCCGCCGGTACTTCCGCCGCCGTACAGCGCTGTGGCCCCCGAGATAACCTCAATACGTGAGACATTAAATGGATCGATCGCGTCAAGCTGTCGGCTGTCACTGCGCGAAGAGTTAAGCCGAACCCCGTCAACCATCACCATCATGGAACGACCGCGCATATTCATGCCGTAATTCGTTCGTCCCTGGCTACTGACATCCATACCGGGAATTAACTGGGCAAGAACCTCTTTCAGCTCTTTCCCGCCCTGTACCTGCTGCTCAATCTCAGACTGTTCAATTACCCAGGTGGTTTGTGCCATTTCCGCCACGCTACGGTGCGAACGGCTGGCCGAGACAACGAGCTCGTCCTCTTCGGCGGCGGCCGCCCAGGCTGGGGTGGATAAAAGTGCAAGCAGGCAAGGATTAAGAGCCCATAAAAAGTGACGCTGCATGGGTGTAACGTTTCCTGTAGGTGGAGGTTAAACGTAACGCAGGCCGTACGATGAAGCTTTATCGTGCAAAAACAGGGGGTAAGAATCGTATTCAGCCTGCGGGCTTTGTTCGAAACGATTCTCGTTATGATATTTATTTTTGTTACTTAAACAATGCGGAATGTAATAATTTATTAACAGAAAGGCAGCAAGTATTTCTTTAACGGCTTGATTATTTGGAACAACATCCACTCCCTACCTTTTTTTGCCCATTCATTAAACAGGGTTAATCTCTGGCTGGAGAGGTTAATGACGATTTAAGGGTATCGATAAAGGTGGTCACCCGCAGCGGAAGGAAACGTGTGGTGGGCAGTACCGCCCAGATGGAGAGCGACTGCGGACGCACATCCGCCAGAACGATCTCGACCAGCGTGCCGTCGTTGAGCTCCTTTAATACATCCCAGCGGGTCAACTGTACCAACCCCAACCCCTGTACGCAGAGTTCGCGCACCCCTTCTACGTTATCGGAGCTGAAACGCCCTTCTACGGCGGCGCTGATGATCTCGCCATCACGCTCAAATACCCATTGCGGCACGCTGGTCAGACGTAAGCAGTTATGTTCCGCCAGGTCGGCCAGGGTTTGGGGATGACCGAAGGCGTGCAGATACGCCGGCGAGGCGCAGACAATGCGGGGGTTATCACAAATCTTACGTGCAATCAGGTTCGAGTCTTTCAGCGGAGCAATTCGGATCGCCACATCAATACCCCTGCCGACAATATCCACCACGTCTTCGCCGAGCTGCAGATCAATATTGAGCTTCGGATTCGCCGCAAGTAACCCGGGCACCAGCGGCAATATATTACGCCGACCAAAGCCGGTGGGCGCCGTGATCCGTAACAGTCCGGAAGCCCCCTGCGTGGTGGGTGAAAAGAGCGCTTTCGCCCCCGTTTCGGCATCCACCAGCGCCCGGGCATAGGGCAAAAACTCCATCCCTTCCTGGGTTAACGACACCGAGCGGGTTGTGCGTTGCAGCAGCCGGGTGCCCAGCTCCTGTTCCAGAGAGGCCAGCCTGCGTGAGACGGCCATCGGCGTGACATCCAACCGCTTCGCAGCCTGCGTCAGGCTACGGGTTTCGGTGATCGCCAGAAACAGCGAGACATCCTGAAGATTCATAACAACTCCAACATGGCGATTATAACGATAAATGATATACAGCCTTATCATTTTGCCCGGTTTATAGCGTATTCGTCAGTGATTATAGTGCGTAAAAGAGTTAAAACTGACAGGACTTTTATGAACAGCTCCCCCCTTCTTATCCCTGGCCGCATTGGGCATGTCGCGCTAAAAAACCGCCTGGTGGTGGCCCCCATGACACGCGTCACCGCAACCGTCGATGGGCATGCCACGGAAAGGATGAAGTCGTACTATCAGGATTTTGCGCGCGGCGGCTTCGGGCTGGTGATCTCCGAGGGGATCTATATCGATCGGGCATGGTCACAAACCTATGCCTTCCAGGCGGGGCTAACCAGCCCGCAGCAGGCGGCCGCCTGGCGTAGCGTCACCGACGCCGTGCACCGTCAGCAGGGTAAAATCTTCGCGCAGATCCAGCATGCGGGCGCCCTCTCACAGGGAAACCACTATCTGAGCGGTACCGTGGCCCCGTCGGCTATTCGCCCGGTCGGTCAACAGATGGCCTTCTACCGGGGGGAAGGTGAATACCCTGTTCCACGCGCACTCAATGAAGCCGAAATCGGCGCGATTATCGACAGCTTCTCAGATGCCGCCAGCTACGCCGTGAACGTTGCCGGATTTGATGGCGTGGAGATCCACGGCGCTAACGGGTATCTTCTCGATCAGTTCTTCACCGACTATACCAATACGCGTAACGACCGCTGGGGTGGCGATATCGCCGGACGGTTGCGTCTGAGCCTGGACGTGATCGCGTCGGTACGTGCTCGTGTAGGCGCAGATGTGGTTGTCGGCATACGTCTCTCTCAGGGCAAGGTTAACGACTTTTTCCATAAATGGGCTAATGGTGAAGAGGATGCGCGCACCGTGTTTACGTTGCTGGCGCACTCGGGCATTGATTACCTGCATCTCACCGAGCACGAGGCCTGGCAGCCGGCCTTCCCGGACAACCCGCTCTCGCTGGTGGAACTGGCGCGTAAATACGCCCCACAGTTGACGCTAATGGCGAACGGCAGTTTGCATGATAAGGCGCGAGCGGAAGAAGTCATGGGAATGGGGGCTGATTTTATCTCCCTGGGCCGGGGTGCCCTGGCCAATCATGACTGGCCAAACCGTATTGCCGCGGGGACGACTCCGCGTGATTTTGATAACGCGATTCTTTCACCCATTGCGGATATTAAAGAGAGCGAGCTGGTGGTCTGATAACACCCCGCGCAGCCCGGATTCTGTCCGGGCTCAGATCTTCAGTTCGGGTACCAGCGCATCTTTGCGCTTCATGCACGCAGTCCAGGCATTGCCCGGCGTCCCGTTATCCAGCACCGGTGATGAACGGGAATCCACCGTACGCGGCGGCAATCCATCCCCCATATCATAATCCACGGTCGTTGCTATGCTGTCGGCCGTTTGCCCCTCGGTGGAGAGCTCCATCGTGTGTGCTTTCACCTCTTCCGAGCAGACGCGGGCCGCCTCTTTGATTTGCTGATACTTCTGCTCCTGCGGGGTCAGTGGGCTGCTGGAGCAGCCACCCAACAGCAGGCAAGCGAGCGACACAATACGTATTGTTTTGATCATCATGCACTCCAGTAACCCCAGTCATTACTCTCTGAATAATAGGCCATGGCGTGCCGATACGCCTGAAAGGCCCAAAACCCACCAAACTTCAGGGTTAATTCGCGCATTGCCTGGCGCCTGTGTCCGGTAGGATCACCGGACTGTAAGCCATAGAAAAGACTGGAAAATGAGTGACCTGAGCACCGATTTTTTGCAGCAGCTGGATTCTCTGCCGCCAGAGGCCGTTCCGGAAGTGAATTTCTTTACCGCAGGCGGTTCGGGATATCTGGAGAATCCCACCTCGGATCTGCTGGCATTGTTTATGGGGGAAAACGCGGGGGTACCGCCCTGGTTGTTAAACGCATTGCTACATTGCCTGAACATCGGCAACGAGGGCGACGCGCTGGATACCACGTCCCTTGAGGTCAGCCGGGAGGTCATAACAGAAGACGGCAAGTTTCTCGATCTGCTGATCTATCATCAGGATTTTATTATCGGCATTGAGCATAAAACCTTTTCCGCCATTAATAACCCTTTTGCAAGCTACCAGCAGTTGCTTGAAAGCTGTGTGGACAATGGGCAGCCAATCTATACCTGCATTGTGAAGCCAGACGCTAACCGCTGTCCGCCACAGGCAGGCTGGCCATTTATCAACTACTCCACGCTGGTAGACGCGGCCCGAAACCGTCTGGGACACGACCAGGCGCGCCTCCCTTTCAGCAAGTGGCATGTTTTCTACACCGAATTTTTAAACCATCTTTATGCGCTAAGTGGAAAGGAACCTGAGCAGATCATGAATAACGACAAGCAGACCTTCGTGACGGAAAACTTTCAGCAGTTACTGAAAGCCAACGCGTTATTAGCGGAGTTTGAGGCGGCGATGATTGAAACCGCTAAGCTGACGATGGCAGAGATCTTCCCCGATAAGAATTGTCGCCACCGGGTGAATAACTGGGAGGGCGATTACAAGGCGATTCATCTCTATCCGGAAGGCTGGGGAAATGAAACCAGCTGGGTGACGCTGGTCTACTATCCGGCGGAAAGTGGCCAGACCATGAAGTTCTACGTCAACGGAATAGTGAACGTGGCGGATTGTCCGGAGCTGGTCACCCTGCATCAGGCGATTGAGGAAAACAAACATTCGGCGCTGTTCCTCCCCGCCGCCAACAAAGACGATGCAGAGATCCTGTTGTCGCGCAGCGGCAAAGAGTTAACGATCTCCTTCGGCACGCCGAACGGTACGCTGGAGGAAGGCCGACAGCTATTGAAAGAGATGGCGCTGTTTATTGAGGGCGCGCTAAAAGAGAATGCGTTTGTCGTTGAACTGCCGCGCTAACCTTTTCCAGTAGAGTCAACGCAAAGCAGAAGTGACACCTTTTTGCCATTCAAAAGGTCATGCGTTAAATCGGGTTGCTGACAGAGTTAATTGCAGTGTCCAGGGTGAGCTTCGCGTAACGCCTGTATAGCGTTTGCTATACATCAGTGCTAAGCTGTGTATATCATTTGCTATACAAAGGAGGAAGTATGAAATCTGATGTTCAGCTTAATATCCGGGCAAAAGAAGCGCAGCGAGCCCTGATTGATGCTGCCGCTGAGATTCTCCATAAATCACGCACCGATTTTATCCTGGAGATGGCCTGCCAGGCAGCTGAGAACGTCATCCTTGACCGCCGGATGTTTAATCTTAACGATGAACAATATGCCGAATTTATCGATATGCTGGATGCCCCGGTGACAGCTAATCCGGCGATGGATAAACTCCTGGCGAGAAAACCGCAGTGGGAAAAGTAACGGCTCCAGTACCATTGAATTCGTCACATATTCTCGCTGAATTTCACTGTGGTGAAGCGGCACTGGACGAATGGATTAAGCACCGGGGGTTAAAAAATCAATCCATGGGAGCCGCAAGGACATTTGTGGTATGCCGGGGCAACGCGTCTCAGGTGGTTGGGTTCTATTCTCTCGCGACCGGTAGCGTCACCCATGCTGTTGCACCGGGAAGCCTGCGCAGGAATATGCCCGATCCGGTCCCCGTCATCATTCTGGCCCGGCTTGCCGTTGATGCGAGTTTTCACAGCAAAGGACTCGGCGCTGATTTACTTCATGACGCCGTCTTACGCTGCTGCCGGGTGGCTGAGAACATTGGCGTACGGGCCATTATGGTTCATGCTATTTCCGACCGCGCCAGGCAGTTTTACATCCATCACGGATTCATCCCTTCGCAAACGCAGGAGAGAACCTTATTCCTGCGATTGCCGATCATGACTTGAGTAATAAGGCTGTGAGCCTGGCTGACATTCGCCGGCCCCGCTTTTTTTGCTCTTCTCCGCGACTGATTAAGCACCTACAACGGTTATCCCTTTTGCGCGTATCGCCTTCACCCACGCGGCGTCGGTATCCGGCTCGACCACAAGGGTGTTGACCAGGGAGAGTGGACCGATCTGAAACGGCGAGGCGCTGTTAATCTTCTCTGGCGACGCCATCACCACCGTTTCGGCTGCTCTGCCGGAAAATGCACGTTTGATACACGCTTCTTCGTAATCACCGGTTGTCAGTCCCGCCTCGGGGTGGATACCGGTAACCCCCATAAAGAAGAGATCCGCCTGAATACGTTCTATACCCTCAATGGTGGCCGCGCCGACGGTGACAATCGAGTGTTTAAAGAGCCGACCGCCAATCAGGATCACCTCAATCAGCGGATGTTCAACCAGCGCCAGTGCAATGCCAGGGCTGTGCGTCACCACGGTGATAGCCAGATCGTCCGGCAGACCGCGCACCAGTTCACCGGTGGTCGTCCCGCCATCAATGAGCACCACCTGCCCGGCTGAAATCAGCGATGCCCCCTGCTGCGCCACCCGCTTTTTCGCATCGGTGCGCAACGTTTTTCGTTCAGCAAAATTGGCCACCGCGCCCGAAGCCGGCAACGCGCCGCCATGAACGCGTTGCAAGCGCCCTTCTGCCGCCAGTTCGCGCAGATCCCGGCGGATGGTGTCCTCAGAGACCGCGAATTCAAGGCTTAACGCGCCCGATAATACCTGCCCTTCGGCGTTGAGTTTCTCAAGGATGCGTTGTTTACGTTGACTGGTGAGCATCGGGTTATTCCTGAAGTTGCACGCTTTAACTTGATATTGCACGAATGTGCTGCTTATGATGGTCAGACTACCGAGGGAGAGTAAAACATGCAATCAAAACGTGCAGAAGTACGTATTATCGATACCACAATCCTGTCTGATGACTGGTATAGCCTGAAAAAGTACACCTTCGAACTGCAGCGTCATGACGGGGAGTGGCAACGGCAAAATCGCGAAGCTTACGATCGCGGTAACGGTGCCACCATCCTCCTTTATAACCGTGAAAAACGCACCCTAATCCTGACCCGCCAGTTCCGCTTTCCTGTCTTTCTCAACGGACATGACGGCTATCTCATCGAAACCGCCGCCGGTCTGCTGGACAACATGGACCCCGAAAGCCGCATCAAAGCCGAAGCCGAGGAAGAGACCGGCTATCGGGTCGCACGCCCACAAAAAGTGTTCGAAGCCTTTATGAGCCCGGGCTCGGTGACCGAAAAACTCTATTTCTATATTGCCGAATATCAGCCTCAGGATCGCACCGGCGACGGTGGGGGCATTAAAGACGAAGGCGAAGATATCGAGGTTCTGGAAATGCCGTTTGAGGCGGCGCTACGCGCCATTGATGACGGCCTGATTGTCGATGGCAAAACCATCATGCTGATTTACCATCTCGCCCTGAAGGGCATTTTGTGAGGAAATAATGTCTAAAAAATTGATTTTGATTGCCGGCCCCTATCGTAGTGGCACCGATGGCGACCCTGTCCGTATTGAGGCTAACCTGGCGAAACTGGAGGCCGCGGCGCTGGCGGTGTGGGAGCGTGGGCACATACCGCTGATCGGCGAGTGGCTGGCGCTGCCGCTGGCAAAAGCCGCCGGTTCGCAGCAGCTGGGAGATGAGATAAGCGAAGCGATGCTCTATCCGGTGGCGCACCGGTTAATTACCCGCTGTGATGCCCTCTATCGTATCGCCGGCGCATCGCGAGGGGCGGATCTGGATATTGAGGTCGCCCGGGAGCACGGTCTGACCGTTTATACCGAGCTTGACGCGATCCCGCAGGCATAATAAGGCGGACAGAACAGGAGTTCTGTCCGGATCATCTACACTTGCTGTGTTCATAAAAACAGGAGGCGCTACGATGGATGACTGGAACCCCACCTTATATCTGCACTATGGCTCGGAGCGTACCCGCCCGGCCATCGATCTGCTTTCCCGCGTAAACGTCGAAGCCGCTGATCAGATTGTCGATCTCGGCTGTGGCCCGGGCAACAGCACCGCCCTGCTGCATCAGCGCTGGCCCACGGCCCATATCACCGGGGTCGATAGCTCATCCGCGATGATTGCAGAAGCCAGCCGCACCCTGCCCGACTGTCACTTTCTGCAGGAAGATATGCGTCACTACCGCCCGGATCGCCCCCTGGATCTGATCTTTGCTAACGCCTCGTTACAGTGGGTACCCGACCACTACGATCTGCTGCCGAAACTGGTCTCGCTGTTAAAAATGAACGGCGTGCTGGCAGTACAGATGCCGGATAACTGGCAAGAGCCGACCCACGTCCTGATGCGCGAAGTGGCCTGGGAACAAGGTTACCCGGATCGGGGACGGGAAGCGTTACCGGGTGTGCATGCTTATCATGATATTTTGAGCGAAGCGGGATGTGACGTGACATTGTGGCGAACCACCTATTACCATCAGATGGCGTCGCACCAGGCGATTATAGACTGGGTGAGCGCCACGGGCTTACGCCCATGGCTACAGGAGCTGAATGAGAGCGAACAGAAAAATTATCTGCTCCGCTATCATCAGCTACTGGAAGAGCACTATCCGCTACAGGAGAACGGCCAGATATTGCTTGCCTATCCGCGCCTGTTTATTGTTGCCAGACGCGAACCCTGAGGTGAATCAGAATTGATACACCACGCCGACGGCGACCACGTCGTCGGTATTAATACCAGCTTCACGGGTAAACCGATCTTCATCAACCAGGTTAACCATATAATCTACAAATACGTTAATATTTTTGTTGAAGTTATAGGTCGCACCAAAATCGACATATTTAATCAGATCTTCGTCACCGTAGGTATTTCCGGATACCGCCCTGCCGAGATTTTTACCTTTTAATACATCATAAGCGACGAAAGGTTGCAGCCCAAAATCGAACAGATAACCGGCGTAGAATTCCATAATCTGTGATTTATTGGCGTAACCATAGGCACTGTCACTGGAGCGAGAACCAAATCGGGAGGCATTATAGGCCTGGGTAAACATCGCCGCTAAATAGACATTATTCGCATCATACTTAATGGCGCCAGAATACGCTTCGGCCCGTTTACCTCTACCCATAATACCGGCGGCGGTATTTTGTTCATTAGTACGGTCGGAACTCATCATCGAGCCCGCTACGCTAAAGCCCGCACCGATGTCGTACGTAACAGAGGCCCCGAAGCCGTCACCATTCTGGCGCAGTACGTCACGCACGCCCGGCTCCCCGCCGCCATCGTTTTTACCCTGATACTGCAGCGCAACGTTGAGCCCATCAACCAGACCGAAGAAGTCGGTGTTGCGGTAGGTCAGCACACCATTGGTACGGCTGAAAAGGAACTGATCGGAACCGTAGGTCATGCCATCGAACTCTGGCTGCATGTCGGTATAGGCCAGCGAATCATAGACCACGCCCTTATTACGGCCGTAATCAATAGAGCCATAATCGGCGAATTTCAGCCCCGCAAACGCATAACGGGTGCGCGGGTTATTGCTTTCGCCTTCGGATTTAGAAGCATCGATGTGCATCTGCCACTGGCCATACCCGGTAATCTGCTCGTTAACCTGAGTTTCACCGCGGAAACCCAGACGCATATAAGTCTGGTCGCCATCGTTATCACTGCTGTTAGAAAAATAATGCTCTGCGGAAACTAAACCATAAAGATCCAGTTTGTTGCCGTCTTTATTATAAATCTCTGCTGCGTGTGCGGTTGTGCAGAGCATGGCTGCGCTAATCAGCATGCTCAGTTGATTAATTTTCATTTTTTTATACCCTGATAATCTGCCACTTGCCAAAATACAACCTGAATAAGGTTGCAGGGCATTATTGTTATCACTCCTGTAAATGTATGTAAAACAGTAAAAGCATTAGCGCACGGATCGTTAATTTTTCTTGAAATAAATTCACGCGAAAAGCGCACATATGGATAATGTGCGCCGTCATGATATAAAACCGTAAATTAAAAAATCAGGGGTGTTTATTTAAACAATCAGGTTCTGGCCTCTTTAAGTAATTGCTGAATAACCTGCTCCTGTTTTGCATAATCTCCTTCACCAAACGCGGTGTAACGGAGTTGCCCTTTGGCATCAAAATAGTAGTGTGCGGGCCAGTATTGATTACCAAACGCCGTCCAGATTTTGTAGTTATTATCTGTAACGACGCGGTAAGGGAGTTGCCACTTCGCTACCGCCTTTTTCACCGAGTCGAGCGGTTTTTCCCAGGGGTACTCCGGGGTATGTACGCCAATGACTACCAGCCCCTGGTCACCATATTTTTTTGCCCACTCCCGGACATGCGGGAGCGTGTGCTGGCAGTTGATGCAGTCCCAGGTCCAGAAATCAATCAATACCACTTTGCCCTTTAACGACGCGGGCGTGACCGGCTCACCGTTAATCCATGCCGTGCCACCGCTGAGGGAAGGCATCGCGCTGGACGGGGCCGTATCTACCACCGGCTGTAACTTCGCCGGTCGTGTGATATCGGGAGCCCATTGTAACAGGCGCTGCTCGACCCGATCGGCCACGCCATTTGCCCCCTGTAACAAGCTGTTCATCCCGCTGGCGGTGAGTACTACGGTGCCCAGCATCATCACACCGGCGGTTTTGCGCAGCCCTTCCATCACTCCTCCGCTGGCTTTCAGGCGAGTTAACACCCGCTGACCACAAAAGGCCAACAGCGCCAGCATCACAGCGCAACCGCTGCCATAGGCTGCCAGAAGCGCTCCGGTGGTCAGGGCACTTTCACCCGCCAGTCCCAGACTGAGGATCGCCCCTAATATCGGCCCGGCGCAGGGTGACCACAGTAACCCTACCGCCATGCCTGCGAGCCCGGCGGAGACCAGTCCGCGCGTTTTATGGCTCTGGTCATTAAGCACATTTCCCAGCTTCAGCGCAGGGCCCGCCACGCGCAGGGCTACGCCCGGAAAAATCAGCGACACGGCGGCCATTGCCAGCACCGCAAGGGCCAGCCAGCGCCCCACCAGCGTCGCATCAATTACCCAGTCGCTGGCGACGGTGATAAGCCCGGCAACCAGGGTAAACATCATTACCATGCCAGCCAGCATGGCGGCTATCTGCCGGGGCTGGCCACGAAATCCGGCAAAGAGCAGCGGGATCACCGGCAGCGTGCAGGGGCTGAGCAGGCTCACCATGCCCCCAAAAAAAGCGATTAACAGCGTCATATCGACCTCACTAAGCAGTTATCTGCAACGGCGCAGTGGGACTATTACAGCGGAGTGATGTGTGCGGGATATGTGCAGAAAGGCGAGATTTGTCAGCCTGGGTATCTACGACCCAGGCGGATACAAAAGACTACATTTGCGTAGCAGGTAAAGTCACGGTTACTGCCAGTCCTCCCTCCGGGCGGTTAACGAGCTGCAGTTTTCCGCCCATCTGGCCGGTGAGCTGGGCGGCAATCGCCAGCCCTAACCCCGTACCGCCCGTTTCGCGATTACGGGAAGATTCCACTCGATAAAAAGGTTGCAGCACGGCGGCCAGTTCATCCTGCGGGATCCCCGGTCCGTTATCAGCCACAACGATACTGACCTCACGAGGAGCAAAGTTGAGCGTCACGTCGGCGGCATCACCAAATTTCAGGGCATTATCCAGCAGGTTAGTCACCACCCGGCGCAGGGCTTGCGGTCGTGTCGTCAGCGGCTGTCCGACGCCGTTTGCACGAAATTGCACGTTTTTCCCAATGTCGAGATAGTCGCACACCAGGGTGTCAATAAAAGCGTGCAGATCCAGACGCCGGGGCGTCTCTTCAGACGATCCGGACGAGCGGGCAAAGGCGATCCCCTCCCGCACCAGTCGGGTCATATTATCCAGATCGGCGGTCAGCTTATCGCGCAGCTCTGGCTGATCGGCCATTTCGACACGCAGTTTCATACGGGTAATCGGGGTTTGCAAATCGTGGGAGATGGCGGCCAGGATCTGCGCCCTCTCCTGTAAATATGCCTGGATTCGCTGCTGCATGGCGTTAAAGGCCCGCGCAGCCTGGCGCACCTCCAGCGGCCCCTGTTCGGCCAGCGTCAGGGTCTGGCTGGCTGGCTCCAGCGCATCCACCGCCCGGGTGAATCGGGTAAACGGACGCACCACTTGCCGTACCGCCAGCCAGGAGCAGAGCGCTACAAGCAATACCTGCAGGATAAACACCACCGGTAACCAGCGGGCAACCGGCGGCATGCGCGGGATCAAATCGATGGTAAGCGGCGCGCCGTCGTGCAGGGTGACATGGGCCTGAATGTGCGACACTGGCCCCGGTACGGCGGTAAAGCGCAGCGGGTAGCGGCCCGCAAGGGTGTCGGTAATGGTGCGGATGGCATCCCGGGATCGGGCGTCGTGCGGCGGGTTGCCGGGCTCCCCCTCGCCCAAAAGGTAGCGGTAATTGCCCCGCGCCAGCTGGGGCAGCCACTCCGCCCGCTCATCGGCAGGCAGCCTGTCGAGGATCGCCACGCTGGTGGCAACATCCTGCTCGAGGTTACCCAGCATCACGTTACGGGCGCTGCTCATTCTTTCGATCATCACCAGCGTCAGGCTCAGACCGTTGGCCAGCAGCAGTCCCAGCAGCACAATCAGCAGCAACCGATAGAGGAGCGAACGTGGCCAGAACTTCATTCTCGCGCCTCAACGATGCTGACCGGCATGGAGAAGACATAGCCTTCGCTGCGCACGGTTTTGATATAGGCCGGGGTACGGGCATCCTCGTTCAGGCGTTGTCGCACCCGGCTCACCAGCAGGTCGATAGAGCGCTCGAACAGCTCGGCGTCTCGCCCCTGGGTGAAGTTGAGAAGCTGGTCGCGGGTTAACACGCGCTGGGGATGATCCAGAAACACCCGCAGGAGACGGTACTCCGCCCCGCTCAGCGCCACAATCGTCCCTGCGGCATCCAGCAGATGGCGGGCGCTGGTGTCCAGCTGCCACTCCCCAAAGGCAATGATCCGCCCGGCTTCTGTCACCTGCAAATTAGGTGGCAGGGTACGAAAACGACGCAGAATCGCTTTAATGCGCGCCAGCAACTCCCGGGCAACAAAGGGTTTCACCAGGTAGTCATCGGCCCCCATCTCCAGCCCAAGGATGCGGTCCATATCGTCGCTGCGGGCGGTGAGCATCAATACCGGCAGGTCCTGGTGCTTATCGCTACGCAGCTGGCGGCAGAGCGTCAAACCGTCGTCGCCGGGCATCATGACATCCAGCACCACCAGGTCGATATGTTGTTTATCAAGCACGGCGCGCATCTCTTTGCCGTTGGCCGCCCCGGTCGCGCGGTAGCCCGACTTATGCAGGTAATCAACAATCAGTTCACGAATATCCCTGTCGTCATCGACGACAAGGATATGGTCAGCTGCATCCACGGTAAGCTCCTGTTAATAAGCGATACGCAGAAATTAGCATAGTTTGCTTAAAGATGGTCCGCATCCACCACGGCCTGAACAAAATCGCGCGGATCTTCCTGCGGCGGGTTGTGCCCTATATTGCCCCTAAAGGTGCGGTGCTCATATTTGCCGGTAAATTTGGCGGCATAGGCGGCCGGCAGCGGATGCGGCGCGCCGTTGTTATCCCCTTCGATGGTAATGGTAGGCACAGTGATAACGGGCGCCGCCGCCAGTTTTTGCTCGTAGTTGTCGTATTTTTGCTCGCCGCGCTCAAGACCCAGACGCCACCGGTAGTTGCTGATGGTGACCGCCACATGATCCGGGTTATCCAGCGCTTTGGCGCTGCGATTAAAGGTGGCATCACTAAATTTCCAGCCCGGTGAGGCCAGAGTCCAGATCAGCTTCGCAAAGTCGTGGGTGTTTGCGGCATAGCCCTTCTCGCCGCGTTCGGTAGCGAAGTAGAACTGATACCACCACTGTAATTCGGCCTGCGGCGGCAGCGGTTTTTTACCCGCCTGCTGGTTACCAATCAGATAACCGCTCACCGAAACCAACGATTTGACCCGCTCAGGCCACAGCGCCGCCACGATATCCGCCGTTCTGGCGCCCCAGTCGTAACCTGCGAAAACCGCCTGTTTGATGTTAAGCGCATCCATCAGATTAATGACATCTTTCGCCATGGCGGCAGGTTGCCCATTTCGCGGAGTTTTCGAGGAGAGAAAACGGGTGGTACCAAACCCGCGGTTATAAGGAACAATGACGCGATAACCTTTCGCCGCCAGCGCCGGGGCTACCTCGGCATAACTGCTAATGTCGTAGGGCCAGCCGTGCAGCAAAATCACCGGTTCGCCATTTTTTGGGCCGATGTCAACGTAACCGACGTTCAGGTCACCGGCGTTGATCTGATTCAGCTGATTAAATGCGGCATGGTAATCCGTCCCTGCCGCTTCGGCCTGACAGGCCATCACGGTTGAAAGAGAGAGGGCTGCGACCAGGGTTGAATAAGCCAGTTTGTTTTTCATTTGTCTGTCTCCGGGTTGTGTTTACCCGGACATAACAACATGCCAGTGTAAGGATAATGTGTGCACAACCGGGCCGAACTGCATGCCTGCGTATCGGACCCGGCGCTATATACACTGTGATACAAACAAGGGAAAAATTTAGAGGGTGATGGCCATATTGACGCAGCGCAGCTCGGCGCGGGCCATTGCCGACGGGTGCATACTCTCACCCAGCCACTCAAACCCGTGGCGCAGGTAAAAATCGGCGGCATTCGGTGTCGCTTCGAGCGTCAGCCGGGCTATACCCCGCGCGATCGCCTCATCTTTAATAGCCGCAATAATTTGCGATGCCAGCCCTTTGCCGGTGTAGCCTGGCAGGGTAAAAATCGCTTCTACGCTCGCAGCATTCAGATCGAGATAACCGCTGGCGACCAGTACGCCCTGGGCATCAATAACATAAAACGGGTTATCGATAATCATCTTACGGTAATGTTCGGGCATGGCCTCAGGGGTCCAGTTACAGATAATCTCCGGGCTATAACTGCTGACACAACCGTGGCGGATCGCCAGATTACGCAGATTCCACAACGCTTCGGCTTCATGCGCCTGCGCTTTTCTCAACTGCATCGTCTCTCCTTATTGTTGTTATTTTTGATTATGAAATACAGGCGTTTGCGATGTGCGGTTTCAAATGAACATCGCGTGATCCGCGTCGAGACGCGTAATAATCTTTTAACATGAAAAGGCGGCAGGATGTCAGAGCCAATATTCAGTGCCGGGCAAGAAATTGCGTAATGGCAGCAACCACCCCGGGCGCCAGCGGAAGCGAGGCATCGGAATAAGCCGCCATGTTTTCTTGCAGGCTATCGGAGCGAACCGACTTCAGTACATGATTGGTATCCGGGAGCAGGACCAGAGTGGCATTGGGGTTAGCCGCGCTGAGGCGCCGGGCCTCCTCCGGCTCTACCTGCAGGTCGCGCTCGCCCTGTAAAATCAGCAGCGGTTTGCGCACGGTAGCGATCATGGCCTGCGGATGGCGGGAAAAGAGATCGATAAGAAAGCCTTGAACAGCGGGATTAAAGAGGCTTTGCAACGCCGGATGGGCGTGTGCAACATCGACACGGCAACCCTGCTCGAGCCCGGCAATAATAGCGCTGCCCTCCTCCTGAAGCGCGGCGTTTGCCAGCTGCTGACGCAAGATTTCACCCAGCGGACGCGCTGGCGTTGCGACCAGCATGACCCCTTTTACCTCCTCTTCCTGCGCAGCGAGCGCCACGACGCCGCCTTCGCTGTGGCCCAGTAGCCAGACGGCGGCGGTAGGCACTTCGCGTTTTAGCACTGCTATCCAGGCACGAACATCATCAACGTAGTCCTGCACTGTTACCGCATTGGCATCAGGCACGGCGGATGCGCTGGCGAACATCCCGCGCTTATCAATACGGAGCGTAGCAATGCCGTACGCGACCAGCGCCTGGGCCAAATGTCGATAGGTAGACGCACTCACGCCCAGCGGGTTATTGCCGTCCCGATCGGTGGGTCCGGATCCGGGAAGAATGAAAACGACCTGTTGAGGAGAAGGGACCGGCGAGAGTAACGTTCCCCTGAGCATACCGCAGGGGCCCTGGGCTTCCAGAAGCGTTTCGATAGTCGTGTCTGGCATAAGCGTGAAACCTGCAAAGGTTGCGAAGCTAAACAAAGAGATATCCGTAAGAGATAAAAGGATATCCCTCTGTTTGTCATAGCACAACGAGCCGTTTTCAGCCGTGAACCGTCAATCCGACCAGACGGCTCACCACCGGACGGACCACGAGGATGCAGAAAAAGGCCGCCGGCATGGCAACCTGATAAGCATTCATCACATTTTCCATGTAATGCGGGCCGGCGCCGAATTCAGCCAGGGTAATAACCAGGCTCATCAGAAAGGCCATAATGGTCGCCATATAGAGTGCGAAAACGTAAGGTGAGGCGTGCTTTGGCAAGCGAATACGGGGAGTTTTGTTTGCGATGGTGTCGTTCATGAACCGTCCTTCTTGATTTTGTCAGGTGAAAACAGCCGCTAAACTAACAAGTTAAGCGTTCTCTCAGTAGAGCGGCTGTGCTTTAATCATTATTAAGAGAATGTGATGAATAGAACCTCGGAGACGCGATGGACGTGTTAGGGCTAATCAGCAATTTTATTCGGGTGGTCGAGAATGGAAGCATCGCTGCCGCGGCGCGGGCAAAAGGGATGAGCCCAGCGGCGGTGAGCCAGAGCTTATCCCGGCTGGAGTCGCATTTAGGGGTGCGTCTGATTTCGCGCACTACCCGGAGCATGACGTTAACCGAAAACGGAAAACGTTATTTCGAGAAAGTTCGACATATTCCGCAGGATATTGAGATCGCTTCGCAGGCCGCGGCCACGGAGAGTCGACCGCAGGGCCCGCTCTGCATAGCCACCACGGCCGCGTTTGGTCGCCATGTTATCGCCCCGCTCATGCCGGCTTTTAATCAGGCTTTTCCCGATATTGAGGTGGAACTGATCGCAACCGACCGTAACGTCGATCATCGCCTCGAAGGGGTGGATGTGAGTATCCGCATCGAGGCGCAACTTAACGATCAGCTTATCGCCCGTAAAATCGCCTCCCTCCCCTTTGTATTCTGCGCAGCACCGGCCTATCTGGCGCTAGCCGGAACTCCCAGCTCGCCGGATGAACTGAGCCATCACGCCTGTCTGGTATTTCGTTATCCCACAGATGGACGTTTCCTTCCCTGGACATTCGCCGTCAACGGCCAGCAGGTTAACGCCAAACTCAACCCAAAATTTATCAGTGATGATATTGATATTATTGCCAGAATTGCCGTCAACGGCGGCGGGATAGCGCGTCTGGCAAGCTTTGTCGCACAGCCCTTTATTGATAATGGACAGCTGGTCCCTCTGTTTTGTCACGATACGGAATCCGTGCCGATGACGATTTTCGCCTGTGTTCATGAACGATCGGCGCTGAATGCGAAGGTCAGAGCGTTTATCGAATTCTTAGAAGAGGCAATCCGGGAGTGAGTCATGGCCTGGAGGGCCGGTGAAACGTCATAGCCTTGTACTCATTTACCATTGTTATTAGCGCTTTACGCAGGGCTAAAAATGTTCAATGCTTTTCTTGGCAGCATCTGACCATAAACTCCGGGAGAAGAGTGTGATAGTAGAAACGAAACGCCTGCAACTTCGGCCTGTCACAGAGACCGATGCACAAACGCTGTTCAGCATTTATGGTGACCCGGCGACCAATCAATTTAACCCCGCAGGCCCCTATCCCTCTCTCCAGCATGCAGAAGCGGTGCTTGAACGCTGGCTCACGCACTGGCGCGATAAGGGATTCGGCAACTGGGCGATCGCGTTACGCGAAAATCCTGAACAGATCATTGGCTTTGGGGGATTAAGCATCAGCCGTTATGCCGACATTACTATCAATAATCTCGGATATCGTTTTGCCACCGACGCCTGGGGTAAAGGACTGGCAACAGAGTTTTCTCTCTCTGTCGTGCATTACGGCTTTGAGACGCTCGGACTGAGTGAAATTTCTGCCGTGGTACGGAGTAACCATCTCGCATCGCAAAAGGTGCTGATGAAAACGGGGCTGACCTATAGCCGTGAAGTTGACGACGTGAAGAACGCGCCCCCGAGCCTGCTCTTTACTCTTTCACGAGACGATTGGCGCAAGCGTAGTCCACTGGCTATGTTCTGAACTGTTTGAATTTAAGGAGTAATGAGAGATGAAAATCGTGTTTATTCCCGCGCTGGTGGCAAAAGAGAGAAGATCATGGAGCATAAATGTTGGCCGGAACGGGCCTTTTGACCGGATGGCAACGTTTATCCCTGTCTGCGCAGGCGGATAAGACACGATGAAAAACAGGCTAATTTCTCTGCTTTTATTCCTTTCGGGAGTGCTATGTATGACTGAGGCAATGGCTACATCACCAGAGCAGATGGTAGTGGCATTTCAGCATGATTATAAAATCTGGAACGATGAATCCTTCCAGAATCGTCGTCCAGATGATGTCAATGCGATGAAAACGGCGGAGCAAAATTATGCCGCACTGCTAAAAAAATATACCCAACCTGACTTTCACGGTGAGCCCGTCGCTTATGGTTCTGACGCTTCGCACGACCCGGCGCGGGAGAAAATTATCGGCAAAAACATTCAACAGCAGGAGGCGGTTATCACCACCCAGCTGTCGGCTGAGTACTATTCGCCCGTGTATGAGTACCATTTTAAGCAGGAGAAGCAAAAATGGTATTTAACACAGATTTACCTGGTGGATGAGGATGGGAAATATCCCAGCCTGTGAGATAACTCGCCGGGAATCGCCTGGCGGGTTTTACATCAATTAAAAGCGCATCAACATAGCGACACGTCGGGCGGGATCGAACCCGCTGTTGATTTCATCGGTGATCCGATCCGCCAAATGACACGGCCTTGCTGACCCTTCGATTATTTCAAAACCCAGCGTGGCGTAAAAACGCGCATTAAATGCTGCCAGGCGATCGGTTGTCAGGGTTGCCCCAACAAGACCACGGGCTCGCCCGGTATCAAGTATCGCCCGCATCAACTGAGTCCCCACGCCCTGACGCTGCCAGTCAGGGTGCACATCCACTTCAGCAATATGCAGCCAGTTCTCTTCCACGCTGCCTGCTGCAAAACCGACCGGCACCGCCTCCGGCGTCAAAGCCGTCAGTAACACCCCTTCCTCGCGCAAGGCACCCAGTTCGTCCAGGCTTGCCGCAGAGGCCTCGCCGCTGACCGCGCCGGCGAGCCGTAATGTATCAAATGCCGCCAATTCAATGGCGCGCAACGCGGCAAACTGTTCAGGCTGCGCGGGCGTAATGGTGATATTCATGATTCCTTTCCAGATAGCGGACAGGATAACGACGCTACTGCAGGTTAGTCCTGCGCGCAAGGCCTGGCTGGCGGCTTGGTCGCGTTTACCGATGGGATAATAAACGTCGAGGCGTGCCAGCGTTGCCAACCGCCCCGAACCGTTTCAGGTTAGCTGGTAGTACTTATCAGGCAGGATGCGCGGCGGGATCTTTTGCTCGTCGTTCATTTGTAGGAGGTCTCTTTCCATCGCATTACAAATAGCATCCAGCGGCAGGTCATTGTTTTCAGTGCCGAATGGCTCTTCAAGCTCTTCTGCCAGCGCATCGAGAGAGATAAAGGTATAGGAGATCAACACCGAAACGAACGGCGTCATGTAATGCAGATCCCCCACCAGGGCGAAGGGCAACATGATGCAGAACAGATAGACCGTGCGATGCAAAATCAGCGTATAAGCGAACGGTACCGGTGTATTGGCAATACGCTCGCATCCGGCCAGCACCACAGACATATCATTCAGACGGTTATTGAGGCTGTGAAAGAGGATATCGGACAACTGCCCTTCCCGGCGCCGTACGGCCAGCCACTCCCCCATAATCAACAAAATGCGATTTGCCGGTGTACTGGAATCCATCGTGTGGCGCAGGTTTTCGGGTGACAGGTAGTTCGCCAGCTGGCTGGCCTGCGGTTGGCGGCGGAGCGACATACGCAGGCAATGGGCGAAGGCAATCTGCAGACGCACAAATTCACCCAGTGCCGGATCATCGGGTAGCGTGTTTTTCACCTCGCGGAACAGCGAGCGGGAAGCAATCATCAGTTGGCCCCAGAGTTGCCGCGCCTCGACATAGCGTGAGTAACAGGCGTTGTTACGAAACCCGAGGAAGATCGCTATCGCCACGCCGAGGATACTGAATGGCGCTACGGTCAGTTTGATGCCGAGTGAGGTATACCAGGGCAACAGGATAATGACGGCAATAGAGAGCAAAAAATTAAGAAACAGGCGGGAGGAAATTTTAACCAGCACCGAACCGTGCCAGACAAATATCATCCGCAGCCAGTGCTGTTGAGGACGAACGATCATAGTCAGCTTCTGAAGAATTAAGAGCGGCGACTATTAAACGTGATCGTTGTCACGGTTGCAAGTATGTTAAAGAAGTATTGCACCCTTGCCAGACCTCTGACAGTGCGCACGGTGCCCGACCTTAATCAAAAAAGCAAAATAGTATGTTGTAACTAATGGGCTTGGTGAAAAACCCGGCCGCAGCCGGGTACAGTTAAGGCAGAAGAATTAGCACAGCGGCTCCACCGCCGCACGCATCCCCTGGTGCAAAATCGCATCCAGATCCAGCGTCACCTGCTCGACCAGACCTTTCACCTGCGTCAGGTCTTCCTCCCAGTGTTCGCTTACGCTCAGAACCGCAGTGACCAGTTGGCTGGTTGCGATCTGCTTATCACGATGCTGAGCCCAGAGCTGTTGGAAACGGGTCAGCCAGTGGGCATCATCCTGCACCGGGTAGGATTCGCCGTTACGTTCACCACGGTAGAAGGCAATCAGCGCAGCCAGCGCAAAGGTCAGGCGCGCCGGGAGTTTACCGCTCGCCTGCTGCCCTGCCAGCAACTGCGGCAGAATACGGGTGCGATATTTGGTCATGCCGTTGAGCGCAATCGACAGCAGTTGATGCTTAATGTACGGATTGCGGAAACGCCCCGTCACCGCGCTGGCGAATGACTCCAGCTCGTCGCGCGGCAGATCCAGCACCGGGATAATCTCCTGGTAAATGGCTTTCTCAACAAAGGCGCAGATCTGCGCATCATTCATCGCTTCGCCAACGGTATCCAGCCCGGCCTGGAAGGCCACCGGCACCAGCGCGGTATGCGCCCCGTTCAGAATGGCTACTTTGCGCTCTTTATAGGGTTTGATGTCATCCACAATCAGCACATTAAGCGGCAACTGGTCGAGACGCAGCTCGGCGGCCAGAGATTTATGCCCCTGAATCACAAACAGGTAAAAGTGTTCGGCGGTGTCGAGGAAGGCGTCGTGATAACCCAGAGATTTCTCGAGCGCCGCCACTTCGTCACGCGGATAGCCCGTGACGATACGGTCAACCAGGGTGGAACAGAAGCTGTTGGCCTCGTTCAGCCATTGAGTAAAGGCCGCCGGCAGCGCCCACTCCTGGGCATAACGCAGCACCAGCTCACGCAGCGCCTCGCCGTTATAGTCAATCAGTTCACAAGGAATAATCACCCAGCCTTTATCGCTGGCGCCGTTAAAGTGGCTGAAACGCTCAAATAACAGACGGGTCAGTTTGGCCGGGTAGCTGACGGCAGGCGCGTCGTCGAAGCGATCTCCGGCGTGGTAACTGATCCCCGCTTCGGTGGTATTCGAGAAGACAAAGCGCATCTCCGGGTTGTGCGCCAGCTTCAGAAACTCATCGTACTGATCGTAGACGCTGATCTCGCGGTTAACAGAGCGGATAAGGCGCGCGTCGCTCACGGCTTCACCCTGCTCATTCAGACCGCGAATGATGGTGGTATACAGGCCGTCCTGAGTGCTGAGTGACGGGGGGAAATCACTTTTAATCGGACGCACAATCGCAATGCCGGCATTGAGGTCGGTATGCTCGTTTAGCTGGTCAATCTGCCAGTCGATAAACGCGCGCAGGAAGTTGCCCTCACCAAACTGGATGATACGTTCAGGGTAGAGGGCACCGGGGAAATCACGACGGTTGAGTGTGTTCACTAGGGGGTTCCTTTTATGATTAGTCATACAGCCTGATAAGATTGGTGTAATAACTTACCAAAACTTTACGACCACTAACCCCCGTTTTGATCAAAGCTTGTAGCAGTTTTGCTAAAGACTATAAAAATTTGTAGAACACCGAGGTCGCCGTCATTTCGCCGCCAGGCATCAGCGCATAGCGCGGGATCTCGCCCACTTTTTGCCAGCCGGTACGGGTATAGAAGGTTTCCGCCCCGCTACCGGTGGCGGTATCCAGCACCAGCACGCTTTTATTGTGGGAACGGGCGTGCTGCTCGAGCGCCTGCATCAGCTGTAGACCGGCCCCGAGACGACGCGCATTTTCATGGACCAGCAACTTGGCGACATCCGCGCGATGGGGTTGGTTTGGCGGCTGGTCGGTAATGAGCTGCACTGTACCGATCAGTTCGCCATCGGCGCGGGCCGCGGCCAGTACAACGCGTTCGCCACGCCCAACGCTATCGGCAACGCCGCGCCAAAAATCGCAGGCCTGATCCTGGGTAAACGGCAACATAAAGCTTACCGATGCGCCACCTTGTACGCAGTTGTGCAGAATGTCGGCTAAAGCGGGAAGATGCGTAAGGATTTGTTCACGCGAGAGAGATGAAATAGCGAGTGATGTGGTCATTATTTTCTCCATAATCAACCACATCAGCTTGCTCTTAACGTTTTATTAACACAAGAGGATTTACTTATGATACGCGTCCGGTACCGCGCTGCTGTTTCATGGAGTACATCTTCTCATCGGCGGTGCGTAACCAGCTATGCAGGTCATCGCGATCGTGATCAAACTCGCTCACCCCCCACGAGAAGGAGAGCGCCCACGGGTGCTGGGCGTGCTCATTCCAGACTGCCGCCTGTTCCGTTAGAAACTGCATTGCAATCCAGGCGCCCTTCTCATCACTGTTGGTAAAGAGAATGGCGAACTCATCTCCGCCATAGCGCGCCAGCACGTCGGCCTCCCGGAAGGTGGCTTTCAGCAAATCGGCCATGGCCTTCAGGGCCGCATCGCCATCCGCATGACCATAACGATCGTTAATCTGCTTAAAACGATCCAGATCGAGCCAGGCCAGCGTCAGTGGTTCGGCGCGACGACGGGCGTTATTGATACCCCAGGTCGCCATATGGTGGAAGCCCCGGCGGTTATAGAGCCCGGTCAGGTCGTCGGTGATGGCCGAACTGACGGCAGAAAACTCCACTTCTGCCAGCGCCGCCAGGTCACGCAGACTGGCGATATCCTGCTCGCTAAACTGTCGCGGCCGGTTGTCCAGCAGGCACAGAGCACCTACGACCGCCCCGTTCGGCAGGCTGAGAGGATAACCGGCATAAAAGCGGACCGGCGGGTCATCGGTTACCAGGGGGTTATCGAGGAAACGTTCATCTTTCAGGGTGTCGGGCACGATCAGCGCCGAGGATGAAAGAATGGTATGCCCGCAAAAAGAGATGTTCCGTGGCTGGGCAGCCTCGGACATGCCCACGGCCGACTTCACCAGGACGGTATGCTCGCTCACCAGATTCACCATCGCCATGGGCACATCAAATAACCGTTTCGCCAGCCTGGTCAATCGATCGCAGGTTGGGTGTAAATTGGCCTCAAGGAGACCTGAATCGCGCAGCGATGCAAGACGCTCCGCTTCGTTGGCAGGGAATATGGGTGGTTTCATGTCGTCTCCGGAGGGCGTCCTTTTTAAAAGCTTAGCGCATCTTGCAGTGAATCAATGGGCAAAAATGCGGTTTTTACCTTCCCGTTTCGCCTGATAGAGCGCGGTGTCTGCAGCCTGTAACCAGTCAGTAACACTCTTCATCTCTCTCGTGGCGCTGGCAATACCGATACTTACGGTACACAGCACCGGCTCATCGGCAACTTCATCAATAATAGCAGCGGCATCCATAATACGGGTAGCCACGCTCCGGGCCTCTTCGAGGGAGGTGTCAGGGAGTAAAATGACGAACTCATCCCCGCCCAGCCGCGCGGGAGTGTCGGTTGTCCGAGTAGCAACATGCAGAATATGTGACACTGTCACCAAAAGCATATCCCCTACCTTGTGGCCGAAACGGTCATTCACCTCTTTGAAGTTATCAATGTCGATAAACATCAGCGCCGATTCATGACAGCTTTTACGCAGCTTGTTCAGTTCATGATCGATGCGTGTTTCCAGCAGGCGGCGATTAGCGATATCCAGCAGCGGATCCATCATCGCGATGCGTTCCAGCTCACGGGATTTCAGGCGCAGGCGAATGGCAATGCTGTCGGTCAGCACGCTCAGCGCCAGGGAATAGACGGCAATCAGCGGCAGCGTGGCGTACATGGTACGTTGAGACACCTCAGCAACCAGTGCCATACCCTGAGTCAACCACGTCGCCAGAAATACGGCCACCATCAGCCCCAGCGCCTTTTTCATTAAGGGTACACCGCCTGCTGACAGGCGATCCGCCAGCAGGATGGTGGCAATGGTCACCGAAGGAAGCGGATTGGCGGCCATCATCGCAATCCAGAAACCGCCGGCCCCTGCATCGAGTATCAGGTTCTGATGCTCGGTTTTAAGCGGCGTTGCGGAGTGACGTGAGCGCATCCAGGCGAGAGTTGGCCAGACAAAGGCATTCAGCGCCAACAGGCCAATTAGCCAGCCGGAGCGGTGTTGCTCTACCAAGACGGAGCAGATAGGGATAAAGCAAAGAAAGGTGCCAAGGATCCGCATCAAGTACATGCGTTTGACGAACCGACTTCCTGGTATGCGGGGGGGCTTACTGATTTGGTCAGTTCCGTTCATCACACGTTTTTTCCGATACAATCACCCTGTTATAGTATTGGCGTTAAAAATACGTAGCAAGATATTTATCTGTTAAACAATGATATAAACCCCGCAGCCAGACTGGTCTGCGCGGTTATACCTGTTCACGCGCGGTGGTATTTTCGGCAGGCTGGACCCTTTCGTCCAGCCGACCGCTGGTACGATTTCGTCCCGCTTTTTTCGAACGATAGAGATAATCATCCGCTTCGGTCAGCAGACGGTTAAAGACCTCGGTGAGTTGCCAGGATTCAGATTTACCGCTTCCCAGGCCAATGCTGACCGTGATGAAGAGCGTCTGCCCACGCCAGTGGAAGGGATGCTGCTCAATAGAGGCCCGGATGCGTTCGGCCAGCGCATAGCCCTGCTGTGCCGATGGAGAGTTGACGACCACCGCAAACTCTTCGCCCCCCATCCGCGCCACCAGACCATCTTCTCCCACGGTGGTTTGCACCTGTTCTGCGAACGCCTGGAGCACCCTGTCGCCGCACTCATGGCCATAGTTATCGTTGATACTTTTAAAGTAATCGATATCCAGCAACATCACTGTCAGGAAGCGAGGGTGCCGGTGCGACTCCTCATGTTTGAGCGCTTCGTACAGTCCGGACCGGGAGTAAACACGGGTCAGGAAATCATAGTCCGCGCGCAGCGAGACCTGGCGGATAAGCGAGTTGATCGCCGCCACGCTCACTGCGACCATCACCGGACAAATCGCCATGGTAGCGACCCCCAGACGCGCCGAAAACATCATCGGCGTGGTTAGGGGCGACGTCACGGCGATATCAATAATCGAGTTGGCGATAAGCGTGATCTCTGTAGCACCGGTCACGAAGGTCAACAGACAGGTTGCCGGCACTGAATAGCGTACTGCACACCAGATGAGCGCAGGCAGCGGGAAGGCAAGGCTCCCGGCACCTCCGATCAATACAGAGGCGAAGACCGAGACGATCAGCGCCGCTACTGGCATCAAATTTTGCAGGCGAACCTGACGAGTCAGTTCAGGCCACCGGATGGTCAACAGACAGGGCACAATCAGCACCCCGGTAGAGAACTGTTCACTGAACCAGTCGGCCACCGACGGCCAGAAGGTCTGACTGGCAATACCCACAGCACCCGCCGCCCCGATTAACGCACAAAACAGCGCAGCAACAAGACAGTAGCCAAACAGGCGCAGGGCGTTGAGCGGATCCGGCGTACCTTTATTGAGCCGTTTATCGCGGATCACCAGCAGCGCCAGGGTCACGATAAACGCCATATTCGAGAGGTTGATCACCAGCGAGGCGATACCCCAGTTGGTTGTGATGGCATCGTAACCCAGCATCGCCACGTATGAGATGGCGTAGTAGCGCAACCGGTTGAGGTAGATATAGCGGGCAAAAATCCCGGCCATCACGCCATTAAGCGGCCAGAAGACCGACAGCGCTTCGATCAGACGTAACTTCGCACCGATAAAGTAAAACAGCGTGGTTAACAAAAAGATCCACACCGCGTTACGTAACGGGTTGTTCTTAGCAAAGAAAGTAAATCTGAAGAAAGGAGAAGCTGACATTCAATCTCTATCCATATCACTGCTTGTGACAGACAATGATCTAGCGGCTGGCGGAAGTGTTAAAAGATTAGCATCAATATATAACACAGAGGTAACACTGCGGTACCCATCAACGTTTTGCGTTCATTTCCTGCACCAGCCAGAAATGAATGACTTGGACAACATAGTGCTGCTGCGCGGCGGTCAGTGCAACCCCTTCCGGAATATTATGCCATTTGGCAAGACAGCCCCGACAGCAGGTCGCGGTAGCATGCTGTGCAATAAACACCGGGTGTCCACGCATCGGCGTCTGTTTGCCATCCTTCGCTGGGCGCGCCGGGGCTAACCGTTTGGCAATAAAATCGGCCGCATGCTGATCGATAGTTTCTGCCCCTTTATCCCAGCAGTACTGTCGCTCTTTCACTCCCAGACGAAAACTGGAACGAAACGGCGAACGTGCCAGCCGGGTAAACAGCGGAGTGAAATCAGTCATTAGTATACAGAACGCCCCAGTCGGTGGGTGAGCTGCTCCAGTGCCGCGACCCCCGCCAGTGAATTACCCGTCTCGTCCAGTTCCGGGCTCCAGACGGCTATGGCCATCTCATGGGGAACAATCGCCACCACGCCGCCGCCCACGCCCGATTTCGCCGGCAGCCCCACGCGCCAGGCAAACTCCCCGGCATTTTGATACATGCCGCTGGTCGCCATCAGGGCGTTAATCTGCCGTGCCTGTAGCGGTGACACCACCTCCTGCCCCAAATGGGGAGCCGAACCCTGGTGGGCCAGAAACAGGAAGGTGCGCGCCAGCTCTACGCAGTTCATCCGCAGCGCGCAGTAGTGGAAATAGTTTTGCAAAACGGTGGTCACGTCGTTGTGGAAATTGCCAAACGACTTCATCAGCCAGGCAATGGCGGCATTGCGCGCCGCGTGTTCAAACTCCGAACGGGCTACGGTGGTGTCGTAGGTGATATCCGACTGGCCGCTGAGCTGGCGCACAATTTCCAGCATCCGCTGACGCGGCGCGCTGAGGCGGCTTTGCAGCATATCGCACACCACCAGCGCCCCGGCGTTAATGAAGGGATTGCGCGGTTTTCCCTGTTCCATCTCAAGCTGGAGTAGCGAGTTGAACGGCTGTCCGGAGGGATCTTTTCCCACGCGCTGCCAGATCTCGTGCTCGTCGTACTGGCGCATGGCCGCTACGAGGCTCAGCACCTTGGAGATCGACTGGATTGAGAAGCGTTCGGTGGCATCACCGGCCTGAAACTGCTGTCCGTCGAGGGTGCAGATGGCGATGCCGAGCTTATTGCCCTTTACCGAGGCAAGCGCCGGAATGTAATCAGCTACCTTACCCTGCCCCAGTAATGGGCGCACCTGCGCCAGAATCTCTTCCAGCATCTGATTGTCGATGACCGCAGCCACGTCTTACTCCTTGCTCACAGCCCAAAAACGGGCTGCGAGTATACCAGAGGCAAATGTATTGCGTCAGGCTGGAAGTCGAAAACGCGAAACCGCCTGAATCAGCAAACCCGACTCATCATGCAGGCGTTGAGACGCTTCGGTGGCGGTGTTCACCAGGAGATCGGTTTGCTGCGCCACGTTGTTCAACCCCTGCAACTGGCGGGTCATATGGTGAATGCTCTCTCCCTGGCTCAGGGTCGCCACCGAGATATCATTCAGCAGGCTGCAGAGATTCCCCACCAGGCTCATGACCTGCTGCAGGTTATCTTCCAGTCGGGTCACCGCCTGCGAACCGTCATCGATCCCCTGCAGGGAGCGGTTAATCAGCTCCTGGATGGTTTGGGTCGAGTGGCTGCTCTTGCGGGCCAGCAGCCCGACTTCCCGCGCCACTACGGCAAATCCTCGCCCCTGATTACCGGCGTGAGCCGCCTCTATCGCCGCATTGAGCGCCAGAATATTGGTCTGAAACGCGACGTTATCAATCATTGCTACGATGCCGCGCATTTCAGACGAGCGCTCGACGATGGCCGCCATCGAGGCATTAACGGTAGCCATCATGCGATCCCCGCCTGCCGCCACCTGGCGGGCCTCGTCGGCGCGAGAACTGGCGAGCTTCGCATAGCCGGTGTTACCTTCCACGTGAGTCTCGAGGGTGGCGATATGGGCGGTGACCTCTTTCAGCTCTCGCGCCTGCAGGGTGGACTGGTGATATAACGCCCGGTTCCCCTCGGCCAGCGAGCCGATATTCTCTACCATCGCCGTGGTGGCGTCGCTCACCTGTCTCACCAGCTGCTGCAGGCCGCACTGCAAGGTATGAATGCTGTCATCCAGCTGCGAAATCTCCCGGTTGACCTGTTTTATCGCAGGCGGCGTACCTGAAAGATCCCCTGCGGCCAGCTGATTGATCCAGCCAATCAGGCCGCGCAGCGGTGTAATGACCCAGCGCGACATGCCAAACCAGACCAGTACAGCAATGGCCACCAGCAGTAGCGGAGAGAGCATAAACAGCGCCTGTAGATTCGACAGGCTACTGGTCAGACGCTGGCGCCCCTCGGCGGCAAGCTGGCTACTGGTCTGCTGATAGCGCGCATAGTTGTCGTTAAAATCGGCCTGGAATGCCTGGGCCGGTACAGCGAAGAAGGCGTCAATGGACTGCGTTTTCACGAGCCCTTCCACCTGCTCCTGAATCGCACCGAAGAAGAGTTGATAGCTGCTCACCAGCGCGTCGTCCTGTCGCGGCTGCATTGCCTGCCAGCTCGCCCAGGCCTTTCCCGAAGCCGCCAGGGCGCTCCGTGCCTCGTCCATCAGGCTTTGCCAGCTCCCTTCAGAACCTGTCTCTTTGTCCTGCATAAAGTAGACCCCGGCACGGTTGAGCAGATCGCTTGCCGACAGCAGAGCGATACGCGCCTCGTCGAGCTTTTCCTGCTGGGTCAGGGCGAGTTGATTTCGTTGATCGTTGCGCTGGGCGTCGCTCAGCGAGAACGTAAGCAGCACGGAGGAGGAGATTTGCAGTGCGGAGAAAAGCGCAATAATACAGAAGATCCCCGCCAGCAGGCCAAACTGCCGTGGCCTGAGTCGCTGAACAAGGGGACGAAAAATTTGCGTTAGGTTCATATTTGTGTTCTGTAACAAGACGTTAGACGCCAGCGAGTCTACGGTTTATAAATGACAGAACTATTTCAGCAGCATGACAAAGGCCTGCGATCCGCAGGCCTTTACCGGGTTTTGTTACAGACGATCTCTCCACACTGTCTGCACGTTACAGAACTCATGCAGACCAAAGTGGGACAGCTCGCGACCGAAACCGCTCTTTTTCACCCCACCGAACGCTACGCGGGCATCGCTGGCGCTAAAGCCGTTGATAAACACCCCGCCGCACTCCAGCCCATCCGCAAACTGCTGCGCAGTGGTATCGCTGGTGGTGAAGACCGTTGCCGACAAGCCAAAATCACTGTCGTTAGCCAGCGCCAGGGCATGGGCGGCATCGTTCGCCACGGTGATGGCCGCAACCGGCCCGAACAGCTCCTGGCGAAACGCGGTCATTGCAGGCGTAACGTTACCCAGTACGGTTGGCGCATAATAGTTGCCCTCGCCCGCTATTTTCTCGCCGCCCAGCAGCAACGTCGCCCCTTCGGCCAGGGAGGCCTGAACCTGCTGATGCAGTTCATCACGCAGATCATACCGCGCCATCGGCCCGATAAAGGTCTCTTCCTGCTCCGGCGCGCCCATCTTCAGTGCGGCGGTAGCGGCGACGAAGCGCTCGGTAAAGGCCCCGGCAATGCCCGCTTCCACAATAAATCGCTTGGCGGCGGCGCAGACCTGCCCGGTGTTCTGATAACGCCCCGCGACCGCCGCTTTGACCGCCAGATCCAGATCGGCATCGTTAAGCACGATAAAGGGATCGGAACCGCCCAGCTCCAGCACGCATTTTTTCAGCGCCGCCCCGGCCTGGGCGCCGATGGCGGCCCCGGCGCGTACGCTACCGGTGACGGTCACGGCGGCGATACGCCGATCGTTAATCGCCTGGCTCACCCCTTCGTTGGTGGCGTTGATCTGGGCGAATACCCCCTGCGGGAAGCCGGCGGCGGTAAATATCCGGGCGATCAGATCCGCGCATCCCAGCACGTTGGGCGCATGTTTCAACAGATAGCTGTTACCGGCAAGAATAATCGGTACCGCGCCGCGTAATACCTGCCACAGCGGGAAGTTCCACGGCATCACCGCCAGAATCGGCCCCAGGGGACGGTACTCAATGACCGCTTTTTCCACCTGCGTAGCTTCCGGGCTCAGCATCGCCGGACCGTGATCGGCATACCAGTCGCAAAGGCTGGCGGATTTCGCCACTTCGCCCCGCGCCTGAACAAGAGGTTTGCCCATCTCACGGACAATGGTCTGGGCCATCTCTTCGCCGTGCTGGCGCAGTGCCGCGCCGAGATCCCGCAGAAGCTGCGCGCGATTGGCCAGCGGTACGGTACGCCACTGGCGGTAGCCCGCATCAGCATTGGCGATCGCCGTCTCAACATCAGACGCCGTGGCCCACGGCCAGCGGGCAAGGGTTTCACCGGTCGTCGGATTGACCGAAAAAGCATGTGTAGCTGAGGAGTAATTCATCTTGTGCTCCAGTGAATAACAGTTGCCTAAGTGTGGCCTGGTCTGCTATTTCTGAAAAATGAATAATATTGACCACCTTTTTCACGAATCGAGAATGGCATGGATTTAACGCAGCTGGAAATGTTTAACGCCGTAGCTCAGACGGGGAGCATCACCCTGGCGGCGCAGAAGGTGCACCGCGTCCCTTCTAACCTCACCACCCGTATTAAACAGCTGGAGGCCGACCTGGGCGTGGCGCTCTTTATCCGCGAAAACCAGCGCCTGCGGCTTTCTCCTGCCGGGCATAATTTTTTACGTTACAGCAGGCAGATCCTCGCCCTGGTGGATGAGGCGCGGATGGTGGTGGCTGGCGATGAACCTCAGGGACTTTTCTCTCTGGGGGCGCTGGAGAGTACCGCTGCGGTGCGCATTCCCGCCTCGCTGGCGCAATTCAACCAGCGCTATCCGCGCATACAATTCGCTCTGGCGACCGGCCCCTCCGGCACCATGATCGACGGCGTACTGGAGGGGACACTCAGCGCGGCCTTCGTTGACGGGCCATTAACGCATCCGGAGCTGGAAGGGATGCCGGTCTACCGGGAAGAGATGATGCTGGTGGTGCCGGCGGGTCATGCGAAGGTGGCGCGCGCCGCCGAGGTAAGTGGTCAGGACGTTTACGCGTTTCGCGCAAACTGCTCTTATCGCCGCCATTTAGAAAGCTGGTTCCATGCCGACCGGGCCACGCCCGGTCGGATTCACGAGATGGAGTCTTATCACGGCATGCTGGCCTGCGTGATTGCCGGGGCGGGTATTGCCCTGATGCCGCGCTCGATGCTGGAAAGTATGCCCGGACATCATCAGGTCGAGGCCTGGCCGTTGGCCGAAAACTGGCGCTGGCTCACCACCTGGCTGGTTTGGCGCCGGGGAGCAATGACCCGGCAACTGGAGGCTTTTATAGCGCTGCTAAACGAACATCAGCCACCAGCGCCTTCTCCATAAAATGGCTTAGCGGATCGGCGGCGTAGGGCGGGAAAGCCTCGCAGAAATGATATCCCTGCTGGGCATAAAGACGAATGGCGGCATCCTGCTTAATGCCCGTCTCAAGGCGGAGAGTATGGCAGCCGCGGCTCAGGGCTTCATCCTCCAGCGCCGCCAGCAATCGATTTCCCAGGTGCTGCCCGCGATGCGTCGGATCGATATAGACCCGTTTCATCTCGCCGGTACCGTCACCGTTCAGCACAATGGCGCCGCATCCCACGGCGCGTAGCTGCAGATCGCGGATCGCCATCATAATCAGGCTGTCGGCGGGCAGCGCCGTTAAATCGAGCAGGTGGTTACTTTCAGCCGGGTAGAGTTCGCCTTGATACCGGTCAAGCGCGGCAATCAGCGTAACGATGTCCGGATGAGCGGGTGATTCAGAGGTAATTGAATACATAGCAGGCTCCTTTTGTCGTTTTTCTCTACCCTACCCCTTCACTATGACGGGTTATTCATATTTTAAACTTATAGCTACCCGCGCCCGTTGCGCCGCCCGTTCCCGCGGCGTAACGTTGAAGGCAGTTAACGGTTAAAACCTCAGGAAAAACAATGCACACCAAAGCCCGTAAAGTGATGATTATTGGCGCCGGTAATGTCGGCACCTCCGCCGCTTACGCCCTGTTAAACCAGAATATCTGCGAACAGCTACTGCTGGTGGATCTTGATAAGGCGCGCAGCGAGGGGCACGCCTGGGATCTGGCCGACGCCGCGGCCTACATGCCGGGGATGATGACCATTTCCACCCGCGAAGTGAGCGACTGCGCGGATGTGGATATCGCGGTGATCACCGTTTCCGGCGGCGCGTTAAAGCCCGGCCAGACCCGGCTCGATGAGCTGACCGGGACGGCTAACATTGTCAAAAGTATTGTGCCGCAGATGATGGCGGGCGGCTTTAAGGGCATTTTCCTGATCGCCACTAATCCGTGCGACATCATCACCTGGCAGGTGTGGCAGCTCTCCGGCCTGCCGCGCAGTCAGGTGATCGGTACTGGCGTCTGGCTGGACACCACCCGTTTACGCCGCACCCTTGCGCAAGCGCTGGATATTGGCGCCCAGAGCATCGATGCCTTTATTCTGGGTGAACATGGGGATACCCAGTTCCCGGTGTGGTCGCACTCATCGGTCTACGGCTCACCTATCGCCGAAGTTTATCAACGCCATACCGGCAATACCCTGGACTTCGACGCCCTGGCCGAACGCGTGCGCAAGCAAGGGTTTGAGATTTACGCCCGTAAAGGGTGCACCGAATTCGGTATCGCCGGAACCATCGCTGAAATCTGCCGCAATATCTTTACTGGCAGCCACCGGGCGCTGGCGATCTCCTGCATTCTGCAGGGGGAATATGGCGTCGATGAGGTGGCGATTGGCGTACCGGCCGTACTGGCGCAGAGCGGGGTTCAGCAGATTATCGAACTGAAACTGGCGGAAGAGGAGCAACAAAAATTCCGCCAGTCGGTAGAGGTCATTAAAGCCAATATTGCTCGTCTGCCCTGACGCTCAGGGTGCCAGCGTCAGGGTGGCGTCGAGCTGACTTAGCGTCTGTTGCGCATCTTCATCCAGATGGCGGTCGGTCACGATATCGGTCAGCGAGTGAAGGTGCGCAACGTTAAACAGCGACCAGGCGCCATACTTTGAGCTGTCTGCCAGCAGTATACGACGGCGGGCATTAGCAATCAGATCGCGCTTTAACGCCGCTTTTTCTTCCGTTGGCGAGGTTATGCCTCGCTCCACATCCCAGCCATTACAGCTGACAAACGCAATATCCGGCCAGATGTTTTGCAGCAGACGGCGGCCATGTTCGCCGATGCAGGATTGGCTGGAGTCATCGATGCGCCCACCAATAATGGTGACCTCAATCTGCTTAAACTCTGAAAGAAACAGCGCGATATGCAGATCGCTGGTAATGACGCGAAGCGGCAAATGCGTCAGCTGTCGCGCAAGTTCAATCATGGTGGTGCCGGCATCCAGCACCACCGCATCGCCGGCCTTAACGAAGCTCGCCGCCGCGCAGGCGATGGCATGTTTTTCAGCCAGGCTGCGCTGCATCTTTTCACTGGTGGTGGGCTGGGAAGGAATAAACCGGTTCAGGGTTACGCCGCCGTGGGTACGGCTGATAACCCCCTCCTGATCGAGCTTAATCAAATCCCGACGTATGGTCGCCGGGGAGGCGTCAGTCACGGCCACCAGTTGGTCAACCGTCACCAGATTGTGCCCCTTCAGGTAGTCCATTATCTGCTCTAACCGGTTATATCCCTTCATATTATTCCCGTGTGATTTGCATCGCTAACTGGATAGAAACCGTCATGCTCTCAGACTTCGCTTTACCTGTCCACGCAATGTCGAACGCGGTGCCATGGTCAGCGGAAGTGCGGATAAACGGCAGCCCGGCGGTGATGTTGACACCATCATAAAACCCAAGCAGTTTCAAGGGAATATGCCCCTGATCGTGATACATCGCCACCACCATGTCATACATACCTTCATGGCACTGCATAAAGACCGTGTCCGGCGGGCAGGGTCCAAAGACATTCAGCCCCTGCGCTTTCATCGCCTCGACGGCCGGGCCAACGATGGTGATCTCTTCATCGCCAAAAAGACCATTCTCTCCCGCGTGCGGGTTCACCCCCGCCACGGCGATGCGCGGGTTGGTGTAGCCTACGCGCTTAAGGAAGGTATCGGCAATGCCAATCACCGTTTTTACCCTTTCCGGGTTCAGGGTATCAAGGAATTTGCGCAACGCAATGTGGGTGGTGATGTGAATGACCTTAAGCTGATCGGTATAGAGCACCATCGCGTAGTCTTTACTGTCGGTCAGATGTGCCAGCAGCTCGGTGTGCCCCGGATAGAGATGGCCCGCCAGATGCAGCGCTTCTTTATTCAGCGGAGCGGTGGCAATGGCTTTTACCTCTCCGGCCATCGCCAGCTCGGTAGCGCGCCGCACGCAGCGATAGGCCAGATCGCCGGCCTGAGCCTGTACCACGCCGGGCTGCAAGGCCTGCGGATCGGCCAGGGGTTCGTCGAGCACGTTGATGATAGCCGGGCCAAAGTGGGCATCGCTGACGCGGGTAATCATCCGTAATTCGGCCGCAGGTGTAATGCCCTTCTCCAGTACGCGCTGCAGCGTCTCTGCGCATCCCACCACCACGATCGGTGCACCAGAGAGTTCCCCCCCGGTCAGGGATTTGATAATGATCTCCGGGCCGATGCCCGCCGGGTCGCCCATCGTTACAGCAATGATATTAGTCACTCATCTTCTCCTCGATAAAATGCAGAACCTCAAGCAGCGTGGTTTCACTACCAAAACCGCCCGCTTTGGTCATGACTGGCCCCTGCCAGCGACAACCTAAAAACCGACCGAAGGGTACGCAGCGCGCCACCTGCCCGGTGATTTCAAACCCTTCGGCGTGAAGCGCACTGGCTACCGCCATTGCCACATCCCCCCCGGAGACATATAACGCTGCCGGGTTGCTGCTCTCCAGCACCTGGCTCGTGAGCGCGCCCAGAAATGTGCTGATTTGCTCACCCAGCGCCGCACGACGCAGCCCGTACTGTTGGCACAGCGCGTCAATTTGATGACGCGCGGCGTGATCGGAACAGGTGTGCACCACGCAGTGTTCTCCAGCCGCCAGCGCCACACTAATCTGCTGCGCATAACCGCTTATTCCGTCGCGAAAGAGATCGGTGATGTCGATAAAGATCGAGCGGACGTTCTGCTGCTGGCGTACTCGCAGAATCTGCTTTTGCGCGATTTCACTCATCGAGCCAACCACCGCCAATAAAGGACGCGGACGCGCCAGGTGACGCGCCAGGGCATCACACAGTCCGGCAGAACCCACCAGCAACGGACGCGGGTCGCAGGCTGCGGCTACGGCCATGATCTGATCCAGATCGTCATCGCTCTGGGCATCCACAATCAGTAATCGGGTGTCGCCAGTCAGGGCTGCGGCCAGGGTCGACGCCGTAACCACCTGGCTTGACAGCGCCGTCTGCTCTGCCAGCACTGCGGCAATCTGCGCATGCCGCACGGGCGTTTTGGGGTCGCTGGCGAATTCGGTTTCCGTCACCGGTAGGCCGAACACGCGACAGACACCCTGCTCGGTGGTACGCCCGGCCTGCGGAAACGCCGGCGCGATAATCGCCTGACGCTGGCCGGTCGCCTGCAGAAGCGCCTCCACTTCCGCCCCGGGATTACCCCGCAGGGTGGAGTCGATTTTTTTCACCTGCCACTGTGCCTGGCGCATTTCAGCACCATAGCCCGCCACCTTTTCAGCGGCCTCTGATGCCGTTAGCGCCCTGCTATCGCTATTAATAACCAGCGCGTCGGCATGACCGGTAAAGGGAGTCTGAAACGCCACACTGACTTTTTTACCGCGCAACGCCAGGCTCACCCCCGCATCGTTAGCGCCGGTAAAGTCATCGGCAATGACTACGACCTCTCTTTTGCTGTTCACTTTCATCCCCACTCCGGGTTTGCATTTCTTGTTAATGATTATATTCAATCATGATTGATTATATGTGAGCAAGATCAAGTTATTCAGTTTGTGAATAAATTATAAATTTAAGGACACGATGACTGTGATTGCCTTTTAATGAGCGAAATCAATCACAGACACAGCAACAGGAGATTCATGTGTTAACCATCAACAGTACGATCATCAGCGGCGCGGGCGCTATCCCCGCTATTGCCCCCCTGCTGGCAGGTAAAACGCGTCTATTACTGGTCACCGACGGCAATATCGCCCGTCTCGACGCCGCCCGCGCCATCCGCAGCCTGCTGGAGGCCGATGGCCGCCAGCTCAGCGTGATTGACAGTGTGCCACCGGAGCCCACCAGCCACGACGTGCGCGCCCTGCTGGCTGAAACAAAAGAGACCGCCTTCGATCTGGTGGTCGGCGTAGGTGGCGGCAGCGTACTGGATGTGGCCAAACTGCTTTCGGTGCTGTGTCATCCCCACTCCCCTGGGCTGGATGCCCTGCTGGCAGGCGAAAAACCGCAGGTTCGCCTCCCCTCGTTGCTGATTCCGGCCAGCGCCGGCACCGGTTCCGAGGCAACGCCAAACGCGATTCTCGCGATTCCCGAGCAGAGCACCAAGGTTGGCATCATTTCCCCCGTGCTGCTGCCAGATTATGTCGCGCTGCTGCCGGAGTTAACGACCAGCATGCCGCCGCATATTGCCTCTTCAACGAGTATTGATGCCCTCTGCCATCTGATTGAGTGTTTCACCGCAACCGTGGCCAACCCGGTAAGCAATAACGCGGCGCTGACGGGGCTGCGCAAATTGTTGAACAACATTGAAACCGCCTGCGCCGAGCCGCACAACCTTGCCGCGAAGCTGGAGATGTTGTGGGCCTCTTACTACGGCGGCGTCGCCATTGCCCATGCGGGCACCCATCTGGTTCATGCCCTCTCTTATCCTCTGGGTGGGACGTACCATCTGCCCCATGGCGTGGCGAATGCCATTTTGCTGGCCCCCTGCATGCGCGTGGTTCGTCCGGATGCCGTTGAGAAATTTGCGCAAGTGTGGGATCTGGTGCCCGGCGCCGACACCTCCCTGTCGATGGAAGAGAAGTCGCACGCGCTGGTGGACTACTTCGCCGCCCTGGTACGTCGCCTGAATTTACCCGACAACCTCGAAACGTTGGGGGTCCCGCGCGATGACATCGCCTCTCTGAGCGATGCCGCCCTGAACGTAAAACGTCTGATGAATAATGCCCCGCGCCAGGTCAGCCATGCCGAGGTCGCAGGTATTTATCAGACTCTGTTTCCAGCCAGTTAACTTCAAAGGAGTGTGTAATGCGTAACAACATTGAGGGCGTGCTGACGGCGATCGTCACCCCCTTCACCGACGACGGGGCGCTGCACCTGCCGGGACTAAAACGTCAGATCCAGCGTCAGCTGGCGGCGGGCAACGGCATCTTTTGTGGCGGTACTAACGGAGAGTTCTTTGTGCTGACCGAAGAGGAAAAAGTGGCCGTCACCCGCACCTGCGTGGAAGAGGTGGCCGGGCGCGCACCGGTGGTGGCACATATTGGCGAAATTTCGCCCCGGGCAACGATTCGTCTGGGTAAACAGGTCGAGGCGCTGGGGGTGGACGCGGTCTCCGTTATCACCCCGTGGTTCGTTCCACTCACCCAGGCTGAATTGATCGCCCACTACACCACCATTGCCGATGCGCTGAACGTACCGGTGTTCCTCTACAACATCCCGGCGCGAACCGGCAACACCATCGCGCCTGAGACGGCCCGGGCGCTGGCCGCTCACCCCAATATTATCGGCATTAAAGACAGCGCGGGGAGCCATGAGAGCCTGAGCGGTTTTCTGAAAGCCGTTGAAGATATTGACGGTTTTGACGTGCTGAATGGCCCGGATTCGCTCATTCATCAGGGCTTTGTTGAGGGATGCTCCGCCTGTATTTCTGGCCTGGCGAACGTGGCGCCGAACGAGATCAATGCCATCTGGGCGCGTTTTCGTGCCGGGGATATCGCGGGCTCGCGGCAGGCCCAGGAGAGCGTGACCGATCTACGTACCCGACTGTACAGCGTCGCTTTTTCGCCTGCGGCCGTGAAAAAAGCGCTGCAGGTCATGGGTGAAGAGGTGGGAGAGAGCCGCTACGCGGTGGCTTTCGATGCGCAACAAACAGACCAGATCCGCCAGATAGTGACGAAGTCACTGCAGTAACCGGCGTTTGCTTTCGTCCATAAGAATTCGGGTGCCCTCTGCGCCCAGGATTCATACGCCCTGAAGAGAGGCTAAGATGAACAACTTTACCGCTGAAGATACCCTCATCATCGTAGGCATTGTGATTGTCTACATTCTGTTTACTACCTGGCTGACGTTCCGGTTACGCAGTAAAAACACCGGTGATTTTATGGAAGGCTCGCGCGCGATGCCGGCGTTTATCGTCGGGATCCTGCTGATGTCGGAATACATTGGTGCGAAATCCACGATCGGTACCGCACAGGCGGCGTTTGAAGATGGCTTTGCCGCCTCCTGGTCAGTCATCGGCGCGGCTATCGGCTTCCCGCTGTTTGGGCTGCTGCTGGTGAAACGCATCTACAGCACCGGCAAGATCACCATCTCCGGGGCGATTGCCGAAAAATACGGCACCAGCACCAAAAACATTATCTCCATCATTATGATCTACGCCCTGCTGCTGGTGAACGTGGGTAACTACGTGAGCGGCGCGGCGGCGATTTCGACGGTACTGAAGGTGAACTTGCCTGTTGCCGCCTTTATCACCGCCATCGTCAGTACCTTCTATTTCGCTTTTGGCGGCATGAAGGGGGTGGCGTGGGTGACCCTGCTGCACAGCGCCCTGAAGTATTTCGGTATCCTGGTGATTATGGGCTTCGCCTTGTCTAAAACCGGCGGCTTTACCCCCATGATTGAACAGATGCCATCTTACTACTGGACCTGGGACGGCAATATCGGCGCCAGCACCATTGTCGCCTGGCTGATTGGCACCATCGGCTCCATTTTCTGTACCCAGTTCGTGATTCAGGCCATTTCCTCCACGAAAGATGTGAAGTCAGCTAAACGTTCCACCTGGATCGCCTTCTTCTTCTGCCTGCCCATCGCGCTGGCGATTGCGGTAATTGGCGTGGCGGCGAAGTACCTGCATCCGGAGATTAACAGCCTGTACGCAATGCCTATCTTCCTGCAGGACATGAATCCGTGGCTGGCGGGACTGGTGACAACGTCACTTGTTGCCTCCATCTTTGTCAGCGTCAGCACCGTGGCGCTCGCTATCGCCTCGCTGGTGGTGAAAGATTTCTACGTGCCCTACCGCAACCCGACCCCGGAGCAGGAGTTTAAAGCGACCCGCTGGCTGTCGTTGTTGATTGGCTTCCTGCCGTTAATCTTTGTGCTGCTGGTCCCGGAAGTCCTGAAACTGTCGTTCTTTACTCGCGCTATTCGTTTGTCGATTACGGTTGTGGCCATCATCGCCTTCTACGCCCCGTTCTTTAAGAGCGCCCGCGGGGCGAATGCCGGGCTGATTGGCGCCTGCGTAGTCACCTCGGTCTGGTATCTGCTGGGCGATCCGTTTGGGATTAACAATATGTATATTGCGCTGGTCACCCCGGCGGTGATTATGGTTCTCGACCGTTTGATCCCCAATAAAGCGGATCGCAAAGCGCCTGCCCCTGTTCAACATAATGGAGTCTGATATGTCTGTAACCGTAACCCGTGACGGGATTGTTCGCCCGCTGCCGCAGGATGCCCGCGTGGAAACGGCCATGCTGCCCTCTTCCTGTCCGCAGAACCATGCCGCCAACCTGCTGCCCCTGCCGGATGGCACGCTGATGTGCGTCTGGTTCGGCGGCACCCAGGAAGGGATTGCTGATATTTCTGTATGGGGGTCACGCCTGGCTCCCGGTAGCAACCAGTGGAGCGAGGCGGTAAAGCTCTCTGACGATGCCAGCCGCTCCGAGCAGAACCCGGTGCTATTCCTCGCGCCGGACAACGTACTGTGGCTGCTGTGGACCGCGCAGATCTCCGGCAACCAGGATACCGCCATCGTGCGTTACCGCCAGTCTCGTGATCTTGGCCAAACCTGGGGTGAGATTGCTACTCTGCTGGATAAACCGGGTACCTTTATCCGCCAGCCCATCACCGTTCTCGAAAACGGTAACTGGCTGCTGCCAGTCTTCTATTGCCGCACCCGACCGGGCGAGAAATGGGTCGGAAACGATGATATTAGCGCGGTGAAAATCTCTGCCGATCGGGGGAAAAGCTGGCGCGATGTCGAGGTGCCGCAAAGTCTGGGCTGCGTCCATATGAACATTACGCCGCTGAAAAATGGGCATCTGGTGGCGCTCTACCGTAGCCGCTGGGCGGATAATATCTATATCAGCCAGTCGCAGGATCAGGGCGAAAGCTGGTCTGTACCGGAACCCACGGCGCTGCCGAACAACAACTCCTCTATCCAGGTCACCACCCTTGCCAGCGGTGAGCTGGCGCTGGTGTTCAACCACATGAGCGCAGCCGGAGCGCTGGAGCGTCGCGCCTCACTGTATGACGAGATCGACGATGGTGATGACCGTAAAGAACCAGAAGCGACCGGAGAGCGCACCGCCTTCTGGGGTGCCCCGCGCGCACCGATGACGGTAGCTATTTCGGCCGACGGCGGAAAGAGCTGGGCGTGGCAGCGCAATCTTGATGAAGGCGATGGCTACTGCATGACGAATAACTCGCTGGAGAAGCTGAACCGCGAGTTCTCCTACCCCAGTATTAAACAGGGCGCCGACGGCACGCTACACATCGCTTACACCTATTTCCGTCAGGCGATCAAATATGTGCGTGTCTCGCCTGAATGGGTTAAGGAGTCATCACAGTGATCATCGGCCATCTGAACGCCCTGCCGCTGGCAGGGCTCCCCACCGCGCTGCTGTCCATCCTGACGCGCGCTGACTGCACCCTGGCGGCGCTTGCCGCCCGGGACGATGGTCGCTGGCAGCCGGAAGGTTGCGCATGGTTTTGCCATATCGGCCCGGCGCAGACCCAGCCGCAGACCCAGCGCCATACGGAGTATCATCACCAGTGGGCGGATATTCAGGTTATGCTGGCCGGCATCGAGATGATCAACGCAGGTGTGCAGTCGCTGGCGCAGCCGCAGGATGAAGAGCGCAAACCGGATCTCTTTATCGCCACCGGCGCTGCGCTCCCGGTCAGCATCAAGTTAACTCCCGGTGCTTTTGCAGTTTTCCTGCCCGGCGAGCCGCATCAGGCGTTATGTGCCTTAGACGATTCCATGACCGTGCGCAAAGCGGTATTCAAGGTGCCGCGCGCCCTGCTGGAGGTGTGACATGCCCAGTGCCATCGTAACGGGTGCAAGCTCAGGAATCGGCGAAGCCATTGTGCAGCGCCTGCTTGATGAAGGCTGGCAGGTTATCGGCCTGAGCCGGCGCGGTTTACCCCTGGATCATGCGAACTATCGCTGCGTGAATGTGGATCTTAGCGACAGCGACGCGCTTGCCGCCGCACTCGCTACCCTGCCTGTACCGCAGGCGATCGTCCATGCCGCCGGCATGATGGCTGCCGCCCCGCTCGGCGAACTGGATCCGACCATCAGCGCCCGGCTCTGGGGCCTGCATGTTCATGCTGCCGAGCAGCTTTTTAACCACTTTGTACCGCAAATGCGCCCCGGTGGACGGCTGGTTGTTATCGGCAGCCGGACCTCCCGGGGTGCCGCGGGCCGATCGCAGTATGTCGCCACCAAAGCCGCGCTGGTAGGGATGATTCGCAGTTGGGCGGCGGAACTGGCGCCACGGGGTATCACCGCCAATGTGGTCGCGCCCGGCGCGACCCAGACGCCGATGCTTAGCGACCCCGGACGCGTCTCTTCCCCACCCAGAGTCCCCCCCATGGGTCGCCTGATCCTTCCTCAGGAGGTGGCCGCTGCGGTGAATTTTCTACTGAGTGAGGAAGCGGCCCCGATCACCGGTCAGGAGTGGGTGCTCTGCGGTGGGGCGTCGCTGGGTTAAGGTCATTAACAAGGTACGCGAACAGGCATGCTCAAAACTGCGAGGCGCTTTCCGGGAAAACGTTGGGAGGGGGATTGGCTGCTTTTAACGCGGGCGGAATTTCACGCCGCCCGCGGGATGTTAACGAAGAAACACCGTGCCTTTCAAATAAAGCGCCGCCTGGCCGCTCATCAGCACGCGGTCTCCCTTGAGTTCACAGCGCAGATCGCCGCCGCGAGCGGAAACCTGACGTGCGGTCATTTGGGTTTTGCCGAGTTGCTCACTCCACCAGGGGATCAGCATACTGTGCGCGGAGCCGGTGACCGGGTCTTCTGCCACCGATTCGCCCGGGCAGAAGAAGCGGCTAACGAAATCCACTTCATCGCCTGGCGCAGTAACGCACACCATTTTACCTAGTGGTTTCAGCGCCTCGATAGCCGGGGTCAGGGATTCAACCTGCTGCTGGTTTTCCAGCACGACCATATAATCACGCCCGACCCGCACCGCGCTGGACGCCGGAATACCGAGCGCACTAAACAGCAGCGCGGGGGGATTGTCGACCGCGTCGCTGCTCCAGGCCGGGAAGTCCAGCGTGAGCCAGTCGCCGTTACGCGAGACCTTCAGGTCGCCAACAAAGCGGGTGGAAAAGAGGATCTCCGTTGCCGGGTAGTCGAGGTATTCAAAAATGACGTGCGCGCTGGCAAGCGTCGCATGGCCGCAGAGGTTAATCTCATCCTGGGTGGTAAACCAGCGCACCTCGAAGCCTGCGTCCGTGCGGACAAAAAAGGCCGTCTCGGACTGGTTATGCTGTTGTGCCATCTTTAACAGGATGTCGTCCGGCAGCCAGCTTTCAAGCGGACAGACGGCAGCAGGGTTGCCACTAAAAGCGCGATCGCTAAACGCATCGACCAGATAAAATGCAATTTCTTTCATTGGGTTACCCCTTTGTTATTCACGAATAAACAGCTGCCCTTTCATATACAGCGACGCCTTCCCGCCCATCATGACGCGATCGCCGTTCAACTGACAACGTACCTCACCGCCCCGGGCTGAGACTTGTCGCGCCAGCAGAGTGGTCTTAGCCAACTTGTCCGCCCAGTAAGGGATAAGCATGGTATGCGCCGAGCCGGTGACCGGATCTTCCCAGAGTGCGACGCCCGGTGAAAAGAAACGGCTGACAAAGTCATACTCGCCCTCGCCCGGGGCGGTAATACACACTTTATGTTCACCGGAGATCATAGCGCTGATATTCGGAGTGACGGCTTCCACCTGCTGTCGATTTTCCAGCACCACGACCCAGGCACGGCCTTTACGAGCCTCGACGTAGCGCTCAATCCCCAGCGCGGCCAGCATTTGCGGAGGCGGCGTTTGCTTCTCTGTCGGACAGGCCGGGAAATCGAGCGTGAGCCAGTCGCCGTCGCGGGTCACCGTTAGCGTGCCGGAGGCGGTCTCAAAATGGAGGCGGGGATCTGGGTAACCCAGTTCATTAAACAGGACATATGCCGTCGCCAGCGTCGCATGGCCGCAAAGATTCACCTCCGTGGTGGTGGTAAACCAGCGCAGCGTGATGCCCTCTTTATGACAGACAAAGAAGGCCGTTTCTGACTGATTGTGCTCTTGCGCCATCCTGAGGAGCGTATCGTCCGGCAGCCAGTCTGGTAGCGGACAGACCGCCGCAGGATTACCGCTAAATGGGCCGTCGCTGAACGCATCTACCAGATAATAATCATATTTCTGCATCGCTTTTCCGGTTGTTAATGTGATGTTGCATCCTATATTCATGCAAATTGTCCGATTTCACCACCCTTTCTCTAACGGTGATTTTGAGATCTACGTCACAAAATGATTGTCTTTTCACCAGCGATGGTTTTAAGATCGCCTCCTCTTCTTTACGTAACGATTCCCAGACAAATTATGACAATCAACACTGATTCCCGCAGGGTCGCGTGGCTACGGGTGGTTACGCTTGCGATTGCAGCGTTTATATTTAACACCACCGAATTTGTGCCCGTTGGCCTGCTCTCCGACATTGCCAGCAGCTTTGGCATGGAAACCGCGCAGGTCGGGATCATGCTGACCATCTATGCGTGGGTGGTGGCAATGATGTCGTTACCCTTTATGTTGCTCACCAGTCAGGTGGAGCGGCGTAAATTGCTGATTGCACTTTTTGTGTTGTTCATTGCCAGTCACGTGCTGTCGTTTCTGGCGTGGAATTTCACCGTGCTGGTGGTGAGCCGCATCGGTATCGCCTTTGCTCATGCCATCTTCTGGTCGATCACCGCCTCGCTGGCCATTCGTCTGGCCCCGGCGGGCAAACGCGCTCAGGCGTTGAGCCTGCTGGCAACGGGCACCGCGTTGGCCATGGTGCTTGGGCTGCCGATTGGCCGCCTCGTAGGACAATATTTTGGCTGGCGCACCACGTTTTTTGTCATCGGAATGGGCGCGCTGATCACCCTGCTGTGTCTGATTAAATTACTCCCAAAACTGCCGAGCGAACACTCTGGCTCGCTGAAAAGCCTGCCCCTGCTTTTCCGTCGCCCGGCGCTGATGAGCATCTATTTGCTGACCGTTGTCGTGGTGACCGCCCACTACACGGCTTATAGCTACATCGAACCTTTTGTGCAGACGGTTGCCGGCTTTAGCGCCAGATTTGCCACAGTTCTGCTGCTGATATTGGGTAGCGCGGGCATTGTTGGCAGTGTGTTGTTTGGCAAGCTGGGTAATCGCCACGCCTCGTTACTGGTTAGCGGCGCGATTGGCCTGCTGCTGGCGTGTCTGCTGTTGCTGCTACCGGCGTCGGGGAGCGAGTCGAACCTTGCCATTCTGAGCATCTTCTGGGGCGTGGCGATCATGATTATCGGCCTGGGCATGCAGGTTAAAGTGCTGGCGCTGGCGCCAGATGCCACCGACGTGGCGATGTCGCTCTTCTCCGGCATTTTTAACATCGGCATTGGTGCGGGCGCGCTGGTTGGAAATCAAATCAGCCTGCATCTTTCGATGTCCGCTATCGGTTACCTGGGGGCGATACCGGCGCTGGTGGCGTTAATCTGGTCAGTGCTGGTGTTTCGTAAGTGGCCGGTGTCGCTGGAAGAGCGGCCGCAACACGGATAAAAAAAGGGTGGCTCAAGCCACCCTTTTTTATTAGTGATAGGTCTTAATAATTTCCAGCACGCCATTAATGATGAACTGCACGCCCATACAGACCAGCAGGAAGCCCATCAGCCGCGAGATAGCCTCGATCCCGCCCTTACCTACCCAGCGCATAATGGCGCCCGAGCTGCGCAGGCTGGCCCATAAAATGACGCCTACCAGCGCAAAGATCAGCGGTGGGGCCACCATGATGACCCAGTCAGGAAAGGTTGTATTATCGCGCACGGTGGAGGCGGAACTGATGATCATCGCGATGGTACCCGGCCCGGCCGTACTGGGCATCGCCAGGGGAACAAAGGCGATATTCGCACCAGGTTTATCCTCCAGCTCTTCCGATTTGCTTCTTGCCTCCGGGCTTTCGTGCGCTTTTTGCGCCGGAAAGAGCATACGGAAACCGATAAAGGCCACAATCAGGCCCCCGGCGATACGCAGGCCAGGAATCGAGATCCCAAAGGTGTTCATCACCAGCTGTCCGGCGTAGTAAGCCACCATCATGATTGCAAAGACGTAAACCGAGGCCATCAGAGACTGTTGGTTACGTTCCGCGCTGTTCATGTCCCCCGCAAGACCGAGAAAGAGCGCCACGGTCGTTAACGGGTTTGCCAGCGGCAGCAGGACCACCAGCCCAAGACCGATGGCTTGTAAGAGCTCTACCATAGTGCGTGTCATCCTTTTCCATTCATCAACTCAGGAAGTATACGGTGTTAAAGCGGGTTTAGGCTACGGCGCGCCAATTCTGACTCTTTACGCCCGGTGATAAATAATCTTCAGTTATGTAATTGATTTGAAAAAGCTAAAAAAAAGTTCATGAAACGTTTTAGCAAATCGTGGCATCGGGGAATACATTCAGTTGACTTATACTTGCCTGAGCAATAATATCTGCCGTGATTAAACTACTTGCCAGGGCAACCATTGTGAAAAGCACCAGTGATCTCTTCAACGAAATTATCCCACTGGGTCGCCTTATCTATATGGTTAACCAAAAAAAAGACCGCTTGCTCAATGACTATTTGTCGCCGCTGGACATCACTGCCACCCAGTTCAAAGTCCTTTGTTCTGTGCGTTGCGAAGGGTGTATCACGCCGGTTGAGCTCAAAAAGGTCTTATCCGTCGATCTTGGCGCCCTGACGCGCATGATGGATCGACTGGTCTGCAAAGGATGGATTGAAAGACGCCCTAACCCGAATGACAAACGCGGCGTACTGGTGCAGTTGACCAGCGACGGCGCAGCAATGTGTGAGCAATGTCATCAATTAGTAGGGCAAGAATTACACCAGGAACTAACAAAAAACTTAACGGCGGATGAAGTGGCAACTCTTGAGCATTTGCTTAAGAAAATCCTGCCGTAAACAGAAAGAGGTATGACGATGTCCAGACGCAATACTGACGCTATTACAATTCATAGCATTTTGGACTGGATCGAAGATAACCTGGAATCGCCGCTCTCACTTGAGAAGGTGTCTGAGCGTTCAGGTTATTCCAAGTGGCACCTGCAACGGATGTTTAAAAAAGAGACAGGCCATTCATTAGGTCAATACATCCGCAGCCGCAAGTTAACGGAAATCGCCCAGAAGCTGAAAGAGAGCAACGAGCCGATTTTGTATCTGGCGGAGCGTTATGGGTTTGAATCGCAACAGACCCTGACCCGCACGTTTAAAAACTATTTCGACGTGCCGCCGCACAAGTATCGCATCACCAACATGCACGGTGAGTCTCGTTATTTGATGCCGCTAAACCACTGTAGTTGTTAATCGCCTTTCAAGACGTATCGAGGAAATCATGAAATTGTTTATCTCCGCCGCCCTCACCCTGTTGGTGCTGGTCTCCGGCCAGAGCTTTGCGGAGCAAACTCCCCGCGCTGTGCAGCAGAATAATCGCGATGCGATGATCCTGCCTTCTGCACATGACCAGTCGCCGTTCGATTTTAACCATATGGGCGCTGGCAGCGATAAATCCGACGAATTAGGCGTGCCGTACTACAACCACGACCTGTAATTCGTATTTGCCCCGCGCTTGCGGGGCTTTTTTTAGCCCCTTACCTGCGCCGCCCGGCGAAAGCGAAACCCAAAGACGTTGATATAAAGCCCCGCCATAATCAGTACCGCCCCGAGCAGCTGCAGTGCACTCAGCTTCTCGTCCAGCAGCAGCGCCGCAGAGGCCAGCCCTACCACAGGAACCAGCAGCGACAGCGGTGCCACACGCCAGGTCTCATAACGTCCCAGCAGCGTTCCCCAGATGCCGTATCCGACAATGGTGGCGACAAACGCCAGGTAGACCAGCGATAAAATGGTGGTGAGATCGATATTCACCAGACTTTGCAGCATCGCCTGTGGGCCATCCAGCAGCCAGGAGGCCACCATAAAGGGCAGAATGGGGATCAGCGCACTCCATACCACCAGCGACATCACCGGCGGGCGCGACGCCAGCAGCATGATTTTTTTATTGAAAATGTTTCCGCAGGCCCAGCTAAAGGCGGCCGCCAGGGTGAGCATAAAGCCCAGTAACGCTACGTGCTGGCCATTCAGGCTGGACTCTACCAGTACCAGTACGCCAAAGACCGCGAGCGTGATCCCTGCCAGCTGTTTGCCCTGCAGCCGTTCGCCAAAGGTTACGGCCCCCAGAATGATGGTGAAGAAAGCCTGGGCCTGAAGGACCAGCGAGGCGAGTCCGGCTGGCATACCGAAGTTAATCGCGCAAAAGAGGAAGGCGAACTGTCCAAAGCTGATGGTCAGGCCGTAGCCCAGCAGCAGACGAAACGGCACCTGCGGGCGGGCGACAAAAAAGAGCGCGGGAAAGGCCACCAGCAGAAAACGCAGCCCGGCCAGCATCAGGGGCGGCATATTGTGCAGCCCAACTTTGATGACCACAAAATTGAGCCCCCATACGACCACCACCAGTAACGCCAGTAGCCCGTCTTTACGCGTCATACTCTGCCCCTGTTTATTAAATTTTTGTAAAGAGAACCAAAGTAGCGAAAAAAAAGCGTGAAGAACAGATCATTAATTCTGGCAGTCAGGCGAAGCACTTAGGGATAAATTAGGTGCTATACAAGCCGCTTATGCCGTGTTAATCCTGATAAGACACAACAAAATAATCATAAGCAATTGTCGGGCAGGAATAATGAAACCATCACTCAGGCGCTCAACCGCAGCGCTGCTGGCTTCGTCATTGTTATTAACAATTGGACGCGGCGCGACCTTACCTTTCATGACCATCTACCTCACCCGCGTCTATGCGATGAGCGTGGAGAATATCGGTTATGCGCTGACGGTGGCCCTGACGATCGGCGTGGTGTTCAGTATGGGGTTTGGCATCCTCGCGGATAAGTTCGATAAAAAGCGCTATATGCTGGTCTCCATTACGGCTTTTATCTTTGGCTTTATCGCCATTCCGCTGGTGGATAATGTCACCCTGGTGGTGCTCTTCTTTGCCCTGATTAACTGCGCCTACTCGGTCTTCGCCACCGTGCTGAAAGCCTGGTTTTCCGATGTGCTTACCCCAGGCCAAAAGGCGAAAATTTTCTCGCTCAATTACAGCTTTCTCAACATCGGCTGGACCATCGGCCCGCCGATTGGCACCCTGCTGGTGATGTACAGCCTGCAACTGCCCTTCTGGCTGGCGGCGCTCTGCGCTGCGCTGCCGCTGGTCTTTATCCAGCTATGGGTGCAGCGTGTCGAAGCCGCTGCCAGCGAATCCGCGCCCGTCGCCTGGCAGCCTTCAATACTGCTGAAAGACCGGGCGCTGTTCTGGTATACCCTCTCTGGTCTGCTCGCCTCCTACGTGGGCGGCTCCTTCGCCAGCTGTATCTCTCAGTACGTCCTGGCCGCCGATTACGACAGCGACTTTGCCCAACAGGTGGTGGCGGTGGTCCTGCCGGTCAACGCGGCGATGGTGGTCTCTTTGCAATACCTGATTGGCCGTAAGCTGACGGGTAAAAATATCCGCCCACTAATGACTCTGGGGACGCTCTTTTTCGTGCTGGGGCTGGCAGGCTTTATGGTGTCGGGCAATAACCTGATTTACTGGGGCGTGGCAGCGGCGATCTTTACCGTCGGCGAGATTATCTATGCCCCGGGGGAATATATGTTGATCGACAATATCGCGCCGCCGGGGATGAAGGCCAGCTACTTTTCCGCACAGGCGCTGGGCTGGCTGGGCGCAGCCTTTAACCCCATGATCACCGGAATTATCCTCACCCATCTGCCGCACTGGTCGCTGTTTGCCATCATGATGGTGGCGATCGTTATTGCCTGGCTGATGATCCTGCGAGGGATGAATGTGAAGGCGTGGCAGGGGGACGTTCCTGAGACCGTATAAAACAGAGGCGAGGATCCCCTCGCCTTGTAGAAATTAGTGGTGCAGCATCTCGTCAACCACCTGCTCTTTGTACATCTCGTTCGGATAGTAGGTTGGCCAGTTATCCATCTCTTTCAGCAGCGCTTCATGCGAGGTGTTGCCCATAAAGATATGGAAATGGGCTGACTGACGCGGGCCAATGGTGTGGTCACTGAACTGAACGAACTTTGGCGCCTTGCTGCTGGCATCCTTACACTCGAACAGATAACGCACTCCCTTCTTACCTGAAGCGTAGGTCAGGATTTTATAACCGTTAGAGACGTATTCACAGCGGCTCACGTTCTTGCCGGTGTGGAACTCCATCACGTTGTTTTCAATTCCGATGGTCTCTACGTCGGTGGCATAACCCGTGCGGTAATAGGCTTTAATCTCGTCAAAAGATTTGCTCTTCTCTTTTTCCGCTTTCTTTTTGAATACCGGGTCTAAATCACCGCTCAGCAGGAACGGATAGACCGACTGCCAGACGCCGTCCCAGTTGGAGAGCGGGCGCTCTTGCACATCTTTATCGTCAAATACGCCGTTCGCCGCTTTCTGTTCCGCTTCGGTCATCTGATGACCGTGTGAATGGGCCCAGGCCTGCCCACCCATTAACAGCGCCCCCAAAGTCATTGCAAGTTTACCAATCTGTCCAGCCACTCTTATGTCCTCACTCCGTTGTAAAGAGTAAGGATGTTATAATATAACATCACTAAGCGCAACGCCCTTTAAATGGCGACCAGACCGCGTACCCCCTCCTGCTCCATATTCTCGCCGCGGCCACGCTGAATGATGCTCCCCCGCGACATCAGCAGATAACTGTCCGCCAGCCCGGCGGCAAAATCATAAAACTGCTCGACCAGTAAAATGGCCATATCTCCCCGATTCGCCAGCTCGCGGATCACCTGGCCAATCTCTTTGATCACCGAAGGCTGAATGCCTTCGGTAGGTTCATCCAGAATAAGTAACTGCGGCCGACTGGCCAGCGCCCGGCCAATGGCCAGCTGCTGCTGCTGTCCGCCGGAGAGATCGCCGCCGCGGCGGTGTTTCATCTCCTGCAGAACGGGGAAAAGCTGCCAGATATCGTCTGGCACCCGCTTCGCTTCACGCGCCGGAAAGCGCGATAACCCCAGCAGCAGGTTCTCTTCCACCGTCAGACGGGGGAAGATCTCCCGTCCCTGCGGCACATAGGCCACCCCGGCCTGTACCCGCTGGTGCGGCGAGGCTTTGGTGATCTTTTTACCCTGCCAGAACACCTCGCCAGTGCGGGCGGGCACCAACCCCATCAGGCATTTCAGCAAGGTGGTTTTCCCCACCCCGTTACGCCCCAGCAGGCAGGTCACCTCTCCGGTATGCGCCTCGAAGCTCACGCCGCGCAGGATATGACTACCGCCGTAATACTGATTCAGTTTGTTAACCTGTAGCATGGCTGGCTCCTTAGCGGCCAAGATAGACTTCAATCACCTGTTCGTTGGCCTGAACGTCACGTAATGAGCCTTCTGCCAGGACCCGCCCCTGATGTAACACCGTGACGTGATCGGCAATAGTTTCAACAAACCCCATATCATGCTCTACCACCATCAGAGAGTGTTTTTCCGCCAGGGTGCGAAACAGCTCGGCCGTGTATTCCGTTTCCGCATCGGTCATGCCGGCGGCAGGTTCGTCCAGCAAAAGGAGATGCGGATCCTGCACCAGCAACATGCCAATCTCCAGAAACTGTTTCTGCCCGTGCGAAAGGAGTCCTGCCAGACGATCCCGCTCGGCGCTCAGCCGCAGCAGAGTCAGCATCTCATTGATGCGGTCCCCCTGCTCGCTGCTCAGACGCGCCCGCAGGCTGGCCCAGACCGTTTTATCGCCCTTCATCGCCAGCTCAAGGTTTTGCCAGACGGTAAGCGCCTCGAAGACCGTCGGTTTTTGAAACTTACGCCCGATCCCCTGACGGGCAATCATCATCGGCTCCAGGGTGGTGAGATCGGTCGATTGATCGTAAATGGCCCGCCCGCTCTGGGGGCGCGTTTTGCCGGTAATCACATCCATCAGCGTGGTTTTGCCCGCCCCGTTGGGACCGATTACGCAGCGCAGCTCGCCCACGCCAATATTGAGCGAGAGATCGCTCAGGGCTTTAAAGCCATCGAAGCTGACGGTAATGTTTTCCAGCTGCAGAACCGGGTCGGTCTGGTCGCGGAAGCGATCCCCCGGCAGCTGGCGGGTAAAGAGGGTTTCGGCGGGCTGCATTATTTTTCTCCCTTACGTAACAGGCCAATCACGCCGCGCGGCAAGAATAGCGTGACGGCGATGAAAATCAGGCCGAGGAACAGCTGCCAGTATTCCGGCATTGCCACGGTAAAGACGCTTTTGGCCCCGTTGACCAGCGCCGCCCCGATCACCGGGCCAATGAGCGTGCCGCGCCCGCCCAGCGCCACCCAGATGGCGGCCTCAATGGAGTTTGTGGGCGACATTTCGCTGGGGTTGATGATGCCCACCTGCGGCACATATAGCGCACCTGCCAGCCCGCAGAGGACGGCCGAGAGGGTCCAGACCAGCAGCTTAAAGCCGCGCGGATCGTAACCGCAGAAGGTAAGGCGGTTTTCCGCGTCGCGTACCGCCGTCAAAATGCGGCCAAACTTGCTTTTCGCCAGCGCATAGCCGATAGCCAGCGAGGCGGCCAGCAGCAGCACGGTGGCAAGAAACAGCGTAATGCGCGTCGAGATGGCGGTAACCGGGAAGCCCAGCAGCGTGGTAAAACCGGTGAAGCCGTTGTTGCCGCCAAAGCCGGTCTCATTGCGAAAGAAGAGCAGCATTCCGGCAAAGGTGAGCGCCTGAGTCATGATCGAGAAATAGACCCCTTTGATCTTTGACCGGAAGGCAAACCAGCCGAATACCAGCGCCAGCAAACCGGGAGCCAGAACAATCAGCGCCAGCGCCCACGCAAAGTGCTGTGTCCCCCACCAGAACCAGGGTAACTCGTTCCAGGAAAGAAACGACATAAAGGCGGGCAACGCATCGCCCGAGGCCTGACGCATCAGGTACATACCCATGGCATACCCGCCGAGGGCGAAGAAGATCCCGTGCCCCAGTGACAACATGCCCGCGTAACCCCAGACCAGATCGAGGGCCACCGCTACGATGGCGTAGCAGAGAATTTTGCCAACCAGGGTCAACATCCAGGTCGATACTGCCAGCGGATGGGTGGCCGGCAAGAGCGACAGAAAGGGCAGCACCAGGAGCGCCGCCAATAGCAGACTGCCGACAATCGGTGCGGTACGTGGCGCTTTGCGCGCCAGGGTTAATGTCAGTGGCTGGCTCATTAGTCAATTACCCTCCCTTTCAGTGCAAACAGACCCTGCGGCCGTTTCTGGATAAACAGAATAATCGCCACCAGGATGAGTATTTTGCCCAGCACGGCGCCCATCTGCGGCTCCAGAATTTTATTGAAGATACCCAGCCCGAACGCGGCCGCGACGCTACCTGCCAGCTGTCCGACGCCCCCGAGTACAACCACCAGGAAGGAGTCGATGATATAGCCCTGACCCAATTCAGGACCGACGTTGCCCAGTTGCGAAAGCGCCACGCCGCCCAGCCCGGCAATGCCCGATCCGAGGCCAAACGCCAGCATATCGACCCGCCCGGTGGGCACCCCGCAGCAGGCAGCCATATTGCGGTTTTGCGTGACTGCCCGGACGTTGAGCCCAAGACGCGTTTTGTTCAGCACCAGCCAGGTGAAGAACAGCACCATCATGACAAACACCAACACGACAATGCGGTTCCACGGCAATATGAGGTTGGCAAAAACCTGTACCCCGCCGGAGAGCCAGCCGGGATTTGCGACTTCGAGGTTTTGCGCCCCAAAACCCATACGCACCAGCTGGATCAGCATCAGGCTGATGCCCCAGGTGGCGAGCAGCGTCTCCAGCGGACGGCCATACAGATGGCGGATCACCGTGCGCTCCAGCGCCATTCCAATCCCGGCAGTTAGCAGAAAGGCGACCGGCAGCGCCACCAGCGGATAGAGCCCCAGCCACTGAGGCGTGAATTGCGCCATCGCCTGCTGCACAATCCAGGTGGCGTACGCGCCAAGCATCAGCATTTCGCCATGCGCCATATTGATCACCCCCAGCAGGCCATAGGTGATCGCCAGCCCGAGCGCCGCCAGCAGTAAAATGGAGCCGAGTGACAGCCCCATAAAGGCCTGGCCCAGAAGATCGCCTATCATCAGCCGACGCTCAATCTGCTTCAGACTGTGGCTTGCCGCCGCGCGTACGCTGGCATCGGGTTCGGTTTGCGCCTGCGTGTAGGGCGTAAGCAGCGCCTGCGCCCCGGCGTCGTCTGCCTCACCCAGCGCGGTCACGGCCTGGCGGCGCACTTCTGCCTGCGGGCTGGACAGTTGCAGGCGGGCAATCGCCAGATTGAGCGCCTGGCGTATCGCCTCGTTTTGCTCGGCGTTCAGCCGCTGCTGCATAAAACCCAGCATCGCGGGCTGGGCATCCCGCTGCAGCAGCTTTGCCGCAGCAAGACGATCCGTGACGTTGTCACTGATAAGCTGATGGGTTGCCAGCGCGGTGGCGGCGGCAATACGTAGACGGTTAGTTAGCCGCACCGCCTTAGGCTGTCCCTGCGGCGTCGCGGCGCTGCTCAGGGTGTCATAGCGCCCGTTGTGGCGGGTAAAGGCGTGTTTCTTTGCATCGACGTAAAGATTCTCCTGTTGCAGTGCCTGTAACAGCGGCAGCCTGGCCGGGTCCGGCGTCGTCGCCCACTCCCCGAGCAGTACCGCCTGCTGGCTGCGGCTGGCGGCAACAAAGGTATCGGCGTCCGTTGCCTGCGCCATCCCTGGCACCAGCCCGGCAAGCCACATGATGGCGATGAGTAAGCGCAGCATGCTCATGGCTGATCTCCCTGAACTTAGTTACTGGCGGTTTTGATAGGGGTGTCGGGTTTTTTATCGTTACCGGCGATAAACGGGCTCCATGGCTGAGCGCGCACCGTGGCATCGGTCTGCCAGACCACGTTGAACTGACCGTTATCTTCGATTTCACCGATCATCACTGGCTTATGCAGGTGGTGGTTGGTTTCATCCATGGTCAGGGTGAAGCCAGACGGCGCTTTAAAGGACTGGCCCGCCATAGCGGCACGCACTTTATCCACGTCGGTGGTACCGGCCTTCTCAACCGCCTGAGCCCACATATGGATCCCCACATAGGTGGCTTCCATCGGGTCATTGGTCACCACGGTATCGGCGTTCGGCAGCTTATGCGCTTTGGCGTAGGCTTTATACGCGGCCACAAACTGCTGGTTGTCAGCGTTATCGACCGATTCGAAATAGTTCCAGGCGGCCAGATTCCCCACCAGCGGTTTGGTGTCGATACCGCGCAGCTCTTCTTCCCCAACCGAGAAGGCGACGACCGGCACGTCGGTGGCTTTTACCCCCTGGTTCGCCAGCTCTTTATAGAAGGGAACGTTAGAGTCGCCGTTAATGGTAGAGACCACTGCGGTTTTGCCGCCAGCGGCAAATTTTTTGATACTGGAGACGATGGTCTGGTAGTCGCTGTGACCAAAGGGCGTATAGACCTCTTCAATATCTTTATCCTGAACCCCTTTCGAGTGCAGATAAGCGCGCAGGATTTTGTTAGTGGTGCGTGGATAGACGTAGTCGGTGCCCAGCAGGAAGAAGCGCTTCGCGCTGCCGCCATCTTCACCCAACAGATACTCCACCGCCGGGATCGCCTGCTGGTTAGGTGCCGCGCCGGTGTAGAAAACGTTCGGCGACATCTCTTCCCCTTCGTACTGGACCGGATAGAAAAGCAGGCCGTTCAGCTCTTCAAATACCGGCAGAACCGATTTACGCGAGACCGAGGTCCAGCAGCCGAACACCGCGGCAACCTTATCCTGGCTCAGCAGCTGGCGCGCTTTTTCAGCAAACAGCGGCCAGTTCGAGGCGGGATCCACCACCACCGGCTCCAGCTTTTTACCCAGTACGCCCCCTTTGGCGTTAATTTCATCAATAGTCATTAACGCCACGTCTTTCAGCGGCGTTTCAGAAATAGCCATCGTGCCGGAGAGCGAGTGCATGATGCCGACTTTGATCGTTTCAGCGGCCTGAACGCTGAAACTCATCCCCATGGCCACCACAGAGGCGGAGAGAGCAAAAGCTTTTATTAAGGTACGACGGTGCATATTTTCACTCCTGAAATGAAAGCTGTGCGAAATCGTCCGCGACGACAGGACGTTGAAAGAGCAAAACATCAGTTCAGAAGTGAATGAGCAAAAAGGATGCCAGGTTGACAGCGTGCGGGTTTAGCGAGGTTTAACGGAGGGAGATGGTGCAGCGGCACAGCGTTGCATTAATTAAGTGCAACGCTGTGCCTCATTTTTTACCAGACTTCGCTGGCGATGCGGGTGACCAGGCGAACCTTGTCCCACTGTTGTGCTTCGGTCAGGCTATTGCCCTCTTCCGTTGATGCAAACCCGCACTGCGGGCTGAGGCAGATCTGATCTTTAGCCACATACTGGCTCGCCTCTTCCAGACGCGCTTTCACCCCTTCTGGGTTCTCCAGCTCGCCGTTTTTGGTCGTGATCAGACCCAGCACAACCTGCTGCTTGCCCGGACGGACGAAACGAAGGGGAGCAAAATCACCGCTGCGATCGTTATCGTACTCCAGGAAGAAAGCGTCAACGTTCACCGTGCCAAACAGAACTTCGGCCACCGGCTCGTAGCCGCCCTCCGAGATCCAGGTTGAACGGAAGTTACCGCGACAAACGTGCAGGCCGATGGTGAGGTCGTCGGGCTTGCCCTCCAGCGCTTTGTTCAGAACACGCGCATAGGTGCGGGCCAGTTGCTCGGGGTCGTCACCGCGCTCAATGATCTGCCGACGCTGATCGTCGGAGCAGAGATAGGCCCAGACGGTGTCGTCCAGTTGCAGATAGCGACAGCCTGCTTCATAGAAGGCGTGGATCGCATCGCGCCAGGTGGTGGCCAGATCGTCAAAATAGGCATCCAGTTCAGGATAGACGGTGGCATCGATATCTTTGCGACCGCCGCGGAAGTGCAGCACGCTCGGGCTGGGGATGGTCATTTTTGGCTGCGCTTCACCGCTAATGCTTTTGAGATAGCGGAAATCTTCCAGCATAGGGTGCGCGCCAAAGCCCAGTTTGCCGGTAACCCGCACGCCGTGGGCTTTAGTCTGCACGCCGTTGAACTGAATACCCTGGCTGGAATCGTAACGCTCCACACCCTGCAGACCGTCGAAGAAATCGAAGTGCCACCAGGCGCGACGGAATTCACCATCCGTCACCACGTGCAGGCCGCAGGCACACTGCTGCTCAACAACATGGCGGATGGCGTCATTCTCTATGGCACGCAGCGCGCTGGCATCAATCTCACCGTTGGCAAATTTCACCCGCGCTTCTTTAATCGCGTCAGGGCGTAAAAAACTGCCAACTACGTCGGCGCGGTATGGGGCGTTATGTCGCTGCATGCTTTTCTCCTTTATCTGTCGGCAGATGATTGCCGACAGTGATAATTCATCTTATGAATCTTTAGACTTCTGGATGTCTAAATGTCCAAAAAAGATGTCACATGCGACCCGCCACGGCAAACGAGAAAAATTCATGTGTGTTGAATAAAATTCATGTTGCACTCAGTCGCCGCTGGCGAAGGCGAAGTTTTCATCCTCCCAGCCGGTGATCCCCCCCAGCATGATCTTCACCGGCAGTCCCAGCCGGGCGAGTTTCAGCGCCGCGCGATCGGCTCCGTTACAATGCGGCCCGGCACAGTAAACGACGAACAGCGTACCCTCCGGCCACTGAGCCATCTTTTCGGCGGTGATTTGCGACCAGGGTAAATGGATGGCACCCGGCAGGTGGCGATGGGCAAAATGCGCCGCCTGCCCGACGACGTGCAGTAACACGAAATCCTGCTGACCACTGCTCAGGGCATGGTGCACATCCGCGCAGTCGGTCTCTACGCTCAGACGACGCAGAAAATGGGCGACCGCTTCTTGCGGCTCGGCGACGGGGAACTCGGTAACATAACTCATGGCTTTCTCCTGTGTGTCTGTGTTAACACTAGAGTAACGAGAGACGATGCCTGTGAATGCCAGCACCTATGCCAGAAAACAGCAAAAAGATGACAAACTTAAGACATATTGCGCGCCCGCGTGTGGTGGCACTGGCCTATGACGGCCTCTGTACTTTTGAGTTTGGCGTGGCGGTGGAGATCTTCGGCCTGCCGCGCCCGGAAATGGGCGAGAACTGGTATCGCTTTGCCGTGGCATCTGTGGATGGCGGCGAGCTACGGGCTACGGGCGGGATCCGCATGGTCGCCGATGGTGACCTGTCGCTGCTGCAGGAGGCGGATTTGATTGTCGTTCCTGGCTGGCGTGGCGTAGAGAGCCCGGTGCCGTCAGCGCTGTGCGTAGCCCTGCAACAGGCACAGCAGCGAGGCTGTCATCTGCTCTCTATTTGCTCAGGCGTCTTTGTGCTGGCCGCTGCGGGGTTACTGAATGGCCAGCGCGCAACCACGCACTGGCGCTATACCCAAACCCTGAAGAGCCGCTTTCCGCGCATTAACGTGGTGGAAGATGTGCTGTACCAGGACGAGGGGCAACTACTAACGTCCGCGGGGAGCGCTGCGGGTATTGATCTGTGCCTGCACGTGGTGCGACGTGATTATGGCATGGAGGCGGCTAATCAGGTCGCGCGCCGCCTGGTGATCCCGCCCCATCGCGATGGTTCTCAGACCCAGCAGCTCAGCCGCCCGGTGGCACAACTGCGTGAAAGCCAACGGCTGGGGCAGTTATTCGATTACCTGCATCAACATCTGACCCTGGGGCATACGGTCAGCTCCCTCGCCCAGCGCGTGGGGATGAGCCAGCGTACGTTTCTGCGACGTTTTCAGGAGGCGACCGGTACCACCCCTGCCCGCTGGCTGCTGAACGAACGCCTGACCCGCGCCAAAGAGTTTCTGGAGAACAGCCGCCTCAGTATTGACCGTATCGCCGAACAGACCGGCTTCGGTAATACCGCTACGTTGCGCCATCACTTCCGACAGCACTTTGCCCTGTCGCCTGCCCAGTACCGCAAACAGTTCTGCTCGTGAAAGCAGGCAAAAAAAAACCGCCAGAGACTGGCGGTAAATGCTTGCATGGATAGATTTTGTGTTTTGGTATCTACGTTCCCGGTATTCCGTGCCGGGTTGCGGATCGTTTAATACGCTATCATGGAGAAAGTAAATGAGAGGTAAACGGCGCACAAAGAGCTGAGCTGCCCCGGCGTGATGGCTAACAGAGTGAGAATCTGCCATTTTCTACCCGGGGCCTGAGTCACTACAGAGTACTGGCGAAAACACCTAACCTTTAAGGAGGTTTCTATGTGTGGACGTTTTGCACAAGCCCAAACCCGGGAAGCGTACCTGGCGTTTCTTGCTGACGAAGCCGAGCGTGATATTGCGTACGATCCGGCTCCAATCGGCCGTTATAACGTGGCGCCGGGAACGAAAGTCTTGTTACTCAGCGAACGCGATTCACAATTACACCTCGATCCCGTCTTCTGGGGTTACCTAAAACATCAGCGTTGTTTTCCTGCTTTTGAAGTCCGGGTATGCCAATACCTACGAATCCCTTCATCCTCGAGCAGAGGACGACAGGATACCATCCCATTTCTGGAGTAGACGAGACATCGGCTATCGAGCGGCAATGAACCTATCAGCTTGCCATCCGAGCGCCTGACGATGTCGTACCAATCACCTTGCTCTTGGTCTTCTTTCACACAACCCCCTCTTGCTATCAACAAATTTACACTCAACCGGCAGGGATAAATCCCCTATTGGAACAAACTCACCAGAGGTCTGAAAGTCCCTAACAGGGCTGCCGGAAGAAAATTTAATTATTAACTAAGCCAAAAAACCACACACCAAAATACTGTACGGATAAACAGTATTTATTCGTTTGGCCTAAGTATGCACGCGAAAGGCATGATAGCGCAAGTTCATTTATCTAACTGATTTGGATAATTTTTTCCGCTACTTCCGTGTAAATAACGACCGTTATTTTTAACACTTAAAACAGCCAAAAACTCCGGGGTAAATGACTGATAAGAAAACCTCAGGCGTCTCGAGTCAGCGCCGCCCCGGCGGCTAAATATAATTATCGGGAGTGACACTATTTGTCAGGTTGGTATTTTGTTGGTTCGCTGTGTCTATTCCTAAATCGACTCTGACACAAAGTAGGCCACCCCGGTTGCGACCATTAATATGCCGATCTCTCTGCGTCCCATAGTCGTCAGGTTGCTCATACGCCAAACCTAACAAGTTCATTTCTACCCTCTCATATAGGGTGTAAAGTGCTCACGCCCCACCCTAATTGATAATGATTCTTGTTATTGACAACATTAAATCAGCGATGTACGATTGATTGACTGTACAAATATACAGTCATTTAAGTGCCTAAGCGCTGACGTGTTAAGTGATTAACCGGATCTGGATGCCTGTGGTTTAAGGATGAACAGCAGGCATTGACCTACGACAAGGAAGTTTCATCAATAAAACCAAGGTTATCTTTCTTGACCGCCAGTGAAGTGTTTTTGCCTGCATGTCATGCAAACTATAACCATGAAATATAGGGACAGATGGACTTTCCCTCATCAGCACTTGAAATATCAAGAATCAGAAAAAGAATCGAAATTAATTAAAAGGAATTTCTATGCCTAAAGATCATAACCTCAACGTCAATTACGATGTCTTTAACTGTAATGAAGGTGTTCCGCCTGAGCCAGGCTTGTCATGGAACATGATGACAGGAACATGGGAATGGGATAGTTTGAAAATTAGCGCAAATTCAATTCCTGATAAACTCCCACAGGAAATCAAAGATGCACTGGAAAATAATATCTGTGTTGTCTGTGGCAAAAAGAACTGCCCTTATATTACTCAAGACCAAGATTATAAAAAGCTTACAGATGCTCTTAAAAAAGGGGATAAGACTCTAGCTAATAGTATTTATCGAATTAAATTTGCACAGTTTCATAACGGGAAAGAGGCTCGTATCAATGAGACGATGAAAAAGATTCGCTCTAACAAAGCTGGAGGCGGTGTTTTTTGTCAGCCACGAACTTCCTACAATGGCCCATTTGAATCCCGCCGTGTAATTGCAGTTCCGGGAGCTTGGAGTGAATGGGTTGTACTAGAAGGTTTCAATGGGAGTTTACAGCATCCACAACCTTCAACTATCAATTTCAGTCCTTCATCTAACACAGAATCATCATTCGATGTTGAGGTTAAATATCCTGAGTATAACCAGATGAAAACCATCAGAACCATGGGGCCGGGGTCATTTTCGTTAACAGCAACAGGAGCCGGGAACTCTTATGCAAGGGTCAGATCTCACTCTGTTCCTGTGACGGTAACTTTGGATTTTCCTAAACGCTAATGAGAAGTGAAAATCATGGCCATAACATTAAGCGGTGGCCATGATTTTTAAATTGGTAGTTTTAATTGCTCTTGTTGTAATAAAGAACGATATCCTTTCCTATTTGTTCATTTTCCACAGGCATTTTGAAACCCTTTTCCGTAGATAGTGCGCTAGCGATGTAACTGTCCATTAATAGCTTAGAGTTAAAATATGTTCGCAAGCGCCCCCCTACGTTATTTTTTACTATGGCGTTTAGCTTTTGGGCACAGTCCTTAGTGTTTTTTAATCTTATACTCGTTGAGTAGAAAACTTTAGAATCAAAAACCCCATCGTAAAATCTCACTTCTGAAACACATTCCTTTGTCAAAACGAAGGTTTCATTGTTTGATTTGTATACAAGCCCACTGGTCGCACTGGATGCAAGTGAAGAGGACGTAATAAAAAGCAATCCGAGTGCTAGCTTTTCAAAGGATTTCATTTATACCGCTCCGTAGTTGTGAATGTTCATAACCCATCAATTAAAATGATGCCTATTTTTACAGAGCTCACATTCTTCCATTTTATTGTTTTGTAAGCGTATCACGTTTTGATTGGGCGGTGGGGTTAAAAAATCTAATCACGGATAGGCTTTTCTCAATTGCCGCCTGGTTTAATTTCTCAGGCTGAGCCATAATTCTGGGCCGGATTACTGCATAAAGCACAGTCTGACAGAATTCGGAAGCGCCTTTCTTTGATGGCTCTATAGTTCAATAGGTATAATATCTTCTGTTCGCGTTATGCAGCGATTGCATTAAAAAGCCGCGTTTAAGCGGCTTCACTTTAATCGATTATGCAGCTTACTTAGTTCTGCACAGCTCGGGTAGGTTTGCCCTTACCAGTGCTCCAGCATACGACGGTGGGACTGCATTCCCACACCGGGCCACCAGCTCATCCTTCGTGTACTTCAGTCCGCGATAGTCCCGGTCGATGACGTACCAGTCCGGGAATCCCTGCGCCCGGTACAGTTCGTGTGGCTGGAGCATGCGCATCCCAATATCAACGATCCGATACAGCACGCCATCCACTATAACTGAGCCGTCGGAGTCCTCGCTGCAATACTCGCGAAGGAACTCGAGTACTTGCCGGGCGCGTTCTTCGTTGTAGCCTTCGACAGCAAGCGTGGTCTTCACTTCCCCGACATGAGTGCCGCCAGCTGTTAAACCCGGTGCTGGAGCATCCACTACCCGGCTATCCTGACAGGTACCACGCAGCATCACCAGGTGCGATGTGACCAGGCCATGGTGATCCGTGGTAGTAACCGTATGGGCCGGTTCATCCAGAGGCACACCTGCGCCCTGGTAGTTACCGCCAAAGTGTTTAACCAAATTAGCTGCTACCAGCCCAAATTTGCCGCCGCCAGCAACAACCGTTCCCAGCGGCTTATCCAGTCCAGTACTCACGGCGCTTGTCCAGGGCGTTCGCCATAACCCATTTGAATCAGGGTGGGCATCACCAACTGCGATTTGCCACCACCACCAGCGGTGACCGTTGCGCTCGGCTCATCCACTCGATGCCCGGTTTTGTTTCCAGCCTGAAAAAGTCCTTACGAATTTAATCCGCGATTTACCAGCATTGGTTCAATCTGCGGATCATGCCCACGCCACGCGCGATAAAGTTCAGCTAAATCAGTGCTATTCCCTCGGGACAAAATCGCCTCACGGAATTTCTGCCCGTTCTCGCGGTTCAATCCGCCCTGCTCCACAAACCACTGGTAGCCGTCGTCGGCCAGCATTTGCGTCCAGAGATAGGCGTAATAACCCGCCGCGTAACCGCCGCCGAAAATATGGGCAAAATAGCTGCTACGATAGCGTGGCGGTATGGCCGGGAGATTGAGTTGCTCTTTCTCAAGGGCTGCGGCTTCGAAGGAGTCGACATCCTGCGGTGCTTTATCGGCGCTGATACTGTGCCAGTTCATATCCAGCAGCGCGGCACTCAGCAGTTCGGTCATGTCATAGCCTTTATTAAACTGGGTGGCGCTGAGCATTTTCTCACGCAGCGCGTCCGGCATTGGCTCTCCGGTCTCGAAATGACGAGCGTAGTGGGCAAAAACCTGCGGATGGCTGGCCCAGTGTTCGTTGATCTGCGAAGGGAATTCCACGAAATCGCGCGGTGTATTGGTCCCTGAAAGCGTGGCGTAACGCTGGCTGGCAAAAAGCCCATGCAGAGTATGGCCAAATTCATGGAACAGGGTGATGACATCGTCCCAGGAGATCAGCGCAGGCTGACCGTTGGCCGGTTTCTGGTAGTTACAGACGTTGTAGATTACCGGCCGCGTGGCGAACTCATGAGATTGCTCGACGAAGTTGCCCATCCACGCGCCTCCGCCTTTCGAATCACGGGCAAAGAAATCGCCATAGAATAGCGCCAGCCCGTCATCGTTATCATCGAAGATCTCCCAGACGCGGACATCCGGGTGATAAACCGGGATATCGCTACGCTCAACAAAGCGAATGCCAAAGAGCTGGCTTGCCGCCCAAAAAACGCCGTCGGTGAGCACCGTATTGAGTTCAAAGAAAGGTTTGACCTGACTCTCATCCAGCGCATATTTCGCCAGCCGCACGCGCTCGGCATAGAGAGACCAGTCCCAGGCCTGAGCCGTAAAGCCGCCTTGCTCAGCGTCAATTACATGCTGAATGTCCGCCAGCTCTTTTAGCGCGCGCCCTCGCGCCGCCGGGACAATGCCGCGCATAAACTCCAGCGCCGCCTGCGGCGTTTGCGCCATCTGGTCGGCCAGCTTCCAGTTGGCAAAACTCTCGAAGTTGAGCAGTTCAGCCTGCCGGGCACGCAGCGCGGCCAGGCGACAGACGATAGCGCGGGTATCGTTTTGGTCGCCCTTCTGCGTGCGCAGCCAACTGGCCTGAAAAAGATTTTCACGGGTTTGCCTGTCACGAAGCTGTTGCAACGCGGGCTGCTGGGTGGTGTTAAGCAGCGGAATCAACCAGCGATCCTGGAGCCCCTTTTCCTCTGCGGCCTGCGCGGCGGCGGCTACCTCTGCCGGGCTGAGACCCTCTAACTGATGGCGATAATCAAGCACTAACCCACCCGCCTTATCGGCAGCCAGAAGCCGCTGATTGAACTGGCTGGTCAGCGTCGCCGACTCGGTATTTAACGCTTTTAGTTCTTCCTTACCTGCGGCATCCAGCCGCGCGCCGGCCAGAATAAAACGCTGATAAAGCTCTTCAGTCAGGCGCAGAGATTCAGCATCCGGGGCCTGGTCGTGCCGCTGGTTATAGACAGCCTCAACGCGGTCAAAAAGGGCATCGTTAAGCCAGATATCATTAGCGAGCGCCGCCAGTTCGGTTGAGACCGCCTCCTCCAGCGCCTGCAGAGAGTCGTTGGTATGTGCTGAGGTCATGGCGAAAAAAACACTACTGACGCGCGACAGCAGCGCCCCGCTCTTTTCCAGCGCTAAAATCGTGTTGTCAAAATCAGGCGGCAGGCGCTGACTAATGATGGCGTCAATCTCTTCACGCTTCTGGCGGATCGCTTCGTCAAAGGCCGGACGATAATCGTCGTCGTTGATACGGTCAAAAGGGGGAGCCTGGTAAGGTAACGCGCTGATTTCAAAAAAAGGATTGTGCTGCGACATGACGAACTCCTGAATAGGGTGAATCTCACCAGAGTAGGCCAGCGCGCCACTCCCTGCAATCCTGGTATCCTGTTAATAATTGCAGGTATAATCGTGGAAAATGTTTAACGGGTTCAGAGAAGACGATGACAAAACTCACCTTACAAGAGCAAATGCTCAAAGCTGGCCTGGTCACCAGCAAGAAAATGGCCAAAGTCCAGAGAACCGCTAAGAAGTCGCGCGTTCAGGCCCGTGAGGCGCGTGAAGCCGTAGAAGAGAATAAAAAGGCGCAGCAAGAGCGGGATAAGCAGCTGAGCGAACAGCAGAAGCAGGCAGTGCTCTCTAAAGAGTTCAAAGCACAGGTGAAGCAGCTCATTGAAATGAACCGCATTCCCCTCTCTAAAGGCAATATTACCTTTAACTTTACCGACAATAACGTCATTAAAAAGCTGGAAGTGGATAAGACCACCCAGGCCCAGTTGATTAACGGACGTCTCGCCATTGCGCGTCTGGCCGTTGATAACAAACCGGAAGGCGAATACGCCATCATCCCGGCGAGCGTTGCCGAGAAAATTGCCCAGCGTGATGCCGGCAGTATTGTGTTACACAGTGCGCTGAGCCAGGAGGAGCAAGATCAGGACGATCCTTACGCCGATTTCAAGATCCCTGATGACCTGATGTGGTAAACCGCGTCAGAACGGGCTGGCATGATGTATATCTATCACCGCATGGCTGACCGGATGGACAAAATGCAGCTCGCTGGCATGCAGCATCAACCGCAACGTCTGTTCCGTGCCCGGCTGCAGACGCCCGCCGTAGAGATCGCAGCCTAATATCGGGTGACCCAGGTGCTGGCAATGAATGCGCAATTGATGGGTTCGCCCGGTCTCAGGGATAAGTGCCACCCGGCTTACTGGCAGACCGTCGCGATAAAAACGCTCCAGAATCCGATAGCGAGAGCGTGCTGGCTTACCCTTGATAGCGCAAATCGACATCAATGGAAACAGCGCAGGATCTTTAGCAATGGGCGCATCAATCACCCCTTCATCATGGCGAAGATGGCCACAGAGCAGCGCGCTGTAGCCTTTTTTTACGCTGCGCTGGCTGAACTGCCGGCAAAGCGCTGCGTTAATGGGTTTAGTGCGAGCGACCACCATCAGCCCGGATGTGCCAAAATCGAGACGATGCACCAGCGCGCAGCCGGGGAATCGCTGGACCAGGCGGTAATGCACCGAATCAAGATTCTGCGGGTTTTTACCCGACAGACTGAGCAAGCCGGCAGGTTTGTTGATCAGCACCAGGTGTTCGTCCTCATAGAGGATCTCTATTTCGTCATGGCACGGTGGTGCAATAAAGGTATCAACAATGGTAGACATCAGGTCGCCTGCTGTAAGAAAGGGGGCGAATAATATCCCATTCTTTACCGCTACGCGAATTGCCACGCTGCAGAGTGAATGTTACGCGCCCGCTCTGACGATGCAAGGCAAGCGCCCTCGCCCTCTTAACTGGCGGCGCGGCAGAATGTTCTCTTTTTCCTTTTTTGATTACGCAAAGCAAGCGGGGATTACACGTCTGTGAGAGCGGGAACATTAATAACAGGGTTGATAATAAAAAACGTTTACGCCCGCCATGCTTATTAGCTCCAGCTAATAGAATCGAGCAGACCTGAAATATCCTCCCGAATTTCCATCCCGGAATCTGTTAAATCAACAATAGAAAGAATACTTTCATTGCCCAGTTGAATATTGACCTGCTCTACCACCAGCGCCAGATGCGTCATTACCGCCTGGAGCCCGTGAATGTCAACATTAACTTGATCGAGACTGAGATAGCAGACGCCCCTCGCTGTGATCGCAAAACTTGCGCACCGGTTAGTGTAGTGTTGGTGAAAAGCCGTAATCCACTCGGCCGTTGGGCAATAATAAGGCTTTATTTGGATGCAGAGACGCTCAACGATACCCTTATTAATAATGCACGCCGCTTTATCAAAGTCCGTCAGAGTGACAGCATGTGTCATAAAAATCGAGGCAGGCTTTTTCATCAGGGTAGTTCTTATTTATGAGAGAGATACATTTCATGCTATAATACCTATCCCCTGTCTTCAACCGTCACTTTTTATGCCGCAACTTATCTGGTGTCTCGATAACTATTTCGAAGAGAAGAAAAAAGATTGTTATTTCGTGGTATTCGGCCGCAAATTTCCCATAAAGCATGATGATAATTTTAAAAAGAGTGAAAATCCGCCGGGTAGAGCAGCGTTATTAAGCTGGTTTAAAGCACACTATCCCCATATAGCGGTCGAGCCGGTATGGCCGCACAGCAGCACCAGTCTGTCGCTCTTCTTTGATCGGGAATACGATGGTTCTGTCACGATTGAGTTTGACGACGAGAGTCTGCGTGCGTTCTGCGAAGAGTGGGAAGATGAAGACCAGAACGGGTGTTCCAGAGACGGGACGTTCATCTGTTATCACCTGCCTTATGCGTCTTACCTGGAAAATCGATCATGAAATGAATGTCGAACACCATAAATACAAAACCTTCTTTTCTACTTGATAGAGGAAAGGGGTTGTTTAGTTTTAAGGCGAAATGGCACCGGTATAAACAGTGAAGCTCTGCTTAAAAATGCCGATAGTGTTACTCGTAATTTATCCTGACAATCAAGGAAGCTGAACTGTGATGGATTTATCCAAATATGTAAAATCATTAAATATGGCGCAATCCTATGTTTACGCCTTTTATGATCTCGAGGATGAGACTAAGAGACCTTTTTACATTGGCAAGGGCAAAGGTGTACGCTGTATTGACCATATTAAACGCCCCGATGAATCACCCAAATCAACACAAATTAAAGCGCTTATGGCCAGAAATAGCCTGGGCATCGACATCCTTCGTCACGGCATGGAGGAATCGGCTGCGAAACTGGTAGAAGCGACCTGTATCGATCTACTAGGCGTAGATACGCTTACCAATAAAGTCCGTGGGAGTAGTTCATTAATGGGCCGCATCACGCTCGATGAACTGCACCGATTACTGCTTAAAGAAGAGACAACAATAGCGCCGGAACACGCCGGGCTGGCGTTCTTATTAAATAGCACCTACAAATCAGGCATGAGCGATCTCGCATTATATGAGGCGACGCGCGGCGTTTGGGCGAGAGTTCCGAAAGATGACAACCTCAAATTTGCCTATGCCACCTACGGTGGGCTTGTGATGGAGGTATATCAAATTGAGTGCTGGATTAAAGCAGGTTCACAACAATACTTCACCCGTGAGCTAACTCTCAAACCGGAAACCAAACGTATGGAGTTTGTGGGAAGAGTAGCCTCACAGGAGGTTCGGGATTTATATGTTGGTAAACTCATCAGTAAAAGACCAGGCTATGGCAGTCCCTTTGTTAAGGTCGGTACTGGCAATTAACCCCTAATTTATGCCCGAGGTGGCTGTTTTGCAGTGAAGAACGCGGGCACATATTCTTTTTCCTCACTTCCCGCAAACCTGAAGAGTGCCAGGCTGAGCCATTACAATGCTATTATCTCTCACAGCCAACCCAATCCCCGGCACTCTTTCGGAGAAAACAATGAACCACGACATTCCCCTCAAGTTTTACGACATCGTTGACGAGTACGCCACTGAAACGGACATTGCCGTTAACGACGCCGAGCGCGACACTCTGGCGCACTATTTTCAGCTGCTGATCACCCGTTTAATGAATAACGAGGAGATCAGTGAAGAAGCCCAGCAAGAGATGGCCGCAGAGGCCGGTATTAACCCGCTGCGCATTGATGACGTTGCCAACTTCCTCAATCAGTGGGGCAATGAGTAGCCCACATTAAGGCCATGCAGCGGCCCTTACCCTGCGCCAGATCACATGCTATGGTAGTACAACACAAAAAGCGTTGAGGAACAGTGAGATGATTATTTTAGTAACTGGAGCGACCGCAGGTTTTGGTGAAAGTATTACCCGTCGTTTTGTGGCCAACGGTCACAAAGTGATTGCCACGGGCCGCCGTCAGGAGCGTTTGCAAGAGCTGAAGGATGAGCTGGGTGACAGCATTCTGACCGCGCAGCTGGACGTGCGTAACCGCGCCGCCATTGAAGAGATGATCGCAAACCTCCCTGCCGAGTGGCGTGAAATTGATGTGCTGGTTAACAACGCCGGTCTGGCGCTGGGCATGGAGCCTGCGCATAAAGCCAGCGTTGAAGACTGGGAAACGATGATCGACACCAACAACAAAGGACTGGTCTACATGACCCGTGCCGTGCTGCCGGGTATGGTTGAGCGTAACCGCGGCCATGTCATTAATATTGGCTCTACTGCGGGCAGCTGGCCTTATGCAGGGGGTAACGTTTATGGCGCCACGAAAGCTTTTGTTCGTCAATTCAGCCTCAACCTGCGTACCGATCTGCACGGCACCGCTCTTCGCGTGACCGATATCGAGCCCGGTCTTGTGGGCGGAACCGAGTTCTCTAACGTGCGCTTCAAAGGCGACGACGATAAAGCCGGTAAAACCTACGAGAATACCCAGGCCCTGACCCCAGAAGATGTCACCGAGACGGTCTGGTGGGTCGCGACCCTGCCGAAACATGTCAATATCAACACCGTAGAGATGATGCCGGTCAGCCAGAGCTTTGCTGGCCTGAGCGTCCATCGCGGCTGATCTTCCTCTCCCGGCCTGCGGGCCGGGTATGGGATGACCGGCAAAAGAATGGTAGTATTTACCGCTTAATTCTTCGAGAAATCACAACGCATGGCCGCAGAATCGCAACTTAATCCTACACAGCCCGTCAACCAGCAAATCTACCGCATTTTGCGCCGCGATATTGTGCGTTGCCTGATTCCGCCGGGAACGCCGCTGTCGGAAAAAGAGGTCTCCGTGCGCTTTGACGTCTCCCGTCAGCCAGTGCGTGAAGCTTTTATCAAACTGGCTGAAAATGGACTTATCCAGATCCGTCCGCAGCGCGGCAGCTATGTTAATAAAATCTCGCTTAATCAGGTGCGTAATGGATGTTTCGTGCGCCAGGCCATTGAGTGTGCGGTGGTCCGCCGCGCCGCCAGCCAGGTAAACGACAATCAGTGTTATCTGCTGGAACAAAATCTGCACCAGCAGCGTATAGCCATTGAGCGCAAGCAACTTAATGACTTTTTCCAGCTCGACGACGAATTCCACCAGAAGCTGGCGCAAATCGCCGACTGCCAGCTGGCGTGGGATACGGTTGAGAACATTAAGGCGACTATCGATCGGGTGCGTTATATGAGCCTTGACCATGTCTCCCCGCCCGAGATGCTGTTACGCCAACACTACGATATTTTCAGCGCGCTGGAAAAACGCGATGGGGATGCGGTGGAAAAGGCGATGACGCTGCATCTGCAGGAGATTGGCGAGTCCGTGCAGTTAATTCGTCAAGAAAATAGCGACTGGTTTAGCGAAGAGTAATGCTGCCGCATCCTGTTATATTACCAGGATGCGGCAAAATAATTAGCGAACCACTAATACCGGAATTTTGGCATAGCGTAAGACGGATTCGGCGTTTGAGCCTAACAGATGGGTGGTGACGCCCGGTTTTTTTGAGCCAATAACAATCACGTCATATTCACCGTCAGCACTCATGGCAATGATTTCGTCGCGCACGTTACCGAATCGTACCCGCGTCTGAATATTTTCCGGCGCGATATCGAATAGCCGCTTCAAGTCATTCATCTTCTTTTCTGACTCTTGCGTCATATAGTTTTCAAACTTTTTAATGTCTGACGAGAAACCTCGTAACATGGCGCGTCCGCTGACCGGCAGAATGTTTAATAGCGTGATGGTGGCATTATCAGCCATAGCGAGAAAAGAAGCATGGCGCACCGCTTTATCGCTTAAATCCATTTCAAAGACATCGACAGGCATCAATATTCTTTTGTACATCGTCTCTCTCCTTATTGCGCTAGCCAGGTTGCTTAACGGTATTAAGAGTGACACGATGAAATCAAACCATTCCTAAACAGTCCCGTCAGGAAATTACCTTAAGAGGTAAAGAAATGTCGGCCTGAGTTATTCTTGCTGTGAGATAAAAAAGTGTGAGTTTGATCAAAAACAAAAAAACGGCTGCGCTACAGGCGTATTAATACTATCCCGTGAGCGGCAAGAACCATCACGTCGCTTCGGTTAGCATTAGAGGAGAAATATGATGATGACTTACGACCGCAACCGTAACGCAATTTCCACCGGCAGCCGGGTAATGATTAATAGCACCGGCACTACAGGCACCATCCGCGCGATTCATAGCGAAGGGCTGAGCGCCGCTCAGGTACGCCGCAGCAAAACGGTAGAAGTCGAGGGCGTAGAAGGCCGATTCGAACCGGTTGAACTCATCCGCCTCGGTTTGCATTAAGAGGCCGAATCATGCCGCCGCGCACGGCGGCATCTCCTGACTCAGCGGGAAGCGGCGTACTGCGCCACCGTCGCCTTCGCCCCCAGCTTCAACAGTGTGAGATAAGCCTGTTTCACCGCCTCAACAAAGATTTCATCCTGCGGTAATTCATTGCCGAAAATCGCTTCAATACCCAATAGCGCCGTGACCCGACTCACCCCTTCTTCACTGTGCTGTACCGCCGCCTGAATAACCGGCAGCAGCGGGTCGCACACCTCGATAGGTTGTCCCTGCTCATCTACTCCGCTCACATAGCGCATCCAGCCCGCCACGCCCAGCGCCAACAGCGGGAAGCTACGTTGATGTGCCCGATGCCAGCGCACGGAGTCGAGCATTCGCTGCGGCAGTTTCTGGCTACCGTCCATGGCGATCTGCCAGGTGCGGTGACGCAACGCCGGATTGCTGTAGCGGGCAATTAACAGCTCAGCATAACGGTGAAGATCCACCCCTTTCACCTTCAACGTGGGCGCCTGCTCCTGGAGCATCAGCGCCTGCGCTGCGTGGCGGTAGTTCGTATCTTCCATGCAGTCATTGATATGCTGATAACCCGCCAGATAGCCCAGATAGGCGAGGAAGGAGTGGCTGCCGTTTAACATACGCAGCTTCATCTCTTCGAAGGGGACAACGTCTGCAACCAGCTCCGCCCCTGCCTTTTCCCACGCCGGTCGCCCTGCTACAAAGTTATCCTCTACTACCCACTGGCGGAAGGGTTCACAGGCAACCCCGGCAGGGTCGCGTACGCCGGTAATGTGCGCGATTTTATCCAGCGTATCGGCGGTAACGGCAGGCACAATACGATCCACCATGGTGGACGGAAAGGTGACATTCGCTTCAATCCATTCCGCAAGCTCGCTTTCTACCGCCCGGGCGTAAGCACAAATAACATTTCGGGTAACGTGACCATTTTCAGGCATGTTGTCGCACGACATCACGGTAAAGGCCGGCAGCCCTCGCTGTTTACGACGAGATAGCGCCTCGACCACCACGCCGGGAGCAGATTTCGGCTGATGGGGGTTTTGCAGGTCTGCCACGATAAACGGATGATCGAGCATCAGTTCCCCGCTGGCAGGTGCATGGCAGTAACCTTTTTCCGTAATGGTCAGCGAAACGATGGCGATTTGCGGTTCGCACATGGCTGCCAGCACGGTTTCCAGGCCGTCCACATCCGCATGCAGCGCTTTTGTGACCACCCCAACAACGCGTGCAGTCCAGGCATCGGCAGACATTTCCGCTACGGTATAGAGGTTATCCTGCGCGCGAAGATCGGCAATTTGCTGCTCACCGCCGATCAAATTAACCTCGCAGTATCCCCAGTCGCTGCCCTGCTCTGCCGCCAGGATATCGGTGTAGACTGCCTGATGCGCTCGGTGGAATGCACCAAAACCGAGATGAACAATGCGCGTTTGCAGGGTATTTCGATCGTAGCGCGGGAGCGTCGCGTTTGCCTTTAATAACGGATTTTCCATAATTGACTCTTTTAGCGAAGATTTATCTCAGGCGCGTCGCCGCGTCCCAGAGGAGTCGCGGCGGCACCGGCTTACTAAACTAACTAGAATGGTAGAAGCTATAAAAAGAGAGCTGCCATCTACCATACTGATTGTTGAAGCCGGGTTATTGATTTACGTTAACTTTTAGGCAAGTGGTGTGACAGCTATTAAAAGCTGTGTGACAACATTCGCCATCAGGATAAAGCGCCCTGCTTAGCGCGTGCGCCATCCCGCGCAGGCTTTGCTTCGGCTGCATCTTCCAGGGCGCTCAGATCACGATCACGCACTTCGGGCATCAGCACGGCAGAGACCAGACCAATCACCGAGTAGACCACCACCATGACCGCGATCGGCCACCAGGCACCGGTCATATTGCAGAAAATTCCTGCCAGCACCGGACCGAAGCCCACCGCCACCAGCCCCCCCGCCTCTTTCGAGATCGCCATGCGGGTAAAGCGATTACGCGAGCCAAACATCTCCGCCATGGTAATGTTTTCCAGTGCAAACAGCCCCAGCACCGCGACGTTGTGGATGATGATAATGGACGCCATGATCACCCCTGGCGCGTTGGCTTTGTCGACGATAATCGACAGCATCGGCCAGGCCAGAAGAATGGCTGAAATATTGAGGATAATATAGGGTAAGCGACGGCCAAACTTATCTGAGAGCCAGCCCAGCAGTGGAATCGAGATAAAGCCCAGGAACGAACTGATCATCAGCGCATCGGTAGGGATGCTCTTATTAAACAGCAACGTCTGCACCAGATAGCCCGCCAGAAACGTCTGAATCAACCCGGAGTTACCCGCCTGACCAAAGCGCAAGCCGGTCGCCAGCCAGAAGGATTTGCTTTTAAACATCGCCCCCAGAGTGCTCTCCTGCGGCGCCGTCACGGCTGGCGCCTCTTCGGCATTCACCTTTTCGAAGACCGGGCTCTCTTTCAGGTTCATACGCAACCAGATAGCAAAGATCATGACCACCACGCTTGCAAGGAACGGGATACGCCAGCCCCATGCCACCAACTCTTCCCGGTCGAGGGCAAAGAACATAATCGCCCAGATCGCAGTGGCGCTCAGGGTGCCGCAGTTGGTGCCCATCGCCACCAGTGAAGAGATGATCCCGCGTTTACCTTTCGGCGCATACTCCGCCAGCATGGTGCCTGCCCCGGAGATTTCCGCCCCGGCGCCAAGCCCCTGGATGATACGCAGCGTGACCAGCAACACCGGCGCAAAAATCCCGATCTGCGCATAAGTAGGCAGCACGCCAATCAGGGTGGTGCAGATCCCCATCATGGTAATGGTGATAAACAGCACTTTTTTACGGCCAATGCTGTCGCCCATTTTCCCGAAGATAAAAGCCCCCACGATACGGGCGATATACCCCGCGCCGTAGGTACCCATCGCCAGGATCAGGGCCATTGCGGCAGACTGTTCCGGGAAGAAAATCTCGTGAAAGACCAGCGCGGCGCCCAGCGAGTAGAGCTGAAAATCCATGAATTCGAGTGCAGTCCCAAGCCAGCCCGAGACTGCGGCTTTGACGAGATCAGAGGTGCTTCTTTCATGTTGTACTTGAGTCATATTGGCTATCTCAACAGGGTAAGATGCGTACTACCAAACCGCATTCGTCATAATTAAGAGAACGTCAGTAATACCTTGCAGCAGTGCCGCTGGTCTTTTTCAAAGCGTTCAATGGCGTCTTTAACATCGTGATAATCAAAGGTATGGGTAATAAGTTTGTCGGGGTCGATAAGTCCCTGCTCGAGCCAGCTAATCACCACCGGGAACTTATTGGCATTCAGTCGCGACGAGAAGATCGACAACTCTTTGCCGGTGATCCCCTGCTGGACAACCTGGCTTGGCTCGCTGGAAAAGCCCATCAGCACAATACGTGCCGCAGGGGATGCCAGCGTAACGGCTTCCTGCAAAATCGACGGATGACAGGCCGCGTCGATGATTAATGTCGGTTTGATCCCTTTTGCTTCCAGCTCTGCCTGCAGTGAACCATTGCCGTTATTAATCACCCAGTCCGCACCGCTGTGTTGCGCCATCTCCAGACGCTCGTCGATACGATCGACCACGATGACCTGACTGACGTTGTACACCCCTTTCAGCGCCTGAGTGGTAACCAGGCCCATGGGGCCCGCCCCATAAATCAAGGCCACATCCTGTTCTAGAGGGCTGGCATGTCCGGTGACGTTCGCGGCAATCGTGAAGGGCTCCACCATGACCGCATGTCTGTCGCTGATGGTATCCGGGATGGGCCAGGCATTTTTTTCTGGCACCACGGCATACTCGCTAAAGCCGCCGTCACGGTGCACCCCCAGCACCACCAGTGAGGTACAGACATTGGGCTTACCCACCGAACAGGGATAGCAGTGGCCGCAGCTGATCACCGGGTCGACAGAGACTCGCTGCCCTATGCGCGCGTGGTCAACCCCCTCGCCCACGGCATCAATCACACCAAAGAATTCATGACCGATGACCCGTGGATATTTGGCGAAGGGGTTATGGCCACGATAGATATGGCTATCGGAACCACAAATTCCCGCCAGCTTCACCTTAACCCGCACCTCCCCGGCTGCGGGCTCTGCCCGCGGTCGCTCTTCAATGACCAGCTCTTCAGGTTTCTGGATGACGATACTTTTCATCTTCTGCTCCTTTACCAGTTCCACAGGGTGCCATCTTCCAGACGGGCAACCGGCAGATAGGCGGGATCGTAGGGATATTTTGCTGCCAGTTTTTCATCAAACTCGATGCCGAGTCCGGGCTTGTCGCCTGGGTGCATGTAGCCGTTGTCGAAACGCCAGCTATGCGGGAAGACTTCCAGCATCTGTTCGGAATAGCCCATATACTCCTGCACGCCAAAGTTCGGCACCCACAGGTCGAAATGGAGAGCCGCCGCGTGGCAGATCGGCGACAGATCCGACGGCCCGTGCGAGCCGGTACGTACCTGGTAGAGCGAGGCGAAATCGGCGATACGACGCATGCCGGTGATCCCCCCCGCGTGGGTAATGGTGGTGCGGATATAGTCGATCAGCTGTTCTTCAATCAGTTGTTTGCAGTCCCAGATGCTATTAAAGACTTCGCCTACCGCAATCGGGGTTACGGTATGCTGACGAATTAAACGGAAGCACGCCTGGTTCTCTGCCGGCGTAGGATCTTCCATCCAGAACATGCGGAACGCCTCGATGCTCTTACCGAAACGCGCAGCTTCAATTGGCGTCAGACGGTGGTGCATGTCGTGCAGCAAATGCTCGTTAAAACCAAATTTATTCCGCACGGCATCGAACAGCTTCGGTGTGAAATCGAGATATTTTTCGGTTGACCAGAGCTGCTCTTCCGGCCAGTTGCCTTTGGTGGCAGGCTCGTAGGCCAGCCCTTTGCCCTTCGACATGCCGTAGGTGGTTTTCATACCCGGCACACCGCACTGCACACGAATCGCCTTAAAGCCCATCTCTTTGTGGCGGGCGTAATCTTCCAGCACATCATCAATGCTATGGCCGGTGGTGTGGCAGTAAACCATCACCCCTTCACGGGAGGCGCCGCCCAACAGCTGATAGAGCGGCATGTTTGCCGCTTTAGCCTTAATGTCCCACAGCGCCATATCCACGGCCGAAAGAGCAGACATAGTCACCGGGCCGCGACGCCAGTAAGCGCCTTTATAGAAGAACTGCCAGATATCCTCGATGCGATGCGCATCGCGGCCAATCAGTTGCGGACAGAGGTGATCTTTCAGGTAGGAGGCGACAGAAAGCTCGCGACCATTCAGGGTGGCATCGCCAAGCCCGACGATACCGTCGTCAGTGGTAATTTTCAGCGTGACAAAATTACGGCCTGGGCAGGTAACAAATACTTCAGCCCCAACAATCTTCATGTTCCGGTTCCTTACATCTTGCGTTGTGATGCAGGAAATTTATGCAATAAGCCTACTACCATACAAGTATTTCGATCAAAAAATCCTCACCGGATCACAAAAAGAGGCGCTCAGGGGCGCCCCCATCCTGCCACGATAATCAGCATGCCGCAGAGCGCTATCGCCGCGCCTGCCCAGTCATACGAGCTCAATTTCACCCCATCCACGACCCGTAACCAGAGGAGAGCCGTGCAGACATAGACACCACCGTAGGCGGCATAGACCCTGCCGCTGGCCGCCGGATGCAGAGTCAATAACCAGACAAACAGCGCCAGCGCTACCGCCGCAGGCAGCAAAAGAAACACCGACCCACCCCGCTTCAGCCAGAGCCAGGGCAGGAAACAGCCCAAAATTTCACAAACTGCAGTGGCGAAAAAGAGTAAAGTTGTTTTAATCATATTTAACGTACTTTGAGGGGGTTGAGTTATTATACCCAACTCTATAAGGAAGCGTTCCACACAACTGATGTGGTTTTGCCCTCAAAATGGACTGTTGTAGAATCGACGGCGTCATTTTCGAATCTTCGCCGTTCGGGAGAAAATCACCATGAATACAATGAGTATACGTCTCGGATTGGTTGCCCTGCTGGCGGCGATGTTTATCGCTCCAGTCTCTGCCAATACTAGCAAGTTGATTATCGAATCCGGGGATAGCGCGCAAAGCCGTCAGAACGCTGCAATGGATAAAGAGCAGTGGAACGACACCCGCAGCCTGCGCCATAAAGTTAATACCCGCGCAGAGAAAGAGTGGGATAAAGAGGACGTGGCCTTTGATGCGCGCGATAAGTGCCAGCAAAGCGCGAACGTTAATGCCTACTGGGAACCCAATACCCTGCGCTGCCTTGACCGCCGCACCGGCCGCAGCCTGGCACCCTAATCGCCCTGCACTTTACCGCGCAGATCCCTGCGCGGTTTCTCAATAGTAATCAATTGTGTTTTTGATGGTGTATTTGTGTTCCTGCGCCGGTTTTACGCTCTGATCCACAATCAGGAGCTCGCAGGTCACGGGGTTGTCATGGCGATCGTAATCGCAACTCTGCTTGACGTTGCCCAGCGTCTTGTCGTTCAGCATGCTGACGGCGGTATAATCCAGCCGCTTGCGAAGATCCGCAGAAGGTTTGGAGGCCACCGACAGCCGTTGCTCCCCTGAAACGCTCGTCTTGCCCAACGGATATCCATCCACATCGTAACGATAGCTAACATCGGTCTCTTTCCCGTGCGCGCTGACAATAAACCCGGCGTCATTGGTCTCCCATGAAGTGCCTGAAGCAACCATCTCGGCCAGCTGACATTTACCCTGTAAACGCAACTTTTTCTGCATCGTCTGCGCGTCGAGGTAGTAGTTAGCATTAAGTACCAGCGCCACCCCCGAATTCGATTCGATGTCGTGGATCTCCAGGGTATCGAAACACCCTTCGGTGGATAACGAACCGCTGACCCGTTTCGCCACTTCCCCTTTCTCATTCATCAGAGTCTGACTGAACTCTTTTACCGGTCCGCGCAGGGGATCAAAGTCAAATTCATTAGAAAAGCTTGCCATTTCAGGCGTAAACGAAAGCGGTGCTGAGGCGTTATCACATCCCGCCAACAGTGTCGTCAGGGCTAAACTGGCTGCAATTTTCTTCACGTAACTCACCAAATCTGGAGATAATTCTCAATCATATTAGCAAATACAGACGTTTACACTAAGCCTGCTAAAATTAACCTGATGCCAAACTAAAGGAGGCGGTTATGAAACAGTTACCTTTGATTACTGCACTGCTGCTGGCTGGCGTGGCTCCGGCTGCCCTGGCGGCACCCGATTCCTGCGAACGGGTTAAAAGCGATATACAGCAGCGAATTATCAATAATGGCGTACCCGAGTCGGGTTTTACCCTCAACATTGTGCCGAACGACCAAAGCGATCAACCCGATACTCAGGTTGTTGGTCACTGTGCTAATGACAGTTATAAAATTCTCTATACCCGCACCAGCAGCGGCAATTACCCGGTAAGCGGTGCCGCCACGCAAGACAATGCTCCCACCGAGCCCCAGTAACTTTCCCCCGCCCTGGCGGGGGAAATGCCCTCTTCATTGATAAGGATTAATATTTTCTACCTCTAAACAGGTAACACTCCCTTCGTCATTAGCCTGGTAATCATCAGGCATGAAATTGTTTGCACAACAATAACGATGGAGTGAGCTATGTCCGATCATCAGCACTGGGGGGCGATCAGTCGCCGAAGCCTCGTCAAATCCACCGCTATCGGTTCCCTCGCTCTTGCAGCGGGCGGGATTTCCTTGCCTTTTGGGTTACGTAGCGCGGCTGCGGCAGTTCAGCAAGCCACGCAGCCTGCAGAAGATAAAGTCGTCTGGGGCGCCTGTTCTGTTAACTGTGGCAGCCGCTGCGCGCTGCGTCTGCACGTTCGCGATGACGAAGTGTGGCGGGTCGAAACCGATAACACCGGCGAAGATATCTACGGCAATCACCAGGTTCGCGCCTGCCTGCGCGGCCGCTCTATCCGCCGGCGTATGAATCACCCGGATCGCCTTAACTATCCGATGAAACGGGTGGGCAAACGCGGCGAAGGAAAATTTGAACGTATCAGCTGGGATGAAGCCCTGAACCTGCTGACCGACAGCCTGAAAAAGGTGGTAAGCCAGTACGGTAACGAAGCGGTCTACATCAACTACTCCTCTGGCATCGTTGGCGGCAACGTGACCCGTTCGTCCCCGTATGCCTCGCTGGTGGCACGCCTGATGAACTGTTACGGCGGCTTCCTCAGCCATTATGGTACTTACAGTACCGCACAGATAGCCTGTGCCATGCCCTACACCTACGGCAGCAACGAGGGTAACAGCACCTCCGACATCGAGAACAGCCAACTGGTCGTCATGTTTGGCAACAACCCGGCGGAGACGCGCATGAGCGGCGGGGGTATTACCTACTACCTCGAACAGGCGCGGGAGCGCTCAAACGCCCGAATGATCGTCATCGATCCGCGCTATACCGACACCGCGGCCGGACGTGAAGATGAATGGATACCCATCCGTCCCGGCACCGACGCCGCACTGGTGAGCGCCCTGGCCTGGGTATTGATTACCGAAAATCGGGTTGATCAAGCCTTTCTTGATACCTACTGCGTGGGATACGACGAAAAAACCCTGCCAGATGGTGCCCCGGCCAACGGGCATTACAAAGCCTGGATTCTGGGGGACGGCGAGGACGGTCTCGCCAAAACACCTGAATGGGCGGCCAAAATTACCGGTATTCCTGCCGAACGTATTGTGAAGCTGGCGCGCGAAATCGGCAGCGCTAAACCGGCCTATATCAGCCAGGGGTGGGGTCCACAGCGTCATGCCAACGGCGAGCTGAGTGCGCGCGCCATCGCAATGCTGCCAATCCTTACCGGCAACGTCGGCACCCATGGTGGCAACAGTGGCGCGCGGGAATCTACCTATACCATCACTATCGAGCGCATGCCGGTGCTGGAAAATCCGGTCAAAACGCAAATCTCCTGTTTTAGCTGGACGGATGCCATCGCCCGCGGACCGGAAATGACCGCTACCCGCGATGGCGTACGCGGTAAAGAGAAGCTGGATGTCCCCATCAAATTTATCTGGAACTATGCCGGAAACTGCATCACTAACCAGCACTCGGATATCAACAAAACCCACGCCATTCTGCAGGACGAGAGTCAATGCGAGATGATTGTGGTGATCGACAACTTTATGACCTCCTCGGCGAAGTACGCCGACCTGCTGCTGCCCGATTTAATGACCGTAGAGCAGGAAGATATCATCCCTAACGACTACGCCGGGAATATGGGATATCTCATCTTCCTGCAACCGGCGACCTCGCCCAAATTTGAGCGCAAACCTATCTACTGGATAATGAGTGAGGTGGCTAAACGTCTCGGCAAGGATGTCTACGATAAATTTACAGAGGGGCGCACGCAGTCAGAATGGCTGCAATACCTTTATGCGAAGATGGTGGCCCGGGATCCGCTTTTACCCGCTTATGATGAGCTGAAGAAAATGGGCATCTATAAGCGACGCGATCCTGCCGGGCACTTTGTGGCGTACAAGAAATTCCGCGAAGACCCTCTTAACAACCCGCTGAAAACGCCCTCCGGCAAAATTGAAATCTACTCCAGCAAGCTTGCAGATATCGCCCATCGCTGGGAGCTTGCGCCAGACGAGACCATCAGCCCCCTGCCCATCTATGCTCACACCTTTGAAGGCTGGGATGATCCGGCGCGTGACCGCTATCCGCTTCAGCTTTTTGGTTTCCACTTCAAGGGACGCACCCACTCAACCTACGGCAACATCGACGTGCTGGAGGCCGCCTGTCGCCAGGAGGTGTGGATCAATCCGCTCGATGCCGCGTCGCGTGGGATTAAAAACGGCGATCTGGTCCGGGTGTTTAACGGACGCGGCGAATTGCGTATTGCCGCAAAAGTCACGCCGCGCATCATGCCCGGCGTCAGCGCGATGGGCCAGGGCGCCTGGCATAACGCCGACATGAATGGCGATCGCGTCGATCACGGTGCCTGCGTTAACACCCTCACCACGCACCGCCCCTCACCGCTGGCGAAGGGGAACCCTCAGCACACCAACCTGGTGCAAATTGAGAAGGCATAAGGAGTAGTCGATGACCACCCAGTATGGATTTTATATTGACTCCAGCCGCTGCACCGGGTGCAAAACCTGCGAGCTGGCCTGTAAAGATTACAAAGATCTGACCCCGGACGTGAGCTTCCGTCGCATTTACGAATACGCAGGCGGCGACTGGCAGGAGGATAACGGCGTCTGGCAGCAGAACGTCTTTGCCTACTATCTGTCGATTGCCTGTAACCACTGCGAAGACCCGGCCTGCACCAAAGTCTGCCCGAGCGGCGCCATGCACAAGCGGGAAGACGGCTTTGTGGTGGTTAACGAAGAAGTCTGCATTGGCTGCCGCTATTGCCATATGGCCTGCCCGTACGGCGCGCCACAGTACAACGCCGCCAAAGGCCACATGACCAAATGCGATGGCTGTTACGATCGCGTGGCAGAGGGCAAAAAGCCGGTCTGCGTGGAGTCCTGCCCGCTGCGTGCGCTGGACTTCGGCCCGATTGACGAGCTGCGGCAGAAACACGGCAAGCTGGCGGCCGTTGCGCCGCTGCCGTCGGCGCATTTTACGAAACCAAGTATTGTCATTAAACCCAATGCCAACAGCCGACCAACGGGTGATACCACCGGCTACCTGGCCAATCCGAAGGAGGTATGAGATGGGAAGCGGATGGCATGAATGGCCTCTGGTCATTTTTACGGTATTTGGGCAGTGTGCCGTGGGGGCAATACTGGTGATGGGCTTTGTCCTGATGCGGGAAAGTAATGGTCCGGCACGGGAGCGGATCCTGCGCATGATGTTCTTTGTCTGGCTGGTGATGGGGGCAGGCTTTATTGCCTCGGTGCTGCATCTGGGCTCGCCGCTGCGGGCCTTTAACTCCCTGAACCGCATCGGGGCCTCTGCCCTCAGTAACGAAATCGCCAGTGGTTCGCTCTTCTTTGCCGTAGGCGGCCTCGGCTGGTTGCTGGCGATGTTGAAGAAACTGCCGGATGCGCTCTACACCGCCTGGCTGGTGATCACCCAAATGCTGGGGATCGGTTTTGTCTGGGCAATGACCCGCGTCTATCAGATCGATACCGTCCCCACCTGGCATAATGGATATACCACCCTGGGCTTCTTCCTGACGGTGCTGTTGGGCGGCCCGATTTTGGCTGCGCTGTTATTGCAGGCGGCAAAAGTGAAGGTCCATAGCCAGGCGGCGGCATTAAGCGTCCTGGCGCTGCTGGTCGCTGTGGCAGTGGTGGTGCTGCAAAGCAACATGCTCGCCACTGTTCACAGCTCCGTGCAGCAGGCCAGTACCCTGCTACCGGAGTATGGTTCGCTGCAGGTGTGGCGTATCATACTGCTTGCTGCCGGGCTGGGATGCTGGCTGTGCCCACTGCTGCGACGCCAGTCGCCGAAAACCTGGGGGCTTGCTGCAGGGCTTGTTCTGGTCGTCATGGGTGAGTTAATCGGCCGTGGCCTTTTTTATGGTCTGCATATGACAACCGGCGTGGCTATCGCCGGATAAACCGGCGCGGGTTTGCCCCGCGCCACTGCAAGGGATGTTGGCATGAATTCTGTTTTACATCGCGAATCTTTCGCTTTTAGCGCCCGGGTTCTGGGCGCCCTGTTCTGGTACGCACCGGATAGCGCCGAGGCGGCACCGCTGGTAACGGCCCTCTCCACAACGGACTGGGCCGCCGACTGGCCTCTTTCATCGGAACAGCTGCAACCTGTGGTTGAGATCCTGCAATCGCCGGCCGATGAACCGTTACCTGAAGCCTGGCAGCGGCTCTTTATCGGCCCCTATGCGCTACCGGCTCCGCCATGGGGTTCGGTTTGGCTGGATCGTGAATCGGTGCTATTTGGTGACTCGACGCTCGCGCTGCGTCAGTGGATGCGTGATAACGCCATAACCTTTGAGGCTCAGCAAAATGAGCCCGAAGATCATTTCGGTACCCTGTTGATGCTCGCAGCCTGGCTGAGTGAAAACGGGCGTGACGATGCCCGCGATGCGCTACTGGCAGAACATCTGCTGCCCTGGAGTCAGCGTTTTCTCTCCGTGCTGGAACAGGAGGCAAAGCATCCATTCTATAGCGCGCTCGCCCAACTGGCCCGCCTGACGCTGGAGTCGTGGCGAACGGCGCTGCCCGTCCCGGTCGCGAAAAAACCGCTCTATCGTTGATAAACCTGCCCTTCGGGGCAGGTTTACGCCTCTGGCTTTTCACCCATCCGTGTTAAAAATCGCTGCTGGAGCTTCAGCAGATCGCGCAGCGACAGGCGCTGGTAATCCAGCCCTTCTTCACGTGCTATGGCCTCGATCACCTGACTTAAATCGTGATAGTGGCGATGATTCCAGTGCGGAAAGAGATGATGGGTCAGATGAAGATTCAGCCCGCCCAGCCAGTAGCCCAGCCATGCCGGACGGGTAGACCAGTCAAAGGTGGTAGTGAAGACATGGGCCAGCCTGCCCTCACTCATCTTGCCGTTTTCCGGAGGTAACTGCGCGTGGCCCTTCGCCCAGTGGGTACCGATGACCAGCATCACGAAGAAGAGCGACGAGGTCATCTGGCTCGCCAGATAGATACCCGCTACTGTTCCGGCGCTAAAACTGTCTGCCATTACCCAGCCAGGTAACAGCAGCGAGAACCCGATGTGTGCCCCCTTACCGCAGAGAAAAACCCACCAGCCGGCGAATCCACGCTTCTCGAGGTGGGGAGTGACCGGCGTCAGCCCGCCTCTGTCCAGCCAGTCCATCACCCAGATATACCAGGGAAAGGTCAACGCGGCCACCAGCGGCCAGTAGTAGCGTTGCGCCTGCATCATGGGCCGCCAGCGCTGCCAGGGGCTCTGACGCAGCAGGCCGTTTTCGGCGGTATCAGGATCGTAGCATTCGATATGGGTATAACTGTGGTGAAAACGTACGTGACGCACCCGCCAGCAGTCCGGATCCATGCCCAGCGGTACCGTGATGAGCCGGTTTAGCCACCGGTTCGCACTCCTGCCGCGCAGAAAGGCATTGTGGGAGGCGTCATGCATAACATTCACCGCCAGTAACATTGCGCAGACTATCATCAGCAGATACCAGACAAAAAAGGACAACAGGTGCTGCTGGATGAGCGCCACGCCATAACAGAGCAGACACAGCGCCAGCAGAGCCAGCGCTTTACCGACAGTGCGCGCATCTGCGTAGCGGTGATCATTATTTTTTGCCAATAACGCCCGTGACTCACGCTGTAACGCCCTGACCAGGCGTGGATCGTCTGCAGGAAAACGAATCGATTTTTGCGGATTAAACAGGTTCACGCTGTGCCTCGTTCACCCTGCGCCCTTGACCCGCCAACAGCGCAAGGGCGTGCACAACGAGCCCGGCCATCCCCCCCAGCCAGTAAGGCTGGCGCCAGTCCCAGATGCCGATAAACAGCAGCGGCAACCCCAGCGTCACCAGCAGCCAGAGCACCACTCCCCACAGCTGCCCATCGCTGATCCCGCACAGCGCGATAGACCCTGCGGCCAGTAATAAAAACAGCGCGGTCTGCTGCGTGGTGACCCGCTCAATGTCGTAGCCGTAAAGCTGGATATAACCCAGCACCAGGCCAAACAGTAAGAGCGCGCCGGCGATCACGATCGTAGCTGAGACGTTAAACCGCCGGGGCGGTTGAGCACGCGTTTTTCGCACCCCAAGCATGCGCAGGAAAGGCAGATTGCTCTCCCGCAGAGGATTAGAGGAAGGACGTTCACCCTGCACACCGTAACCGGGCTCGACGGGTGGCGTGACGCGACAAAAAGTACCAAATAACTTGTCCCAAAAGATAAAGGTACCGCCGTAATTGGAGTCGGCAAAGCGGCGCGCCTTGTAATGGTGTACCCGATGATGTGACGGTGTAACAAACAGATATTCCAGCCAACCCAACTTTGGTGTTAAGGCATTGTGGTTAAAGAACTGCGCGCTGTAATGCAGCACGGAGACGACTAAAAAAACGCTTAACGGGACGCCGAGCACCGCTAACACCAGAAAGAACGGGATCCCCGTTAATGAGGAGTACCATGAGTTCCTCACCCCCAGTGAAAGATTGAAATGCTCGCCCTGATGGTGCACCACATGTACCGCCCAAAGAGCGCGCAGCTTGTGGTGAAGGCGATGGAGCCAATAAAAACCAAAATCCCACGCCAGAAGGGTGAACAACCACAGCCAGACCGGTGATACGCCATCAAAAAGGTGCAGACTGAAGCGGCTGAAGACCAGCCCGTAACAGAGCACCTCGGTGCATCTAAACAACCACAGGACGATATGCCCGGAGTTGATGTTAAAGACAACATCGTGCCAGTCGATTTTTTGTCGCCCGGTCAGGTGTAAAATGCCCGCTTCGCCAAACACCAGAATCAGCATAACAATAATCGGAACCAGTAAATCACTCATTAATACGCTCCCTGTGTAATGTCCGACGCCTCTCCAGGTGTAACGCCAGCCAGCCGCATCCCCAGGCCAGCATGCCGCCACCCAGCAGATCGATAAACAGATGCCTGCGCAGCTGCAAGATCGAATATCCAATGGTAAGCGCCCAGACCAGGCTTGCCACCGTCAATACGCCCTGCCGTCTGGCGGCAATAGCCCAGACGGAAAGCAGGGTTAACGCCGCATGCAGCGATGGAAAACAGTTTTGTGGTGAATCGACGCTAATAAGCCAGGTCAGAAGTTGCGACGCGCTGCCGTCGGAAGAATAAGTGGGATAATGAAGCGTGGTCGGCCAGAGCAGGTAAATCACGCCTGCACCCAGCGCCGACAGCTGCATGGCGCATGTCAGCCAGCGCAGGCGATCGCGCGGAACCAGCAAATACCCAAGCGGCACCAGCAAGAAAAACGACAAATAGAGCCAGATTGCCGAGGGCGAGAAAGGAATACTGGAATCGATAGCCATCGGTGTCAGATGATATCCCTTCCCCTGCAGACGATCGCTGAGTGCGTAGGCCACCCCCACCGCCCCCCAGCCGAGAAGCATGTGCCACAGACGGGGTTTTATCGCATTCATGCTTCCCCCTGGCGACGGACGATACGCCGTCTTTTATGGGCAAAGTGCGCCGGTAACGGCCGGGAAATTAAGAACCAGTCCAGCGACGCGGGGGCGATCCCCTGGCGGGTGAAGAGCTCGCTGAGAGCCGAGCGACACTGCTCAAGGATCGCCTTGTCGCAATCCGCTATTAATGTCAGGCTCGCCGCTCCATTCTGCTCCAGCCGGTAGTCCGCCGTCAGGGGCAATGTCTGGGCCAGCACGCGGCTACAGGCATCAGCAAACACCACCTGTGGCTTACCTGCCCGATCGGGAAGTTGCAGCTGATCGTCCCGGCGCCCTTCGATGCGCTCGATGGCGCGGGCGGCGTTGCCGCAGGGGCATGGTGTCGTGCGCGCAACCAGCACATCGTCAAGCCGATAGCGCACAATGGGCTGAGTGGTGCGCGTAAAATCGGTAATCAACGGAATAAAGCGGCGATCGTCCAGCCACTGGGGCTCAATATGCACAAACTCTTCATTGAGATGCAGCGTGCCATGAGCACAGGTTGACGCCAGAAAACCTTCCGTTGCCTGATAGATTTCCCCCACTGAACCAAAAGTCTGTTTGAGCAAGGGTTTGTCCTGTTCGTCCAGCACCTCTGCTACCGAGATGACCTTTTTCACCGATAAGCTCAGCTCGCCGGCCTGTACCGCCAGCGCCAGGGCGCGCAGCACCTGCGCCGGGGCAACGATCAGGGTCGGAGATTGTTGTGCAAGACGGACAAGCCCGGCAGAAAACGGTGCCAGTAGATCGTAAAACTCGAGGCTCAGCCAGCGGTTATTGACGCTCTGATAGAGGTTGTTATCCGCACGCAAAAAAAGCGCCACGCGCTCGCCGGCGAACAGGCCATCCGGCAACGCTTTCGCCAGTATCCCGGCGGCCCAGACCTGCTGCTCATACGGGCTGACCACAAACAACCCGCGTCGCCCGGAGGTCCCCGACGAGAGCCCCACGCTATAGCGCCCTATCGTTGGACGAAAATCCCGACTCTGCTCGCTCTGCAGCGCACAGGCCATCAGCGCGTCGCGCTTCAGCCCGGCGGTGTTCATTTCATCGAACTTTTCCATCATCAGCGCCTTATCCATGGTGGGCCACTGGCTGAGAGGTAACCTGAGATAACGGCGAAACCATGGGCTTCGGGACAGCACCCGTTTTTTAAACCTTTCCAGGCGCCGGGTCTGCCACGCTTCCAGCGCCTCGCGGTCGGTAAAACGCAGATGGCGGGTGCGATAATAGCGCCATAGCAGCCGAAGCGGGATCATAAGTCTCCCTCATGGCAAAGACGGATATCCACCTGCCCTTGTTGCCAGAGCTGGTTGAGCTTTTCCAGCGTGCGATAAAACGCCGCCGGGTCAGACATCACCAGGTTCGCCAGGCGCGACGGCCCTTTCAGCTCCCGGTAACTGGTGGGAGACCAGGCGGCATCTGCCGCCAGTAGGGTCCATCCCGCATCGGTAAGCACAAAGGCGCCAAAATGCCCTGCGGCATGGCCTGGCAACGGCACCAGCAGAATTTCGTCATTGCTACCGGGCAATAGATACCCACGATCAAAGGGCATCAGCGCCGCAGGTAGCGCCACGCATTCGAAGCGCTCAAAGAAAGTGAGCGACGATTCAAACTCAGCGGGAAATAGCCCGGGGACAAAGGCCTGCCGCAGCGCGGCAAAGCCACGCAAATGTCTCACCTGCTGCCAGCCTTCCCCCGAGCAGAGGCAGGCTACGCCAGGAAAATCGCGTAACCCGGCAACATGGTCGGCGTGGTAATGCGACAGAATAATGCCGTCGATATCCCCGCCGGTGATGCCGCGCGCGAGCAGCTGTTGGGCCAGCGACGCCTGCGGGTCAAAGTAGACGGGCGTCATCTGGCGATAAATGCGAAAAACGCCTTCGCGGGTATATTGCTCAAACCACGAGGCATAACCCGTATCCCATAGCCAGCGCTTGCCCCCTGCCTCCAGCAGCCACGCGCGGGAAGGAAATTTGCAAACGCGAAAGCCGGCGCCTTTCAGCGCCATGCAGCCAATATGGGTACAGTAGCCCACTTCAAAGGCGGTAATCGTTGCCATGCGTTCTTAGCCACTCCCCGGTACGTGCGATGCCATCATCCATTGTAAACACCGGGTGATACCCCAGTTCATCAATGGCCCTTTGTTGACTTAAGGTCATATCGAAACAGACCGTGCCCGCACTATAGCGGGTAATGCGTGGTTCCTTGCCGCTGCAATGGCCCACTAGCTCCATACCGCGAGCCACCAGCGACATTAGCGGCCAGGGCAGCGCCTGGATGCGATAGTTCAGGCCAAGCTGCTGGTGCAGCAGCGCGTTGAGCATCGTTTTAAGCTGCTGCGGCTGATGGTTAGTGATGTTATAGACGCTGCCGGAGCGCAGCCCGGCCTCGCCGGTGGCGAGGGTCATGGCGTGCACCACGTTTTCGACATAGGTCAGATCGAGTAGCGCCTCTCCGCCGCGTGGCAAGCGCAGCACGCCGCCGTCGCGGTGCAGTTGCTGCAATAGCCGCGGTACGATCACCCTGTCGTGAGGGCCGAACAGGCCGCGCGGGCGCAGAAGCACAAAGGTGGTGGCCGGGAAGCGCGCAACCGCAGCCTGAATCCGCTCTTCAGCGGCGTATTTGCTGCTGGCGTAATGGCTGGAAAAATGGCGCGCCCGGTCACTCTCTTGTACATCGTAGCGATGCTGAAAGTCGAAATAGATGGCCGGAGTCGAAATATGAATAAAGCGGGGGATTTCCAGCTCCCCAGCGGCCTGCGCCAGGCGGCGGGTGGACTCGACATTGGCCTGCCAGAAGGCGGCGCGCCCGCCCCAGGGCGACGATTTCGCGGCACAGTGCCATACTGCGTCGCAGCCGTTCATTAACTGGCGGCACTCCGCCTCGCTGGCAGTCGTTAACTCGAGCGGGATAAAGTGCGCCCCCGCCTGCATTAAAGCGTTGCCTTCCGACCGATTGCGACCGGTGGCGACCACCTGATGCCCTTGCGCCAGTAATTGCGAAACGGCATTGCGACCCAGTCCGCTGGTCGCGCCTGTGACCAGGATCTTCATGGGATCAGCACCATTCCTGCAAGGGTCAACCCCGCTGCCGTCCCAATCAGCATGACGGGTTTACCCGGCTGGAAACGCCCGGAGATGACCGCTTCATGTAACGCAGTCGGAATTGAGGCCGCCACCTGATTACCGTAGTAGCGATAGATGTCGACCAGTACCGCTTCCGGCACCTTGAGGCGCTTACGCATATGCTCAAGCGAAAGATGGCTGGCCTGATGGGGTACCACGGTAGCAATCTCATCAAGGGCAATACCGCTTTTTTGCAGCAAACGTGCAAAATAGTCCTCAATCAGCGATGCGGCGAAGCGGAATAGGCGTTTGCCCTGCATGTGGAACAGGAAATCGCTATCGGTCATGCCCGCGCGCGGGTTACGTCGCGTGCCACCGGCGCGGATTTCACACAGTTCGCTGCCATCGGGATACATTTCAATCAGACTGGCGACGATACCGCTGGCCCCATCTCCTCGTTCAACGATAGCGCAGGCCGCGCCGTCGCCAAAGATCAGCGAAGACTCTTCATGCGCCCAGTCGATACCCCGCGAAGCGATATCCGCCGAGACAATTGCAATACGCCGATAAGCGCCGCTATTGAGCAGGCCGGCCGCCACTTCCAGCGCTGAGATAAAGCTGACGCAGCTGCTGTTAATGTCAAATCCGGCTACGCCTGCGGGCATATTCGCCGCCTGCAAAATATGGATCGCGCTGCAGGGTAGCGCCTGAACGGCAATGGCCGAGGCGCAAATCAGCAGGTCGATGGACGAGGGGGCGAGCGACGCCGAGGCCAGTGCGTTATGCAGCGCCTCTGCCGCCAGAGCCGCCTGGCTGGCCTCTGCCGTGGCATGATAGCGCCAGAGAATATTTGAGCGTCGCTCAACATAGCCTTCGGGCTTACCGAGCTGGCGGTCCAGCGTTGCGGATACGATTTTTTCTCCCGGTAACGCAATGCCCGTGGCAATAATTTTTAGCGCTGTCGTGGGTGCGCCAGTCACCCCTGTTTTTCCCTGCAACACACTCACTTCCCTCTGCAGAATTTGTGATAGTTCTTTTTATGCTGGCTCAGGTCACCACGTAAGAGACGCTGAGCGGTAACGCGAAGAGTACAGGCGAACAGACCAGGCTGCCAGACCCGCGTTTTCAGGGTTGACAGCCGCCACCATAGTGACGTTGTCACTTGTTGCATCGCGGTTTAAGACTATTCTGCCCGGCCCTGTGCCATACGTTATGCCATAAGGCGTAACACCCTGTTTTCCCTCTAAACCTTGCGCAACAGTTTTTGTCATTAACTGGCACCTTTGCCGGCTCGTTGCTATAGCTGAAAAAGACCCTGCCGGAACATGGCATAACAACAGGCGACCAACAGGTTGCTATAACGCATGCACAACAGGGAGACACACCGCAATGCACGCATCGTTTTTCACACGCGCACTGTTATTTATCGCCGCCATCGCCGTGGTACTCGGGCTGCTTACCTGGGGTATTGGCCTTGAGACGATAAAAGCGCGCCAGGTTGACCTGATCTATCTCGGCCAGCAGCATCTCATCCTGGTCTTTTCCTCCATGTTTTTTGCTTTGTTGATTGGCATTCCCAGCGGTATTGCCCTCAGCCGCCCCGCCGCACGCGGTATTGCCGAATATGTAATGCAGATCTTTAACGTCGGCAATACGTTGCCACCGCTGGCCGTACTGGCGCTGGCGATGGTGGTGATTGGCATCGGTGACACTCCGGCCATCATCGCCCTTTTCCTTGCTTCGCTGCTGCCCATTGTGCGTAACACCTACGCCGGGCTCTGTTCAGTTCCCTCTTCCTTACTGGAGGCGGCAAATGGCATCGGCATGACCAAATGGCAACGCCTGTGTCAGGTCGAGCTGCCCAATGCCTGGCCGGTAATCTTATCGGGGATCCGCATCGCAACCGCCATTAACGTGGGCACCGCGCCACTGGCGTTTCTGATCGGGGCCAGCAGCTATGGCGAGCTGATCTTCCCGGGCATCTACCTGAACGACTTCCCGACGCTGATTCTGGGTGCTGCCGCCACGGCGCTGTTTGCCCTGATTCTGGATACGTTGCTGGCCGTGCTGGGCCGTCTTCTGAGCCCGCACACCGCCTGATAATTATAATAAGGAGCCACCATGACACTCTTTTCCCGCCTGGCAGGGCTGTGTGCTGCCACGCTCTTAGTCGCGCAAGCGCAGGCCGCGCCACTGATTCTGGCGACCAAAAGCTTCACCGAGCAACATATCCTCTCCGCCATGACCGTGCAGTATCTGCAAAAAAAAGGCTTTGAGGTTCAGCCAAAGACCAACATCGCGACGGTGATCTCCCGTAATGCCATGATCAACAAGCAGATTGACATGACCTGGGAGTACACAGGCACCTCGCTGATTATCTTTAACCATATCAATAAGCGCATGTCGCCCGAAGAGTCTTACGAGACGGTAAAACGCCTGGATGCGAAGCACGGTCTGGTGTGGCTTAAACCGGCCGATATGAACAATACCTACGCCTTCGCCATGCAGCGCAAGCGGGCCGAAGCGGAGCACATTAATACCATGTCGGAGATGGTGGAAAGAATTGAAAAAATCCGTAAAACCGATCCGGACAATAACTGGCTGCTGGGGTTGGATCTGGAGTTTTCCGGGCGCAGCGATGGCATGAAACCTCTGCAGGCTGCCTACCAGCTGGAGCTTGACCGCCCACAGATCCGCCAGATGGATCCGGGTCTGGTCTATAACGCCATTCGTGACGGTTTCGTCGATGCCGGCCTGATCTACACCACCGATGGTCGGGTAAAAGGCTTCGACCTGAAGGTGCTGGAAGATGACAAAGGCTTCTTCCCCAGCTATGCGGTTACGCCGGTGGTGCGCCAGGATACGCTGAAAGCGAACCCGGGACTGGAGGAGGCGCTGAACACACTATCTGACCAGTTAAATAATGAGGTGATCACCGAGCTGAATAAAAAAGTGGATATCGATCATCAGTCACCCCAGCAGGTCGCTCGCGACTTCCTGCGAAGCAAAAATCTGCTGTAAGGAGGAGAGATGGAGACGATTCACTACATCATAGACAACTGGGGTTATCTGATGACCCTCACCTTCCAGCACCTGTGGCTGGTCGCGCTGGCGGTAGGGCTGGCGATAATCATCGGCGTTCCGCTCGGGATTCTGATTGTCCGTCACAAATGGCTGGCCACGCCGATACTCGGCCTGACCACCATCCTGCTGACTATACCGTCGATTGCGCTGTTCGGGCTGATGATTCCGCTATTTTCGCTGATCGGTCATGGCATTGGCGCCCTGCCTGCCATCACCGCCGTGTTTCTCTACTCACTGCTGCCCATTGTGCGTAACACCCATACCGCCCTCGATAGCCTTCCGTCCGGTCTGCAGGAGGCGGGGCGCGGTATCGGCATGACCTTCTGGCAGCGCCTGCGCTGGGTTGAGATCCCGATGGCACTGCCGGTCATCTTTGGCGGCATTCGTACCGCCGTAGTGATGAATATCGGGGTGATGGCAATCGCCGCGGTGATTGGCGCGGGCGGCCTGGGTCTGCTGTTACTGAACGGCATCGGCGGCAGTGATATCCGTATGCTGATTGCCGGCGCCGTAATGATTTGTCTGTTAGCCATTGTGCTGGACTGGCTGCTGCACCGTTTGCAGCGCGTTCTGACTCCAAAGGGGATTCGATAATGATAAAACTGGAAAACCTCACCAAACAATTTGCCCAGAAAAATGGTCAGGGCGTGAAAGCGGTAGATAACGTTAACCTGAACGTGCCCGAGGGCGAAATGTGTGTGCTGCTGGGCCCTTCCGGCTGCGGTAAAACTACTACGCTGAAGATGATCAACCGCCTGATTGCCCCCAGCAGCGGCAAAATTTTGATTAACGGTGAAGATACCACCGGCATGGATACCGTAACCCTGCGTCGTAGCATCGGGTATGTGATTCAGCAGATCGGTCTTTTCCCGAATATGACCATCGAAGAGAACATCACCGTGGTCCCCCGCATGCTGGGCTGGGACAAGAAACGTTGTAAAGAACGCGCCACAGAGTTGATGGACATGGTGGCGATGGATCCGCACAAGTTCCTTAACCGCTATCCGCGCGAAATGTCCGGCGGTCAGCAGCAGCGTATCGGCGTGATTCGCGCCCTGGCGGCGGATCCGCCGGTACTGTTGATGGATGAGCCCTTCGGCGCCGTCGACCCCATCAACCGCGAAGTGATTCAGAATCAGTTCCTGGAGATGCAGCGTAAGCTGAAAAAGACGGTGATGCTGGTGAGCCACGACATCGACGAAGCGCTCAAGCTGGGGGATCGTATTGCCGTCTTCCGCCAGGGGCGTATTGTACAGTGCGCCAGCCCTGACGAGCTGTTGGCAAAACCGGCGAACGACTTTGTCGGCTCTTTTGTCGGCCAGGACCGCACCCTGAAGCGTCTGCTGCTGGTATCAGCGGGTGATGTCACCGACCAACAGCCGACCCTTACCGTGCGCCCGGATACGGCTTTAATGGAAGCCTTCGCGCTCATGGACGATAACGATATTCGCGCCGTCACCGTGGTCGATGGTCAGGGCAAGCCGCTTGGATTTGTTAAGCGTCGGGAAGCCCGAAATGCTACGGGGGCCTGCGGCGATATTATCCATCCGTTCCGCATCACCGGCAAAGCCGAGGACAACCTGCGCGTTGTGCTGTCGCGCCTTTACGAGAGCAACACCAGCTGGATGCCCATCGTCGATGAAGAGGGACGCTATAACGGCGAAATTTCCCAGGACTATATTGCCGAATACCTCAGCTCCGGTCGTACCCGCCGGGCGCTGAATATTCATAGCGACACTTAATCCCATCCGGCCCGGCTTCTGTCGGGCCGAATACGGCTTTCCTGACCGTCGATTTTCCCTCACAATTACCCCACTCTACCTTTTCTATTGCCGAGCTATGCAGCGTCTTCATGCTTATCCCGATATCCGGGCGATGTTTCGTCGGTTACTGATTGCCACCCTGACGGGCGTGCTGGCGGCACTGGCCGTGGCCGTCTTTCGCCATGCGATGTACCTGCTCGAAGTGGCATTTTTAAGTAATGACAGCGGTAGCCTGGTGAACGCGGCCGCCAGTCTGGCCCCCTGGCGGCGCGCCATCACCCCGGCGCTCGGGGGACTGGCGGCGGGTCTGCTGCTGTGGGGCTGGCAACGCTATACGCGCCAGCGCCCGCATGCCCCCACCGACTATATGGAGGCGATTGAAACCGGTGACGGGCAGTTCGATTATCCCGGCAGTCTGGTGAAATCCCTCGCCTCGTTGCTGGTGGTGGCGAGCGGCAGCGCCATTGGCCGCGAAGGGGCAATGATCCTGCTGGCGGCGCTGGCGGCCTCGTGGTTTGCCAGGCGCTTTACCCCACAGCGCGAGTGGAAACTGTGGATAGCCTGCGGTGCGGCAGCCGGTATGGCCAGCGCTTATCATGCTCCACTGGCAGGCAGTTTATTTATCGCCGAAATCCTGTTTGGCACCCTGATGCTCGCCTCGCTCGGCCCGGTGGTGGTTGCCGCTGTGGTGGCGCTGCTGACCACTCAGCTTCTCAGCCCGGGCGTGACGCAGCTGTATCAGGTGCACCTGAGCGGCTTACCCGACGGCATCGATTATGCGCTGATGATCGCCATGGGGCTGCTGGCAGGGCTTGGCGGCCCCCTCTTAATGTGGTTGATGGACCAAAGCCACGCCCTCTTCGTGCGGCTAAAGCTCTCTCCCCCGCTGCAGCTGGCGCTGGGCGGATTGATTGTCGGGTTGCTGTCGCTGTTAACGCCCCGGGTCTGGGGCAACGGCTACAGCGTGGTCCAGGCGGATCTGCTGGCCCCGCCGCTGCTTGCGGTCGTAGGCGGCGTGTTGATCTGCAAATTGCTGGCGGTATTAGCCAGTAGCGGTTCAGGCGCCCCCGGTGGAGTATTTACACCGACGCTGTTTATCGGTATGGCGCTGGGAATGGTCTTCGCCCGGATAGCCGGCGTAGCGATCCCCCAGCCGGAGATGGCGATATTGCTGGGGTTAACGGGGATGGCCACGCTGCTGGCGGCCACCACCCATGCGCCGATTATGGCGACGTTGATGGTCTGTGAAATGACCGGGCAGTATGCGCTGCTGCCCGGCTTACTGATTGCCTGCGTGCTGGCGTCGGTACTGTCGCGAACCTTACGCCAGAACGCGATCTACGGCCAGCGCGCGGCCGAACATGGTTAGATCGATATATTGCGACAGCTCTCGCTGCTCTGCCCGCGGCAGATAAGGTAACTCGCCCACCAGAGGGCCCGGCAGTTTTTTGCTCAGCACCTCGATGATTTCGGCGTAATGGGCCAGCCCCGGATTGATGCGGTTCGCCACCCAGCCCACCAGCGGCAGACCGTCGTTGGCGATAGCCTGGGCGGTTAGAAGGGCATGGTTAATGCAGCCCTCCTGAATACCCACCACCATCAGTACCGGCAATTGCTCCTGGACCACCCATTCAGAGAGCGGACGCAGGTCGTTCATCAGGCTCCGCCAGCCGCCGGTGCCTTCAACCACCACGTGATCGACCTTGTCACTTAAGTTCGCCAGGCCGTTCGACAGCAAGGTGTAATCGACACGCCCGCTGTGCGCTACACTGCTCTCATCTTCGCTGAGGGCAATAGGGTTAATCGCCTCATAGGGCAACGCCAGGGAAGAGACGCTTTGCAGCACCAGGGCGTCTTTATTACGCAATCCTTCTGGCGTCTCTTTACTGCCTTTTGCGACTGGCTTGTATCCTGCCACGCACTTACCGCTCGCAGCCAGGGCCTGCAGTAAGGCGCGGGAGACCACTGTTTTGCCGACAGAGGTATCCGTACCCGTAACAAAGAAACGCTTAAGCATCACTTACTCCACCGTTATGCCGTGAAAATATAAACCAACGAAATAATTCAGTGGAGGAAGTCTAAGGTATCCGTGATATCACCGGCTTGAGATAGCGCAATATTTGGTAACTCTATCGGAAATCAATTAACCCTGGAGTAAGCGAATCAGTAAGGAGCCGTTATACATCGCATCTTTGACCAGCGCCGCTCCGGCCATGGTGCCCTGATTAGTGAACTGGGTGCTTTCAACGGCAATGTGTTTGCTGTAGGCGGGCAAGGATTGCTGGCGGATGCAGTCGGCAATAGCCGGGAAGAGGACATCGTGCGCCTGGCTCAGGGGAGAGCCAATCAGAATTTTTTGCGGGTTGAACAGGTTAACCATAATGGCGAGAATGCGCCCAACGTTATTACCCACCCCGGTAATAATATCTTTCGCCAGCAAATCGCCCTGCTGCGCGGCGGCACAGAGCGACTCGACGGTGAGTGGCTGGCCGTGCAGCATTGAGCTCATTGACTGGCTCAGGCGCAGTTGGGCCAGCTCCATAATACTTTCGATACTGGCGATGGTCTCCAGGCAGCCGTGGTTACCGCAATAACAGCGTTTACCATAGGGATCGACCTGCGTATGACCAATCTCGACCAGGCTGCTGCTGCCCGCATGCAGGAGACGACCATCGGTAATGACGCCGGCGCCGACGTTATGATCGATGACCACCTGAATAACGTCCCGCGCCCCGCGCGATGCACCAAACAGGGCTTCGGCCATGGTCCAGGCGCTGATATCATGCTGGATGTAGACCGGCACGCCGGTATGCTTCTCCAGCACTTCGCCCAGGGCCATCTCTTTCACATCCTCGTAAAAAGGCATGCGGTGGACCACGCCGTTTTCGGTATCAATAATGCCTGGCAGCGTGATAGCGATAGCGGTCAACCGTTCCAGTTTTTGCTGATGATTGATAAAGAACTGATCGATAAGCGCAGTAATGCGCTGCAGCAGCGGCTGCGCCGCCGTGAGGGGTAACGGCAAGCGGTCTTCTACTACTAACTTGCTGCTGAGATCCCGCAGGGCGAGCATAATCTCACCGCGGCTGATACGCAGCGACAGGTAGTGCCAGGCTTCGGTTTCTACCACCAGCCCCACTGCCGGACGACCACGGCTGCCCGGCTCCTGAATCTCAGTCTCTTGCACCAGGTGAGCTTCGAGCATTTCGCGGACAATTTTTGTAATACTGGCGGGGGCCAGTTGAGCAAGACGGGAGAGGTCAATACGCGAAACCGGACCAAGCTGATCAATCAGGCGATATACTGCTCCTGCATTGGTCTGTTTGATCTGATCAATATGCCCAGGCTGACTATCAGCAACCACCACGTACTCCCTTATTTTCGCGCTTCGAAATAAACTTTCGGCTATGGTGAAACACTTCACCGTCGGTCGTCAAATATTTACGTAGCCTTGTGATTAACCGCACGTTTTTAACCCTGTTTTGGCGATTTTAGCGCCCCGGCGCGGCAGTAATCAGCTGCGTTTTGAAACGCTGTGCCGCTGCGCTCAGTTCGTGGTGCCTGGGCCAGACCAGCCACATTTCGGAAACGGCATCCGGTTCGGCAAGGGGGACCCAGCGCATTTCGTTGAGTTGCACCCGCTTAAACGAGGCGGGCAGAATAGATACCCCCAGCCCGGCCGCTACCAGACCAATAATCGTCATCGCCTCGCCCACCTCCTGGGCCATCACCGGCGCCAGCCCATAACGGCGCATTATCCCGAGAATATCGTCATAAAGCCCGGTGCCCACATGTGGATCAAAAAAGACAAACGGCTCTCGCGCCAGCTCGGCCAGCGTCACCGTCGGCTTTGCCGCTAACGGATGATCTTTGGGGATCATCGCCATCAGAGGCTCTCGCAGAATAGGTTGCCAGGCCAGGCTTTCCGGGAGTTGGGTGTTGCGCATTAACCCCAGATCCAGCGCCCCTTCGTTCAGGGGAGCGATCTGCTCACGGGTGTTAATCTCTCGCGTCTGAATATGCACGTCGGGATAGTGACGGCGAAACGATGACAACGTCGTCGAGACGGCCGTGATAAAGGGGGCGGAAGAGGTAAAACCGATGCGCAACTCTCCGGTTTCACCCAGGTGAAGTCGTGCCGCACGGGCGGCGGCCTCGTCTACGGTACCGAGGATCTGGCGGCTGTCGGCAAGAAACTGTTTACCCGCCGCCGTAAGCGCAACGCTTCGGTTGGTTCGCGCCAGCAGACGCGCCCCGACCTGCTGCTCGAGTATTTGAATTTGTTGACTCAGCGGGGGTTGCGAGATGTTGAGCCTGGCCGCCGCGCGTCCAAAGTGCAGCTCTTCAGCTACGGCAATAAAGTAGCGCAAATGTCGCAGTTCAATATTCATATATTTAAAGTATCATTTGAGATTATTAATATATTAGACAGAATATTTACAATTTCCTACCCTGATCATTGTGGTCATACCCACTACCCGTCGTCACGGAAATCTAAACCAAGGAAACAGAGTGAGCCGTACAACTACCGCCGATATCGCGCCGGCAAGCGACATCGACGACAAACCCGCCCGACCGCTGCCGGTACAATTCATTAAGCGCGGTACGCCGCAATTTATGCGCGTCACCCTCGCGCTCTTTTCCGCCGGACTGGCGACCTTTGCCCTGCTCTACTGCGTACAGCCGATATTGCCGGTACTCTCCAGCGAGTTTGGCGTTTCACCAGCCAGCAGCAGTATCTCCCTTTCGATTTCCACCGGCATGCTGGCTATTGGACTGCTCTTTACCGGCCCGCTCTCCGATGCCATAGGGCGTAAACCGGTGATGGTTACCGCCCTGCTGTTGGCTTCGATCTGTACCCTGCTATCGACTTTGATGACCAGCTGGCACGGTATTTTGCTGATGCGCGCGCTGATAGGCTTATCGCTGAGCGGCGTAGCGGCAGTAGGGATGACCTATCTTAGCGAGGAGATCCACCCCAGTTTTGTTGCATTTTCGATGGGGCTCTATATCAGCGGAAACTCGATTGGCGGCATGAGCGGACGCCTGCTAAGCGGCGTGTTTACCGACTTCTTTAGCTGGCGGATCGCGCTGGCGGCCATTGGCTGTTTTGCGCTGGCCGCAGCGCTGATGTTCTGGCGTATATTGCCGGCATCACGCCATTTTCGCCCCACTTCGCTGCGTCCGAAAACGCTGTTTATCAACTTTCGTCTCCACTGGCGGGATAAAGGGCTCCCGCGCCTGTTTCTGATGGGCTTTTTGCTGATGGGCGCCTTTGTGACCCTCTTTAACTACATCGGTTATCGGTTGATGCTCTCCCCCTGGCATCTGAGCCAGGCGCTGGTGGGTCTGCTGTCGGTGGCTTACCTGACCGGCACCTGGAGCTCGCCGAAAGCGGGCGCCATGACGGCCCGCTATGGCCGCGGCCCGGTCATGTTGGCCTCGACGGGGATAATGTTGAGCGGACTTCTGCTGACACTGTTCTCTCCACTGTGGGTGATTTTTGCCGGGATGCTGCTCTTCTCGGCGGGCTTCTTTGCTGCCCATTCGGTGGCCAGCAGCTGGATTGGCCCCCGTGCGCGCCGCGCTAAAGGCCAGGCCTCTTCCCTCTACCTTTTCAGCTACTATCTCGGATCCAGCCTTGCCGGGACGCTGGGGGGCGTGTTCTGGCACCACTACGGCTGGAACGGCGTAGGGGCTTTTATCGCGCTAATGCTCTGTGCCGCGCTGTTGGTGGGGGCCAGCCTGCATAAACGGCTGCATTAAATAAACCCGGCCTCGTGTTTACGCCAGCCTGATGCTAACGTGGGGCATTGGCTTGTTCAGACACGAGGTCTTAATGGAAAACAATAACTACCAGCAACTCACCCGCACTTTCCAGCGTCTCTCCCGCTTCTCTCACCTCTCCTCCATCGCCAGCTGGGACATGTTTACCATGATGCCGCCAGGCGGGAGTGCGGCACGTGGCGAAGCCCTGGCAGAGCTGAGCGTGTTGCAACACCAGATCCTCACCGATAAAAAAGTGGGCGAATGGCTGGATGCGGCTCAGAGTGAGGATTTGAACGACGTCGAACAGGCCAACCTGCGAGAAATGCAGCGACATTATCAACAGGCGTCTCTCCTGCCTGAAGCCCTGGTCGAAGCGAAATCGCTGGCGGGCAGCAAATGTGAACATGCCTGGCGTACCCAGCGCCCTGCAAATGACTGGCAAGGCTTTTCGGCCAACCTGAAAGAGGTGGTCAAACTCAGCCGTGAAGAGGCCCGCCTGCGCGCGGAGGCGAAAGGCTGCACCCCGTACGATGCGCTGCTGGATATTTTCGAACCGGACATGACCAGCGCCCGGCTGGATGTACTCTTTGCTGATCTGAAATCCTGGCTGCCGCAACTGCTGGCGCAGGTTGTCGAAAAGCAGGCCCAGCAGTCGTTCGTGCCGCCTCAGGGGCCGTTCCCGATTGCCACTCAGCGTGAGCTGGGGCTTGAGACGATGACGATGCTCGGCTTTGATTTTAACGGCGGACGCCTGGACGTGAGCGCGCACCCCTTCTGCGGCGGCGTACCGGAAGATGTGCGAATCACGACCCGCTACGACGAAGAAGATCTGCTCAGCGCCCTGTTTGGCGTGGTACATGAAACCGGCCACGCGCGTTACGAGCAGAACCTGCCGCGCACCTGGCAAGGTCAGCCGGTTGCGCTGGCGCGCTCGACGGCCATTCATGAATCTCAAAGCCTGTTTTTTGAGATGCAGCTCGGGCGCAGCAACGCCTTCCTGAAAAAGCTGCTTCCTGCCGTTCATCAACGTTTCGGCAGCCAGGCGGCGTTTTCTGAAGAGAACTTTATCGCCTGGAACCAGCGCGTGAAGCCGGGGTATATCCGCGTAGATGCGGACGAAGTGAGCTACCCGGCACACGTGGTTCTGCGCTACGAAATCGAGCGTGCGCTGATTAACGGCGATATCGAAGTGGACGATATTCCAGCCCTGTGGGATGAAAAAATGCAGGCCTGGCTCGGATTATCGACGAAAGATAACTACCGTAACGGCTGTATGCAGGATATTCACTGGACCGACGGTGGTTTTGGCTACTTCCCGTCTTATACGCTGGGCGCGATGTATGCCGCACAGCTCTTCCATGCGGCCAGAAACGCGCTGCCGGGACTGGACAGCGCCATCGCCGAAGGCGATTTCAGCGCCCTGTTCGACTGGCTACGCCAGAATATTTGGCAGCACGGGAGTCGCTTCAGCACCTCGCAGCTCATTCAGCAGGCCACCGGCGAAGATCTGAATAGTGCGTACTTCCGCCAGCACCTCACCTCACGTTACCTCTGACCTCTCGCGCCGGGCGCTCCGCCCGGCGATTTCCCGCTTGCTATTTTTGACTGCGCCAGTTTAAATACTGGATATAAAAACAGTGCAAGGATTAACCGATGTTTGTGGAACTCATTTACGACAAGCGCAATGTGGCGGGTCTGCCTGGCGCACAAGAGATCATCCTTAATGAATTAACCCGCCGGGTTAACCGCATCTTCCCGGAGGCGGTAGTTAAGGTAAAGCCAATGCAGGCCAACAGTCTCAACAGCGATGCCAGCAAAAGCGATCGTGAAAAACTGAACCGCATGCTGGAAGAGATGTTTGATGAGGCCGATATGTGGCTGGTCGCTGAATAAAGCGCTTCTCGCACAGGTTGTACATATCGTTACACGCCGATACCAATCACTCACGGAAGCCTCGGATTTACAGGGATATAGTCTCTTCAACGGCCCCGCAGTGGGGTTAAATGAAAAACCAATTCGAGGACAGAACGATGAAAAAAGTATTAGCTCTGGTTGTTGCCGCTGCTATGGGTCTCTCTTCTGCTGCGTTCGCTGCAGATGCTGCCACCACCGCGGCACCTGCCGCCACTGCAACCACCAGCGCGGCGCCAGCGGCGAAAACTGTGCACCATAAAAAACACAAGAAAGCCGCAGTGCAGAAAGCGCAGGCTGCGAAAAAACACCATAAAAAAGCGGTAAAAAAACAGGAAGCTGCGCCAGTTGCACAAAAAGCCCAGGCAGCGAAAAAACATCACAAGAAAGCAGTAAAACACGACGCGGCTAAACCGGCTGCTCAGCCCGCTGCATAAGGTCATGCGTGCCTGAGGGCACATCAGTATCCCGGTGCCGGAGCGCAATCTGTTCCGGCACCGTTTTTATTTCCGGAGGGCGTTATGCTGCGTCGCTATCGGTTTGAGCTGATTCTTATCACCCTAATTTTGTGCGCGCTGATTTCCGGTAGTTTTTTCCTTTCCTGAATGTAGCACGCTGATTTTGCTCCCACTTTCTTGCGGTCCCGTCTATAGTTATTTAACAGGGTTTACTTTAATAATCATAATTACCCCTTTCAGAGTGAGCTATGCATAGATCTGCAGCGATTTTACTGGGAACGTTAAGTCTCTTATCAGGTTTTTCTTATGCCGACGACGGCAGCGATGACGCGGCGAATGCCGATGAAATTCAGACGCTGTTCTTTGGTCATGATGACCGTACGCGCGTCAGCGATCCCACCCAGGCCCCCTGGGATGCGATCGGACAGCTTGAAACCGCCAGCGGAAACCTCTGCACCGCCACCCTCATTACCCCACGCCTGGCCCTGACCGCCGGGCACTGCCTGCTTACCCCGCCGAAAGGGAAAGAAGATAAAGCGCTCGCCCTGCGCTTTGTGTCGCAAAAAGGGTTATGGCGTTATGAAATACACGGTATCGAAGGGCGGGTGGATGCCTCTCTAGGCAAACGGCTAAAGGCCGATGGCGACGGCTGGATTGTTCCCCCTGCCGCGGCTTCATGGGACTTTGGGCTGGTGGTGTTGCGTTATCCGCCGTCCGGGATCACCCCCCTACCACTGTTTAGCGGCGATAAGGACGCGCTCACCGCCGCGTTGAAAGCAGCCGATCGCAAAGTGACGCAGGCAGGTTACCCGGAAGATCATCTGGACAGGCTCTTTACGCACCAGGACTGCGTCGTCACCGGCTGGGCGCAAAACAGCGTTCTTTCGCACCAGTGCGACACCCTGCCGGGTGACAGCGGTTCACCTCTGATGTTGAAAACCGCCAGCGGCTGGCAGTTGATTGGGGTACAAAGCTCGGCGCCGGCGGCGAAAGATCGCTGGCGGGCAGATAACCGCGCGCTCTCCGTCACTGGCTTTCGCGACAAATTACAGGCTCTGGCGCAATAGTAATACACCCCAGCTGCAATATGCGTTACTGCCTGGTATCGTCAACAGGCACCGGCCTGCTGTACCAGATGCGCTGCCGGCTGGCTAAGTTAGCTCTTCAATGCCCCTCTTGAACACCTAATTTTCAGCAAACACAGGTGGCAAATTTCGCTGCCCGCTCTCGCAGGCAGCAGAACAGTCAGGCCAGTTTTATCATCACCATTCCGGCAATCAGTAACACTAATCCGACCCAGCCTTTAGGATTGAGGCGCTGACCAAATAGGATCCAGCCCGCGGCTAAGGTCGCTGCGATGCCGAAACCGCCCCACAGAGCATAGGCCACCGACAGATCGATCCCCTTGACCGCCTGAGACAAGGCGCTAAAGGCCCCCAGCACGGCGGCGATAGAGAGGAGGCCCTGAAGTTTGCGGCGAAAACCGTCAGAGAATTTCAGGAAAATATTCGCGACGATCTCCAGCACGATGGCGAGCGCCAGCCAGGCGGCGTGGATCCATTCAAACTGCTGCATGGGTCACCTCGTTTTTCTGTTTTTTGCTTTTACGGGTGCCCGATTTAATCAGCACAATACCTGCGACCAGGGTCGTCAGACCGGCGATTTTCATCGTTGAAAGGGTTTCGTCAAACAGCATCACGCTGAAAAGGGTAATTATTAAAATACCTATTCCTTCCCAGAGTGCGTAGGCGACACCCAGCGCGATTTTTTTTACCGCAAATGAGAGAAATATATAAGAGAGCGTAATCATCGCCAGCATTAAAATAAATCCGGCATGTCCACCACTGGTTGCTGCCCATTTCATCGACAGCGTGCCGGTTATTTCAGCGATAATGGCCAGAGCTAATAAGATCCAGTAAAACATGGTTTTCTCCTGCTTGAGAATAGAGTCCTTCGCGGCTCGCTGTGAACAGCAAACCTAAAAAAAAGAAATAGTAATAGAAAGCTAAACGCGTAGCGTCAGCTCAGGCAGAGAGAGGGATCTATAGCGCGTTGCGCCAGTGTTGCTCACCAGCAAGCGGAGAGAAAGAGGGGGAAAAACCAAATGTTAATGCTGTGGAATACGTCCTGAACAGATTGTCCATAAAATTACAATTATCTGCGGTGTTGCTTCTCGTCATTGCAGATGAAAATTGTCTCCGGTAGTTAAACACAGCTGATTTTTATCACAGGGCAAATATTTACTCAATACCTTTTCAATTCTTTACCCTTGTCGTTTGATATTGGTTAATTTATTTCCCTGTGCCTCGCGATTATTATTAACAAAAAACGCAGGAGCTCGTATGGCAAAACCTATCATCACGCTCAACGGATTAAAAATAGTCATCATGCTGGGCATGCTGGTCATCGTGCTGGCCGGGATCCGTTTTGCTGCCGATATTATCGTTCCCTTTATTCTGGCGCTGTTTATTGCCGTGGTACTCAATCCGCTGGTGCAGCGGATGGTGCGCCTGCGCGTGCCGCGCGTGCTGGCTATCTCGCTCCTGATTGGCGTGATTATTCTTGGCATGGTCCTGCTGCTGGCATATCTGGGCAGTTCACTAAACGAGCTGGCGCGCACCCTGCCCGTTTACCGCGACTCGTTGCTGGCGCCGTTACAACGGCTCGATCCCTGGCTCCACCGCGTGGGTATCGATGTGTCGATCGAACAATTACAAACATTTATCGATCCCAACGCCGCCATGACCCTGGTGACTAACCTGCTGACGCAGCTTTCGAATGCTATGACCTCGATTTTCCTGCTGCTTCTGACGGTAGTGTTTATGTTGATTGAAGTGCCGCAACTACCGGCGAAACTTCAGCCGCTCATGGCACGCCCCGCTGAAGGGATGGGCGCTATCCAGCGTGCACTCGACAGCGTAACCCACTACCTGGTGCTGAAAACGGCGATCAGCGTCGTGACCGGGCTGGTGGTCTGGGGCATGCTCACTCTGCTGGAGGTCCGCTTCGCGTTCGTCTGGGGATTGTTGGCCTTTGCGTTGAACTACATCCCTAATATCGGGTCGGTATTGGCCGCTATTCCCCCCATTGTTCAGGTGCTGGCGTTTAGCGGTTTTTACGATGCGCTGATTGTGCTGTCGGGCTATCTGCTGATTAATCTCGTGTTTGGCAATATCCTCGAGCCGCGCATGATGGGGCGCGGGCTGGGGCTTTCTACGCTGGTGGTCTTTTTATCACTGATTTTCTGGGGCTGGCTGCTGGGGCCGGTGGGCATGCTGCTCTCTGTACCGTTGACGATTATGGTCAAGATCGCCCTTGAGCAGACCGCCGGGGGGCAGAGCATTGCGGTGCTGCTCAGCGATGTGCAGCCATCGCGCTAACCTTCACGCGCCCTTCAGCTTAAGTAGCGGTTTCCCCACTCTCCCCGGCTGGCGATAATGCCTCAGCGCATCACGCCAGTCGGCAAAGGGCCAGACCACCGCGTCGCTAGAGTGGCTGGAGATCAACCGTGGCCACAGGGCCTGAAATTCGGCCTGCCACTGCTCGGTAGTCAGGGTGGCAAAGGTATTGCGCACATGAAACCAGTGCACCTGCGGGTAGTGGTGTCTCAGGGTAAAGGGCTGTCCGCTGAGCAGGCCATAGCTCACAAAGGTTCCCTTTTTCGGCATTCGTTCCAGCAACCTTTGCGCCAGTGCGCCTCCTGTCGCATCGAATACCCCCTCGCTAGTGGCGGCGACGTGGCAAACCGCCCCGGCATCCTCCTGCGCCACAGGAATGATGCCCAGTGCGGCGAGTCGTTCGGCATGTGCTGGCGAACGGTGGATGCCATAGACAGCCCGGGCGCCGCTCCCCAGCGCCCACTGGCCCAGTAACAGGGCACAATCTGATCCCGCGGCGGTGAGCAGCACCTGTTTGCCCGTTACAGGATAAAGTTTCAGCATCAATTGTGCCGCCAGCGGATTGATAAACGCTCGTGCGGCCAGCGTATCACCGACCTCATCCGGCACCGGGATCGCCAGCGCAGCCGGGCAGTCCACTCTCTGCTGCCAGGTGCCCTCTCCCCGCAGAGGCAGCACGCGGCGCCCCAGCAGATGACCAAAAGCAGCCGGCGCGTCTATTACCCTGCCCACTCCTTCATAGCCCGCCACGGCAGGCAGGGAGATTCGATGGCGATAGGCTCCCGTAATGGGAATTAAATCGGATGCGTTCACCGGGGCGTAGAGCATCTCTACCCGAAGTGCATCTGCCGCACGCGCCCCTTTATTTTCGCTCTGCAGCCTGAGCGCGGCATCGGGTTCGCCAAAACGCTGGTAGGTTAACGCGTTATTGTTCATCGCAGCACTCCGGTACGCAGGTCAGAAGATAGTGACGCAGCGTCGCGATCTCTTTCTGGCGCGGACTATCTTCCGGCCAGACCAGATAGTAGCCATCGCCCGTCACCACCTGGCGGGTAAACGGCAGCGCCAGCACCCCCTTCTCCAGCGCGTGGCGACTCAAGGTCAGGTCGGCCACCGACACGCCATGCCCGGCGATGGCTGCCTGGTTCCCCTGCTCCAGTGTATCGAAGAGATGGCCGCGGCTGATATCCACCTGCTGTTCCAGCGGGGTGTCTTTCAGCCAACGACGCCAGTCCCGGCGGTCTGCCGAGGGATGTATTAGATCGCAACCCGGAAGATTGCGCTGCGCCTGCGCCACCAGCGAGGGTGCGCAGACAGGGGCAAGACGCTCCGCAAACAGCCGCAGGGCGTGGGTCTGCTCGCCGAACTGCCCGTTCCCCAGCAGAATGGCGCAATCGAAAGCCTCACGATGAAAATCGATCCGGTCTACGTCCATCCAGACGCTGGAGACCTGTACCTCCGGTACGCTATGGCGTTCATGAAAGCCTTTCAGCGCCTGAAGCAACCAGTTAACCGTCAGGGTTGTGGGTGCCTTCAGGCGCAGGAACTGAGGGGGAGTACGAAAGGCGTCACAGGCGCTTTCAAGCGCGACAAATCCGGTACGCAACTGGCTGGCCAGCGTTCGTCCCGCATCGGTTAACTCGACGCGGGGCCCTTTACGCAGGAATAGCTGGCAACGGAAATGCGCCTCCAGGGTGCGGATGTGGCGACTGATGGCGCCAGGGGTAACGTGCAACGCCTCGGCGGCGCGGGTGTAAGAGCCCAGCAGCGCGGCGATATCAAAGGCACGCAGCGCATATAAGGGCGGAAGGGGTGAGGACATCGCGATCTTCCATGATGAGTTTTACTCACATTTAATCGCAGGATTATCCGTTTTTCAATTCCCCAGCTTTTGCCGACACTACCCACTCACTTTGTTTACCCGGAGGCAGTGATGGTTATCAGCTTGTTCGCGACGTATCTCTTTTCGGTGGTGCTGTTATTGATTACGCCGGGTCCGGTCGTGGCGCTTATCACCCATACGGCGCTTCGTCAGGGGTACCGCCCGGCCTTTATCACCGTTGCGGGGAGTAATCTTGCGTCGCTCATGTTGATTGTCGGGGCGGTAGTGATGCTGAGCGGAGCGGTGCGCATTCATCCGCTCTCCCTTCCGCTGGCGGGCGTGGCGGGTTCTCTCTATCTCGGCTGGCTGGCGGCGGATCTGTGGCGGGAAGGTGGCACAGAGGCCCATGACGAGCCTCGCCGCGGAGGATTTGGGGTGGGGTTTTTCACCGCTATTGCCAATCCCAAAGACATCCTCTTCTTTGCCGCCTTTTTCCCACAGTTTATTCGCGTAACACCCGATTTTGCGCTGAGTGTAACCCTGCTTACGCTGGGCTGGATGATTCTGGATCTGCTGATTCTGTCGCTCTGGATCCTGAGCGTCCGCCGCTGTTTACCTGCCCGCTCCCTCCCGGTGGTGAATCGGCTGACGGCGCTGTTTTTAGCGGCCGTGGCCCTTTCGGGCCTGGTGCTAAACAGCCAGGCCGCGTTCAATGTGCTTTAGCGGCTCCGTTTGGCATGGCGTTCGCGGGTGTCGAGTTTGGCTTCGCTGGACTTGTGCAATGCGACATAGCAGGCTCCGCTGCCGCCATGATGAGGCTGCGCGGGGCAGAAAGCCTGAACCGCCTCGAATTCCGTCAGCCAGCGAGCCAGATAGCTGCGCACGATGTTGGCGTGAGAATCCGCCTCACGGCCTTTACCGTGCACGATAATAAGGTTACGAAGTCCCTCCCGCTCGGCCTGACAGATGAAGCTAAACAGCCGTTGACGGCACTGCTCTACAGGGGTGCGCAACAGCGAAAGGCTGGCCTGGCGCGGATATTTCCCCAGACGTAGCTTCTCGACTACGCCCTGCTGGATACCTTCGCGCTGATAGGCCAGCGGCTCTGCAAGCGGAAGAATATCGAGATAGCCGGTGGTCAAAAAGTTATCGAGCTGTTCCAGATCGAGCGACTGTTTGTCACGCGCTTTTGGGGCGGGCTGCCAGTGGATATCGGTGCAGCGTTTCAGAGGCTGGACGTCCTGCATCGCATCAAGGAAAAGCGATCTATCATCGGGTTTCATGGCAATCCTCCTGCTTCTACTGACCCCTTACTATACCTGGGTAGTATAGATGGCTCAATGGGCAGGGGTAAGGCGAATATAACGCTGCCGTGAAATAAAAATAAAAGTTAAATAAGTAAATTAACCGATCCTTTAATCGCCACTTAAGTCAAATTTAATAATAGTTAATACCGAGCCCCAATATAAAAATTGTGACACTGAATGCGTTATTTCCTTTATTTATTCCAGGATAACAGTTATAAATGCATCCATCTGCACAAGGAATGATTAAGCAGTGTATGCATGTGGAGCATTGCTGTGGGTACTGTAGAGTCTGTTGGATGTCGACAGGCTCTATTTTTTTATCCTTCGTCCGCCATACTATTTATCTGCCTCGCATGCCGGCGGAACTGCGTGATCAACGATGTCGTCAGCGGCGTCTGGCGCGTGTCACGGCGCTGGATGAGGTAGTAGGTCGCCTTCGGCAGCGTCTCTTTGACCGGGAGCATCACCAGCCGGTTTGCCAGCAGCGGGTCACACCCCAACTCTTGCGGTAATATGCTCAAAAAATCACTTTGCGCCACCAGACTAATACTGGATGAGAATGTTTCGCATACAACGCCGATATTTGGGAATTGTTCTCGATTAATAAAAACTTCTTCTAACTGTTTATAATAACTACCCCGCGGTGTGGGCATCGTCCAGCTGTATTTTAACAATTCGCTTATCGATGTTGCGCCCAACGCCGGATGCCCCGCCCGGCAGAATATTGCAAAAGGCTTCTCAAAAAGTTTTTCAAAACTAAATTCGTGATCGTAAGGCCCCCGGTAATAGGTATTGATAGTAAAATCCAGTTCACCCTGCCTTAATTCATTGATCATCGACACCAGTTGGCCTTCCATGATGCGCACCTTCACCTGCGGGTGTTGCTGATGAAAGCGACTAATCACCCCGGGCATCAGCAGACGTGCCACGCTGGCCCCCATGCCGATGTTAATCTGCCCCGCGAGTTTCCCCTGACGTTGCAAAATGTCCTCTTGCGCCGAACGCAACTCCTCCAGAATGAGACTGGCATGGTGATAAAAGCTCTCGCCACATTCGGTCAGCGCCACCCCTTTACTGCGGCGGATAAAAAGCTGGGCGGCAATCCCCTCTTCAAGCTCTTTGATTGATTTCGTCAGCGCCGGTTGCGACAGATTCAATACCCGACTGGCACCGCGAATGCTCCCCTGACGCGCCACTTCCACAAAAGCCCGAATTTGATGAAATTTTACCTGGAATGTCATAGCTGCACCGATAACCGTTGTTTATCAGAGAAAAGAAACTGTCATCTACTTTAATGGAAATGATTGTGTCAGGGTAATTCCCGAAAGGTTAAATCTGTGAAAAAGCGGTGAGTGATAAGTAAAAACTATCACACCGTGAGGGAGTTCACATAATCTAATGATGACAGGAAACACGATGCAGGCATTAGCGCACTACCTTGAGACGTTATCTCCGCAACTTACCGCATGGCGGCGCGATTTCCACCATTATGCCGAATCCGGCTGGGTGGAGTTTCGTACCGCCGCAAAAGTGGCTGAAATTCTTGATCGGCTAGGATATGAACTGGCCCTGGGCCGTGACGTTGTGGACGCCGACAGCCGGATGGGCCTGCCGGATGAAGCAACCCTTGCCCGTGAATTTGCGCGTGCCCGTGCGCAGGGGGCGCCGGAAAAATGGCTGAGCGCCTTCGAAGGCGGTTTTACCGGAATCGTGGCTACCCTCCATACCGGACGTCCTGGCCCGACGCTTGCCTACCGGGTAGATATGGATGCGCTGGATCTCGACGAAGCCCTGCATGAGGAACACCGCCCTTACCGGGAAGGTTTTGCCTCTTGTAACGCGGGCATGATGCACGCCTGCGGGCACGACGGCCACACCACTATCGGTCTCGGTCTGGCCCATCTCCTGAAAGAGAACGAGGCGCAGCTTAACGGCACCATTAAGCTGATCTTCCAGCCTGCGGAAGAAGGTACACGCGGGGCCCGGGCGATGGTCGCCGCCGGCGCGCTGGACGGTGTGGATTACTTTACCGCCATCCACATCGGCACGGGCGTGCCGGCGGGCACGGTGATTTGCGGTAGCGATAACTTTATGGCCACCACCAAATTCGACGTGCGCTTTACCGGCGTGGCGGCGCACGCCGGCGGCAAACCGGAAGAGGGTCGCAATGCCCTGCTCGCCGCCGCGCAGGCCGCCCTGGGTCTGCACGCTATTGCGCCGCACAGCGAAGGGGCTTCCCGGGTGAATGTTGGCGTGATGCAGGCAGGTACCGGTCGCAACGTGGTGCCCGCCACCGCCCTGCTGAAGGTGGAGACCCGCGGCGAGACCGAGGCCATTAACCAGTATGTTTTTGAACGGGCAAAGTCAGTTATCGACGGCGCAACGGCGATGTATGGCGTACAGAGCGAGATGCGCCTGATGGGCGCCGCCACCTCCAGTTCGCCATCCCCCGCATGGGTCGACTACCTGCGAGAGCAAACCTCACAGGTAGCTGGCGTTGAACAGGTGCTTGATAAGGTGGCTGCGCCGGCGGGCTCAGAAGATGCCACCCTGATGATGGCCCGGGTACAGCAGAACGGCGGTCTGGCATCTTATATGGTCTTTGGCACCTCCCTCAGCGCCGGACATCACAACGAAAAGTTCGATTTCGATGAGCAGATCATGCAGATCGCGGTCGAAACCCTGGCGCGTACTGCGCTCAATTTTCCGTGGGCGCGAGGTGTGTGATGGAGGCGATTTACCGCTTTATCGACGATGCGATCGAAACACGCGCTCAGCAATTTACCGACATGGCTGACGATATCTGGGATCATCCGGAAACGCGTTTTGAAGAGTTCTGGTCGGCCGAACGGCTGGCCACGGCGCTGCAGGAGGCGGGGTTTAGCGTAACCCGCACCCCCGGCGATATTCCCAATGCCTTTATTGCCAGCTTCGGCAGCGGTAAACCGGTTATCGCGCTGCTGGGGGAGTATGATGCGCTGGCAGGCCTTAGCCAGCGCGCGGGTTGTGCCACTCAGCAGAGTGACACCCCCGGCGCGAACGGCCACGGGTGCGGCCATAATTTGCTCGGCACTGCCGCCCTGGCGGGTGCCGTTGCGGTGAAAAGCTGGCTCGAGCAACACGGCGGCAGCGGTACCGTGCGCTTCTACGGCTGCCCTGGCGAAGAGGGTGGCTCCGGCAAAACCTTTATGGTACGAGAAGGGCTGTTCGATGATGTGGATGCCGCCGTCACCTGGCATCCGGAGGCTTTTGCTGGCATGTTCAACGTCAGCACCCTGGCAAATATCCAGGCCGCCTGGCGCTTCCAGGGTACAGCGGCGCATGCCGCCAACTCGCCTCATCTGGGTCGCAGCGCCCTTGATGCCGTGACGCTGATGACCACCGGCACAAACTTCCTTAATGAACACATTATCGAAAAAGCCCGCGTCCATTACGCTATTACCGATACCGGGGGTATCTCGCCGAACGTGGTACAGGCGCAGGCCGAAGTGCTCTATCTCATTCGCGCGCCGGAGATGGCCGATGCGCAGCAGATCTACCAGCGTATCGAGAAGATTGCGCAAGGCGCGGCGCTGATGACCGAAACCACCGTCGAGCAGCGCTTCGACAAAGCCTGCTCCAGCTACTTGCCTAATCGCACGCTGGAGGCCGCGATGTATTCTGCTCTCACCCATTACGGTACGCCCCAGTGGAGTGATGAAGAGCGGGCCTTCGCAGCGGAGATCCGCGCCACCCTTACCGATAACGATCTGCACAACAGTCTGAAAAATATAGCCGCCACCGGGGGTGAGGCCGGTAAAACCTTTGCCCGTCGACAGCAGCAGACCCTGCTGGTAGACGAGGTGGCCCCCTATGCCGTTACCGACAACGTCCTGGCGGGCTCGACCGATGTGGGCGACGTGAGCTGGAAGATGCCGGTGGCGCAGTGCTTCAGCCCCTGCTTTACCGTAGGCACCCCGTTGCACACCTGGCAGCTGGTGGCCCAGGGGCGCACCTCGATGGCACATAAGGGGATGCTGCTGGCTGCGAAAGTCATGGGTGCGACCGCGCTCTCCCTGTTGCAGGATCGTTCCCTGCTGCAGGCGTGCCGTGAGGAGTTCGAAAAAATGGTGGCCGACACACCGTATGTCTGCCCGATCCCACGCGGCGTGACACCGTCACCTTTAAAATAATAAACACAACACAACATCCAATACGTTCGAGGAACGCCCATGAGTATGTCTTCCATACCTTCGCATTCCCCATCCGGTAAGCTCTATGGTTGGGTCGAAAGAGTCGGCAACAAAGTGCCGCACCCTTTCCTGCTGTTCATCTACTTGATTGTGATTTTGATGGTGGCCACTGCCGCACTCTCCGCCTTTGGCGTCAGTGCCCGCAACCCGGCCGATGGCAGCATGGTGGCCGTAAAAAACCTGCTGAGCGTAGAGGGGCTGCACTGGTTTTTGCCCAATGTGATTAAAAACTTCAGCGGCTTTGCCCCGCTGGGGGCGATTCTGGCGCTGGTGCTGGGGGCCGGGCTGGCAGAGCGATCGGGGCTGCTGCCAGCGCTGATGGTAAAAATGGCGTCGCACGTCAGTGCACGTTACGCCAGCTATATGGTGTTGTTTATCGCCTTCTTTAGCCATATTTCCTCGGATGCCGCGCTGGTAATCATGCCGCCGATGGGGGCGCTGATCTTCCTGGCCGTCGGCCGTCATCCGGTGGCGGGGTTGCTGGCGGCTATCGCCGGCGTGGGCTGTGGCTTTACGGCTAATCTCTTGATCGTGACCACCGACGTCCTGCTCTCGGGCATCAGTACTGAAGCGGCCAAAACCCTGGACGCATCACTCCACGTCAGCGTGATCGACAACTGGTACTTTATGGCCAGCTCCGTCATCCTCCTTACCCTCGTGGGTGGGCTGATCACCGATAAAATTGTGGAGCCGCGCCTCGGTGAGTGGCAAGGCAGCAGCGAGGAGAAACTTGATACCTTATCGCCCGCGCAGCGTTTTGGTCTGCGGGTGGCTGGCGTAGTCTCACTGCTGTTTATTGGCCTGATTGCCCTGATGGTGGTACCCGAAAACGGCATTCTGCGTGACCCGGTACAGCATACCGTCCTGCCCTCACCCTTCATTAAGGGCATCGTGCCGCTGATCATTCTCTTCTTCTTTGTGGTCTCGCTGGCGTATGGCATTGCGGTGGGCAAAATCCGCCGTCAGGCCGACCTGCCGCAGTTGATGATCGAGCCCATGAAAGAGATGGCCGGTTTTATCGTGATGGTCTTCCCGCTGGCCCAGTTCGTTGCCATGTTCAACTGGAGCAACATGGGCAAATTTATGGCGGTAGGCCTGACCGATATTCTTGAATCCGCCGGTCTGAGCGGCGTCCCTGCCTTTGTCGGGCTGGCGCTTTTATCCTCTCTGCTCTGCATGTTTATCGCCAGCGGTTCGGCAATCTGGTCGATTCTGGCACCGATTTTTGTCCCGATGTTTATGCTGCTGGGCTTCCATCCGGCGTTTGCGCAGATTCTCTTCCGCGTGGCAGATTCGTCGGTGATCCCGCTGGCGCCTGTTTCACCCTTCGTGCCGCTGTTTTTAGGCTTCCTGCAACGGTATAAACCTGAGGCGAAATTGGGTACCTACTATTCGCTGGTATTACCCTATCCGCTTATCTTTTTAGGGGTATGGTTGCTGATGCTGGTGGCATGGTATCTTGTCGGCCTGCCCATTGGGCCGGGGGTTTACCCACGTCTGAACTAAGGAAAACAGGATGCTGAGATTACTCGAAGACAAAATTGCGACCCCGCTGGGGCCTCTGTGGATTCTGGCGGACGAGCAGGGTTGTCTTCGCGCCGTAGAGTGGGAAGAACACAGCGACCGCATGGTCGAACTGCTCAATATCCACTATCGCTCGCAAGGCTACGAGCGTATCGGCGCCAGCAATCCGGGCGGCCTGAGCGATAAGCTCACCGCCTGGTTTGAGGGTGAGCTCAGCATCATTGATGACCTGCCTACCGCCACTGCGGGTACGCCGTTCCAGCGCGAAGTCTGGAAAGCGCTACGGCAGATCCCCTGTGGCCAGGTAATGCATTATGGTCAGCTTGCTGCGCTGCTTGGACGCCCAGGCGCCGCCCGTGCGGTTGGCGCGGCCAACGGTTCAAACCCGGTCAGTATTGTGGTGCCGTGTCATCGCGTTATTGGGCGTAACGGCACCCTGACTGGCTATGCTGGCGGGGTGCAACGTAAGGAGTGGTTATTGCGCCATGAGGGTTACTTGCTGTTGTAAATACCAGGCTTTTAGTGCTTAAATTTCCTCGTCTTAGGGGGCATCTCCTCAATCATTCTGTGGAATTTCAAGAAGATGCCTCTGCATGCCCTTTTCTTGCCTTTATTGATGGTTTACCAGGCTTACGCCAGCCCCAAAAAGATGTTAAAATTGACCAATATCAATTAAGGCTTGAGCATACCTATGATCCCGGAAAAGCGAATTATTCGACGCATTCAGTCTGGCGGTTGTGCTATTCACTGTCAGGATTGCAGCATCAGCCAGCTCTGTATCCCTTTTACGCTGAATGAGCATGAACTCGACCAGCTTGATAATATTATCGAGCGTAAAAAGCCGATTCAGAAAGGTCAGACGCTGTTCAAAGCCGGCGACGAACTCAAATCCCTCTACGCTATCCGCTCTGGCACCATTAAGAGCTACACCATTACCGAACAGGGCGACGAGCAGATCACCGGCTTCCACCTGGCAGGCGATTTGGTTGGATTTGATGCTATCGGTTCGGGCCATCACCCAAGCTTTGCGCAGGCGCTGGAAACCTCAATGGTGTGTGAAATCCCGTTCGAGACTCTGGATGACCTGTCAGGCAAAATGCCGAGCCTGCGTCAGCAAATGATGCGTTTGATGAGCGGCGAAATCAAAGGCGATCAGGATATGATCCTGCTGCTGTCCAAGAAGAATGCCGAAGAGCGCCTGGCGGCCTTTATCTATAACCTCTCTCGCCGTTTTGCCGAGCGAGGATTCTCACCACGCGAGTTCCGTCTGACTATGACGCGTGGCGATATCGGTAACTACTTGGGGCTCACCGTAGAGACTATCTCCCGTCTGCTGGGTCGTTTCCAGAAAAGCGGCATGCTGGCGGTGAAAGGTAAATATATCACCATCGAAAACGGTGAAGCGCTGGCGGTACTGGCCGGCCATACGCGTAACGTCGCGTAACGCCTGTTTAAACGTTATACCCGATCGGTAATGCGATATTATCGGTCGGGCTCTCCTTTTATTCCCTCCTCCCCTTTACTTCACCCAGCAAAAAACCGCCCGAAGGCGGTTTAGATGCGAGCCGATCAGAGTGGTTTGTTCACACCATCCGGATCTTCAGGCGCCAGCGGGTCATTCACATCTGGCACATCAGGCACATCATCACCAGGAACGGTGTCATCTTCTGGTAAAGGATCAATTAAATCAGGACGATCAGCCATTACGCCTCCGTCAGACAGGATAGCTTGAGCTATTTACTTTTGCTCGGTTGTTGTTTGTTGCCCTGTTTATCATCAGGCATCTTTTGCGGCTGTTTAGGCTGCTCTTTATTTACGCTAGAGAGTATGGATTTCATTTGAAACTCCAGTAGGGTTTACAGCTTGTGCTGCATTGAAAGTATAAGTTCTGCTTACTATATATTCGAGCGAATCGGCAGCCACATAATTTCATCTTATTGAAATTCTAGCGTTTAAAGATATATAAACATTTCCTTTGCAATAATTCCCTCATAGTATCGTTTACACTTTTTTATTTTTCACTCTTCTCGTGTGCCATACATGAATACCCGAACGAGCTATGGACATCACAAAACCAGGTAAAGACGAAAAAAGTTGTACAACACCACTGTACAGATTTGCGCGACTAGTTTAGATTTAGGTTATTCCAACTCTGGGCTAATAACTAACTGGCGGATTAAATGCGTCACAATCGCGCAAGATCAGCAGCTGAAGCTGCTCTGGTAGTCTATTTCAATAAAAAAATGCTCCCAACGCCGGAAGAGACGTTGGGTGCGATCGTCAGTGAGATTTTAAAAGAACGTGTACAACTTAGTCGTATGACTATTTGCTCGAAGCTGCTTGGCAAAATTGAGATGGCGACTGATGAAGATGAAATCGCGCATTACAACAGTCTCATCGCCCTGTTTTTTGATCGTTAAGAGAGAATTCCATGAATAATGTCAGCACTCAGCACACTTACCTTTTTGATGCCCTTCATGACCGCGGACTGGCTCAACATTTTAGTACGGCGGGGGGGGCACTGCAGGATGAAGCTGCGGTTCTTGGTGCCGCCATTCGCTGCATGATGGTGTGTGGAGAGAGCCTGTCTAATAAAGAGCTAATCTTGCAACTGATACATGCGCTTGATGTGACCACGGATCCTGAAGCCTGCGATATCATTCGTAATACGCTTGAAATCGTTGTCGGGTATACCCGCGATGATATCTAGGAACCCAGGAAAAACGTCTGAAAATAAAAACGGCAAAAAGCCCCATCCAGTGGGCTTTTTCTCTTTTGGGTGAACGGCTAAAACCATTAAAGCCCGTGATATCACAGGGAAACCGGCGTGGAAGTAAAATTTCCTGATTTATTGATCTGACGAAAACTTCCCCCCTGTTTCATTCCACATATATGGGTTACTCTTTGAATTACAGACTGTGGTGACAGTTGTAAGGAGACCTGTATGGCAAAGTATCAAAACATGCTGGTGGCCATCGATCCTAATCAGGACGATCAACCAGCGTTACGAAGAGCTGTCTATTTACATCAACGGATTGGTGGCAAAATCAAAGCGTTTTTGCCGATCTATGACTTCTCTTACGAAATGACCACCCTTCTGTCGCCTGACGAGCGCACCGCTATGCGTCAGGGAGTGATCAGTCAACGAACCGCGTGGATCCGCGAGCAGGCAAAATATTATCTTGAAGCCGGCGTGCCTATCGATATCAAAGTGGTCTGGCATAACCGTCCATTCGAGGCCATTATTCAGGAAGTCATTGCGGGCGAGCATGATTTACTGCTGAAAATGGCCCACCAGCATGACAAACTTGAAGCCGTGATCTTCACCCCGACCGACTGGCACTTGTTGCGTAAATGCCCTTGCCCGGTGTGGATGGTAAAAGATCAGCCGTGGCCAGAAGGCGGCAAAGCCGTAGTCGCCGTGAATCTCGCCAGTGAAGAGGACTATCACAACTCTCTGAACGAGAAACTGCTTAAAGAGACCATCCAACTCGCCGAGCAGGTTAACCATACCGAAGTGCATCTGGTCGGTGCTTATCCCGTTACTCCTATCAATATCGCCATCGAATTACCGGAATTTGATCCCAGCGTTTATAACGATGCTATTCGTGGACAGCACTTGCTGGCCATGAAGGCCCTACGGCAGAAATTTGGTATTGATGAAAAGCTCACCCATGTAGAGAAAGGATTGCCGGAAGAGGTGATTCCGGATCTGGCAGAACATCTCCAGGCGGGGATTGTGGTTTTAGGTACCGTGGGTCGCACCGGTATCTCCGCAGCCTTCCTCGGTAACACGGCGGAACAGGTAATTGACCATCTGCGCTGCGACCTGTTGGTCATTAAACCGGATCAGTATCAGACGCCGGTTGAGCTGGATGACGAAGAGGACGACTAGAGATGAAAAAGCCCGCCGCAATGGCGGGCTTTTTTTTAGCTTTCTGCTGCCCTCTGCTGAGGCGCAGTTTGTTGTCTGTTCTCGCCTTTCTGCATCCAGGGGGCGTGCAGCACCATACTGGGCAGAGCAAGCTTAACGCCGGCTTCATTCAGGCTTTCAAGAATCCGGATATTGATCTCCTGCTGAATATCCATGTACTTGTTGTAATCCGCCGTGTTCACGATATGCACCACCTCAAAGGTGAGCCTGTCAGTATCAAATCCCAGCAGATGGGCACGGTCAAACCGGGTTTCACCGACATCGGTGATAATGTTTTTCACGTTATCGCCAATCACGCGTAATTTTTCTGGCGGCGTGTCGCTGGCCACCCCAAACGTAAAGACGATACGGCGCGTCTGCATGCGCTTATAGTTATGCAGCGTTTGCTGGAGCAGAATCGCGTTCCCGCAAACAATCTGTTCGCCGCTCAGGCTGCGAATACGGGTCGTTTTCAGGCCAATATGTTCCACCGTCCCGGCGACATCGTTAAACACCACAAAATCGCCGATTTCAAAGGGTTTATCAAAACCAATGGAGAGCGACGCAAAGACATCGCTAAGAATCGTTTGCACCGCCAGCGCAATGGCGATACCCCCTACCCCCAGGCTGGCCACCAGCGCAGTGATATTGACGCCCGCATTGGCAAGAATAGAGAGCAGCATGACCGACCAGACCACCGCCCGCAGAATCAACCCGGTGATCACCAGGGTAACGGGGTTCTTGTGGCTTCCCGGCGCCAGCATGATGTGACGCAGCCAGGAGACCACTCCCTGATCCAGCCACAAGGCCACCTGAATGGCAAAGACCAGGAACCAGGCATGGCTCAGCGTCCCGGAGAGATGGGACGGCAAATCAACAAATCGTAGGCTGACCAGCAGCGCCACCACAAACAGCAGGAAACGGCTGGTTCTGTTCAGCATCTCCATCAGTACAAAGCGCATCCGGTTTGTGGTGGGATGCTTGTCGCCCCAGGTGGTGATCCCTTTTTTGATAAACCCTATCAGGCGCGTAAGCAGCCAGTAGACCAACAGCGTCACGATGATAACGGTGGCGACGCCAATCCAGAAAGTGGGTCTCATCATCAGGTCAATGATGTCGAAGCGGGACAGAAATTGCATTACACCTCCTCGTCTTGCGCAAAGCTAAAAGTATAGACAGACGAGAAAGGCTGACCGCAGAAATAAGAAAACCGCCCCGAAGAGCGGTTTGTCATTACGGCCAATGGTTGCGTTACAACGCTTTCAGAATCGCGTCCACGCTGGCTTTGGCATCACCAAACAGCATGTGGGTGTTCTCTTTGAAGAACAATGGATTCTGAACGCCTGCATAGCCCGTATTCATAGAGCGTTTGAAGACGATAACATTCTGCGCTTTCCATACTTCCAGCACCGGCATGCCGGCGATAGGACTCTTTGGATCGTCCTGCGCCGCCGGGTTGACGGTATCGTTCGCGCCGATAACCAGCACGGTGTCGGTATCGGCGAAATCATCGTTGATCTCATCCATCTCCAGCACGATATCGTAAGGGACTTTCGCCTCTGCCAGCAGCACGTTCATATGGCCAGGAAGACGCCCGGCAACCGGGTGAATACCGAAGCGCACCTTGATGCCACGCGCCCGCAGCTTCTCGGTAATTTCCGCCACCGGATACTGCGCTTGCGCAACCGCCATGCCGTAGCCCGGAGTGATGATCACCGAATGGGCATTTTTCAGCATTTCTGCGGTCTCCTCGGCGGAAATCTCACGATGCTCGCCCACTTCGTCTTCAGACCCCGTAGAAGAACCGTCGGTACCGAAGCCGCCGGCGATGACGCTGATAAACGAGCGGTTCATCGCTTTACACATGATGTAGGAGAGGATCGCACCGGAAGAGCCCACCAGCGCACCGGTGACGATCAGCAGGTCGTTGCTCAGCATAAAGCCCGCTGCTGCCGCTGCCCAGCCCGAGTAGGAGTTCAGCATTGAGACCACGACTGGCATATCTGCCCCGCCGATGGAAGCCACCAGATGCCAGCCAAACGCCAGCGCGATCATGGTCATCACCAGCAGCGCCAGTACCTGCATCCCTACGCTTTCGGTACGCACGAAGATCAACAGCAGTACAAAGGATACCACCAGCGCCGCCAGGTTGAGCTTGTGGCGATTAGGCAGCATCAGCGGTTTTGACGAAATTTTGCCGCGCAGTTTGCCGAAGGCCACGATTGAACCGGTGAAGGTCACCGCACCGATAAAGATGCCCAGGAACACTTCCGTCAGGTGAATATTCACCAGAATCGGCTCCATGCCAGGCTCGTGATACAGGTAGCTATTGAAGCCTACCAGCACCGCCGCCAGTCCGACAAAGCTGTGCAAAATCGCTACCAGCTCCGGCATTTCGGTCATCTCAACGCGCTTCGCCAGACGGATACCGATTGCACCACCGATGATCATTGCCACCAGAATCCACGCCACGTTGCCGGTATCCGGCCCAAAGATGGTGGCAATCAGCGCAATCGCCATCCCGGCGATACCAAAATTGTTACCCTGCTGGGAGGTCTCGTGCTTTGAGAGCCCCGCCAGGCTGAAAATAAACAGGATCGCAGCAACAATGTATGCGGCTGTCACTAATCCTCCAGACATATGCTACCCCTTAGCCTTTACGAAACATTTTCAGCATGCGCTGAGTCACGGTGAAACCACCGAAGATATTGATACTGGCGATCAGCACCGCGATAAAGCTCAGGAAGCTGACCCAGCCGCCGTGGCCAATCTGCAGCAGTGCACCGACGACGATGATCCCGGAGATGGCGTTGGTTACCGACATCAGCGGCGTGTGCAACGCGTGAGAAACGTTCCAGACGACGTAGTAGCCCACCACGCAGGAGAGTGCGAAGACGGTGAAATGTCCGAGGAACTCTTTTGGCGCCACGTCGGCCAGCCAGCCAAACAGAATGATACCCAGCGCCATAAAGGCGTATTTGCGCCATGGCGATGCCGGTTTTTCAGGCTCTTTCGGCTCCGGTGCAGCTTTCGTCGCCGCCTGAGGCTGAGCAGACACCTGAATTGGCGGGGCCGGCCAGGTGATTTCACCCTCGCGTACGACGGTCACGCCACGCACCACAACATCTTCAAAATCGACGGTGATGTTGCCATCTTTCTCTTTGCAGAGCAGTTTCAGCAGGTTAACGAGGTTGGTGCCATACAACTGAGAAGACTGCGTTGGCAGACGACCCGGCAGATCGGTATAGCCGATGACCTTGACGCCGTTATCGGTGGTGGTCACCACGCCAGGCACCGTGTATTCACAGTTGCCGCCGTTTTGCGACGCCAGGTCAACGATGACGCTGCCGGGTTTCATGGCGTCGACCATTTCGCGGGTGATCAGCTTCGGTGCAGGTTTGCCTGGGATCAGCGCGGTGGTGACGATAATGTCCACCTCTTTCGCCTGCGCCGCGAACAGCGCCATCTCAGCTTTAATAAAGGCCTCTGACATCACCTTCGCATAGCCATCGCCGCTGCCCGCTTCTTCTTTGAAGTCCAGCTCCAGGAACTCGGCGCCCATACTCTGCACCTGCTCTTTCACTTCCGGACGGGTATCAAAAGCACGGACAATAGCGCCCAGACTGTTAGCCGCACCAATCGCAGCGAGACCGGCGACACCCGCACCAATGACCATCACCTTGGCAGGCGGCACTTTACCGGCTGCGGTGATCTGTCCGGTGAAGAAACGGCCAAACTCGTGGGCCGCTTCGACAATGGCGCGGTAACCGGCGATGTTCGCCATTGAGCTCAGCGCATCCAGAGACTGGGCGCGCGAGATGCGCGGCACGGAGTCCATCGCCATCACGGTGACGCCGCGCGCAGCGAGTTTTTCCATCAGCTCCGGGTTTTGCGCTGGCCAGACAAAGCTCACCAGCGTCGTCCCCGCGTTAAGCAGGCCAATTTCACTCTCTTCCGGTGCGTTAACCTTCAGAATGACGGGTGACTGCCACACTTCCGCGCCGTCTACAATTTCTGCACCAGCCTGAATAAACGCTTCATCGTCGAAGCTAGCCAGCTTGCCGGCGCCGCTTTCAATCGCGACGGTAAAACCCAGTTTAAGCAGTTGCTCCACCGTTTTTGGTGTTGCTGCAACGCGGGTTTCATTGGCCGACCGTTCTTTTGGTACCCCAATACGCATAGTTTTCCCTTCCATCGGTTTGTGATGATGGTTTGTTGGTCGCTTCTACGGGCGCCATCGCCGCTGAGAGCGCTCAGCGGTAACCACAAATTACCCGCAGAAAATTAAACAGTAACAAACTTTCTATAACCTACTGAAAATAACGCCTGTGATCCACCGTCAGAAAAGAGTATTTCTTTTTATATCGGTCAAAAATAGGTGATCCGGGTCGCTGACAGAGATATTTGCCTTAAATTCTTCTCGAGAGCCGATAAATACTCAGGCGAAGCGGGAAAAACACGATATAGCCCCAGCGTAGATCAACTTATTAACATTAATTTTACTTGTGAAAGTTATAGGCTTCATCAGTTTTGCTGGTCTAACGTCTGTTTTTTCAACATATCACTAAATGTTATAGAAACTGGATTGCAGGGTAGCACCCGGTGTGAAAAATGGCGCAGACAGCGACTGGGATTAAATGCAATAATCATCAACGTTTTCAAATTAACAACAACACCAGTACCTGGTTTGCGTAAGGCGAAGGATTATTTTTATGAAGCTTAAGAACACTCTCCTGGCGTCCGCACTCCTTTCTGCGACCGCCCTGTCTGCGAATGCCGCGACAGAGTTAACGCCGGAGCAAGCGGCAGCGTTAAAACCCTTTGATCGTATTACTATCGTAGGTCGTTTTAATTCCATCGGCGATGGGGTAGACGCCGCTTCCCGCCGCGCGGATAAAGAAGGTGCCGCATCATTTTATGTAGTGGACTCCGCAGATTATGGCAACAGCGGCAACCAGCGCGTTATTGCCGATCTCTATAAAGAAGATGCGCCAAAAGCTGAAACCAAAGGCAATCGCGTCATTAATGGCGTAATGGAATTGCCAAAAGATCAGGCCATCTTACTAGAGCCGTACGACACCGTGACCGTTCAGGGCTTCTACCGTAGCCAGCCTGACGTGAACGACGCCATTACCAAAGCGGCCAAAAACAAAGGCGCGGACTCTTTCTACATTGTGCGTCAGATCGATGCCAACTCGGGTGGTAACCAGCGTATTACCGCTTTCATCTATAAAAAAGATGCGAAGAAACGCGTACTGCAGAGTCCTGACGTGATTCCGGCAGATTCTGACGCAGGCCGTGCGGCGATCGCTGCAGGCGGCGCAGCGGCGAAAAACGTTGAAATTCCGGGCGTCGCGACGACTGCCACCCCAAGTTCTGACGTTGGCCGTTTCTTCGAAACCCAGACCACCAAAGGTGGCCGTTACAGCGTCACGCTGCCGGATGGGACGAAAGTAGAAGAGCTGAACAACGCCACCGCAGCGCAGATGGTTCCGTTCGACAGCATTAAGTTCACGGGTAACTACCCGAACATGACCGAGATCTCCTACCAGGTCGCGAAGCGTGCAGCCAAAAAAGGGGCTAAGTATTACCACATCACCCGCCAGTGGCAGGAGCGTGGTAATAACATGACCATCAGTGCTGACCTGTATAAGTAATTATCCAGGTTGATTAAGGCGGCGCGTAGCCGCCTTTTTTTATGCTTTTTATGCACTTTTAGAGCGTTGCGCATTGCATGACTTCCTGACACTCCGTAAAATCCCGCGCCTTAGTGTGATCCACCATTTTTATGCGCCATAGCGAAATAATTATTCTGGATTCGGTCCGTTTTTTAACAGGAAGCCAATGGAAAAGAAACTTGGCCTGAGTGCATTAACTGCGCTCGTATTAAGCTCCATGCTCGGGGCAGGCGTATTCAGCCTGCCGCAAAACATGGCCGCCGTCGCCAGCCCTGCCGCCCTGCTGATTGGCTGGGGCATAACCGGTGCGGGTATTCTGCTGCTGGCCTTCGCCATGTTGTTGCTCACGCGGCTTCGCCCGGATCTTGACGGCGGCATTTTCACCTACGCCCGTGAAGGCTTTGGCGAGCTCATTGGCTTCTGCTCGGCGTGGGGGTACTGGCTCTGTGCGGTGATCGCCAATGTCTCCTATCTGGTCATCGTCTTCTCTGCCCTCAGTTTCTTCACTGATACGCCGGAGCTGAAGCTCTTTGGCGACGGCAACACCTGGCAATCTATTGTGGGATCCTCGGTCCTGCTGTGGTTTGTCCACTGGTTAGTGCTGCGTGGCGTGCAGACGGCGGCCAGCATCAACCTGGTCGCTACGCTGGCGAAGCTGGTGCCGCTGGGTTTGTTTGTTGTGCTGGCCTTTATTGGCTTTCGCCTCGATGTCTTCAGTATGGATTTTTCCGGCCTGGCGCTGGGCGTGCCCGTCTGGGAGCAGGTCAAAAACACTATGCTCATCACCCTGTGGGTGTTTATTGGCGTAGAGGGGGCTGTGGTGGTTTCTGCCCGTGCCCGTAACAAGCGTGACGTCGGCCGCGCCACGCTGCTTGCCGTACTGGCGGCGCTGGGGGTCTACCTGCTGGTCACTCTGCTGTCGCTGGGGGTGGTAGCCCGTCCTGAGCTGGCTGGTATGCGTAACCCGTCGATGGCCGGTCTGATGGTCAAAATGATGGGCAACTGGGGCGAAGTGGTGATTGCCGCAGGGCTGATTATCTCGGTATGCGGAGCCTACCTGAGCTGGACAATTATGGCGGCGGAAGTGCCCTTCCTGGCCGCAACGCATAAAGCGTTCCCCCGCCTGTTTGCCCGCCAGAATAAAAATAATGCCCCGGCGGCCTCGCTGTGGCTGACCAATATCAGCGTACAAGCGTGTCTGGTACTGATCTGGCTCACAGGTTCTGACTATAACACCTTGTTAACCATCGCCTCAGAGATGATTCTGGTACCGTATTTCCTGGTAGGCGCATATCTGTTAAAAATAGCCACCAGACCCCTGCATCAGGCGGTGGGGATCGGCGCCTGCCTTTACGGGCTATGGCTGCTGTATGCCTCCGGTCCGATGCACTTGCTGCTCTCTGTAGTGCTCTATGCCCCTGGCCTGCTGGTGTTTATCTACGCCCGCAGAACACATGAGATTGAAAGTTCGCTGCAGCGCAAAGAAATATGGTTAATAGGTTTGTTACTGGTTGCCGCTGTGCCGGCAACGTGGATGCTGATGGGCTAACTTGTCGTTACCCATCGTCTTACGGTTAAGGAGAAAACGATGGGAAACGCGCAACCGCTCCCGATTCTGATCACCGGTGGAGGCCGTCGTATCGGCCTCGCTCTGGCTCACCATTTTTTAAATCTACGCCAGCCCGTAATCGTCAGTTATCGTACGGAATATCCCACCATTGATACCCTGCGCAAGGCTGGCGCGGTCTGCGTTCAGGCCGACTTCTCCACCGACGAGGGTATTCTGGCCTTTGCCGATAAAGTGAAAGCCGATAATCGCGGCCTGCGCGGAATTATTCATAATGCCAGCGACTGGCGCGCTGAAAAACCGGGCACCTCGCTGAGCGAGACACTCTCCTGCATGCTGCAGATCCACGTTCACGCCCCCTATCTTCTTAACCATGCTTTGCAGGATCTGCTGCGCGGGCACGGGCATGCAGCGAGCGATATTATTCATTTCACCGATTATGTCGTGGAGCGCGGCAGCGATAAGCACATCGCTTATGCTGCCAGTAAAGCGGCGCTGGATAATATGACGCGTTCATTTGCGCGCAAGCTGGCACCGGAAGTGAAAGTGAACGCCATCGCCCCCTCTCTCATTCTGTTTAACGACCACGACGACGCGGATTACCGTCGTGAGGCGCTGAATAAATCGCTGATGAAGATCGCGCCGGGCGAGAAAGAGGTGATCGATCTTATCGATTATATCTTTACCAGCTGCTACGTAACGGGTCGCACGTTTGGCGTCGACGGCGGACGCCCGCTGCGTTAGTGGAAACGGCTCCAGAAGAAGATGAGTACCCAGGCGCTGAGGCTCCAGCAGACCACGGCCCCGCCCAGCGCCAGGGGCAAACGCAGAAAACCGGTGAAGTACCACAATGACAGTAGATAAAGAAAATAGGGAATGATCGACCACATGCCAAAGACAATCGTTGCCCGTAAGGCTTCGATTCCCCGTTCTGACGCAACGATATAGTGGGCAATCAGGGCGAAGGTCGGAAAGAGCGGAATGAGCCCCGCGATATAGTAATTTTTGGTTTTGGCCAATACCCCTATCAGTACGACCACCAACGCACCCAGCGCGGCTTTAATGAGCAATCCCATCACTCTTCCCTGCAACAATTTATTCACAATAATGAGCAGCATAACGGAACGGCTGCAATTTGCGAAAGATTAATGGAAGGTTAAGGGAGTGCGGTGTATGTTGGCTTTTTTCGCCATCTCAGACGTTGTATGAATAAGATTGTATATGTAGAAGATGAACCGGAAGTGGGCCAGCTGATTGCAGCCTACCTGGGAAAACATGATTTCGAGGTCATCGTTGAACCTCGCGGCGATCGCGCCGAGGAGGTGGTGGCCCAGCAAAAACCGGATCTGGTGCTGCTGGACATCATGTTGCCCGGCAAAGACGGCATGACCCTGTGCCGGGATCTGCGTTCACAATATAGCGGCCCCATCGTTTTACTCACCTCGCTTGATAGCGACATGAACCACATTTTGTCGCTGGAGATGGGGGCAAATGACTATATTCTGAAGACGACACCGCCCGCCGTCTTGTTAGCGCGGTTGCGTCTGCATTTACGCCAGCGCGTGGGTGCCCCGGCGGATGCCCCGGGTCTAACGCCCCATAAAATGCTGCGCTTCGGTACGCTTTCCATCGACCCGGTTAATCGCCAGGTGATGCTCTCGGGCGATGAGGTTGCGCTCTCAACTGCCGATTTTGATCTGTTATGGGAGCTGGCCACCCACGCGGGGCAGATAATGGATCGGGATGCGTTACTGAAAAACCTGCGCGGCGTCAGTTATGACGGCCTGGATCGCAGCGTTGACGTGGCTATTTCGCGCCTGCGTAAGAAGCTGCTCGATAATGCCACCGAGCCGTTCCGTATTAAAACCGTGCGTAACAAAGGCTATCTCTTTGCACCCCATGCCTGGGAGATGTAAAACCCATCACCTGGACGCAAAGCATCATTTTGCGCCAGGTTTCCTCTCCCCTTAAAAAAATCCTCTTCTATACTCATTTACGTTCAGAGAATTCTGTGGTCGTTATTCCCAGCACCTTGATTTATTTATGGTTGCTTTCAGGGTCCCGGCCGCAGTGTTTCCGATAACAACATAGTGATGATTTGTTCTTTTTTTTGATAGGGGGAGTTCCTGGTATGTTGCAATCTCAACCTTCGCGCGTCGGCAGCCTGTTGCTGCTGCTGGCCGCGGTCATTGGCTTCGCCGTGGCGTTATACGCCTGGCTGACGCCGCTAACCGGCGTCACCGGCACTATCGGCGCGCTGGGCGTGGCTATCGCCTGCGTGGTGCTGGCGGTACTTACCCTGATGTTACGGGCCGCCTCCCGTCGCGGTTCCCGCATTTTCCTGATTATTATCACCCTTGTGGTACTGGTGGGTATTGGCTTTGCGGCCGCGCTGCTGCACCAGTACATCATCACGGCAGCGATGGTGGTCGGCCTGATTGGTCTGATTGCGTTGAGCAGCAATTCCGTTCGTCACAATCACCACGTCAACGTCTGAGGAGCCACCCGTGCATAACGATAAACACTATCCCTTCATGAAGGTCAGCCTGACGGCGATAGCGCTGCTGGTTGCTCCGCTCTCGCTGCAGGCGCAGGATAAAGCCGCTGAGGCCTCCCAGGGGACCCAGGAAGAGCTCAATGTGGACGCGGCCGATCAACAACAGCCGGGCACCACTAAAACTACCGATGAAGCCTCCACTGGTAAACGCGAGGGGCAAAAAGTCGCCTCGGCCAACCAGCCGGCTACGCCGCTGGTGCCCTCTACGGCCACCTGGGACAGCTTCCACGGGCAGCTAAACGCGCAGAAATACAGCCCGCTGAAGCAGATTACGGCAGAGAACGTGGGCAAGTTAACCAAGGTGTGGGAGTTTCATACGGGCGACGTGTCGGATGGTAAAGGCGACACGCCCGCTACCGTCTGGTCAGCGACGCCTATTTTTGCCAATGACACCCTTTATATTGGTACCCCCTTCGATCGCCTGATTGCGCTGGATCCGGGTACCGGCAAAGAGAAGTGGCACTATGACACCAAATCACCGCGCAAGGCGTTGACCCAGCCGGTGCTGAAGAACCGCGGCGTCTCTTACTGGCAGGCCAAAAATCCGGTTGCCGGCGAAGCCTGCCAGAAGATCGTCTATATGGGCACGGTCGATGGCAAGCTCTACGCGATAGACGCTGACTCCGGCAAGCCATGCAGCAACTTTGCAGATAACGGCATGCTGGACGTTAACCAGTGGAATACAGTGAATGCCAAATTCCCGCTCTCTATCCTGCAGCCGCCAACCGTGGTGGGTGATCACCTGATCGTAGGCTGGGCCGGTAAGGACTGGGCCTATGCGGAAGCGCCTCCGGGCAGCGTGTTCTCAATTAATGCACGTACTGGCGAGCGCGAGTGGACCTTTGATGCAATACCGGCCGACATCCGGAAACGCACCGGTACGGCCAACGTCTGGACGCATATGTCTGCCGACGAGGCTCATGGCCTGGTCTATCTGCCGGTCTCCTCCCCGTCACCTAACTACTGGGGTGGTAACCGCACCAAGCCTATCCCTCTTGGCACCTCCACCACCGCGCTGGATATCAACACCGGTAAAGTGGTCTGGTCCCGTCAGTGGGTGCACCATGACGTGTGGGATTACGATATCAACTCTGCGCCAACCCTGATGGATATCACCGTCGACGGCAAGCAGATCCCGGCGCTGATTCAGGCCACTAAACAGGGCTTCCTGTTTGTGGTTAACCGCCTGACCGGGGAAGATGTCTGGCCTATCGAAGAGCGTCCGGTACCACAGGGTGATGGCTCGGTGCAGGGGGAAGTCCTCTCGCCTACGCAGCCGTTCCCGACCAAACCCGCGCCGCTGCTCGATCAGTCGAAAAAGCCCGCTATCTGGAAACTGGCGGATATTGTCGGCGCCGGGCAGTGTAGCCGCCTGTGGGACAATTTGACCTACGAGGGGATGTATACCCCGCCCACCACGAAAGGTGAAGGTGCATTAACCTATCCGGACAGCGCCGGTGGCGTTCAGTGGGGCGGCGTGGCCTTTGATCCGCATAAGCAGATTGCTATCGTTAACACCTCACATATCGTGCAGTACGTGAAGCTTTATAGCCGCGAAGATTACGATAAGGCGGACAAAAGTGCTGGCAATGAGAGCGGCTTTGCGCCACAGGAAGGGGCACCTTACGGCCTGCGTCTGATGGTCGCCAATAACTGGCTGGGCATGCCGTGCTGGGAACCGCCATTCGGCGAGATTGTCGCGCTGGATATGCACACCGGGGATGTCAAATGGCGTCGTCCGGTTGGCGCATCGCAGCAGTATGGCTTCTTTATGCCGGAAAGCTGGGGCTCGCCGACCATTGGCGGGCCGGCTGTAACGGCGGGAGGCGTGGTCTTCATCGGTGCCTCAATGGATGCCAAAGTGCGCGCCTACTCGGTGGAGAGTGGCGATGAGCTATGGTCCGATCAGGTTGAAGCGCCTGCGGTGGCCAACCCCTCCGTGTATGAGTACAAAGGCCGCCAGTACGTGGCGTTCGTTGCCGGGGGGAACACTATCCTGAAGGATCAGGTGGGCGACCAGGTAGTGGTTTACGCGCTGCCTGAGTAAAGTGCCAGTCAACAGCAAGGGGCCCGAAGGCCCCTTTTTTTATGGCTACGTTTTACGTGTTCGCGTGTACAGAGGCGGTCGATCGCTGCATCTCCTGAATTATCCACTCCCGAAGCAGCACCACCTCCGGCCGCACGGCACTCTCGTTCATCGTCACCAGATAATAATTGGCACCCGGTAACGAGCAATTAAACGGCGTCGTCAGCATGTTGCGCGTAATCAGATCTTCCGCCAACAGACTGCTGGCAATGACGACCCCCTGTCCCGCCACGGCTGCCTGCAGCGCGTGAGTTTCATCGCTAAAATAGAGCCCCTTACTGGCGTTGAGCGTTTCCGGCCCGTAACGCCTTTTCCAGTGCTGCCAGTCCGGGGATTCAGCCGGTACGTGCCGGTTCTCCACATGGAAAAGCGTGGCATTAAGCAGATCCTCCGGGTTTTGCAACCTGAGTGCCGGGCTGGCCGCCACGACAAACTTGTCCTCATACAGCAGCGTGTTGTGCAGCCCCTCCTCAGGGGTTTCGCGATAGCGGATCGCCACATCAACGGTACGCTGTGTTAAATCCACTTTTTCAACGCTGGTGTGCAGGTGCAAATCTATCTGCGGAAATTGCGCCTTGAAATCCGCCAGACGCGGCACCAGCCAGTTCGTTAAAAAATTGGAGGTGGTAGTGATCGTCAGCGCAGGCGGATGTCTGGCCCGCTCTATCTGCTTAACCGCCGATGATAACGCGGTAAACGCGCTGGAGGTTCCCGCATAAAGCAGCTCCCCGGCCAGGGTCATCTTTACCCCCTGGGCATTACGTTCGAATACCCGGCACGCCAGCGTCGATTCGATGAGCCGGATCTGATGGCTGACAGCGGTCGCACTCACGTTAAGCTGCTTAGCAGCCTCTTTAAAGCTCAGCGCGATGGCAACGGCATGAAAAGCGCGTAGCGCGCCGAGCGGCGGTAAACGGGATAATTTCATGATGAATTAATCTCATCTATGGCTGAAAACAATGACTTTGATTCACTGATAACGCAGGCAATAAGCTTATTACACATCTCTTAATGGATGAATTTTATTTTCGCTTACCCTGAGGTTTTTATGTCACTGTCCACTTTACACAACGCAGGTCGCCTCCCGGCAGAGGCGCGAAACATCGCCTCCTGTATGCTATTCAGTCTGCTGGGCGCTGAGCTGACGCTGTTTTTCACGGCTGAAACCAGTCTCAGCCTCATAGATGCCGCAGTCTGGCTGATGGCCTTCTTGTGCAGCTACCGGCTGACAAAGAGAGGCATGATGTCCCCCCTGCCGACGTTACGTCGTCTATGCTATGGATTTGTCGCCACTGCTGGCGGACTGATACTGATACGCTTTGCTACGCATCATTACCTTCAGGAGTATGGGCAGCTTGTCGGCATGGTCTGCGTTGGGGCTGGGCAGGGAGTAGCGAGCAGAGCAGTGCAATGCCAGTGGCAGGGCGAACGTCCCGGACGTTTACTGCGCCTTGTCATTGTACTCTTTGTCATCCTGAGCAGCCTGCTGATCCTGAACGTCTCTGCGCTGTTGGGCGTAACCCCTGCGGTCGCCCTGCTGGTCGATCTGGCTCTACTGGGAGCGCTCTACTGTAAAATCGTGCAGCAAGCCCCCTGACCTGCATTGCCAGTCACCGCGCCTTTAGGGCACAAATGCGTAACCGGATTAGAAATAAGTATCAGTAAGGTAGAGAATCTTTACGTTAAAGCTGGAGCGATAAGCATGTCTAAACCGAAATTGTTTACACCGTTACGTATTCGTAATCTGGAAATTGAAAACCGTATCGTCATCGCCCCGATGTGTCAGTATTCCGCCGAAGAGGGCTGCATGACTGACTGGCACACGCTCCATCTGGGGCAGCTGGCCCTCTCCGGTGCTGGCTTGCTGACGATTGAGGCGGCGTCCGTCTCCCCGGAAGGGAGGATCACCTGGGCGGACGTCGGGCTATATGATGATAAAACCGAAGCGGCAATGGGCCGGGTGCTGGAAACCATTCGCAAGTGGTCCCCTATCCCTGTTGCCATTCAGCTGGCGCATGCAGGCCGTAAAGCCTCCACCCACAGACCCTGGGAGAAGACGGGACAAATCGCACCCGACCAGCAGGGTGGCTGGCAGACGCTGGCCCCCTCTCCGCTCCCCTACAGCGAAGGCTATACCGTTCCCACCGCCCTTGACCGGGAGGGTCTAGCCGAAATCCGCGAGCAGTTCGCCAGCGCTGCTAAACGCGCCGCCCGGCTGGGTATTGACCTGATCCAGATCCATGCCGCACATGGCTATTTGCTGCATCAGTTCCTCTCTCCACTTTCTAACCAGCGCACAGATGAATACGGCGGTTCCCTGGAAAACCGTGCCCGATTCCCGCTGGAAATTTTCGACGTGGTACGCGAAGCCTTCCCGGCAGAGAGAGCAATCAGCGTGCGAATTTCGGCAACGGACTGGGTGGAAGGCGGCTTTGACCTGGAAGAGGCCGTCGCCTTTTCTAAAATGCTGGAAGCGCGTGGGGTGGATGTGATTCACGTCTCCAGCGGCGGCCTGCATCCGGATCAAAAGATTGAGGTCTATCCCGGCTACCAGGTTCCACTGGCCAGAGCGGTGAAAGCGGCCGTTAACATTCCGGTGGTGGCGGTCGGACTCATCACCGAGCCTGAACATGCGGAATCGATCGTGGCCAGCGGCGACGCCGACTTCATCGGCATTGCCCGTGGCGCGCTGTATAACCCGCGCTGGCCATGGCACGCCGCCGCTGCGCTGGGAGCCCAGGTGCATGCCCCGGATCAGTATCTGCGTTGCCAGCCCCATACGCTGAAAAACCTGTTTAAATCCTGACGAATGGGCGCGATCCCGGCAACGCGGTCGCGCCCTCATTTGGCTGGCATTTTCTCTTTCAGAGAGAAACACCTACCTGAAAAGCCCTCTTTTTCCTCCGCCGCCTTCGTCTTAACGTGTTCCTGAATTCAACGCGACAGTGCCACCGCGTTGTCGAAATCATTCAGAAAACAGGAGACACAATGAGTCATTTACAGTCACTGCAACAATCTCCTGCGGACTGAATCTATGCAGGTGCCCTTCTACGCTTGCTGGGCATCTGCCAGGCTCTCGATGTCATTACACAGCGCTTGCAACTCGTTATACAGTCTTGCCAGATGGAAGCCATCGCACACGGAATGGTGCACCTGAACGGCGAGCGGCAAGACCATTTTTTCCTCTTTTTGATGATATTTACCAAGCGTAAACATCGGAGAAAAAAAGTTCTGCATGTTCGCGACGTTGACATTGAAACTGGTAAAGGTGACCCAGGGAATAGCCGAGACGAAAAAGACATTTTCCAGCGACTGTTCTTTAGGCCAATAGGCTAAATTATCCCCATAGCGTGCCACATCTTCTGAATAGACCTGCTGAAAATGGTGAATATTGCCATCGTAATGGCTCCATAATGATGAAAAGGTCTCCGTTTCATTATGGAAAATAGTGTATTGCGGATGTATTTCATCCCAGATGACAAGCTCGTTATCTTTTATAGCCATGCGGAACTCCGCATGGCTATTAACGATTTTCGAAATAAGAAAAATTATCGTCGGGTAAAACTTCCAGCCAACGTTTTTGATATGTTTGTGCAGCGCGTTAATATCCAGTTCTACGGTCTGGTTGATTGTACTTTGCGCAAAGGACTGAAATACCTCAAAGTGCTCTTTTCTGGGCCAACGAGATAAATCGACAGGCGTATATCCAGGCGTTATTTTTTTCATTCTCTAACCTTTGATGACAATTACCTATAAATGTCAGGCCACCTGCTTTGATGAATTAAGCAAGTACACAGATTCCATATCGCATTGAGTGCAAACGCATTTATCAGAGTAGCGCATCTTTATACGGCAGGGAAGAGAAGGCTCTTAAGCCGATAAGCCTGACATTAATCCTGGTTGTGCTATCCGGGGGTGTTTTATCGCCAGGGAATCGCCTACAGAGCAGCGCCAGGCGGGTCGTTAACCTTGATTTCAGAGAATTAACGTTTTGGCCTGCTTCGCTAGCGAGTCTCACAACCGACCCGCCAGCGTGGATAAAGATTCAGCGTTATTGCGCAGCGCCAGGGATACGGGCAATAACCTTAATTTCAAAATCAAACCCAGCAAGCCAGGTTACGCCAACTGCGGTCCAGTTTGGATAAGGGGGCTGCTGAAATATTGCGTTTTTAACCTGCATAATGACAGGAAACTGGTTTTCTGGATCGGTATGAAAGGTCGTGACATCAATAAGATCATCAAATGTGCAGCCGGCCGCCGAAAGCGTCGCTTCCAGGTTATCGAAGGCTAACTGAACCTGGGCGGCAAAATCCGGTTCGGGTGTGCCATCATCGCGACTTCCGACCTGGCCTGAAACAAAAAGCAAATCGCCTGAACGAATTGCCGCAGAATAACCGTGCGCATCATAAAGCGCATGGCGGTTTGGGGGAAAAACAGGTTCGCGTTGGATCACAGGGATTCCTCTTTTTGTTCCAGGGTAGAATTCGATAAGCTAGAGAGCTGCAGTTGGTTTAACATACGCTATGTATGTTAAATAGATATCACATACGCGATGTATGTCAAGTGAGATACACAGCGTATGTCAAAAGGAGAGTGCTATGGCTGCGAAACGCCGCGTCGAGATGATGGAAGAAAACCGCGCAAAAATGATTGCCGCAGCGCGTAAGGCGTTTGCTGAAAAAGGCTTTGCCGAGGTTTCAATGGATGAGTTGACCGCAAGCGTAGGTCTCACCCGCGGGGCGCTCTACCACACCTTTGGCGATAAAAAAGGGTTACTCGCCGCGGTTGTTGCGCAGGTGGATGGTGAAATGGCGCAACGTGCTAAAGCGGCCGCCGTGACGGCCCGCGACGACTGGGAGAGGATACTGGCAGAAGGCATTGCCTACATAAAAATGGCCCTGGATCCTGAAGTCAGGCGCATCGTGCTGCTTGATGGCCCCGCTTTTTTGGGCGATCCCTCCCAATGGCCAAGCCAGAATAGCTGTCTGGAAGCCACCCGCCAGACTGTTTCTGAGCTAATCGAGCGCAACATTCTCAAAGAGGTAGACGCGAAAGCCGCGGCTCACCTGTTGAACAGCGCTGCGCTGAATGCGGCACTTTTGATCGCCGCCAGCGATGCTCCGCAACAGACGCTGCCAAAAGTGATTGAGGTATTTACCCTACTTGCAGGCGGCTTACGTAATACATGAAACGAAACCGCCTGACGGTTGTGCAGGGCTCAAAGGCGGACGCAGAGTGCATACAGCACCACCCGTGTTCGGCCATAGCCGATACCCGGAAGCCCGCCCTCATACCTGAGCATACCTGCGGGATCCGATGACGCAGAGGATCACCCCCAGCGTAACCAATAGCATTAGTGGGCTGACTGTTTCGGAGAGCAGTGTTGCCGAGAGGCCCAGGCCGAAGAAGGGCTGCAGCAACTGGAGCTGCCCTACCGCGGCAATGCCGCCAGCCGCCAGTCCCCGGTACCAGAAAATAAAACCGATCAGCATACTGAACAGGGAGACATACCCCAGCGCGGCCCACCCTTGCAGGCTTATCACCGCCATGTTTTCTGGCATTGTCGCATAAGTAGCGAGCAGCATCAGCGGCAGGGAGAGGATCAACGCCCAGCAGATCACCTGCAAGCCTCCCAGTTCACGTGAGAGCACTGCGCCTTCAGCATAGCCAAGACCACAGACAACCACGGCGGCCAGCATCAGCAGATCGCCCGTGAAGGAGACGGTGGATCCCTGCGACAGCGCAAAACCCATCACCAGCAGGCTGCCAATCGCAGAAAATAGCCAGAAAGCCAGCCGGGGCCTCTCCCCCCCTCGGACAACGCCAAACGTAGCGGTCGCCATTGGCAACAGCCCCAAAAATACAATGGAGTGAGCGGAGGTCACATGCTGCAGCGCCATGGCAGTCAGCAAAGGAAAACCCACCACTACGCCCAGGGCGACAATAATCAGCGACAGGCATTGTTGAGCCCTGGGGCGTTGTTGTCGGCAAAACAAGACCAATGCTAAGGCCAGCCCACCGGCAAGGGAGGCGCGCAGAAATGTCAGAAAAAAGGGATCGATTTCCTGAACCGCTATCCGGGTTGCGGGGAGCGAACCACTGAAAATAACCACTCCAATCAGGCCGCTTAGCCAGCCAGATCTTCCCCCTGGGCGCGTTTCACTGACTTCGTTTGTTACCACTTTAGACCTCTCAAAGTTAGGACACTACTTCAGCGACTTAAGTTGACGCCCGCTATGCTAAGGCCCACCATTTATGACAATCAAATAATCGTCATGGATACAATCTATGAAAGCGCGGTATAAATCCATCGTGGATGCGTTTGCCTCCGCCATCCGCAGCGGCACGCTTGCTCCGGGCACACGTCTTCCTACCCACCGGGCACTTGCTGCTGAGAAACATATTTCGCTGGCCACCGCTACCCGCGTTTACGCTGAGCTGGAAGCCATGGGTCTGGTGAGTGGAGAAACCGGCAGAGGAACGTTCGTCAGAGAAATTTCCCTGCCCGCGGGGTTGGGCATTGATCAGTACGCGGTAGCCTCGGATATTCTGGACCTCAACTTCAACTACCCCTCTCTGCCGGATCAGGCGGAACAGTTACGCGAAGCCATGCGGCAACTGGCCACCTCAGGCGATCTGGCTTCCCTGCTGCGTTATCAGCCGCACGCCGGAAGACAAAACGACAGGGAAACCATTGCATCATGGCTTAGTTCGGCCGGTATTCAGCGTTCTGCAGATGACGTTCTGATCGTGAATGGTGCCCAGCACGGTCTGACGGTTACGGTGATGGGGTTACTGAATCCGGGGGATGTGGTGGCTGTTGATGCGCTGATCTATCCCGGTTTTATCGCGCTGGCCCGTCTGTATCATCTGGAGCTTGTCGCCATACCTGTTGAAGCTACCGGCCCCGATCTGAACGCGCTCAGGGAGCTGTGCCAGCGCAGACGCATTCGCGCGATATATACGATGCCCACGCTACATAATCCGCTTGGCTGGGTTCTGAACGACGCCCAACGACGCGAACTCGCGCTGATCGCCAGAACCTACAATCTGCTCATCATTGAAGATGCAGCCTATGCTTTTCTTGTTCAGCGCCCCCTGCCCCCGCTTGCCGCCTACGCGCCCGAACGGACGGTTTACGTAACCGGATTCGCGAAAAACGTGGCGACCGGCTTACGCGTCGGCGTCGTCGTTTGCCCTGTGATGATGCGGGGGGCGCTGGAACGGGCTATCAGAGCAACGACATGGAATGCTCCTTCCCTGATGGTCTCCATCGTTTGCGGCTGGATTAAAGATGGCACGATTAAACGCTTCGAATCACTCAAAAGACGGGATGCACGTCAACGCCAGGCGCTGGCCCGAAAAATACTCTCTAACTATGCCTGCGTAAGCCATCCCAACGCTTACTTTCTCTGGTTACCGCTTCCGCAGGAGGTTCGGGCTGACCGGCTAGTTCAGCAGTTAGCCCAGCAACAGATTTCGGTCTCAACGGCAGAACCGTTCTGCACCTCAACGCATGTGCCGCACGCCATTCGCCTCGCCCTTGGTTCAGTCAGCATGCCGCAGTTAAAGGATGCCCTGACTGCAGTGGACGCGGCCATTGTCTGGGAGACCGATCGTTAAGCGAACCCTGGAATGGCCGGCGCCCGGGGCTTAATCGCCAAACAGTTCAGACTGCAAAGAGAGAATGTTCGCCCTGAGGTAATCGCCAAGCGGCTTTTGGCACGCTTCGCACAGCCAGTCATCGACTGCGAGGCGCATCGCGCCTGTGGCTGCCATGGCCGCCATTTTTAGCGCCGGCGCGCCTTGTGGTGCAGGCCAGAGCGCGCAAAGTGCGGCATAAGCGGCCTCTTCCATTCTGAGAAACTTCATCTGATTACCCATGCGCAGTTGTTCGTTCGACTGCGTCAGTCGGGCAATCAGTGCGGCAATATCCGGATCCATGCTGATAGTCATGGCCAGCAGCGCTTCACTGACCACGCCGAACGGCGTCGTGCTGTTGCCACGGCTGACTATTTCTGCATACAAAGATTCGGGCAGGCCGTTCTGCCATGCGAGGATAATCTCTTCTTTGGAGCTGAAATAGTGGAAAAAGGTCCGGCGTGCAATGCCCGCCGCACTGGCAATGTCATCCAGCGTTGTACCCTCAAACCCTTTCTGCGCAAACAGAGTTAACCCCCTTTCGGTGAGCTTTCGATGCGTTTCCCGTCGCTTTCTTTCACGGGTACCTTCTGCTTTTTTTAATCCGTCCGACACGTTACTTTTCCGTCACCATTGAAATATTGCACTCAGTGCAATATATTTATTTGCACCCGGTGCAATATTAGCCCGGCAAACCCGGCCTCTACAAGCGCTCCACCGGCCTTCTTTCTCCCATTCCAGGATAATTTCATGATCAATCACATGCCTAAAACGTACACCCCCGCCGGCACCCGGCTTAATCTGGGCCGGATGGGTTATGGCACCATGCAGTTACCCGGCCCACATGTATGGGGTCCCCCACCAGATAAAGAGGCGGCCCTTTCGGTACTGCGCGAGGCTGTTGCGCTCGGTGTAAATCATCTGGATACGGCGCAGTTTTATGGCCCTGACGTTTCCAACCAGCTGATACGCGAAGCGCTCTGGCCCTATCCTGAAAACCTGACGCTGGTCACCAAGGTGGGCTACGTGCGCGGCGCTGACGCCTCATGGCGGCCTGAGATCAGCCCGGACGGACTTGAACGTGCCGTGCATGAAAACCTGGAGACGCTGGGCCTGCAGGCGCTGGATGTGGTTAACCTGAGGCTTGGCGGGGTAAACGGGCCCGAAGCGGGATCGCTTGCAGCCCCTCTGGAGGCGCTGGTCAGGCTGCAGGAACAGGGTCTTATTCGCCATCTGGGATTGAGCAACATCACGCCTGCCCAGTTCGCCGAGGCTAAAGCCATCACGGACATTGTTTGTGTACAGAATCAATACAATATCGTCAGCCGAAACGATGACGCATTTATCGACTCACTTGCCGGGCTGGGCGTTGCTTACGTCCCCTTCTTCCCGTTAGGCGGCTTCACACCGCTACAGTCGTCGCTGCTCAATCAGATTGCCGATGAGGCGGACGCCACGCCGAAGCAGATAGCCCTTGCGTGGCTACTCCATCGCTCGCCAAATATTCTGCTTATCCCCGGCACCTCTTCGGTGGCGCATCTGCGGGAAAATCTGGCGGCAGCGGAGGTGCTGCTCTCACCGGAGCAGATGAACCGGCTCAACAGGCTTAGCGCCAGTGGCGGCCACGGTTAGCCTGACGAATAAGGTAACTGAAGCAGCCCGGTTCAGAAGCAGTGCAATTAGCGATACACTAGCGCCTTCGTACGACTCTGCTGCAATACTGCAAGGTTAAATCGTTGTTTTGGTGGTGATCCGTGAAAAAACTGTTTGTGCAGTTTTATCTCCTGCTGTTCGTCTGCTTTCTGGTGATGACTATCCTGGTCGGGCTGGTCTATAAATTTACCGCCGAGCGCGCGGGCCGACAGTCGCTGGATGATTTAATGAAAAGCTCGCTCTACCTGATGCGCAGCGAGCTGCGCGAGATCCCGCCGCGCGACTGGGCGCAGACGTTGAAAGAGTTGGATCTGAACCTCTCCTTCGATTTGCGCATCGAGCCGCTGAACCATTACCGGCTGGATGCTGCCACCGCTCAGCGCCTTCGCGACGGCGATATCGTCGCGCTGGATGATGAATACACCTTCATCCAGCGCATCCCCCGCAGCCATTACGTGCTGGCAGTCGGCCCTGTGCCCTATCTCTATTTCTTACATCAGATGCGGTTGCTGGATATTGGCCTGCTGGCTTTTATCGCCATCTCTCTCGCCTTTCCGGTCTTTATCTGGATGCGCCCTCACTGGCAAGAGATGCTGCGGCTGGAGGCCGCCGCCCAGCGTTTTGGTGAGGGGCACCTGACCGAGCGCATCCATTTTGACAGCGCCTCCAGCTTCGAACGGCTCGGCGTCGCGTTCAACCAGATGGCGGACAATATCAATGCCCTGATTGCCAGCAAAAAACAGCTTATCGATGGGATTGCCCATGAGCTGCGTACGCCGCTGGTACGCCTGCGTTATCGCCTGGAGATGAGCGAAAACCTCACCGCCGGGGAGTCGCAGGCGCTGAACCGGGATATCGGACAGCTTGAGGCACTGATTGAGGAGCTTCTGACTTACGCCCGCCTCGATCGCCCGCAAAATGAGCTGCAGCTCAGCACCCCTGACCTCCCTGCCTGGATCCGCAGCTATGTGGATGACGTCCAGAGCGTCACCCCCACGCGCACGCTGGTCCTGAGCCAGGTGACCGCCGGGGAGTACGGCGCGCTGGATATGCGCCTGATGGAGCGCGTGCTGGATAATCTGGTGAATAACGCGCTGCGTTACAGCAACCAGACGTTGCACATCGTGCTGGAACTGACGGGAAGCCGGGCAAGCCTGACGGTGGAAGACGATGGCCCCGGCATCGCTCCGGAATCACGCCAGCGGGTCTTCGAGCCCTTTGTCCGTCTTGACCCAAGCCGCGACCGTGCTACCGGCGGGTGCGGCCTGGGGCTGGCGATTGTTCACTCAATCGCGCAGGCCATGGGCGGCGATGTACAGTGCGATGAGAGCACGCTGGGCGGCGCCCGTTTTTGCTTTAGCTGGCCGGTTTACCACGCCATTACCCTCCCCACCCCTGCCTGACCCCACGCGCACGCTGGCCTGACCCGGCGTGCTGTGCTATACAGTAAGTATGTTGTAACTAATGAGACTGACTATGGCGACTTACGATCTTATCGAGCGGCTTAACGGAACCTTCCGGGAGATGGAGCAGGCTCTGGCCGCACTAACCGAAGATCTTCAGCAGTGCCGCCTGCTGGCCGCCCGGGTGTTTTCCCTGCCGGAGGTGGTGAAAGGGGCCGAACAGGATCCGCTGAATACGATTGAGGTAAAACAACATCTTGGGCAAGAGGCGCTCTCGATGGCCTTGCAGCACTACCGGCACCTGTTTATTCAGCAGCAATCCGAACGGCGCAGCAGCAAAGCCGCCGTCAGGCTGCCAGGGGTGATCTGCCTGCAGTTAGAGAGCAAACGGCGGGAAACGGTTGAAAACCGCATTACGCAGATTAATGAGCTGAAAGCGGCGTTCGAGAAGATCGTCGTTGAGGAGTCGGGCCTCGCCCCCGCCGCCCGCTTTGAATGGGTGCACCGCCACCTGCCCGGCTTGATCACGCTTAATGCCTACCGTACCCTCACGGTGCTGCGCCACCCGGCTACGCTGCGCTTCGGCTGGGCGAATAAACACATCATTAAGAACTTTACCCGCAACGAGGTGCTGGAGATGCTGGAAAAGAGCATTAAAGCACCCCGCACCGTCGCCCCCTGGTCACGGGAACAGTGGCTGGAGCGTCTGGAGGCGGAATACACGGCCATCGCCGCATTGCCGGCCGATGCGCGGCTGAAAATAAAACGTCCGGTGAAGGTGCAGCCTATCGCCCGCGTCTGGTATGCCGGGCAGCAGAAGCAGGTACAGTACGCCTGCCCCACGCCGTTGATTGCGCTGTACGATGCGGATCAGGGGGCGGTGATGCCGGATATCGGGGAACTGCTCAATTACGATGCTGAAAATATTCAGCATCGCTATAAGCCCGAGGCGCAGCCGCTGCATCTGATTATTCCGCGGCTGCACCTCTATGTGGCGACCTGATTATTTCATGCTGCCGACCATCTCTTCCGGACGGACCCAGCTGTCGAACTCGGCTTCGCTAAGATAGCCCAGCGCCAGGGCTGCTCCCTTCAGGGTCAGCCCCTCTTTATGGGCTTTTTTGGCGATTTCTGCCGCCTTATCGTAGCCGATATGGGTATTGAGCGCGGTCACCAGCATAAGAGACTCATTCAGCAGCTGGCTGATGCGTTCCCGGTTCGGTTCAATGCCCACCGCACAATGTTCGTTGAAGCTCTCCATTCCGTCCGCCAGCAGTCGCACCGACTGCAGGAAGTTATGGATCACCATGGGACGATAGACGTTCAGCTCAAAGTTACCGGATGCACCACCCATATTGACCGCCACGTCGTTGCCCATCACCTGACAGCAGAGCATGGTCATGGCTTCGCACTGGGTAGGGTTGACCTTACCCGGCATGATGGAGCTGCCCGGTTCGTTCTCTGGAATGCTGATTTCGCCGATGCCGCAGCGCGGGCCCGAGGCGAGCCAGCGGACATCGTTGGCAATTTTCATCAGCGAGGCGGCCAGCCCTTTCAGGGCGCCGTGAGCGTGAACCAGCGCATCGCAGGTGCCCAGCGCTTCAAATTTGTTTGGTGCGGTTACAAACGGCTGGCCGGTGATGGCCGCCAACTCTTCAGCCACCCGCACGGCATATTCCGGATGGGTGTTCAGACCCGTGCCTACCGCCGTGCCGCCGAGCGCCAGCTCCGCCAGGTGCGGCAGGCTGTGTTCGATATGGCGCAGGTTGTGCTCCAGCATCGCCACCCAGCCTGAGATCTCCTGACCCAGCGTCAGTGGGGTGGCATCCTGCAGGTGAGTACGACCAATCTTGACGATATCGCTGAACGCCTGGGATTTCGCCGCCAGCGTTTGCTTTAACACATTCAGTTGCGGGATAAGTTGCTCACGCAGAGCGATCACCGCCGCCACGTGCATCGCCGTCGGGAAGACGTCGTTAGAACTCTGGCTTTTGTTGACGTCATCGTTCGGGTGAACCTTGCGCTCCATCCCACGCACACCGCCCAGCAGTTCGCTCGCCCGGTTAGCCAGCACTTCGTTCATATTCATGTTGCTTTGGGTGCCAGAGCCGGTTTGCCAGATGGCGAGGGGAAACTCGTCGGGATGTTGACCTGCCAGCACTTCATCGGCGGCGCTGATAATGGCGGTGGATTTCTCGGCCACCAGCAGGCCAAGATCCTGGTTTACTTTCGCCGCGGCGCGTTTGGTCAGCGCCAGGGCCTGAATCAGCGAGACGGGCATCTTTTCAGTCGAGATGCGGAAGTGCTCCAGCGAGCGCTGCGTTTGCGCGCCCCAGAGCTTATCCGCCGGGACGTCGATGGCGCCCATGGAATCTTTCTCACTGCGTAACGTTGTCATTACTTTCTCCTTGATAAACAAATGGGATTGCTCACGTGCTTAAGGAATAAGTATTGATGGCTTCAAAGAAAACGCATGGCGCTTTGTGCGCTCTTATTAAGACCGGGTAGCCCAGGGCTACCCGGCAGAAACATCTTTATTTCACGCAAGCCGCGCACTGAGAGGACTGGATCTGTTTGAAGAAGTCGTTGCCTTTGTCATCCACCAGGATAAACGCCGGGAAATCTTCTACTTCAATTTTCCAGATGGCTTCCATCCCCAGCTCAGGGTATTCAACGCACTCCAGGCTCTTAATACTGCCCTGCGCCAGCACCGCTGCCGGGCCGCCAATGCTCCCCAGATAGAAACCGCCGTGCTTATGGCACGCATCGGTCACCTGTTGGCTACGGTTACCCTTCGCCAGCATGATCATACTGCCGCCGTTGGCCTGTAGCTGATCGACGTAAGAGTCCATACGCCCTGCGGTGGTCGGCCCCAGGGAGCCAGACGCATAGCCCTCTGGCGTTTTGGCCGGGCCGGCGTAATAGATCGGGTGATCTTTAATGTACTGCGGCAGCCCTTCACCGTTATCCAGACGCTCTTTCAGCTTCGCGTGGGCGATATCGCGCCCCACGATAATGGTGCCGTTAAGCGACAGACGGGTAGAGACCGGGTACTGAGAGAGCTGCGCCAGAATGTCACTCATCGGGCGGTTCAGATCTACACGCACCGCTTCACCCTCTCCCGCTCTGCGAAGCTCGGCCGGAATGTATTTACCCGGATTGTTCTCCAGCTTCTCGATCCAGATGCCGTCGCGGTTGATCTTAGCTTTAATGTTACGGTCCGCAGAGCACGACACGCCCATCCCCACCGGGCAAGAAGCCCCGTGACGCGGCAGGCGAATCACGCGAATATCGTGCGCAAAGTATTTGCCGCCAAACTGTGCCCCCAGGCCCAGATTCTGCGCTTCAGTCAGCAGCTCTTGCTCCAGCTGGATATCGCGGAACGCCTGACCGTGTTCGTTACCTTCCGTTGGCAGCCCATCGTAATATTTTGTGGAGGCCAGCTTAACGGTTTTCAGGGTGCTCTCGGCGGAGGTACCGCCAATCACAAAGGCGATGTGGTACGGCGGACAGGCCGCGGTGCCCAGGGTACGCATCTTCTCCACCAGATAGTTTTTCAACTTACCGGGGCTTAGCAGCGCTTTGGTCTCCTGGTAGAGATAGGTTTTGTTCGCGGAGCCGCCGCCCTTGGCGATACAGAGGAATTTATACTCATCGCCATCCACGCTGTAGAGGTCGATCTGCGCGGGCAGATTCGTGCCGGTGTTGACCTCTTTATACATATCCAGCGCCGCGTTTTGCGAGTAGCGCAGGTTGTCTTCGATATAGGTGTTATACACGCCGCGAGCCAGAGCGGCTTCGTCACCGCCGCCGGTCCAGACACGCTGACCTTTTTTCCCGGAGATGATCGCGGTGCCGGTATCCTGGCAGGTAGGCAGAATGCCCTTGGCGGCGATATCGGAGTTACGCAGGAACTGCAAGGCTACGTACTTATCATTTTCGCTGGCCTGCGGGTCGCTGAGGATATCCGCTACTTGCTGCTGGTGCGCCGGGCGCAGCATAAAGGACGCATCGTGGAAGGCCTGCTGCGCCAGTAGCGTCAGGGCCTGCGGATCCACTTTCAGGATCTCCTGGCCTTCAAATTCAGTGACGGAAACGTGGTCGCGGGTTAACAGGTAATATTCGGTTTGATCCTTCGCAAGAGGGAAAGGATCTTGATAATGAAAGGGTTTGTTCGACATTGTGCTCTCACTTACGACATTGCAGATTATGGTTCGGGCAATTTTCCGTTGCCCTCTATAAAAGCGAGTTAGCTTATCCTACACAATTTTTTAACAAAAACTGAGACTAGTACGACTTTTTGCGCCCGCAGGTTACTTCCGGGCGGTTTATTGCTTTAATACGGGCAGTTAATTCTACTTATGAAACAGGGCTTGATAATGCAAAAACTCATCAACTCAGTGCAGAACTATGCCTGGGGAAGTAAAACTGCGTTAACGGAACTCTACGGTATCGCCAACCCAGACCAGCAGCCAATGGCCGAGCTGTGGATGGGTGCCCACCCGAAGAGCAGCTCAAAGATTGACGTTCACGGCGAAGTGAAATCCTTGCGTGACGTGATTGACGGTGACAAAGCCGCATGGCTTGGCGACGCCGTTAATCAACGTTTTGGCGAACTGCCCTTCCTGTTTAAAGTGCTCTGCGCCGCACAGCCACTTTCCATTCAGGTGCATCCGAATAAACAGGCGTCTGAAATCGGCTTTGCCAAAGAGAACGCGGCGGGTATCCCAATTGATGCCGCCGAGCGTAATTACAAAGACCCGAACCATAAGCCGGAGTTGGTCTTTGCCCTTACCCCCTTCCTGGCGATGAATGCGTTTCGCGAGTTTTCGGAAATCGTCTCGTTGCTGCAACCGGTCGCCGGGGCCCATACCGCTATCGCCCACTTCCTGGAAAATCCCAATGCCGAAGGGCTAAGCCAGCTGTTCGCCAGTCTGCTGAACATGCAGGGCGAGGAGAAAGCCCATGCGCTGGCCGTGCTGGCCGCGGCGCTGAACAGCCAGCAGGGTGAGCCGTGGGAGACCATCCGTCTGATTGCGCAGTTCTATCCGGACGACAGCGGCCTCTTCTCTCCGCTGCTGCTGAACGTGGTGAAGCTGAATCCAGGGGAAGCGATGTTCCTCTTTGCCGAGACGCCGCATGCGTATCTGCAGGGTGTCGCGCTGGAGGTGATGGCCAACTCCGATAACGTGCTGCGCGCAGGCCTGACGCCGAAGTACATCGATATTCCGGAGCTGGTGGCCAACGTCAAGTTCGAGGCCAAACCGGCGGCAGAGCTGTTAACCCAGCCGGTGAAAAACGGTGCCGAACTGGACTTCCCTATCCCGGTTGATGATTTTGCCTTTGCTCTGCACGACCTGAGCCGCAACGAAACGGCAATTGCCCAGCAAAGCGCGGCAATTCTCTTCTGCGTTGAAGGGGAAGCGATACTCAGCCAGGGCGAGCAGCGTCTGGTGCTCAAACCTGGCGAATCGGCCATTATCAGTGCCAGTGAGCCGCCGGTGAGCGTCAGCGGCGTGGGTCGCCTGGCCCGGGTTTTCAATAAGCTATAGTCACTTACTGAATTTTTTAACAACTCTTGCTAAGCTAGTGAGAGCCTTTTCCATCGCCAGGCGGTATTTACCGCCTGGTTTCATTTTAGGGATAATCAGAATGAAAAAATCGGTCGTAGCGGTTGGCGTTATTGTTGCATTAGGCGTGATCTGGACGGGTGCGTCCTGGTACACCGGAAAACAGCTGGAAAGCCGTCTGGCCGAGATGGTGGCGCAGGCGAACAGCGAAATTAAGCGCACCGCCCCGGAAGCCGGGCTGGCGCTGAGCTATCAGGATTATCAGCGCGGGCTGTTCAGCAGTAAAATGCAGCTGGTGGTTAAGCCAGTTGCGGGCAGCCAGGAGAGCTGGCTGAAGCCAGGCCAGAGCGTGGTGCTGGATGAGGTGGTCGATCATGGTCCCTTCCCTGCGGCGCAGCTAAAACATTTCAACCTCATCCCCTCGATGGCGTCGGTGAAAACCACCCTGGTGAACAACGAAGCGACAAAGCCGCTGTTTGATCTGGCGAAGAACCAGTCCCCGTTTGAGGTCAATACGCGCATCAGTTACGGCGGTGACACCTCCTCTGACATCGACCTGAAGGCGCTGAACTATGAACAAGGCGACGAAAAAGTGGCCTTTAGCGGCGGTCACTTCAAGCTGGATGCCGATCGCGAGGGCAACGTCTTCTCGCTGACCGGTGACGCCGCCAGCGGGCTGGTGAACGCGGTTAACGAATATGGCCAGAAGGTTCAGTTGACCTTCAACAACCTGAAAACCGATGGCAACAGCCGACTGACCTCCTTTGACGAACGCATCGGCGATCAGAAACTGACCCTGGATAAGCTGGCCATCGCCGTGGAAGGGAAAGAGATGGCGGTGCTGGAGGGTATGGATCTGGACGGCAAGTCCGAGGTCTCTAAAGATGGCAAGAGCATCGATAGCCAGCTGGATTACACCCTGAAGAGCCTGAAAGTGCAGAATCAGGATCTGGGCAGCGGCAAGCTGGCCCTCAAAATTGGCAATATTGACGGCCAGGCATGGCACCAGTTTAGCCAGCAGTATCGCGCCCAGAGCCAGGCGGCGCTGGCGGACAAAGCGCTGATGGAGAGCAACCCGGCGCTGTACCAGCAGAAAGTGATGGACGCATTCTATGGCAATCTGCCGCTGCTGCTGAAAGGCGAACCGGTGATCACCATTGCGCCTCTGAGCTGGAAAAACAGTAAAGGCGAAACGAACTTCAACCTGTCGCTGTTCCTGAAAGATCCGGCCACCGCGACCGGCGAAGCCCAGACCCTGACCCAGGAAGTGGATCGCAGCGTGAAATCGCTGGAGAGCAAACTGACGGTGCCGGTGGATATGGCGACCGAGCTGATGACCCAGATTGCGAAGCTGGAAGGGTATAAGGACGAGGATGCCGGCAAGCTGGCGAATCAACAGGTGAAAGGCGTTGCGGCGATGGGCCAGATGTTCCGCATCACTACCCTGCAAGATAACGTGATTGGCGCCAGCCTGCAGTACGCTAACGGCCAGGTCACCCTGAACGGACAGAAGATGTCGCTGGAAGAGTTTATCGGTATGTTCGGTATGCCAACGCTGGGTCTGCCGACACCGGCAGCACCTGCTGCTCCTGCGGCGCCTGCTGTTCCTCAGCAGTAAGCCTGAACCTGAAAAGCCCCGCCAGTGCGGGGCTTTTTTTATATCTGGCTTCAGGATTTATTCAAATCGATACGCAAAATTCGCTCTTTTGCCCCTTTCACAAACACGTCCGGATCCCAGTCGCGGTTAAAGCCCTCTTTGATGCCGACAAAGAGCGTATCCATATCCGCTGAGAGCGCCATCTGGTTCGGGTAGACCGGTACCACAAATTCTCTGGTCACCTTATAGTTTTTCGCATCGATAACGCTAAGGGTACCGCTGGTAAAATTCGTGACGTAAAGCTCGTTATACTTCGGGTTGTATTTTACCGCATTGGCGCCCGCCCCGGTGTGCACGAAGCCGAGCTGTTTTCCATCGCGCAGATCGAAAATATAAAGGCCGTCATCGGGGCCGCTGCGATCTTCATGGTTAAAGACCACCACGAACGCGCGCTGCGAAGCCGAATCCACGGCCAGATTCTGCACGCTGCTGATCTGCGGCTTAACATTTTTCAGGGCGATGGTGCGTTGTACCTTCTGCGTCTTCGCATCGATCTCATTGATATAATCCCGGCCGCCCACGTAGATTTTCTGTGTCTTCTCATCCAGCGTCAGGCCATAGGCGGTGCCGCTATAGGCTCCCTCCACTTCACCCTTCAGCGCCAGGGTTGCCCCATCCAGCATCAACAATTTATGCACCGGCTGCATCCCTTCCCCGCTTTTCAGCATATTGCTGTAACTGACGAAAAGGGTGTCAGAGGCCGGGCTGTAAACCATATGCCGCAGATGTTCGAAGCGCGCATCGGCCGCGTTGGCGAGATTGAAACTCAGCTTGTCGCTGGTTTTAAGCAGTTTACCCGTTTCGCTGTCCAGCAGGCTGATACGCAGCGAAGCCGACTGGGTATGGCCCACATAAAGCCGATGCCGCGTCGGGGCGAGCGCCAGAGAGAAGGCACGGTATGGCATCTCAAGACGCCGCTCTACCGCCAGCGTTTCCGGGTTAAAGGTATAGAGAAAGCCCTTATTGGCCGCCCGGTTCATGCGGTCTGTCACCGCGACGAAAAGATGGTGGCCGCTGTTGTCGTATGCCAGCTCGTAAAGACCTTCGTTGGCATCCTCAAGATAGTTCGTCGAGAGCGCAAAGCGGGTCAGTTCGCGCGCGGGTGGATCGATGGCCAGCGCCAGGGTGGGGATCAGCGTGGCCAGACAGAGCCCGGCAAGTTGTAGTGATAAACGAGAACGGTTCATAAAATTTCCTGATCAGTGTACAAAAAGTTGATGCTCAGAACTGAATTTCGCCGCCGAAGACGTAAGTCCGCCCGCGCGCGGTGGTGTTCACGCTGGCGCCCTCCTGGGCGTAATCGAGACTCTGGTTCATGCGATTGAGGGCTTCGGCGTAATCGCGGTTCGTCACGTTCTGTACGCTAAAGCGCAGCAGGACGTTGTCGGTCATCTGCCAACTGCTATAGAGGTCGATCACCGTCGGGATATTGGGCATCTTCTCTTTAGGAACGCTGTTGGTGTCGGTGCTTATCCCTTCAGTGCTCAGGCGTTTGGATTTACCGGTAAATTTCACCAGGCTGCCAAGGGTGACTTTTTGATCGAACAGACGCCCGCCAATATCCAGCGTGGCGTAGCTCTCGGGAAGATCGCTCATATCGCTGTAGGCGAAGCTGTAAACGGTGCTGGCAATAGAAGTGGGCTGGTCGGTCTGCTGTTTGCTCCACGCGAGGTTGGCATAAGCGAAGCCCACATCGTAGCCCGCCTCGATCTCATACCCTTTGGTGGTGACAGGTGACGTGGTGTTGACGTAGACGTTCGCGTTGAAGCCACCAAAGGAGTTTTCAAGGTCATGACAGAGCTGGCCGCTGTAGCAGAGCATAAAGGATTCACTGGTGATGTAATCTTTTATCCGGGTGTGATAAGCCAGCGCCTTCAGGTGGAAACTGTCCTGCTCCAGCAGCAACCCTTTCTTGTTCACGTTAAAACCAGCCTCCCAGGTCTCGGCTTTCTCGGGCTTAAGGAAGGGGTTCATCGAGGCGCCGCCCTCGTTAGCGAAGAAGACCTCCTGCACGTTTGGCGCGCGTGACGAGTGACTCCAGCTCACGAAAGGTTGCAACCACGGGGTGACCTGTGCAGAGAGCGTGGCCGACGGATTAAAGGCCTTGTCATCCAGTCGGAGCGTGGTGGCCCCCTGTGGGAAACATTTCTCGTTATCGGCACAGGCGGGTTTATGCCCCTCGACCTGGCTGCGGGTATAATTGAGGTTGAGATCCAGCTGGTAGATATCTTTATTCAGCGTCAGTCCTGTATAGAGGGCGGAAATCTTCTGTTTACCTGCGGGGGCAAAGGCGTTGCGATCGGTTTCCGTACTCTGCACAAAACGGCGACTGTAGCGCGTGTCCATCACTTTGCCGCCGACCTGAAATTCGGCATACAGATCCTGTGCCAGCGTAAACCGGCTGGTGTTATTCAGATCGACAGCATTGGATTTATTGGTGGTGGACGAGCGGTTGAAATTATAGAGCGACTCGGGCTTATAAGATTGATTCCCGCGGCTGGTGCTGGCCAGCAGATTAATATCGATCAGCTCATTCAGCGGTGTATAGTTATAACGCACAGCGTAATCGTCGCTGGTAATATCCCTGCGGGTAAAGGTATTACTGTAATTTCTGCCGGAGAGTTCGATTTTATTAAATTCGTCCGGATTGAAATTCAGTTTATAGATTTCTGAATGCGGCTCCTGGCGCAGGTATTTATTATCTTCGCCGATAAAATCTTTACTGCTGCGCCCCCCGCCGTTTTTATAGGTGGCATAGGTCCGCGTGCCGCTAATGCCGACCATTGCCCCGAGTCCGCCACCGTTGGCAAAGGGATCCGTTTTCCCGGCAACCGCCACCATGCCGGTGCGCCCCAGGCCGTTATCACCAACCTTAAAGCGTGAAAGCACCCCGATCTGTCGCCCCGCCATCAGCACATCATCAACGCCCAGGGTACGCATATTGGCGCTTCCGGCCAGAGCGTTAACTCCCTGAGAACCGGCGCTATTTCCACGTGTGACATCAACCTCGGCCAGGAAGTTAGGATCGAGTGGCACGCCTGCCGCGGTGTTGGCGCCGCCGTGATAGTTCGCCGGAGCCATCCCAAAGAAGGTCTGGGTAACGCCATCCACCATCGTATTGACGCGACCCAGCCCGTTCATCCCGCGGATATTTACGCTCACCGTTCCCTGTAAAGGATCGATTTGGGTATAGGTCCCCGCCATGCTGCGAAGCGAAGCATCCAGACTCTGCAAATTTTTATTCAGCGTCCTTGAGCTGTAAGCGCCCGGCCGGGTATAGCTCTCGACAGAAGAGCCAACCTGTTGTTTCTCCTCCAGCGGATTATCGGTAATGGTCAGCGGTGAAAAGACCGATTCCCCCTCCTGTTCCGCCGCAAAGGCATGACCGTGCACAATAAGCAGCCCGGTCAGCAGCCCCTTAACCATGTGTGACTTTTCCATAATCAATTCCTGATATTTTTATTTTCAAGGAAAAATGAGCAGCCGCGCCCCTCCTTCTTATTTCGAAGGATGACAGCGCATTGCTCAGAGCAAAAAAAATCCGCAGAGCGCGTGTTAGTTAATTAGCGCCCCTGCATGTAATGAAATCGACTTCGCGAAAATGAATTATGTGGATCTGTTTTTATTAGATATTTGTTAAACCAAATTCCACCGGCAATGTGACTATTTGCATGCCGCTTTTGACAATCTCCTTTGGCGGCGGTGGGAGCGGGCTCGCCTTCTCCAGCGCCATGAGTGCCGCTCTGTCCAGTGACAGCGTGCCGGACGAAGAGACCAGCTGTGAGCTCAGCACATCGCCCCGCTCATTGACGCGAAACATAATCACGGCCGTACCGGAGCGTTTACGCCGACGAGCATCTTGTGGGTAGTTGCGCATTTTGTTGATCTTGCCTTTAACCAGCGATTCCCAGCCGATTTTACGCTGGCTGATATGCGCCGAATCGGTATCCAGCGGGGCGGCGGTACGCTGCGTCTGCACCGTCTGAACTGGCGGGGCGGCCAGACTGGTCATGCTTGCGTTGCCCTTCTCCTCTTTTTGCTCTCGCTGGGCTTTTTTCTTTATTTCCCTCTTTTTTCTACTTTCGGGTTTCGGGCTGGCGGCGGCCAGTTTAACCTCAGCGTCGTCGCGTTCAGGCAGCGCTGGCGCTTCCTTTTGCCGCGCGGTCTCCTGTTCACTCATTGCCTCCAGACTACGCTGCTGACTAATACCGGGCGATGAGTCGGGATGGATCAGCGAAACCTCAAACTCTGTAGATTGTTCCATCATTACGGCGGCAGGCATCGGCGCGTCCTGCTCCCGCGTGAAGTGAAGAAGAAAAGGCATGGCCAGTGCAAAATGAAAGAGGGCGCTTGCAGCACCGCTTCTGAGCCATGAAGCGCGCGGTAGGGCCGTTATCTGAGCGTTCATCGGGAAACGGGCACCGACCAGACAAAATCAGCCTGTTTTGCCGATACTGTGGTGCCGTCCGTGGTAAGCATGACCACTATCGGTGCCTCCGCGTGTAAATCCGCCATGTGCAGCGGCACGCCAATGTCTTTCGCTGCATGGTAGCCTCCTGCAATTAATAAAGCCGGGCGCGCCGCCTTGCGCAGCTGTTCCGCCATAAAGCGATCTCGCTGTTGCTGGATGGCGATCATCGCGCGCATCTGGTCGTCTTCGATCTTCCCGTCGTGCATCAGCCAGATGATGGCCGACAGGGCTTCATGCACCTTCGGCTGCGAGGCGTGCTCCCCCGCAGGGAAAACCGGGTGCGTGTAAAGTTCGCTGACCTGCTGGCGGCTGATATTTGCGGCGAGCAGCGGATAAGGTCCTTCCAGCGCCGTCATAACCAGTTCACCATATAGCGTCCACGGCCAGCCTGGATCCCAGCGTAAGGCATGCGCCGCGCGGTTACTGCTTACCGTCGTGCCAGATCGCGTCGCCTCCTTCACCCGATTGACCGCCTCCTGCTGGCTGCTGTTGATCATCTCCAGCAACACGCTCCCCTGCGGACGACGCTTATTCAGGTTTTGCAGTAGCGCATTTTCAATACGGTGATGTTCCACATTGGTATGCTCTTCGCCAACAATCACCATGGGGACGGTCGCCAGGCGGGCAAACAGTTGCTCCGGGGTCAACGTCTCGCCAGTTGCGGTATCGCGTATCGAGGCGCGCGCTGTGTCGATAGAGGAGAGTGGCTGCTTTTCGGTCGGCAGACTGTGACAGCCGCCAAGCAGCAATGCGCTGCAGAGCAATAACGAAGTAAAAGCGTATTCCATACGTAATCCCAGTTTCAGACGCCATTTTTTAGCATTATTTTTATATGCTATTAATTTGCGCAGAATTATATTCAGTAATGATAATAATTATCAAGATCATTCGCATTCACATGATTAGTGGGGAGATTTGCATCAAGGGGGCGGTTCCCGCGAAACGCGTCGCCGGGAACCGGAATGAAGAGAACGACTTAGCTGGTTGCAACCAGGCGTGCAGGGAAAATGTGGTGCCCCATCGGCAATTCGGTTTTTTCGATACGCTGCATAATACGGTCTGCCAGCTGATAACCCATTTCACGGGCAGGCGTGGTCGCCCAGACAATGGGCAGATCGTCGAGCGCGTTTTCTGCGACGTCAGCGAAGGCTCCCAGCCCGATCTGCTGATCAAAGAAGGTCCCCACCCCGCTCTCCCCGCTCTGCCGCCCGGCGCGAATCAGGCCAAACCACGCCCCCATGGCAATGGTTTCGTTGTAGCAGATCACCGCGCTCAGGGTGGGATTGTGGCGCAGCAGTGTGCCCATCGCTTCGGCCGCTTTTTTCTGACTGGATTCACACTCCACCACCCACTCGCTATGGAAAGGCAGGCCATATTTCAGCAGGGTGGCGCAGTATCCGCCGACGCGCTCGGCGCGGGTCAGAGAAGAACTTTTACCGCCGAGCCAGGCGATGCGCTGATGACCGCGGCGAATAAGATGTTCGGTCAGCATTTGTGCGGCCTGCATATTGTCCGGGCGTAGCGTATCGGCTTCATCGAGATAACTTGCCCGCGAGGCAAACACCAGCGGGATGCCCTTTTCGGCCGCGCGTTCACACAGCTCGCTACTCACTCCCGAAGCACCGGCAATGATCACCCCGTCTACACCCTGAGTTAATAACATTTCGAGACGCTGCACTAACTGCCCGGCCTCACGCCCGCCATGCAGCAGAAAGACCATCCGCCCCTGCGCCTCCAGCGCTTCGGTCAGCCCTGCGGTCAGTTCAGCGTAAAAGGGAGAGGTCAGGTCGCGCACGATAAGCCCAATCACCCCGCTCTGCCCGCCGCGCAGCGATGCCGCCTGGCGATTACGCACAAAACCCAACTGCTCCACGGCGTCGTTAACGCGCTGGCCGGTCGCGGGAGAGATTCGCCCTTTGCCGCTCAGAACCAGCGATACCGTGCTGACAGAGACCCCCGCCGCCAGCGCGACATCGTTAATCGTGATTTTTTTTGCTACTGCCATACGCTCCCGCCACCCTTGTGTTCCATTCCGGTAAAACGTTTTATCAATAGGTTATATTTATACTGCCTGTCAAAGCCTGAGAATGTGATTTACACCGCACTAAATCTTGATAAAACGTTTTATCTTTTCGCAGCATCGAAGCCGCTACACTGATTTTAACAATAAAGGAGTCGTTTGATGACGACGAAAACAACACAAAAAGTCTCGCTATGGGAATTTTTCCAGCAGTTAGGAAAGACCTTCATGCTGCCCGTTGCCCTGCTCTCCTTCTGTGGGATTATGCTCGGTATCGGCAGTTCATTAAGCAGTCACGACGTAATCAGTCTGATCCCGGTGTTGGGCAACCCGGTGCTGAAGGCCATTTTCGTCTGGATGAGCAAGGTCGGTTCCTTTGCGTTTAGCTTCCTACCCGTCATGTTCTGTATCGCTATACCGCTGGGCCTGGCGCGCGAAAATAAAGGCGTGGCCGCGTTTGCCGGTTTCGTTGGTTATGCGGTGATGAACCTCGCTGTCAACTTCTGGCTGACGGCGAAAGGTATCCTGCCAACGACCGATGCCGCCATCCTGAAGGCCAACAATATCCAGAACGTGATCGGCATTCAGTCCATTGATACCGGTATCCTCGGGGCGGTGATCGCAGGGGTCATTATCTGGTTACTGCATGAGCGTTTCCACAATATCCGCCTGCCCGATGCGCTGGCTTTCTTCGGCGGCACTCGTTTCGTCCCCATCATCACTACCCTGGTGATGGGGCTGTTTGGTCTGGTGATCCCGTTGATCTGGCCCGTATTTGCGCTGGGTATTACCGGCATTGGTCACATCATCAACAGCGCGGGCGACTTTGGACCGATGATTTTCGGTACCGGCGAGCGTCTGCTACTGCCCTTTGGTTTACAGCATATACTGGTGGCGCTCATCCGCTTCACCGAAGCCGGCGGCACCATGGACGTATGTGGCAACTCCGTAAGCGGGGCGCTGACCATCTTCCAGGCGCAGCTGAGCTGCCCGACCACCCACGGCTTCTCTGAAAGCGCCACCCGTTTCTTATCGCAGGGCAAAATGCCCGCTTTCCTCGGCGGCCTGCCAGGTGCAGCGCTGGCGATGTACCACTGCGCTCGCCCTGAGAACCGCCATAAAATTAAGGGCTTGCTAATCTCCGGCGTGATCGCCTGCGTAGTCGGCGGCACTACCGAGCCAATCGAATTCCTGTTCCTGTTCGTCGCCCCGGTGCTTTACCTTATCCACGCCGTACTGACCGGGATTGGTTTTACTACCATGGCGGTGCTGGGCGTGACTATCGGCAATACCGACGGCAACGTTATCGATTTTGTGGTGTTTGGCATCCTGCACGGTCTGTCGACCAAATGGTATCTGGTGCCGGTGGTGGCCGCGATCTGGTTTGTGGTCTATTACGCCATTTTCCGCTTCGCCATCACCCGCTTTAACCTGAAGACGCCGGGCCGCGATATCGATACCGCGGCTGCCGTTGAGCAGGCCGTGGCCGGCGTGACCGGTAAATCGGGCTATAACACCCCGGCCATTCTGGCGGCGCTGGGCGGCGCTGATAATATTACTTCGCTGGATAACTGCATCACCCGCCTGCGTCTGTCGGTTAAGGATATGTCCCTGGTAGACACCAACGCCCTGAAGGCAAACCGCGCCATCGGTGTCGTGCAGTTGAATCAGCACAACCTTCAGGTGGTCATTGGTCCACAGGTACAGTCAGTAAAAGATGAGCTGGCGACGCTGATGCGAACGGTAGAAGCCTGACGTCTCGCCCCCTTCTGCAGAAGGGGGCTTTTTCATTAAGGACGAAAAATGTTTGATTTTTCCACCGTCGTGGATCGCCACGGCACCTGGTGTACCCAGTGGGATTATGTGGCAGACCGCTTCGGTGCTGCCGATCTGCTGCCGTTTACCATCTCCGATATGGATTTCGCCACCGCCCCCTGCATTATCGACGCGCTGCATCAGCGAATTGACCACGGCGTATTTGGCTATAGCCGCTGGAAGAATGCTGAGTTTCTTGCCGCCGTGGCCCACTGGTTCCGCCAGCGTTTTCACTGCGCAATCGACACCGAGGCCCTGGTTTATGGCCCATCGGTTATCTATATGGTCTCGGAACTGATTCGCCAGTGGTCGCAGCCCGGCGACGGCATCGTGGTTCATACCCCCGCCTACGATGCGTTTTACAAAGCGATTGAAGGAAATGGACGCCAGGTTGTGCCCCTCCCCCTGCACAGGGATACCGAGGGTTGGCAGTGCGATATGACGGCTCTGGAGCGTGCTCTGGCGCAACCGCAGAACAAAATTTTACTGCTGTGCAGCCCGCAAAACCCGACGGGGAAAGTCTGGTCCCGGGAAGAACTGACCCGGATGGCCCAGCTCTGCGCACGCCACAACGTGGCGGTGATTAGCGACGAAATTCATATGGATATGGTCTGGAGCGGCCATCAACATACTCCCTGGAGCGCAGTGGCGCAGGGGCCGTGGGCGTTACTCACCTCGGGCTCCAAGAGCTTTAATATTTCGGCGCTCACGGGGGCGTATGGTCTGATTGGGGATGAGGCGACCCGGGCGGCTTATCTGGATGCACTCAAAGGCCGGGATGGATTGTCATCACCGTCGGTGCTGGCGCTGGTTGCCCACATCGCCGCCTATCAGCAGGGCGAACCCTGGCTGGATGCCCTTCGCCACTATCTTGAAGAGAATCTGCGCTTCGTCGCCACGACGCTTAACCACGCTTTCCCGCAGTTGAACTGGCAGCCGCCGCAAGCTTCTTACCTCGCCTGGATCGATCTTCGCCCGCTCGGTATTGACGACAAAGCGCTGCAGAAAGTGCTGATTGAGCAGCAAAAGGTAGCGATAATGCCCGGCTATACCTATGGTCAGGAGGGGGTTGGCTTTGTGCGCCTTAATGCGGGTTGTCCACGCAGCAAACTGGAACAAGGGGTGGCGCGCTTAATTGCTGGTATTCATGCCTTAAACTAGCGATACCCTTCCAGAACCGCGCCCTGGTCGTAACCGGGGCGCTTGCTTTTTTGTCGCACCGCGTCGATATTTATTCATTACATCAATGAGTTAAGGATATTATTGTGATGATACGCCAGTCTTTCCGCTTAACGGCGGCGGTTCGCGAGTGGCTCATGGGGTTTTAATGACCCTGCGTGTTTATAGCGGGTATACGCTGCGCTGCCGGTCCGCTGGATAGCGAAAGAAACTGCTCCTGCGGTACGCTTCCTCCGCAGCAACCTTTTTACCTGCGGGTTAACGCAGCATTTTTAATACATTATTGACCTGTTGTATAATGACCTGCACTTCACCTAAATAAGAGTGCGTCCATGATTGATACCCGCCTGCCTTTAACCGACATCCATCGTCACCTTGATGGCAATATTCGCGCCCAGACCATCCTCGACCTTGGCCGCCAGTTTAATTTGACTCTGCCCGCCCAGTCGCTTGAGGCGCTAATTCCGCACGTTCAGGTGACTCAAAACGAACCGGATTTGGTGAGTTTCCTTAGCAAGCTGGACTGGGGGGTGAAAGTGCTCGCCTCGCTGGACGCCTGTCGCCGCGTCGCATTTGAAAATATTGAAGATGCCGCGCGCAATGGTCTGCATTATGTGGAGCTGCGATTCTCGCCGGGGTATATGGCTATGACCCACCAGCTGCCGGTAGCCGGTGTGGTAGAAGCGGTTATCGCCGGGGTACGTGAAGGCTGCAACGCGTTTCCGGTAGAGGCGCGTTTAATTGGCATTATGAGCCGCACCTTCGGTGAGTCCGCCTGCCTGCAAGAGCTGGAAGCGCTGCTGGCCCATCGCGATCAGATCACGGCAATCGATCTTGCCGGTGACGAGCTGGGCTTCCCGGGTAGCCTCTTCCTGTCCCACTTTAACCGGGCGCGTGATGCGGGCTGGCACATTACCGTTCATGCGGGCGAAGCCGCAGGCCCAGAGAGTATCTGGCAAGCGATTCGTGAGTTGGGCGCTGAGCGTATCGGTCACGGGGTGAAAGCCGTAGAAGACCCCGCGCTGATGGCGTTCCTTGCCGAGCAGCGCATCGGGATCGAATCCTGCCTGACCTCCAATATCCAGACCAGCACCGTGCCGTCTTTGGCACAGCATCCGCTGAAAACCTTCCTGGAACAGGGCGTACTGGCCTCGATTAACACTGACGACCCGGCGGTTCAGGGCGTGGATATCATTCATGAGTACAACGTAGCGGCACCGCAAGCGGGGCTTAGCCGCGAGCAGATCCGACAGGCGCAGATTAACGGACTGGATATTGCGTTCCTCAGCCAGGCAGAAAAAACGGCGCTGATTGCCCGCGTGCAGAACGGCTGAGTGATTCCCCGCCGCCTGGCGGGGTTTAGCGTTGTTGTCCCTGGCGGCATAGCCACCGCCAGGGAACAGGCTATCAGGTGAGATTCAATGCTGCGCGATGCTTCGCCGACTCGATACCGAGCTCGATCAGCTCCATAATCTGAATCGCCTGGCTGGCCGGTACCGGGTTTTCGCCGTCGCCGTTCAGGGCATCGCGGATCCCCGCGTAGTACGCAGGGTAGTTCCCCGGCAGCGTCAGCCAGGTCTCTTCGACGCGTTCTTCACCTTCCACGCGGGTTAGCACGCCATCACGCATGTCATAACCCCAGTCTTCCTGCGGCAGACGCTCACCATTCTTCAGGCGATCTTCCTGCGGGTCGAGGCCGTATTTCACATAGCTGCCCCGGGTACCGTGCACGATATAGCGCGCCGATTCCGCCGCCGCCAGCATGGTGCCGTGCAGTACAACGCGACGCTGGGGATAGCTCAGAACCGCATGGAAATAGTCCGTCGCCTGCGCGCCAGGGCGCAACTGGGCCAGGTCCACCGACAAGTTGACCGGCAGGCCAAACAGGTTGACCGCCTGATCCAGCAGATGGGGTGCCAAATCGTACCAGATGCCGCTGCCCGGCCCTGCCTGTTCACGCCAGCGGTCGCGCACTTGCGGACGGAAGCGGTCAAAATGTGATTCAAAGAAAGCGACTTCGCCCAGCGCACCCTCGGCAATCAACGCTTTTACCGTCAGGAAATCGCTATCCCAGCGACGGTTGTGAAAGACCGACAGTAAACGTCCCAGGCTTTTCGCCAGCGCGTCCAGCTCGCGGGCCTGTGACAACGTCACGGTAAACGGTTTATCGACCACGACATGTTTGCCCGCTTCGAGTGCCGCTTTCGCCAGGGGGAAGTGTGTATCATTCGGGGTAGGTATAACGATTAAATCGATATTGGGGTCGTTGAAGAGTTGCTTCGGCTCAGAAACCACCGGGACGGTTGGCCAGTCCGCATGAACTTTCGTGGCATCACTACTTGATATTGCCGCCAGCTCCATTCCTGCCGTTCCCGCAATCAGGGGGGCGTGGAATGTTTTACTGGCGTAACCATAACCTATTAATCCAACGCGGATTTTATCGCTCATGACGTTGCCTCTCATCTTATGACCCTTCTATTTCACACGATCTCTCCTGCCCTCACAATAAATTAATACCGAAGGGGAGGCAGCCCCGGCGCGCCTTAAATAAGTAAAATCTTATATCAAATTATAACCTACTGTTTACCATCACAAACCCAGTCCGCAAAGCGCTTGCCGCCACGCGTACTGCGCTGTAAAATTTAGCCCCTGTATTTATGGATAAAACAAATATCAACGATGATGACGTCAATTATTAATCGAATTATTGAGTTAACGGGATGGATTGTCCTGGGGGTCTCTGTGATCCTGCTGGGTGTCGCCAGCCATATTGATAACTATCAGCCTCCCGTCCCCGTAACCAGCGAGGCGCCGCATAAGTAACGCCCTCCTAAAAAAGGGTGACATATGATGTCAGTTGCTTATTGCCAGCGATGATGAACAGCGCTAATCTTCTTCCCCAGGCGTCGGTCGACGCCTGACTTCATCGGCAAAGAAAACTCTTAATTGTGCATGGTGCGCTGTGCAATTTGTTTACCTCTTTTTTTATCCGTTTATTATTCGAACGAATTACCCTGCTGGTATTACTAACTCTTAAATGGAAACTTATTAAAATGACAGTTCAGGACTATTTATTAAAATTTCGTAAGATCAATTCTCTTGAAAGTCTGGAAAAATTGTTTGATCACCTGAACTACACCCTTACAGATAATCAGGACATTATTAGTATGTACCGCGCCGCCGATCATCGCCGCGCAGAACTGGTCTCCGGTGGGCGTTTGTTTAATATCGGCGAGGTGCCAAAGTCCGTCTGGCGCTTCGTACAATAAGAAAGTAGCCATTAGCGCGAAATGTTATATAATCTTGCCCCGGCTATTCTGCCTACGATTTCGCGCTAACTTTCGGGAGATACCATGACCACAACCGCTGGAGAAAGAATTGGAGGCTGGTTACTTGCCCCTCTCGCCTGGTTGCTGGTGGCACTATTAAGCGCATCGCTGGCGCTGGTGCTTTATTCAACGGCTTTAATTACGCCGCATGCTCTCGAGACCCTCAGTGCGCAAAATGCCAGTAATAAAGTGATGTGGTTTATTTCCTTCGGTTTCGCCATCGCCATGTGGTACTACACCCTGTGGCTGACTATCGCCTTCTTTAAGCGACGTCAATGCGTACCAAAACACTATATTATCTGGCTGCTGGTTGCGGTGTTATTAGCGGTGAAAGCCTTCGCTTTCTCGCCGGTTTCTGATGCGCTGGCCGTTCGTCAACTGCTCTTCCCGCTACTGGTTACGGCGCTCTTCGTTCCCTACTTTAAGCGCTCTGTACGCGTGAAGCAGACCTTTGTGAACCCGTAATAACCTTACAGTTATCCTGTTGTCGCTTACCGGACTTTGTCCGATAATAGGCGGCTTTTTATTTCAGGCTGAATAATGACTGACTACTTACTGCTTTTTGTCGGCACAGTGCTGGTGAATAACTTCGTCCTGGTGAAGTTTCTCGGCCTGTGCCCGTTTATGGGCGTTTCCAAAAAGCTCGAAACCGCGATGGGAATGGGGCTGGCAACCACCTTCGTCATGACCCTCGCCTCTATCTGCGCCTGGTGGATCGATAACTGGATCCTGATTCCTCTGGGTCTGACCTATCTTCGCACCCTGGCATTTATCCTGGTCATTGCCGTAGTGGTGCAGTTCACCGAAATGGTAGTGCGTAAAACCAGCCCGGCGCTCTATCGCCTGCTCGGCATTTTCCTGCCCTTGATCACCACTAACTGTGCGGTGCTTGGCGTGGCGCTGCTCAATATCAATCTTGGGCATAATTTTATGCAGTCCGCGCTGTATGGTTTTTCTGCAGCGGTTGGCTTCTCGCTGGTGATGGTACTGTTTGCCGCCATCCGTGAACGCATGGTTGCGGCCGATGTTCCGGCGCCGTTTCGTGGTAACGCCATCGCGCTGGTGACCGCAGGACTGATGTCTCTGGCCTTTATGGGCTTCAGTGGTCTGGTGAAGTTGTAATGAATGCAATCTGGATCGCCATCGCCTCGCTCAGCGTGCTGGGTCTGGTGTTTGGCCTCATTCTTGGATATGCCTCCCGCCGCTTTGCGGTCGAGGATGATCCCGTTGTTGAAAAAATTGATGAACTACTGCCGCAGAGCCAGTGTGGGCAGTGCGGCTACCCCGGCTGCCGCCCTTATGCCGAAGCGGTCGGTAACGGCGGAGAGAAAATAAACCGTTGCGCCCCTGGCGGCGAAGCGGTAATGCTCAAAATCGCTGAGCTGCTTAACGTCGATCCCCAGCCGACCGACGGCGAAGAGGCCGCTGAGCCCGTGCGTATGCTGGCGGTTATTGATGAGCCAAACTGCATCGGCTGCACCAAATGTATTCAGGCCTGCCCGGTAGATGCCATCATCGGTGCCACCCGCGCCATGCACACCGTGGTTGAAGATCTGTGCACCGGCTGTAATCTCTGCGTTGCGCCGTGTCCAACGCAATGTATTGAGCTGCGTCCGGTCAGCCCTACGACTGACAGCTGGAAATGGGATCTTCAAACCATTCCGGTTCGTATTATTCCTGTGGAACACCATGCTTAAGTTATTTTCTGCCTTCAGAAAAGAGAAGATCTGGGATTTCGATGGCGGTATTCATCCGCCGGAGATGAAAAACCAGTCCAGCGGTACGCCGCTGCGTCAGATTCCGCTGGCAACGCGTTTTATCATCCCGCTTAAACAGCACATTGGTGCTGAGGGTGAACTGTGCGTGAAGCCGGGTGATACTGTACTGCGCGGCCAGCCGCTGACCTTTGGTCGTGGCCGGATGTTGCCGGTACATGCGCCAACGTCAGGTCAGGTGGTGGCCATCGCGCCTCATACCGTCCCCCACCCTTCCGCCTTATCTGAACTGTGCGTCGTGATTGAAGCCGATGGCGAGGATCGCTGGTGTGAGCGCGAGGGCTGGAGTGATTATCGCAGCCAAAGCCGCGAGGCGCTGATTGAGCGTATCCACCAGTTCGGCGTGGCTGGCCTCGGCGGGGCGGGTTTCCCTACTGGCACCAAACTGCGTGGCGGTGGCGATAAGATTGAAACCTTGATTATCAATGCCGCCGAGTGCGAGCCTTATATCACCGCCGATGACCGTCTGATGCAGGACTGCGCAGCGCAGGTTGTGGAAGGTATCCGCATTCTGGCGCACGTGTTACAGCCACGCGAAGTGCTGATTGGCATTGAAGATAATAAACCGCAGGCCATCTCTATGCTGCGTGCGGTGCTGGCGGGCAGCCATGATATCAGCCTGCGGGTGATCCCCACGAAATACCCCTCTGGCGGTGCGAAGCAGCTCACCCAGATTTTAACCGGCAAGCAGGTTCCTCACGGCGGTCGTTCGTCGGATATCGGCGTGCTGATGCAAAACGTCGGTACCGCCTATGCGGTTAAACGCGCGGTGATTGACGGCGAGCCGCTGACCGAACGTGTCGTGACCCTGACCGGTGAATCCGTTTCACGGCCGGGTAACGTCTGGGCGCGCCTGGGTACCCCAATTCGCCATCTGCTTGAGCAGGCAGGTTTCTGTCCAGGCCCTGAACAGATGGTGATTATGGGTGGCCCGCTGATGGGCTTTACCCTGCCCTGGCTGGACGTCCCGGTCGTAAAAATTACGAACTGCCTGCTGGCTCCCTCGGCCAGCGAGATGGGCGAGGAGCAGGAAGAGAAAGGCTGCATCCGTTGTAGCGCCTGTGCCGATGCTTGTCCGGCGGATCTGCTGCCCCAGCAGCTCTACTGGTACAGCAAAGGTCAATTGCACGATAAAGCCAAAGCGCACAATCTGGCCGACTGCATTGAGTGCGGCGCGTGCGCCTGGGTCTGCCCAAGTAATATTCCGCTGGTGCAGTATTTCCGCGTCGAGAAGGCTGAAATTTATGCCATTTCGATGGAAGAGAAACGGGCTGCAGAAGCAAAAGCCCGTTTTGAAGCCCGTCAGGCTCGTCTTGAGCGTGAAAAAGAGGCGCGACAGGCACGTCACAAGCAGGCTGCGGTGCAGCCTGCAGCGAAAGATCAGGATGCTATCAAGGCGGCGCTGGCGCGCGTACGTGTGAAAAATGCCAACGCCACCGAAGAGGTGGTGATTCAGTCCGGCACCCGTCCGGATAACAGCGAAGCGATTGCCGCACGGGAAGCGCGTAAAGCCCAGGCCCGCGCGCGTCAGGCTGAGAAAACCGCCGAGCTTCACGATCCGAAAATTGATCCATCCGTCGAGGCGGTCGAAGAGGCGATTGCGCAGGCGGAGATGCGTAAAGCGGAAGATCATGATGAGGTCTCCTCAGCAACCGTGGATCCGCGTAAAGCTGCCGTAGAGGCGGCTATAGCTCGCGCTAAAGCCCGTAAAGCACAGGCCGAGGAAACTCCGGTCGACGCCCCGGCAGAGCCGGTTGACCCGCGCAAAGCCGCCGTCGAGGCCGCCATCGCCCGAGCCAAGGCCCGTAAAGCCCAGGCCGAGGAAACCCCAGTCGACGCGCCGGCAGAGCCCGTTGACCCGCGCAAAGCCGCCGTTGAGGCTGCCATCGCCCGTGCCAAGGCCCGTAAAGCCCAGGCCGAGGAAACCCCGGTCGACGCGCCGGCAGAGCCCTTGGACCCACGCAAAGCCGCCGTTGAGGCTGCCATCGCCCGTGCCAAAGCCCGCAAGGCCGAGGCGCAGGAAGCCGCCCCGGCGGAGCCCGTTGACCCGCGTAAAGCCGCCGTTGAGGCTGCTATCGCCCGCGCTAAAGCCCGTAAAGAAGCGCAACAAGAAGAACAGGCCGCCAACGACGACCCGCGCAAAGCCGCCATCTCGGCCGCTATTGCGCGCGTACAGGCAAAAAAAGCCGCACAGCAAGCAGTAAACGAGGATTAAATGGTTTTTAGAATCGCAAGTTCCCCCTATACCCATAACCAGCGCCAGACCTCACGCATCATGATGCTGGTCTGCCTGGCGGCACTACCCGGCATTGCCGTTCAGCTCTGGTTCTTTGGCTGGGGAACGCTCTTCCAGATACTCCTCGGCTGTATCAGCGCCCTCGCCGCTGAAGCGCTGGTGCTCAAATTGCGCAAGATGCCGGTCAGCAAGATTGTCGCCGATAACTCCGCCCTGCTCACCGGCCTGCTGTTGGCGATCAGTATTCCGCCTTTCGCCCCGTGGTGGATGGTGGTACTGGGCACCGTTTTCGCCGTGATTATCGCCAAGCAGCTGTATGGCGGGCTGGGGCATAACCCCTTCAATCTCGCGATGATTGGCTATGTCGTCTTGCTGATCTCCTTCCCGGTTCAGATGACCAGTTGGCTCCCCCCCCATGAAATAGCTGCCACCGTACCGGGCTTTATGGATGCTCTTCAGGTGATCTTCACCGGCCACAGCGCCAGCGGAGATATGGACAGCCTCCGGATGGGCGTAGATGGCGTTAGCCAGGCCACACCGCTGGATACCTTTAAAACCTCGTTGCACGCCGGGCATCCCGTCGAGCAAATTTTGCAGTACCCGATTTACAGCGGCGTGCTGGCAGGTGCGGGCTGGCAGTGGGTCAACCTTGCCTATCTGTTGGGCGGCGTATTTCTGCTGCAACAAAAGGCGATTCGCTGGCATATCCCGGTGAGCTTTATTGTCACGCTGGCGGTATGTGCGACGCTCGGTTGGCTCTTCTCTCCCGAATCGCTGGCAAGCCCGCAGATCCATCTGCTCTCCGGTGCCACCATGCTCGGCGCGTTCTTTATCCTCACCGACCCCGTCACCGCCTCTACCACCAATCGGGGACGTCTGATTTTTGGCGCGCTGGCAGGCCTGCTGGTGTGGCTGATTCGCTCCTTCGGAGGCTATCCGGACGGTGTTGCTTTTGCCGTGCTACTGGCAAACATCACCGTACCGTTAATTGACTACTACACGCGTCCGCGCGTTTACGGCCATCGCTAAGGGAACCGCCATGCTGAAAACCATGCAGAAACACGGCGTGACCCTGGCGATTTTCGCCGCGGCCCTGACCGGGCTCACCGCGCTGGTGAATGAGCTGACCAAACCGACTATCGATCAGCAGGCTGCCCGCCAGCAAAAAGCGCTGTTCGATCAGGTGATCCCGTCAGAGGTCTATGATAATGATCTGCAGCAAAGCTGCTTTATCGTTCAGGCGCCGCAGTTGGGGAAAGGGAACCATCGCGTCTTTATTGCCCGTAAAGGCGATACTCCTGTTGGGGCAGTCATGGAAGCGACAGCGCCGGACGGCTACTCCGGTTCTATTCAACTGCTTGTCGGGGCCGACTTTGCGGGTACCGTTCTTGGCACCCGCGTGACCGAACATCATGAGACGCCAGGCCTTGGGGATAAAATTGAAGTCCGTCTGAGCGACTGGATTTTGCAGTTCGCGGGCAAGGTGATTCACGGTGATAATGATACCGCCTTTGCCGTTAAGAAAGATGGCGGCGAGATTGATCAATTTACCGGCGCCACCATTACGCCACGCGCCGTGGTCAACGCGGTGAAACGTGCAGGGCTTTATGCGGAAACGCTGCCTGCGCAACTCAACAATCTTCCGGCCTGTGAGGAGTAATCATGAGCCAGGTTAAAGAGGTAATCGTCCAGGGTCTCTGGAAGAACAACTCGGCATTGGTACAGCTGCTGGGGATGTGCCCCCTGCTGGCGGTGACATCCACAGCGACCAATGCGCTGGGTCTGGGGCTGGCAACCACGCTGGTGTTAACCCTGACCAACTTCTCTATCTCAGCCCTGCGTCGCTGGACGCCATCGGAAATTCGTATTCCAATCTACGTCATGATTATCGCCTCGGTGGTAAGCGTGGTGCAGATGCTGATCAACGCTTATGCCTTTGGTCTGTATCAGTCTCTGGGGATCTTTATTCCGCTGATCGTAACCAACTGCATCGTAGTAGGCCGTGCGGAAGCCTTTGCGGTGAAGAACGATCCGGCCATCTCTGCGCTGGACGGCTTTTCTATTGGGATGGGCGCCACCTGCGCCATGTTTGTGCTCGGTTCGATGCGTGAAATTCTGGGTAACGGAACGCTCTTTGACGGTGCAGATGCACTGCTTGGCGGCTGGGCGAAGGCGCTACGCATTGAAGTCTTCCATACCGATACCCCGTTCCTGCTGGCGATGTTGCCACCCGGTGCCTTTATCGGCCTTGGCATGATGCTGGCGGTAAAATACCTGATTGATGAGAAACGCAAACGTCGTGCGGCAGCCCGCAGCGTAAGCGTTGAAGATGGCGCGGCCGGGAAAGCCTGATGAACAAAGAGAAGCGTATTGCGATTCTGCAACGCCTGCACGATGAAAATCCGCACCCGACGACGGAGCTGAAGTTTACTTCGCCTTTCGAACTGCTGATTGCTGTGCTGCTCTCAGCCCAGGCGACGGACGTCAGCGTCAACAAGGCCACCGCGCTACTCTATCCGGTGGCAAATACGCCGGAAGCGATGCTGGCGCTGGGCGTGGATGGCGTAAAGCAGTACATCAAAACGATTGGCCTCTTTAATAGCAAAGCGGAAAACGTGATTAAAACCTGCCGGATCCTCGTTGAACAGCACGGTAGCGAGGTACCGGAAGATCGCGCAGCCCTGGAGGCGTTACCTGGCGTGGGGCGCAAAACGGCGAACGTGGTATTAAACACGGCGTTCGGATGGCCGACAATCGCAGTAGATACCCATATCTTTCGCGTCTGCAACCGCACCCAGTTCGCCCCCGGGAAAAATGTCGAGCAGGTTGAAGAGAAGCTTCTGAAAGTGGTCCCTGCCTCGTTTAAAGTGGATTGCCATCACTGGCTCATCCTTCATGGGCGTTATACCTGTATTGCGCGCAAACCACGTTGTGGCTCGTGCATCATTGAAGATCTCTGCGAATATAAAGAGAAAGTCTACGCCTGAACCGTCGTCCGACGGTTCATTATTACCCCTGGCAACAGCAAGCCTTTGAAACCCAACCTGTCTGTTCGCTTTTTATACGTCGATCCTGCTCTTGCTTTGCCAACGCGCAGTGATTTCATAGGGCGCATTAACGGAAAGACAGGTTAAATGTTTTTTTGTCAGCGAAAATTTCTATAACTCTGTGATCGCGATCACCCTGATAACACGATGTTAGTTTTTTGTGTATAAAAGACGGGTAACCCCTTCCGCGCGCAGGTGATACAACCGCCCATGCAACATATCTGACCAGCTAATTTTCAGAACATAGCCCATATCACTACTCAAGCAACCAAACAGCAGAACATATCGCCATAAGCCCATTCTCTCCCCGCCCTGGTAGTGAAAAAATCCAGTAAAACCTAATGGATGAAATTTAACGCTAAATAACAATTAGGTTTCTGGCGTATTGTATCGGCTTAGTTAAATGTAACAGACCATTACAAATGTATTGCCAGATGGGTCAGGATAGTGAACATTACCCGCCGTTTCCCCTCCCACTATAACTATAAAGCGGATGGTTTTTTAGACATCACGCTATGAACACCCCCGTTAATATGGGATGTAAAAAAAGAGGTATATGTGTCTACTGCAAACAATAAACCAGCGGAAGAGAGCGTAAGTCTTAACGCTTTCAAACAACCTAAATCGTTCTATCTCATCTTCTCTATCGAGTTATGGGAGCGTTTTGGTTTCTACGGCCTGCAAGGGATCATGGCGGTTTACCTGGTTAAACAGCTGGGTATGTCAGAAGCCGATTCCATCACGCTGTTCTCTTCTTTCAGTGCGCTGGTATATGGCCTGGTCGCGATTGGCGGCTGGCTGGGCGATAAAGTCCTGGGTACCAAACGTGTTATTTTGCTGGGTGCCATCGTTCTGGCAATCGGCTATGGCCTGGTCGCCTGGTCCGGCCACGATGCAGGTGTGGTCTATTTAGGGATGGCGACGATTGCCGTGGGTAACGGCCTGTTTAAAGCGAACCCGTCCTCACTGCTCTCTACCTGCTATAACAAAGACGATCCGCGTCTGGACGGTGCATTCACCATGTACTATATGTCCATCAATATCGGCTCCTTCTTCTCCATGCTGGCGACCCCGTGGCTGGCGGCAAAATTCGGCTGGAGCGTGGCATTTGCCCTGAGCTTCGTCGGGCTGCTGATCACCGTGGTGAACTTCCTGTTCTGCCGCAGCTGGGTTAAAGAGTACGGTTCTAAACCGGACTTCGCTCCTGTGCAGATGGGTAAATTGCTGGCAACCATCGTAGGTGTGGTTGTACTGGTTGCCATTGCCACCTGGCTGCTGCACAACCAGGGCATCGCGCGTGCGGTTCTGGGCGTGGTTGCACTGGGTATTGTGATCATCTTTGGTAAAGAAGCCTTCTCTATGCAGGGTGCTGCACGTCGTAAGATGATTGTGGCCTTCATTCTGATGGTTGAAGCCATTGCCTTCTTCGTGCTTTACAGCCAGATGCCGACTTCACTGAACTTCTTCGCCATTCGTAACGTTGAGCACTCTATCCTCGGTATCGCGTTCGAGCCGGAGCAGTTCCAGGCGCTGAACCCATTCTGGATCATGGTCGGTAGCCCGATTCTGGCGGCGATTTACAACAAGATGGGTGACCGTCTGCCAATGCCGCACAAATTCGCTATCGGTATGGTGCTGTGCTCGGGCGCCTTCCTGGTGCTGCCGCTGGGTGCGAAATTCGCCAGTGATGCGGGTATTGTCTCTGTTAACTGGCTGATCCTGAGCTACGCGCTGCAGTCTGTCGGCGAGCTGATGATCTCCGGTCTCGGTCTGGCAATGGTTGCTCAACTGGTGCCGCAGCGTCTGATGGGCTTCATTATGGGTAGCTGGTTCCTGACCACCGCGGGCGCAGCGATCATTGCAGGTAAAATTGCCTCCCTGATGGCAGTACCGGAAAACGTGACCGATCCGCTGCTCTCCCTGAATGTCTATGGCTCCGTGTTCCTGCAGATTGGTATTGTGACCGCCGTTATCGCAGCACTGATGCTGCTGACGGCCCCGAAACTGAATCGTATGACTCAGGACGACGACACGACGGCGAAAGCGAGCAACACCGCGACCGTGTAATGTCATCGGGAAACGACTGAAGAGAAGCCGCTAACTGTGCGTTAGCGGCTTTTTTTTTATCTGGCGGCGCACTAACATAGCGATAACCTTAGCCAAAAGGAGTTACCGATGAAACTGTTCTACAAACCGGGTGCCTGTTCGCTTGCGTCACACATCACGCTGCAAGAGAGCGGTAAAGATTACACGCTAAACGGCGTTGACCTGATGAAGAAACGCCTGGAAAACGGCGATGATTTTCTCGCAATTAACCCGAAGGGACAGGTTCCTGCGCTGCTGCTTGATGATGGCACCCTGCTGACTGAAGGGGTCGCCATCATGCAGTTCCTGGCTGACGCCGTGCCGGATCGCCAGCTGCTGGCCCCTACTGGCAGCGTCGCGCGCTACAAGACGCTGGAGTGGATGAACTACATCGCTACCGAGCTGCATAAAGGCTTTACGCCGCTCTTCCGCCCGGATACGCCTGAAGAGTACAAACCGACCGTCCGCGCGCTGCTGGAGAAAAAACTGCAGTACGTGAACGACTCCCTTAAGGATGACCAGTGGATTTGCGGCCAGCGCTTTACGATTGCCGATGCCTATCTGTTTACCGTACTGCGCTGGGCACGGGCGGTTAAACTGAATATGGAAGGTTTGGGCCATATCGCGTCCTATATGGATCGCGTGGCGGCACGTCCGACGGTGGCAGCGGCGCTGCAGGCTGAAGGACTGAACTAAGCGTTACCGGGCGGCGCAATGCCGCCCGGCATCTTTTAAAGCTGTGTCGCGCTGAAATAGTGCTCTGGCTGGGCAATGCGATCCTGCGCCGCAACCACCTGCAGTTCGTACTCCTGCATCCCCTTTGTAGCGACCATGATCTCGTACACCGCTGCGGTAACGTGCTCCAGAGCTTCACGCAGGCTTGCCCCCTGGAGCAGCTTCACCAGTAGCAGACCGCTGGTCACATCGCCGACGCCCACCGGCTGGCGTACCCCAAAATCCACCAGCGGACGGCTGATGTGCCAGGCTTCGTCTTTCGTAACCAACAACATTTCAAAGCGATCCTGACTTAAACCCGCGCGTGCCAGATGTTTTACCAGCACGATTTCAGGGCCCTGAGCGATCAACTCCCGCGAGGCGGCGACCGCTTCTTCAACGTTTGTCACCGGATGCTCGCAAAGAATTTCCAGCTCCACGAGATTGGGGGCAATGATATCGCTGGCCGGCAGTGCATGGCGCACGTGAAACTCTGCCACGCCCGGCGCCACAATACAGCCCTTCTCCGGATGGCCCATCACCGGGTCGCAGAAATACTTCGCACCGGGGTTTGCCGCCTTCACCTGGCGCACAATACCCAGAATGTGCTCGCCCTGCTCCGCCGAGCCCAGATAGCCGCTTAACACCGCGTCGCAGGTTTTAAGTTTATCTATCTCAGCGATCCCCTGCACAATCTCGGTCAAGTGCGACGGCGGCATGACGCAGCCAGTCCATTTACCGTACTGCGTATGGTTAGAAAACTGGACGGTGTTTAAAGGCCAGACATTGGCGCCAAGGCGACGCATTGGAAACTCTGCGGCGCTGTTACCCGCATGGCCAAACACGACGTGGGACTGGATGGCGAGGATGTTCTTCATGTTTTACTTACCACAACCCTGAAAAAATAAAGGGGCGTGGTTTCCCACGCCCCTGTGTACTAATTATTACTTCCAGCAGACCAGACAGTAATTTTTCTTCCCGCGACGCAGCAGCGTGTAGCGGCCGTAGAGGCGATCGCCCTCAACGAAGGTATATTCCGGATCGGCCTGTTTTTCACCATTGATCGTGATGGCATTGGAGGCGATGGTTTTACGTGCCTGACCGCGGGACGGCTGCAGCTCTGAATCAACCAGCGCCTGCATCAGGTCTGCGCCCTTTTCCATCTCAACCATAGGTACGCCATCCTGCGCCAGCTGCTCGAAGTCAGCCTCGCTCAGATCGCTCAGGGTGCCGTTGAAGAGGCTGGCGGTAATGCGTTTTGCCGCAGCCAGCCCCTCTTCACCGTGTACCAGTTTGGTCACTTCATCCGCCAGCACATATTGCGCGCGTGGGGCTTTACCGCTGTTTTTATCTTCTTCTTCCAGGGCGTTGATGACTTCAATGTCCATAAAGGTGAAGAATTTCAGGAAGCGATAAACATCGGCATCCGCGGTGTTAATCCAGAACTGGTAGAACTTGTACGGGCTGGTCTTCTTCGGATCAAGCCATACCGCGCCGCCTTCGGTTTTACCAAACTTGGTACCATCGGCTTTGGTGATCAGCGGAACGGTCAGACCGAAGACCTGGTTCTGATGCAGACGGCGAGTCAGGTCGATGCCGGAGGTAATGTTACCCCACTGATCGGAGCCGCCAATCTGCAGCGACACGCCGTGCAGCTTGTTCAGACAGGCAAAGTCATAGCCCTGCAAAAGGTTATAGGAGAACTCGGTAAAGGAGATGCCCTGATCGTCACGATTCAAACGCTGCTTCACCGCTTCTTTGTTAATCATCTGATTTACAGAGAAGTGCTTGCCGATATCACGCAGGAAGGTCAGCACGTTCATGCCGCCAAACCAGTCGTAGTTGTTAGCAGCAATCGCAGAGTTATCGCCACAGTTAAAGTCGAGGAAAGGTGCAACCTGTTTGCGGATTTTATCCACCCACTCCTGCACGGTATCTTCGGTGTTCAGTTTACGCTCGGCGGCTTTAAAGCTTGGGTCACCAATCAGACCGGTTGCGCCACCCACCAGCGCGACAGGCTTATGGCCTGCCTGCTGGAAGCGTTTCAGGCATAACAAAGGAACAAGATGCCCCAAATGCAAGCTGTCAGCGGTGGGATCGAAGCCGCAATAGAGCGCGATGGGACCTTGCGCCAGCAGCGAAGCTAACGCTTCTTCATCCGTCACCTGAGCCACCAGGCCCCGCTCTTGCAATTGTTTAATCAAGTTACTGCTTGCCATCAAATGCTCCATTAATAATCGACTGCACCTCTGTCGGTACACGACTTTTCGCCAGACGCGAAAGAGACATAGAATAAAGCGCAAGCGCGGCGTGCGCTAGCGCTTAACACAACAAATTTCGGGGATTACGGAGCCAGACGGTCGATTTTCCAGCCGCCGTTATCGCGCTGGTATAAAAAGCGATCGTGGAGACGGTGTTCACCGCCCTGCCAGAACTCCATCTGATCGATGGGGATACGGAACCCGCCCCAGAAACTGGGAAGCGGCACTTCGCCCTGCTGGAACTTTTGCTTCAGCTCGAGGAATTTACTCTCCAGCACGCCACGGGCGGAGATGCGGCTTGACTGCTTAGAGACCCAGGCCCCTATCTGGCTATCACGTGGGCGACTATGGAAATATTTCACCACTTCGAGCGTAGAGAGACGTTCCACTTTGCCGGTCACCATGACCTGACGCTCCAGCATATGCCAGGGGAAAAGCAGGCTGATACGCGGATTGTTCTCCAGATGGTGGGCTTTGCGGCTGCCGAGGTTGGTATAAAACACCAGACCTTTCTCGTCAAAGTGCTTGAGCAATACGATGCGCTGATAGGGCTGGCCATTTTCATCAACGGTCGCGACAACCATGGCCGTGGGATCGGCCAGTTTCGCTTCGCAGGCTTGTTTCAACCAGCGTTCAAACAGCACCAGCGGTTCAGCAGGCAGGTCCTGACGGCGCAGCCCCCCTTTGGTGTATTCACGGCGCAGATGCGCAATTTGCTGCAAGTGATCGTTATCTGACATGGCGTTATCTGAGATAAGAAGTGGGTGGCGCTATTGTGCGCCGCCCCTTTGAAAATCTCAACGCTTCGGATTCTGCAGCTGGCAGTTGTTCATGACGATGCGGTCGCGTTTATAAATTGTGGCCGTGTCTCCCTTAGACCAGAAGACATAGACCCCATCGGTATAGCGCGCCCCCGAGGCAGAGATCCCCTGCTTCAGGTTCAGCAGTTTGTTGTCATAGACGAAGCTCACTTCCTGACGCGGGTTATTGAGATTGACGGTGATCGGTTTCTCATCGCACTGGTACTCCAGTTTGTCGGTCTGCATACGTTCGACAAAGTGGTTGTAGTAGCTACAGCCGGAGAGTAAGAGAGGGGCAATCACAAGCAGCAGTTTTTTCATGGATCTGTTCCAAAGACTTTCCTGGTCCTGGAGGGTGAAATCACCCTCCCACATGCCCTTAGTGTACTGCCTGCCTGGTAAGGCGAATTTCAGTTAACTCTGATTTTGCCGGGGGTTAGCGGGATAGACCGCTCCCAGCACGCTTGCTTCACGCGCACCGGTCACAGAGGGCAAATTCCCTGGTAACCCCGCCACGGTACGCCAGGCCAGCCAGGCAAATGCCAGCGCCTCCATGTCGTCCCCACTGATACCCGCTTCATCGGTTGTGGTGACTTCGGTACCCGGCAGTAACGCGGCCAGACGAGCCATTACCAGTGGGTTTCGGCTGCCGCCACCGCAGACCAGCAGACGTTCGCAGCCGCCGCTGAGCAGAACCTGTTCGGCAATAGATACCGCCGTGAGTTCGACCAGCGTCGCCTGGACATCCTCCGCTGCCAGTCCCGGGAAGGTGACGAGGTGGCGCTCAAGCCAGCCGTAATTGAAATATTCGCGCCCGGTGCTTTTCGGTGCCGGTGCGGCAAAATAGGGATCGCTCAGGAGATTCTGCAGGAGGGGGAGGATCACCTTCCCGCTACGGGCCCACTGCGCGTCCTTGTCATAGGGTTTGCCCATCTGTCGCCAAATCCAGGCATCCATCAGCATATTGCCTGGCCCGGTATCGTAACCCCGAACCGGCTGGCCAGGGATTAGCAATGAGAGGTTGGCGATCCCGCCAATATTCAGCACCATTCGCCGTTCAGTGGGATGCGTGAGCAGCGCCTGATGAAAGGCGGGCACCAGCGGTGCACCCTGCCCGCCTAACGCAATGTCACGGCGGCGAAAATCGCCCACCACCGTCACGCCGGTTCGGGCCACAATCTGATTGTTATCGCCAATTTGCAGGGTATGCGGGGCATCGCCGGTCGGTTCATGCCAGACGGTCTGGCCATGACAGCCAATGGCGACCACATCCTGTGGGCGCAGATTCTCCTGGTCCAGCAGCGCCTGTACCGCCTCGGCAAACAGCTGCCCCAGACGGGTATCCAGCTGTCCCAACTGGGAGAGCGTCAACTGTTGGCCCTGACAGATGTCGAGAATGGCCTGTTTGAGTTCGGGGGGGATAGGCCAACTGAGGCTGGCCTGTTGTGCCACCATATTCTCATCGATTGCCGCGAGAACAACATCCACACCGTCGAGACTGGTTCCTGACATAACGCCGATGTAACGACCCGATTTCATACGCTTTCCTTTATTCGCGTGGGGGAGTGGCCCACTCCATCATAAACGCCGGGGCAATGCTATGGCGGGATAATACTTTTTAACACTCCCGCGCCAGCCGAGCGATATTCTCATTTTTCAGCGCCAGAATTGTGCCCATTTTTTAAGCCGTTTATCTTTCGTTACGTCAAAATCCAGTACCATTCTGCTGGTGTTTACGCAAGAATATGATCTATGGCAGCCAATGCCTTATAATTTAGCCATAACGGATGCTCTTTGAGCGTTTTTGGTGAACAGGAGATTCAAATGATTTTACGTGTACTGGCTGTTTCCCTTGTAGGGTTTACACTGGCAGGCTGTGTCAACGACAGTTCCCTCTCAGGGGATGTCTACAGTGCTTCTGAAGCGAAACAAGTTCAGAATGTCACCTACGGAACCGTTGTTAACGCTCGCCCGGTACAAATCCAGGGTGGAGACGAAAGCAACGTTATTGGTGCACTTGGCGGTGCGGTATTGGGTGGTTTCCTGGGTAACACCGTTGGCGGGGGCGCCGGTCGAAGCCTTGCAACAGCGGCAGGTGCCGTTGCCGGTGGTGTAGCGGGCCAGGGTGTCCAGGGTGCAATGAACAAATCTCAGGGCGTAGAGCTTGAGATTCGTAAAGATGACGGTAGCACCATCATGGTAGTGCAGAAACAAGGTGCAACCAGATTCGCCGCCGGGCAGCGTGTCGTGCTGGCCAGCAATGGCAGCCAGGTGACCGTCTCCCCACGCTAACCGTGAATATCAGCAGCGCTAAGTAAAAAAAAGCCTTGCATCAGCAAGGCTTTTTTAATGTATGGCAGGTTAGCCGCGGGACTGAAGCTCGTTGATATTCTGCTCAAGGCGAGAAATCAACGCAATCAGCTGTTCCAGTTCCGCCGGTGAGATACCCGAAAGGATCTCGCCACGCGTCTTGCTGATGACCGCTTCCATCTCAGTGATGATAGGCGCAGCCTTTTCTGTCAGCTTGATGCGTTTGGCACGTCGATCGCTGGCACAGGTTTGACGGGAGATTAGTCCCTTCTCTTCCAGTTGATCGAGCGTACGAACCAGAGATGGCTGCTCAATGCCTATCGCTTTTGCCAGTTGAATCTGCGACTGGTCGGGAGGCAGCTGATGAATGTTATGCAGCGTTACCCAGTGTGTCTGCGTCAGTTCCAGAGGTTTCAGGCGATGGTCAATCAGAGCACGCCAGATGCGTACTAACCTTGCCAGATCAGAACCTAATGGCGATTCCAATTTCATCTCCTTATAATTAGCTTGCTAAGTTATTATACTGATTTTAGAATAGTGTGCAGCATTTATATTGCCAAAACAAATGCAATACGTCCTACATCCTTGATGACACCATGATTTACACTCAAGTTCTGAGGCCGTCGCGCGTCAGGCTGGGCCGTTATGGCCAATTTTCAATTGCAAAGGAACGAGCTGGTGAAAATCACATCTCTCGCCGCGGGGCTACCGCTTCAGGATCTCATCGTGGGTGCATCCATTTATTTCCCTCCGTTATTTAAAGCGGTGATCCCCGGCTTCTTCCTCTGGCTACTGGTCCACCGTTTGCTGCGCGACTGGATCTACGCCGGTGAAATCTGGCATCCGATGCTCATGGATCTCTCGCTGTTCGTGCTCTGCGTCTGCCTGGCGCTGGTTATCCTGACTCTCTGGTGACAACCATGTTAAAAACGCTCAAATATTTTTCCAGTTTAGCCGTGCTTGCGTTGGCCCTGGTCGCCGGATGGTGGGTGTGGAATTACTACATGCAGTCGCCGTGGACCCGGGACGGCAAGGTCCGCGCCGAGCAGGTCAGCATTACCCCGCAGGTTTCCGGTGCGATTACGGCCTTAAAGGTGAAAGACAATCAACTTGTCCACAGCGGCGACGTGTTGTTTCAAATTGACGAGACTCCCTATCATATCGCTGTGCTGAATGCGCAGGCGCAGCTGGCGAAAGCCCAGTCCGATCTCGCTAAAGCCAATAATGAAGCGAATCGTCGCCGCCACCTGTCACATAACTACATTTCGGCAGAAGATCTGGATACCGCCAATATCAACGTGAAAGCGATGCAGGCCAGCGTAAAAGTCGCTGAAGCGACGCTAAAACAGGCCGAGTGGCAGTTGACGCAGACGGTGGTTAAAGCCCCGGTGGATGGCTGGGTAACCAACCTCTCCACCCGCACCGGCGATTACGCCACCACCGGCCAGCCGCTGTTCGCCCTGGTGGACAGCCACTCGTTTTACGTGGTGGGATATTTTGAAGAAACCAAGCTTCGTCATATCCGTGCGGGCGCCCAGGCTCAAATTACCCTCTATAGCGGCGGTGTGACGTTACAGGGTCACGTCGGCAGCATTGGACGTGCCATCTTTGATCAGAGCGTGGAGACCGACTCGGGGCTGGTACCGGACGTGAAGCCGAATATCCCCTGGGTACGGCTGGCTCAGCGTATTCCGGTGCGTATCGAGTTTGACGAGCTGCCCAGGGATCTGACGTTGGTTTCCGGCACCACCTGTAGCGTCTCTATCGGAACCGCCCGGTGACACTCTCTACGTTCAGCTGGCGTAACACGCCGTGGCTCAAGGCGACCCCTGGGCAGTGGCGCTACGCGCTGCGCAACGGGATTGCCATGTGTCTGGCATTGACCTGCGCCTATTACCTGAATCTGGATGAACCTTACTGGGCGATGACCTCTGCGGCAGTGGTCAGCTTCCCTACCGTCGGTGGTGTCATAAGTAAAAGCCTGGGCCGGGTGGCGGGCAGTCTGTTAGGGGCGACCGCCGCGCTGATTATTGCCGGACACACGCTGAACGATCCGTGGCTGTTTTTATTCTGTATGGCGACCTGGCTTGGGGTCTGTACCTGGGCCTGCGCCCACTTCACCAATAACGTCGCCTATGCTTTTCAACTTGCAGGCTATACGGCGGCCATCATCGCCTTTCCGGTCATCAACATTCTTGATACCACGGAGTTATGGGATATGGCGCAGGCGCGGGTATGCGAAGTCATGCTCGGCATACTCTGCGGTGGTCTGATGATGATGATCCTGCCCAGCACCTCCGACGGGACGGCACTCATTACCGCCCTACAAAATATGCACGCCCGACTGCTGGAGCATGCCAGGCTGCTCTGGCAACCTGACACCAACGATGCAATCCGTCTTGCACACGAAAAAGTCATCGCCCAGATCCTGACCACCAATTTACTGCGCATTCAGGCCTTCTGGAGCCACTACCGTTTTCGCCGTCAAAACGCCCTGCTCAACTATTTGCTCCATCAGCAGTTGCGAATGACCAGCGCGATCTCCAGTCTGCGCCGCATGCTGCTCAACTGGCCCGATCCGCCTGAGACGATCCAGCCGGTCATACAACAGCTGCTGGAGGCGCTGAGCCGTCCGGAGACCGATTTCTATACCGTGGCGCGTATTATCGCACCGCTAAAACCGCATGAGGGGCAAGATTATCGCCATCACGCCTTCTGGCAGCGACTCCTCTGGTTTAGCCGACTCTACCTGCGGAGTAGCCGCTGGATTGCCATGCTGGAAGCGGCGACACCCATTACCACCTTTAACGTACCGCGCAGCCCGGCGCTGGCCCGGCACACTGATAACCTCGAAGCGTTGTGGAGCGGTTTTCGTACCTTCTGCGCGTTAACGCTTATCGGCGCCTGGACTCTTGCTACGCAGTGGGACGCCGGTGCTGCCGCGCTGACGCTGGCCGCCATCAGCAGCGTACTGTACTCAGTTTCACCCTCGCCGTTTAAATCGCTCAACCTGCTGCTGCGCACGCTGATCCTGCTCTCGCTGTTCAGCTTTGTGGTGAAGTTCGGGCTGATGGTGCAGATAAGCGATCTCTGGCAGTTCCTGCTGTACCTCTTCCCCTTGCTCACTACGATGCAGCTTCTCAAGCTACAGATGCCGAAACTGGCGGGACTTTGGGGGCAGTTGATCGTTTTTATGGGTTCTTTTATCGCGGTGACCAATCCACCGACCTATGACTTTGCCGATTTCTTAAATGACGATCTGGCTAAAATCCTGGGCGTCGGGCTGGTCTGGCTGGCGTTTGCAGTATTACGCCCGGGCTCTGACGCGCGTAAAAGCCGTCGTCATATTCGTGAGTTGCGGCGTGGGTTTGTCGACCAGCTCAGCCGCAGGCCTCAGCGGGATGAGAATGGTTATGAGTCGCTGGTATATCATCATGTTAGTCAGCTTAATACCAGTCAGGATGCGCAGGCGCGTCGCTGGCTGCTGCGCTGGGGGGTAGTGTTACTCAACTGTTCGCATGTGGTATGGCAATTACGCAGCTGGGAGACACGATCTGACCCACTCTCCCAGGTGCGTGATGTCTGTATTTCACTTCTGCGGGATGTGATGAGCGAACGCGGTGTGCAGCAACGTCCGCTCTCCACCACACTTAACGAGTTGCAGCGTATCTGCGATACGCTGGCGCGCCATCCGCAGCCGGCGGCACAGGATCTGGCTGCGCTGGTCTGGCGTCTACACTGTTCATTATCCCAGCTCGAGCATGCTCCTGCGCCGGGGACGCTGGGAGATCAAATGACGCCGCAGGCGTAACGCGCGCCGCCGCCGCCGAGAGGTTTCGGCTGATCGGACATATTGTCACCCCCCACGTGGATCATCAGCGCTTTGCCTTTCACCTCATCCAGTTTTTTCAGTCGAGGGGCCACCACCGCGTCCGTGGCTTTACCGTCGTTGTTCACGACCAATACCGGCAGATCGCCAAGGTGCCCCATACCGTCTGGCCCTTCGTGCTTGCCGCTCTGGTGAGGATCAAGGTGGCCGCCCGCCGCTTCAGCCGCCGACGGTTTCCCCTCTTTCATCGCTGGCTGGCAGGAGCCTTTCGCGTGAACGTGGAAGCCATGCTCGCCCGGAGGAAGGGCGTTAAGCGCGGGGGTAAATTCCAGCCCTTTATCCGTTTCGGTGATGGTCACCGTCCCGATTGACTGACCTACCCCCTGAGGTGTGACAAGGTTCATCTCAACTTCGTCGCTGGCGGCTTGCGCACCTGCGCTGACCACCAGCGCCAATATTGCCAGAGTAAAACGCTTCATATGACCTCCTCAGGTTATTTTTTGCCCCTTAAGTTTATACGAGGGGCAAGGATTTCACCGGAAAGTCAGATAAATAGAGATTTAGGGGACGTCGTATCCTAAAGCAGCTTTACGAATGCGGAACCATTGTTGACGCGTCATCTTGAGCTCTTCAGCGGCAATGGCCGAGCGCACGCGTTCGATTTTGCCGGATCCGATAATCGGCAACGGGCGTGACGGCAGGCGAAGCACCCAGGCGTAGACCACCTGTTCAATCGATTGTGCATTCAGCTCGCGCCCCACCTGCGCCAACTCATCGCGCAGCGGCTGGAACTGTTCGTCATTAAACAGACGACCGCCACCCAGGCAGGACCATGCCATTGGACGCACACGTAACTGTTGCAGTTGATCGAGAGTGCCGTCCAGCAGCAGGGGCTGATGTACCGGCGAAATCTCTACCTGGTTGGTCGCCAGAGTGAAAGGCACACGAGACTGCAGCAGCGCGAACTGCGCAGGGGTAAAATTCGAGACGCCGAAATGGCGCACTTTGCCGCTCTGGTGAAGTGCCAGGAAAGCCTCTGCAACCTCGTCAGCATCCATTAAAGGGTCCGGGCGGTGGATCAGCAACAGGTCGATATGGTCGGTCGCCAGATTTACCAGCGACTGCTCAGCGCTTTGCACAATGTGGTCGCGATCGGTGATGTAGTGACCCAGGGCATGCTCGGGTTTGGCGGTGGTGGCGATACCGCATTTGGTCACCACCTCCATCCGCTGACGCAGCGACGGCGCCAGCTTCATCGCTTCGCCAAACGCCGCTTCGCATTGATAACCGCCATAGATATCCGCGTGATCGACGGTGGTGATCCCTAAATCAAGATGTTCTTCAATAAAGCTCACCAGCTGGCGGGCGGACATGTTCCAGTCCATCAAACGCCAGTAACCCATCACAAAACGCGAGAATTCCGGCCCCTGCGGGGCGAGAGTAATACGCTGAACCATTGGATTTTCCTCAACATAAAGATGAGATGAGTATACGCATTTTGCAGGTTAAAACAGTGAGGGTTGCTGGGGTTCTTCGGCATCGGGCGGCCTGTTTGCGCGTAATTTGCGCAGCAGACGTTGGCGACAGAGGCGCAGTACCTCCTGCTTTTGCGCGTCGCTCAGGGTTTGCCAGTTAAAGCGCTCCTCCCGGCTACGCATACAGCCCCGGCAGAATCCACGTTCATCCGACTGGCAGATACCCCGGCACGGGCTCTGAACGGGAAAAAACTCCAGTTGTTCTGCCACACCCACCTCCCGGCCCAATGAATAGAGTAAAGTGAAGACCTTAAGCCGGGGTTACGCAAGGCGTCAATATCAGAAATGTGGGGCTAAGGTTTCACTAATCTTTGCTCCTTATACTCGCGTCATCACAACAATGAAGGGTTTTACTGATGATGCGCCTTTTTAATAAGTTACAGTGTAACGATACCCGGTTTACGCTCGGCTGCGCGCTCTTTTTTACACTTTTGAATGCCCTGTTCATTCATCGTAGCTGGGCCATTATTGCGCCAGCCCGACTGCATGAATATCTCTTCGCGTTCTCGATTCCAGTGGTGCTGTTCTGCGGCTGGGTAATCGTTTTTAGCTTTTTAAACATCCCGCTGATTCGTAAACCGCTGCTGGTGCTACTGACGCTGGGCTGCGCCGCGGCGACCTGGTTCATGTTTACCTACGGGGCGGTTATCGATCAGAACATGATGGTGAACGTCTTCGAGACGAATTCACAGGAAGCGACGGCGTTGATTACCCCGCAGTTGGTGCTATGGCTGACGGTGGCCGGGCTGGTGCCGGCTGTGGTGTTGGCGATGGTTCGCATCCGCCCTGCCCGCTGGTGGCATGTGCTGGTGATGCGTCTGGCGTCGATCCTGGGAAGCCTGTTGATTATTATTTTGATTGCCGCGGTCTTCTATAAGGATTACGCCTCGCTGTTTCGCAATAACAAAAGCATCGTCAAGATGGTCACGCCGGCGAACTACGTGAGTGCGATAGTGAAATACAGCAAAGCGCGCTGGTTTGAAGGCGATCAAACCCTGATTCGGCAGGGAGAAGATGCCCATAAAGGGCCGGTTTTGCTGGCTCAGCATAAAAAAACCGTGCTGGTGCTGGTGCTGGGCGAGGCCTCACGGGCAGAAAACTATTCGCTCAATGGCTATGGGCGTGAGACGAATCCGGAACTGAAAAAACAGAACGTGATTAACTTCCCCCAGGCGTCGTCCTGTGGCACCGAAACTGCCGTTTCTGTTCCCTGCATGTTCTCCGGAATGCCGCGCAAGCAGTATGATGCCGATCTCGCCCATCATAAGGAGGGGCTGATGGACGTGCTCGCTCACGCGGGTGTGAATCTGTTGTGGCGCGATAATGACGGAGGCTGTAAAGGGGCCTGCAATCGTGTGCACTTTACCGATATGACCCAGTGGAAGCAGGATCAACTCTGTAAAGACAGTGTCTGCATTGATGACGTTGATCTCTATCGTCTGGATAAAGTTCTGGACGGTCTGAAGCAGGACAGCGTGCTGGTTATTCACCTGATGGGTAGCCACGGCCCGGCCTATTATCGGCGCTATCCGCCGCAGTTCCGTCGTTTTACGCCCACCTGCGATACCAATGAAATTCAGAACTGCGATCATCAGGCGCTGCTTAATACTTACGACAACACCATTCTCTACACCGATAGCGTGGTGAGCAAAACGATTGATGCGCTGAAGGCCCGACAGAACAGCATGAATACGGCGCTGATCTATCTCTCCGACCACGGTGAATCGCTGGGAGAGAACGGCCTGTATCTGCACGGTACCCCGTATATGCTGGCACCGTCGCAACAGACCCATATTCCGTTTTTGTTCTGGCTATCGGCGGATTATCAGAAAGGCTTCGGCATTAACGAACAGTGCGTGCGCCAACAGGCGCAGACCGAGGCTGTATCGCAAGATAATCTGTTCTCCACGGTGCTCGGCATGATGAATGTGCAAACCTCGGTGTATCAGCCTCAAAGCGATTTGCTGAACCCCTGTCGACGAACATAACGCTTGCATTAGACCGAACGGTCTACTACATTGAGGCCATGAACAGAAACACTGAACACGATACTCGCGAACACCTCCTGGCCACCGGTGAAAAGCTCTGCATGCACCGGGGATTTACCGGCATGGGGCTGAGCGAACTGCTTAAAACCGCCGATGTACCAAAGGGGTCGTTTTACCACTACTTCCGCTCGAAAGAGGCGTTTGGGGTGGCATTGCTCGAGCGGCATTACGCTAATTACCATCAGCGCCTTGCTCAACATTTTACGGGCGGCGCAGGTAATCATCGTGATCGTGTGCTGGCGTATTATCAAGAGACGCTGAACCAGTTTTGTTCGCAGGGCATTATCAGTGGATGCCTTACCGTGAAGCTCTCTGCAGAGGTGTGCGATCTTTCAGAAGATATGCGCACGGCGATGGACAAAGGGGCCAGCGGGGTGATTACCCTCCTCGCTCAGGCGTTGTCTGCGGGGCGTGATGAAAAATCACTGAGCTTTATTGGCGAGCCGTTGACCCAGGCACAAGTGCTCTACTCCTTGTGGCTGGGGGCGAACCTGCAGGCCAAAATATCGCACAGTGCCGTACCGCTTGAGAGCGCACTGGCGCACGTCCAGAACATCATTATCACGCCTGGTGGTTAACAGGCGTTTTTATTTCGCACTTTACTAGACGACCGGTCTACTCAGGAGACGCTATGTCAGCTTCAAAATTGTTTACCCCACTGAAAGTCGGTGCCGTGACCGCGCCAAACCGCGTATTTATGGCCCCGCTGACCCGTCTGCGCAGCATTGAGCCGGGTGATATCCCGACGCCGCTGATGGGCGAATATTATCGCCAGCGCGCCAGCGCAGGTCTGATTATCTCCGAAGCAACGCAGATTTCCGCCCAGGCGAAAGGCTATGCCGGTGCACCGGGTCTGCACAGCCCGGAACAGATTGCCGCGTGGAAAAAAATCACCGCAGGCGTACATGCTGAAGAGGGACGTATTGCCGTTCAGCTGTGGCATACCGGGCGTATTTCGCACAGTAGCATTCAACCTGACGGCCAGGCGCCGGTATCGGCCTCAGCCCTGAACGCCGGCACCCGCACCTCGCTGCGCGACGAACAAGGCCGCGCTATCCGCGTGGATACCACTACGCCGCGCTCGCTGGAGCTCGAAGAGATCCCTGGTATTGTGAATGATTTCCGACAGGCGGTGGCAAACGCCCGTGAAGCCGGCTTCGATATGATCGAGCTGCACTCTGCGCACGGATACCTGTTGCACCAGTTCCTCTCCCCGTCTTCTAACCAGCGTACCGATCAGTACGGCGGCAGCGTTGAAAACCGCGCGCGCCTGGTGCTGGAAGTGGTCGATGCTGTGGTAGCTGAAATCGGTGCTGACCGCGTCGGTATTCGCGTATCACCGATTGGCAGCTTCCAGAATGTGGATAACGGTCCGAACGAAGAAGCCGATGCGCTGTACCTGATCGAAGAGCTGGCAAAACGCGGCATTGCCTATCTGCACATGTCCGAGCCGGACTGGGCCGGTGGCCAGCCTTACTCTGAAGCATTCCGTGAAAAAGTGCGTGCCCGTTTCCAGGGCGTCATTATCGGTGCGGGTGCGTATACACCTGAGAAAGCGGAAGATCTGATCAACAAAGGTCTGATTGATGCCGTTGCTTTTGGCCGCGATTATATTGCTAACCCGGATCTGGTCGCGCGTTTGAAACATAAAGCCGAACTCAACCAGCAGCGTCCGGAAAGCTTCTATGGCGGCGGTGCTGAAGGTTATACCGATTATCCAACTTTATAAACGGCGCATTGATAGCGGCGACACTTCGCCGCTATACTAAAACATCGTTTCTGTTCAAGATGATAAAAAGCTAAGAGGATACTATGCGCTTACTTCATACCATGCTGCGTGTTGGCGACCTGCAACGTTCCATCGAATTTTACACCAACGTGCTGGGCATGAAACTGCTGCGCACCAGCGAAAACCCGGAGTACAAATACTCCCTCGCCTTTGTCGGTTATGGCGAAGAGAGCGAAGAAGCGGTCATTGAGCTGACCTACAACTGGGGTGTGGACAGCTATGAGCTGGGCACCGCTTACGGTCATATCGCGCTGGAAGTGGACAACGCAGCAGAGGCGTGCGAGCGCATCCGTGCCAACGGCGGTAATGTTACCCGTGAAGCTGGCCCGGTTAAAGGCGGCACCACCGTGATTGCGTTTGTTGAAGATCCAGACGGTTATAAAATTGAACTGATTGAAGCCAAAGACGCCGGTCGCGGTCTGGGCAATTAATCCCCCGGGCGCGCTACGCGCCCGTTGTTTTACTGCATCCCTTCTCAAAATTTGCCATAATGCGCACTGCTTTTTCCCCCTTTTAAGAGACCCAGATGTCCGATATCGCTCAATTTTCCGGTCTGTGTGACCGTTTTCGTGGCTTTTATCCTGTCGTCATTGATGTAGAAACCGCCGGATTTAATGCTAAAACCGATGCGCTGCTTGAGATCGCCGCGATCACGTTGAAAATGGATGAACAGGGCTGGTTGATGCCGGACGAGACGCTGCATTTCCACGTGGAGCCTTTTGAAGGTGCCAATCTGCAGCCAGAGGCGCTGGCCTTTAACGGCATCGACCCGCACAATCCGCTGCGTGGCGCGGTAAGCGAATACGACGCTCTGCACGCCATCTTCAAAATGGTCCGCAAGGGGATGAAAGACCAGAACTGTAATCGCGCCATTATGGTCGCCCATAACGCGACCTTCGATCATAGCTTTATGATGGCTGCCGCCGAGCGCTCTTCCCTGAAACGCAACCCGTTCCATCCGTTTGTGACCTTTGACACCGCGGCCCTGAGCGGACTCGCGCTGGGTCAGACGGTGCTGTCTAAAGCCTGTATTACCGCGGGTATTGAGTTTGATGGCAGCCAGGCCCACTCAGCCCTCTATGATACTGAGCGTACCGCGGAGCTGTTTTGCGAGATCGTCAACCGCTGGAAACGCCTGGGCGGCTGGCCGCTGCCGATAGGCGACAGCGAGGAATAAAAAAAGCGACCGTAAGGTCGCTTTTTTGCATGGCGAGAGACGTTACTCTGCGCCCGGCTCTTCCGATTTGTACTTGGCAGCGGTCTCTTTGATGAGCTGCTGCAGTTCACCGCGCTGATACATCTCGATCAGGATATCGCAGCCGCCAACCAGTTCACCATCAACCCACAGCTGTGGGAAGGTCGGCCAGTTTGCGTATTTCGGCAGCTCGGCACGAATGTCCGGGTTCTGCAGAATATCAACGTAAGCAAAACGCTCACCACAGGCAGAAAGCGCCTGCACTGCTTGTGCGGAAAAACCACAGCTTGGCAGCTTCGGAGAACCTTTCATGTACAGGAGAATCGGGTTTTCAGCGATTTGCTGCTGAATTTTTTCAATAGTGGTGCTCATGTCTTGCTTCCTTTAACTTCTGTTACGGCAATCGTCTGTCATTGTAGCGTTTCAGAACGACAACGGAAAATAACATTTTCGTCACGTTATCTATTGTATCGCGCTACCGATAAAGCTGCATTCTAAAAGTAACTTAACCCTGTTCTGTCCAGGGTTTTGTTCAGCTAATGAACAATACGCTCTCTTTATGGTGATTTTTTTTGCGCTCGCTAACGAAACGTCGTTTTAGCGGTGAAAGTTTATTAACTTTGTCCCTTTTTATGGATTAGAATCGACGGGCTTTGTAAATCACACGCGGGTATTATTGTTGCCCGGAATTATTAGGGGATTGCCCAGTGGCGCGGATAAATAAAATCTCGATCACGCTCTGTGCTTTGCTGTTTACGACACTGACTTTCACCTCAACGGCGACCGCCTCAGAGCAGGCGCGGACCTCGGCCGTGCAAAAAAAACATCTGGTGAAAGTGACGGAACCCAAGAAAAAGAGCAGCAGCAAAAAAACCACGAAGAAAGAGAGCAGTAAAAAGAGCAGTAGCAAAAAAAACCTCGCAAAAACGCAGACCGCCTCTTCCAGTAAAAAAAGTAAAACCTCTTCCCGCACCGCGCCCAAAACCGCTTCTCGCGTGGTGACTGAAAAATGCACCGTCCGTAAAGGCCATAAAACCCGCTGCGTCAAAACCAGCAAGCCCACGACGCTTGCCGAGGCGCATAAAGTGCGGATGCAGAAAGCGCAAAAGACGGCAATGAATAAACTGATGGGCCAGATTGGTAAACCTTATCGCTGGGGTGGCAACTCGCCACGTACCGGTTTCGATTGCAGCGGTCTGGTCTGGTATGCCTATAAAGATCTGGTGAAGTTCCGTATTCCACGTACCGCCAATGAGATGTACCACCTGCGCGATGCCTCGCCGGTCAATCGCGGCGAACTGGAGAGCGGGGACCTGGTCTTCTTCCGCACTCAGGGTCGCGGTACCGCCGATCACGTAGGGGTGTATGTGGGCAATGGGAAGTTTATTCAGTCTCCACGTACGGGCCAGGATATTCAGATCACCTCCCTGAGTGAAGATTACTGGCAACGCCATTATGTGGGTGCCCGCCGCGTCATGACCCCAAAAACCATTCGTTAACGCCCCACCCCGCTGCAACTGCAGCGGGATTTACAACGCTTTAACCCCACTCCGCTATTTGCTACCCTAACCCTACGCTCAATAGGGTTATTGAGTGCGCAACTATAATAAGGAGTGAAGCAATGTCGTCGTTCGAATTACCTGCATTACCATACGAAAAAACGGCGCTGGAACCGCATATTTCGGCAGAGACCCTCGAATACCATTACGGTAAACATCATCAGACCTATGTCACGAACCTGAACAATCTCATTGCGGGTACAGCTTTCGAAGGCAAATCCCTGGAAGAGATTATTCGGACTTCCGAAGCGGGCGTTTTCAACAACGCAGCGCAGGTGTGGAACCACACTTTCTACTGGCACTGCCTGGCACCAAATGCGGGTGGAGAACCAACAGGTGAACTGGCACAGGCGATTGCTGCAAGCTTCGGCAGCTTTGCTGATTTCAAGGCAAAATTTACCGATGCGGCGGTGAAGAACTTTGGCGCAGGCTGGACCTGGCTTGTGAAAGAGGCCGACGGCAAACTGGCCATCGTTTCAACCTCAAACGCCGGCACGCCGCTGACCACCAGCGCAACCCCGTTGATGACCGTGGACGTGTGGGAACATGCGTATTACATCGACTACCGTAACGCGCGCCCGAACTATCTGGAACATTTCTGGGCGCTGGTAAACTGGGACTTTGTGGCGAAGAATTTCGCTGCATAACGAAAACGCAGAAGGGTCACCCCTTCTGCGCTAGTATCTACTCCGCAACGCAGACCTGTTCAGGCTGACGACGACCCGACAGCAGCACCAGAAGCAAGCCAAAACCGGCTATCACCGCTCCCATCACTGGAACCACGCTGTAGCCCATTCCGCTGGAGATGACCGCACCACCCGCTGCCGCACCAAGCGCATTCCCGAGGTTAAACGCCCCGATATTCACCGAAGAGGATAATCCCGGCGCTTCGCTGGCGACCCGCATCACCCGCATCTGCAGTGGAGGCACCACGGCAAAGGTAGCGGCACCCCATACCACCATGCTGATGGCTGCACCAATTTCAGTGCGCGCCAGCCACGGAATGGCAAGCATGATGACAATCAGCAGCAGTAAAAAGCCTTTCAGGGTAGCGGTGACCGAGCGATCCGCAAGCTTGCCGCCCAGATAGTTGCCAATGGAAAATCCGACGCCAATCAACACCAGCATGGCGGTGACAAACGCGGGCGTCGCATGGGTAATATCGCGCAACACCGGTGAGATATAGGTATAAAGGGTAAACATTGCCCCGGCACCCAGCACGGTGGTTAACAGCGCAGAAAGCACTTGCGGACGCAGTAACACCGCCAGCTCTTTACGCACCTCCGGACGCTCACCCGCGCTCCCTTTCGGTAAAGAGAAGTAGAGGGCGACCATCGCCACCATACCTAACCCGGCCGTGGCGAAGAAAGACATACGCCAGCCAATGGTTTCCCCCAGCCAGGTAGCTGCCGGAACGCCGCCGATATTGGCGATGGTGAGACCCATAAACATGGTCGCCACGGCGCTGGCCTGCTTATGTTTAGGTACCACGCTGGCCGCGACCACCGAGCCGAGGCCGAAGAACGCCCCATGATTAAGGCTGGTCAGGATGCGCGAGAGCATCAGGGTGCTGTAATCCGGCGCTACGGCAGAGAGCACATTGCCGACGGTGAAAATTGCCATCAGGAAAATAAGTGCGTTGCGGCGTGCGCGGTGCGAGAGGAGAAGCGTCATCAACGGCGCCCCCACCATCACGCCGATGGCATAAGCACTGATCAGCATCCCCGCCGCCGGGATAGAGACATCTACGCCACGGGCAATGACCGGGAGTAATCCCATGGGAGAGAATTCAGTCGTGCCAATCCCGAAGGCACCTATCGCCAGGGCCAGCAGGGGAAAATTGATTTTCATACGTCAACTCCAGAAACCGTGTCTTGATGCGACACAGAACAGTGAAGGCGAAAGCATGACATCAATCACAAAAAATGAGAAGTTAACAATTGAGCAAAAGATTTTTGCCAGAAGGGTAACAATCAGGAAAGGCAGGAGGGAGGTGATACTCCCCCCCAGTCACTCAGTGCAGAATCGCGGTAAAACTTGCCGCAACAATCAGACCCAGAACAATGATGGTGGTTGTCAGCGAAAACTTAAGATCGGTATTCATCAATTTTTCTCCTTATAATCCCCCCACGAAAAGTGAGCCTGCTCATTTTTACACAACTTACGCTAAAAATCTTGCAGGATTTAGTGCGATATCCGTTTTTGCTCTTCCCCTTTTGGTCAAGATCAGACAAAATTCCAGGCTTAATTTATTAGCGTACCGGCCATTGACCCCCTCCTGACGTCCTGTGTCGTTTTCCCGGCGTACCGCAATTCAGATTGCGCAATTAGGGTGAGAGAAGGCAATCGTTTACCTTTCGGTTTTTCAGGAGTTTAGGATATGGTCTGGAGTGACATCTAATGGCAACAATCAAAGACGTAGCGAAACGAGCAAACGTTTCCACTACAACCGTATCACATGTAATTAACAAAACGCGTTTTGTCGCTGAAGAGACGCGTAATGCCGTCTGGGCGGCGATCAAAGAGCTGCACTATTCACCGAGCGCGGTCGCTCGCAGCCTGAAAGTGAATCACACCAAATCTATCGGCTTGTTAGCAACCAGTAGCGAAGCGCCCTACTTTGCCGAGATTATCGAAGCCGTGGAGAAAAACTGTTTCCAGAAGGGCTATACCCTGATTCTTGGCAACGCGTGGAATAACCTGGAAAAGCAGCGGGCCTATTTATCGATGATGGCGCAAAAGCGTGTCGACGGTCTGCTGGTGATGTGTTCAGAGTACCCGGAACCCGTGCTGACGATGCTGGAAGAGTATCGCAATATCCCGATGGTGGTGATGGACTGGGGTGAAGCGAAAGCTGACTTTACCGACTCCGTTATCGATAACGCCTTCGAGGGGGGTTACATGGCGGGGCGTTATCTGATTGAACGCGGACACCGTGAAATCGGCGTTATCCCCGGCCCGCTGGAGCGTAATACCGGCGCCGGACGTCTGGCTGGGTTTATGAAAGCGATGGAAGAGGCGCTGATCACCGTGCCAGAAAACTGGATTGTGCAGGGCGATTTTGAGCCCGAGTCCGGCTATCGTGCCATGCAGCAGATCCTCTCTCAATCTCCGCGCCCGACCGCCGTGTTCTGCGGGGGAGATGTGATGGCAATGGGCGCGCTCTGCGCTGCAGACGAGATGGGACTGCGGGTGCCGCAAGACATTTCGTTGATCGGGTATGATAACGTGCGCAACGCGCGCTTCTTTACCCCGGCTCTGACCACCATCCATCAGCCTAAAGATTTCCTCGGTGAAACCGCATTTAACATGCTGCTGGATCGCATCGTCAATAAGCGAGAAGAGTCGCAATCAATTGAAGTGCATCCCCGCCTTATTGAACGCCGCTCGGTGGCCGACGGCCCGTTCCGCGATTATCGCCGTTAATCCTCCTGCGGAGCCAGCGCGTCTGGCTCCCGCAACCACTCCCTGTTCATCGTTTCGCTATCCCCAAGATAATCCAGCAGCCAGGCCAGCGCAGGCGACATATCATTCTGTTGCCATGTCAGGCAGCAGGCCGCATCCGGGAAGGGATTCTCAAGCTGCAACATCACCCATTTGCCGGCATCGATCCAGGGGCGGGCAAAATGGGCGGGAACCATTCCCACGCAGAGCCCGGCAGAGAGGCAATCGGCAGAGGATGCCCAGTCCGGGGCAACGATTCGCCGCTGGTTATCCAGCAGCCAGGTAATACGTTTGGGTAATGAGCGGGAGGTATCTTCCAGCACCAGCGAGGGCCAGCTGCGCAAGGTATCATCGCTGAGCGGCCCTGGCATCGCCGCCAGCGGATGGTGGCTTGCCACCACGCAGTGCCAGCTTAGCGTTCCCATATCGCGAAACGCCCAGCGCCCACCCACGGGGATGGCCTGAGTCGCGCCGATCGCCATCTCTACCCGGCCATCGGCCAGCGCATCCCAGACGCCATTGAACACCTCCTGCGAGACGCGCAGTTCCACATCAGAAAAGTGGCGATAAAAATCGAGGATCATCTGGCGGGTACGCTCGGGGCGGACGATATTATCCACGGCGATAGAGAGGTGCCCGCGCCAGCCGTTCGCAATTTGCTGGCACTGCTCGCGGGTGATCTGCATTTTTTTGATAACAGAGCGCCCTTCTTTCAAAAACCATGCCCCTGCGGGGGTCAGTTCCACGTCACGGTGGCGGCGCTCAAACAGCGGCACCGCCAGCCACTCCTCCAGCTGGCGCACCGTATAGCTGATGGCAGAAGGTACGCGATGCAGCTCTTGCGCTGCGCCGCTAAAGCTGCCGTTACGGGCTACCGCATCTACGACTTCAAGGGAATATTCTGACCACATTTTCTGCCTGCAAATTTTTTGAATGCAACCGCCAAATATTAGCGTTTCACAAGCGGTATTGCACTCTCTACACTCAGCGGCTGCCACACCTGCATACAAAATGGGGAATACCATCGTGACACCCGGGAAAGGATTTTTAGTCTGGCTTGGCGGCTTAAGCGTGCTGGGCTTTCTTGCAACCGATATGTACCTGCCCGCTTTTGCGGCGATGCAGGAAGATTTACAAACGCCAGCTGCTGCCATCAGCGCCAGCCTGAGCGTGTTCCTGGCCGGCTTCGCCTTTGCGCAGTTGCTCTGGGGGCCGCTCTCCGATCGCTTTGGTCGTAAACCAATCTTGCTGACCGGTTTAGCGATTTTCGCTGTCGGCTGCCTCGGCATGCTATGGGTGCGCGATGCGACCTGGCTGCTGGTATTACGATTCGTGCAGGCCGTGGGCGTATGTGCTGCGGCGGTCACCTGGCAGGCGCTGGTGACAGACTACTATCCGGCGTCCCGTACCAACCGTATATTTGCCACCATTATGCCGCTGGTCGGGCTCTCCCCTGCTCTCGCCCCGCTGCTGGGCAGCTGGCTACTGGCTCACTTTGACTGGCAAGCCATCTTTGCCGTCTTGTTCGCGATTACGCTGTTGTTGATGCTTCCGGCCTTCACCCTTAAACGCCGTAGCGTGCAGCATGTTAGCGCCGCCGCACCCGTTACCTTCACCACGCTCCTGCGCACCCGCGCGTATCGTGGCAACGTGCTGATTTATGCCGCCTGCTCCGCCAGCTTCTTCGCCTGGCTGACCGGGTCGCCGTTTATTCTCAACGAAATGGGTTACAGCCCGGCCGTGATTGGCCTGAGCTATGTGCCGCAGACTATCGCCTTTCTGGTTGGCGGCTATGGTTGCCGCGCAGCCCTGCAAAAATGGCACGGGCATCAGATGCTGCCATGGCTGCTGGTGTTGTATGCCCTGAGCGTGGTTGCTACCTGGGCTGTCGGTTTTATCCCCGGCGCGAACCTCGTGGAGTTGCTGATCCCGTTCTGTCTGATGGCGGTGGCTAACGGCGCGATCTACCCGATTGTGGTAGCGCAGGCGTTGCGTCCCTTCCCACAGGCCACCGGGAGCGCGGCGGCGCTGCAAAATACATTGCAGCTGGGGCTCTGTTTCCTGGCGAGTCTGCTTGTCTCCTGGCTTATTGCGACACCGCTGCTGACGACCACCAGCGTGATGCTGGCCACCGTGGCGCTGGCGGGGCTGGGCTATCGGATGCAGTATGTAAAAGCATCAGAGCAGCACGAAACGCTGCAGCCAGAATCCTCAGAAGCATAGTGCCGTCAGACATTATGTTAAAAATCAGTTATTAGCCTGCTAACAACTTTCTGTTGAAGGAGGCTTTTTTCAGGCCTATACTGAGTTCGCGGTCTAATAATAACGATACTTATTATGTAGTAACGGGAGCCGGAGCGCTCCCGTTTCACCATGGAAGGCCTTTCGGCAAGGGTCACCTCCCTTCCTCTGTTCTACGTCGGATACTAGCCTCGCGGGAAAGCCGTGAGATTTCTCACAAACCAAAAGAGCGTCTACGCTGTTTAAAGGTTCTGATCACAGCGAGTGATGGAGAAGCTATGAGTTCATCGTGTATAGAAGAAGTCACCATCCGGGACGACAACTGGTTCCGGATCGTCAATGAAATGCTAAGCCGCGCGGGCATCGCGATTAACGGCACGGCCCCCTCTGATATTCAGGTCAAACACCCGGACTTTTTCAAACGTGTCATGCGGGAAGGTTCGCTGGGACTTGGCGAGAGTTATATGGACGGCTGGTGGGAGTGCGAACGGCTGGATATCTTTTTCACTCGCGTTCTCCGCGCCGGACTGGAAAATCAGTTACCCAGTCATCTGAAAGATACGCTGCGCATTGCCACTGCCCGTCTGCTCAACCTTCAAAGCAAAAAACGCGCCTGGATCGTCGGAAAGGAACATTACGACCTCGGAAACGATCTCTTTACCCGCATGCTTGACCCCTTTATGCAGTACTCCTGCGGTTACTGGAAAGAGGCAGACTCTCTTGAACAAGCCCAGCAGGATAAACTGCAGCTTATTTGCCAGAAATTGCAGCTGGAGCCCGGCATGAGGGTGCTGGATATCGGTTGCGGCTGGGGTGGGCTGGCCCAGTATATGGCGCAGCACTATGGCGTGAGCGTCGTCGGGGTGACTATCTCTGCTGAGCAGCAAAAAATGGCACAGGCGCGGTGTGAGGGGCTGGATGTCACGATTTTACTGCAGGATTACCGTGAACTGCGCGATCAGTTTGACCGCATCGTTTCGGTAGGGATGTTCGAGCACGTGGGGCCCAAGAACTACCGCACCTACTTTGAAGTGGTCGATCGTAACCTTAAACCTGACGGGTTGTTTCTGCTGCATACCATCGGCTCGAAAAAAACGGACCTGAAGGTGGATCCCTGGATCAACAAATACATCTTTCCGAATGGCTGTTTACCCTCTGTGCGCCAGATTGCTACTGCCAGCGAACCGCACTTCGTGATGGAAGACTGGCATAATTTCGGCGCAGATTACGATACCACGCTAATGGCATGGTATTCGCGTTTCCTCGCCAGCTGGCCGGAAATTGCAGACAACTATTCAGAACGATTTAAACGGATGTTCAGCTATTATCTGAATGCCTGCGCAGGGGCTTTTCGTGCGCGTGATATTCAGCTGTGGCAGGTGGTCTTTAGCCGCGGCGTTGAACACGGCCTGCGGGTCGCCCGTTAAAAAATACCCCGGCTTGCCGGGGTATTTTTTTATGCTTCATCAACAGCCTGTTTTATGGCTGCCTCTTTTGCCGCCAGGACGCGCTCTACGGTGTCAACCACCGCCTGGGTTTGCGGATCGATTTCAATATTGACACGATGGCCCAGTTTTTTATTCGCAAGCGTGGTGCGTTGCAAAGTTTCCGGGATTAAGTGCACGCAGAAGCGGGTTGGGGTCACTTCACCCACGGTCAGGCTAATACCATCTACGCCGATAAAGCCTTTATAGAGGATGTACTTCATCAGCGTCGGGTCCTGTACCTTGAACCAGATCTGACGATTGTTTTCAGAGGTAAGGATCTTAGAAATCTCGGCGGTAGTCATAATATGGCCAGACATCAGGTGGCCGCCAATCTCGTCGCTGAATTTCGCAGCGCGCTCGACGTTCACCCAGTCGCCTTCCACCAGCTCACCCAGGTTGGTAATGCGCAGCGTCTCTTTCATCAGGTCAAAGCTGATCAGATTGCCGTTGATCTCAGTTACCGTCAGGCAGCAACCGTTGTGTGCAACCGATGCCCCCGTCTCCAGCCCGTCGAGCATGGTGTCGGGCAGCGCCACGACGTGGGTACGGAAGTTCGGTTTTTCATCGATAGACACCAGTTTTGCGGTGCCCTGCACAATACCAGTAAACATGCGTACAACTCCTCCAGGATCGGTACGGTGATTCCACCGTTAATCGCATCACAATAACAGTTGGAAATAGAGGTTGCCAGCACCCTGCCCTATCTGACGTTTTTTTCACTAGATAAATGGCTAAACCCCGCTACAATAGCTGAAATTCCCTCTATTTCTTCTTCTTGCTGCCAGTTACGGCGGCTTTTTTAGTCTCTCAAATAACAACAATATCAAAGGTGTTCACGTGCAGAAGTACATGAGTGAAGCGCGTCAGTTATTAGCCCTGGCGATCCCGGTGATACTCGCGCAAATTGCCCAGACCTCGATGGGTTTTGTCGATACAGTGATGGCGGGAGGCTACAGCGCCACCGATATGGCCGCCGTCGCCATCGGCACCTCTATCTGGCTGCCGGCCATTTTATTTGGTCACGGCCTGCTATTGGCATTAACGCCGGTTATCGCGCAGTTAAATGGCTCCGGACGCCGGGACCGCATTGCGCATCAGGTACGCCAGGGGTTCTGGCTGGCGGGCTTTGTCTCGCTCTTGATCATGGTAGTGCTGTGGAACGCGGGGTACATCATTCATGCGATGCGCAATATCGATCCTGCCCTGGCAGATAAAGCGGTGGGCTATTTGCGGGCTCTGCTCTGGGGAACACCCGGCTATCTCTTCTTCCAGGTGGCTCGTAACCAGTGTGAAGGGCTGGCAAAAACCAAACCGGGCATGGTGATGGGCTTTATCGGGTTGTTGGTGAACATTCCGGTGAACTACGTCTTTATTTATGGCCATTTTGGTATGCCTGAACTTGGCGGTGTGGGATGTGGCGTCGCCACCGCGGCGGTCTACTGGGTGATGTTCTTCAGCATGATTTCCTACGTGAAGCGTGCCCGTTCGATGCGCGATATTCGCCATGAAGTGCCGTTTAGCAAGCCGGATAAAGCCATCATGATTCGCCTGATACAACTGGGCCTGCCTATCGCACTGGCGCTCTTTTTCGAAGTGACGCTGTTCGCGGTTGTCGCCCTGCTGGTTTCGCCGCTCGGGATCGTGGACGTGGCTGGTCACCAGATTGCGCTGAACTTCAGTTCATTGATGTTCGTGATGCCGCTGTCGCTGGCCGCGGCGGTGACTATCCGGGTGGGCTTCCGTCTTGGCCAGGGATCCACGCTGGAGGCGCAAACGGCGGCGCGTACCGGCATTGGCGTGGGCGTATGTATGGCGGTTTTCACCGCCCTTTTCACCGTTGCCCTGCGCGAACAGATTGCCCTGCTTTATAACGATAACCCGGAGGTTATCACCCTGGCCTCACATCTGATGCTGCTGGCAGCGATTTATCAGATCTCGGACTCTATTCAGGTGATAGGCAGCGGTGTGCTGCGGGGTTATAAAGATACGCGTTCTATTTTCTTTATTACCTTTATTGCCTACTGGGTTTTGGGCTTGCCGACCGGCTACATTCTCGCCCTCACCGATCTGGTGGTGGATCGGATGGGGCCTGCCGGATTCTGGATGGGCTTTATCATCGGGTTAACCTCAGCGGCCATTATGATGATGCTGCGAATGCGTCACCTTCAGCGCCAACCGTCCCAGGTGATTTTACAGCGCGCCGCCCGCTAATTGCACAGTAGCCGCCTGCGGGCGGCTACTTTCTCTTCATTTTGCGCGGGAATGAAGCAATCGCGTGAAATCCGAAAGAAATTTGCAGTTTACCTCTTGCCACCTCCCGCCTCTGCCGCTAATATTCGACCCCGTTGTCACACACAACAATGCGTTCATAGCTCAGTTGGTTAGAGCACCACCTTGACATGGTGGGGGTCGTTGGTTCGAGTCCAATTGAACGCACCATCTCTTCAGTGCGTCCGTAGCTCAGTTGGTTAGAGCACCACCTTGACATGGTGGGGGTCGGTGGTTCGAGTCCACTCGGACGCACCATTCTGTTTTATCTTGTTCATTCCCAGCTTTTTACCTTAAACCTTGTGATGTCTTTAGCTCATCCTTTAGCGACGGGTTAACGCGCGCTCCCCTGCCCGGTTTGCTGATTAGCTAACCCCCAACGGTTGCGACGACAATCTTGCCTCCGCCAATGCGTTGTCACACTCAGGCCAGACGGTCAATGGTGTCGAAAAAACAGGCCTCCGTCATGATCACATTCTCACATTCGCTCTCTGGCTGACACATTCATCCCCTGTGCTGAACGGCTATTATGGCTTTGCCTGTTTCAGCAGGCCGTAACGAGCATTAAGTTGTTGCAGATGCTGTTCCGTCAGGCTCTGCTGCGCCGCAGGCCACGGTTCGCCTTCGGGTAAGACAGAGAGCTGGCGCAGCTGTTCTTCTGCCGGAATGGCGCGGTTAAACGACTGCATAATGGCAAACACCTGCGTTTTGAGTTCGCTGACGGTCATATACTTGCCGCGCTTTTCATCCAGCGCATTGAGCTGGTTCGCCAGGTTCTGTAGCCCCGTCATCCCCTGATACCAGCCGTTCAGGCCGGACGTGGGTAACGCCTGTGCCGCAACCTGCTGCTGCCACTGCGTCGCCAGCGGTTTTGCCTGCTCAGGCCACAGCGTCAGCGCCTGCTGCACCAGCTGTCGGCTATAGCTGAAGGCCCAGTCCGGCTCTAATTGCCCCAGCCTTGCTAATTGCTGCTTCGTCTGGCTAATCCCCCTTTCCGGCGACAGCAAACTCTGCGGCAACGTCTTCAACTGCGCCGGAGCGAGCGCGACGGGCAAGGGTGCCAGCGAGGCGGCAAGCTGCGCCTGTAGAGGATCCGGCTGGTGCATCGCCTGCCATCCGCCTACGGTGCCGCCTGCCATGACCAGCATGGTCAGCATTCCGGCGATAAATGGCTTCCACCTCTTTGCGGCTTGTGAGGGGGCGCGCACATACTCGATATGAGGTTGCGGCTCCGGCTGTACGACGTAGACCCTTTTCACAGGATCTGTTGGTTTACTGTCGCGAGCGGGGGGCTCTACGTCACCCGGCTCGGCAACGGGAGAGGGGTAAACCGCCCCGGTCGCACCGTCGCTCTTTTCCAGCCGTATCACCGCGTTATGCAGTAACGTGCGCAGCGCAGTCAGATGACCGCCATGATTTAATTCCCGGCGCTGCAATACCTCTTCCAGCGCTTTCAGATGCGATTCGACCTGGTACATTTGACTGAGGTCGGTGTATGTCAGGGTCAGGGTGCGCATCCCCTGTTGAAGTCGCTTACTGAGCGTGCTGAGGATTTCCACTCGCGCATTAGCAGGATGCGGCCAGAGGTGCTCCCACTGCCAGGAGACCAGCGCCATCAGAACCGTTAACCCCTCGTTCATGCCGGACAACCCGGCATTATGCGTACGGGCAAGCGTATACCAGGCGGCGGTCTGCAACTCGACACCATTATGCTCAAACAGCGAAAGGCAGCGTTTCTCGATATAAATCCAGTCGACATCCGGGCGCGCCGGATGGGTCAGTTTGTTGATTTCATCGCGCAGGGCAACATATTCCGCAAGCGTGCGCGGATCGCCACCGGTTTTGAGGTGGCGTTCAGGAAAGGTTGGCATAGTCATTTCCGACAGAAAGAGCGCTAAATTGCGGCGCGAGCGTCCAGGTACTGCTGCTGTTTAAGATGGCGGATTAAGACCCTGCCTTCCGGCATAAACTCGGTACCGTAGCGCACCAGTCCAATGCCCTTTAGTTCCGCATCAATGGCGTAGCGCAGCTCGCCAGGCTGCCTCTGATCCAGCATCACTACGGTGATTTTGCTCAGGCGCGGCTCGTATTTCAGCAGCACGGCGGAGAGCGTCGCGATCAACTGGTGCGCGGTGCCGGGCATCCCCTGGAGGATTTTGGTCATATCCGGCAGGCCGTAGTCCGGCAGATGTGCCAGCGTCCCGGCGCGGCAGTTGAGAATGCGCTGCATGTTGTCCAGCACCGACAGGATGAGCTGATTCTCCTCGCTGACGCTGTTCAGGCAGAGGCCGCCGGCGAAGTTGCCGAAAAGCATTTCATACAGAGACGGACGTGGCATTTCACTCCTCCTTAAGCGGTTGCAGGGTCAGGCGATTATTGCTGGCTTCAATAATGCGGGGTTTATCCGGGTCGAGGTCGTCACGGCTGAGGACCAGACGCCATGTATCGTTCGCCTGGTCCGGCGACATAAACATCCCCGCAACCGCGACAAACTGTGCCGCCTCTTCCAGCGGCATGTCCAGCGTCATGGATTCTCCCGGACGAAGACGGATATCTTTTTCGGCTACCAGGTCAACTTTAATGGCCTGGCTGTCATCGGCAAACAGCGACGGATAATCGGTGCTGTCGAAAGCCTTGCGATCTTTCAGCTGGTAAATGCGTACGACCGTCGCCAGCGACGCCCCTTTCGCGTTGTTATTTACCCCCAAGCGCGCCTGAATATCCAGATGCAGGGTTTTAACCTGTTGGTAAAAAATGGAGCGGGTCATGGCGACCGTCCCGTCTTTTACCGTTTGCGTCAGCCCGCAGCCGGTTAAGGCCGTGGCGAGTGTTAATGCCAGCAGCGTAGCGGTGGTGTTACCAGCGGTAATCGCCATCTTCATCGCTCTCCCTTCGGTGAATATTTTCCTGAACGCGCTGATAACGGCCCAGATGAATGGTGATAACGTCATTATTGTTTTGCTGCGCATTCAGTGGCCGCAGTACCGCCGTCCGCCCGAGCTGGCCCCCCTGGACGTCATGGCACGCCAGCCGGGCATCCGGCAGCAGATGCCGCGCCACGCACAGCTGCATCCGCACGTCCAGATGCGATCCCAGATAGACATGCAGCAGCGCCATCAGATCGCCGTGCAACTCCCCGCCGGGTAGCCAGCCGCGCACCTCTTCGGGGTTATCTGAGGTCAACTGCAACAGCACCTGACCATTCACGTCCGTCCCGTGCGTGCCCATGACAGGGCGAAGCCGCAGGCCAATCGGCCGCTGCGTACTCATGGTGAGCGGATGCTTCAGCTCGATGCGGCAACGGTCATGGGGATACACCGTCGCACGGGTATCCGGTGCCAGGAGTTGAACCAGCGCAGCGATCCCCTCCGCCGTGCGCCCCGGTAGCAACATGACCGGCAGCAGCGCCAGAAAGCGCGACAGCGGCGTGGCGGTATTGTCCGCACAACCGGGTATCCCCAGCCCCGCCAGCCCAAGCAGATACTGCGAAGTATTGTCAGTGCCGCCCGCCTCAAAGGTCGCCGGATAAGAGTACTTCCGCCAGATACGGTAATACTGGGCGATCAGCCGATGATTGAAGATATCGAGAAAATCGCGTGTGGCTTCAACGCCCTCCCGCCGCTGGGCGATATCGTCGATATAGTGCGTCGGCAGCGGCGATTCGACCCCGTACAGGCCCATAAAGGTGATATTGACCGATGGCGGCAGATGCGTATGTTCCGGTTCCGGCTCCGTCAGCCCCCTGATTTCACTGGCCGGAAACCCCATCCCCGGATGCGGGCGGAAACGGACAGGCTCCTGACGCAGCTGCCAGTAGCTGCCGGGCACCGGCGCATCCGGCTGACTCTGCTCAAGCAATCGGCAGAAGCGGTAAAAATTCATGTACGGCAGTTGGGGCCGTACCCTTTCCATCATCCGGGCAGGCGCGGACTGTGATTCTCTTTCCACCGGATACACTTCCCTTCAGGCTGAACAATCAGCGTGAGCTGGTTAAACTGGTTCATGTCGGCGTACAGGGCAAAAAAGCGGTTGAGCATTTCACCAAACAGGTGGATGTCGCCTTCACCCGTAAAGCCGTTGCTGTCGAGCGTCACTTCCACGTCCAGACCCCGCAGCAGAAACCCCTCTTCGAAACGCTGAATACGGTGGTGCCTGACGTCCAGAATGGCGTCCAGGCGACGGTTGTTTAACTCATCGTCCCGCCAGTTATAGAGCGACAGCGTGCCACGCAGCACATCCGCGCTGCTCATCATATTCAGAAAGCGGGTGCCCAGATGGCTCATCACCCGCCAGTGGAAACGATCTTCCGCAGGGGGGTAGGCCGGGAGCGTCGGCTTACACAGGTTGCGCACGGTTAGCGGCGTTTCGGAGACCTGTTCACTGCGGTCAAGCAGCGTGCTTTGCAGCGCCCGGCGCGGCAGTTGGCCGTTGGTGCCGGTGATACGCAACGACACGGTTTCCCGGGTTATTTCCCGATCAGCCTCCCACTGCTGGCCGCCGAGGATCAGCCAGGTATCGTGCATGCCGTCGACGCCCCGCTTCACGCGAGTGTGGAAATAGCGTTCCGGCGCGTGGCGGCGCATCATCCCGCCCTGATGACGGAAGCTGGTGAACGGCACATAGCGCGCATCCCCGGTACGCCCGGAGCCGGTAACGCTGTCAACGGAGTAAATCTCGGTGTGCCCGTCCTGCAGGCGCTTCGGACGCAGCAGGTACTCGCTTTCAAGCCCGCTGATGGTCAGCGGATCGGCCTCAAGCGTGAACAGGTTGATCACCGGCACGCAGTGCAGGCGCAGGGCGTCGCGGGTCACCGGCAAATCGCTCTGCCAGACCTGGCTGAACACCACTTCGATATCAACATGTTCTGTCCCCGACGGCAGTGTGATGTTTTCCAGGCCGTTAAGGTGCACGAACATAAATTTTTCACGGAACGTGAAATACTCCAGCAGCAGTTGATACCCGCTAAACGCACTGCCCGCTTTGGGCCACAGGCCATCTTCATCGCCAAAGCCGCCTGGCGAGAAGTAACCGTCGAACGCGATGCGATCCGTCTGCCCCGGCAAACGCAGGTAAAGGCTGGCCTGGCGTTTGGTCAGCCACAGGTGCAGGGCGCTGCCCGTCACAACCTCTTCCCCGAGATACAACGGCAGTCGGCGCAGATCGACCTGCGACCAGTCGGCCTGGCCGCTGCAAGTGAAGCGTAACCGCAGAACTGAACGTCCGTCCGGCTCTGTGGTCATCACCACGGCTGACACCACCAGCGGGTTGAGCCTCAGATCATGGGTGGTGCGGTAGCGGCAAACGGTATTTTTCTGCCCCACCGGGCGGGACGAGATTTCCAGCCCGGCGGGAATGACTTCGCTCATCTTCATCGCCGCAACGTCCGGGCTGAACGCCACAATCGACAGCGACGGAATGGTGCGCATGTAGTGTGGCCACAGCATGCTGACTAGCCCTTCCGTCAGCTCCGGCAGGTCGTCATCAATTTTCTCGCGCAGACGGCCCATCGAGAAGGCAAAGCCTTCAAACAGACGCTCGACGTACGGGTCTGGCGTACCGGCCTTATCAAGATCCAGCATCGCCGCCCGGTCCGGGTGGGTTTGCGCGAACTCCTTTGCCGCCTCGCGCAGGTAGCGCATTTCGGCGTCAAAATAACGCAGGGTTAAATCTTCCATAGATTCCAGATCGTTAACGTCCAGTAGGAGGGTTGGTGATTAGCCCTAACACGCGAATACTGATTGGGAAAAAAACGATATCAGCAACCGCGGCGACAGGAGTGAGAACGACATTTGTCACTAAATTAGCAGGATGGAATTCTGTAGAATTATTATCGACATAAAACTCAACCTTATGGGGTTTATCCAGTAGCGTCATATCATTGAACAAGCTGTTATTTTTCTCACGAGGAAGTATAACCCCAGCTAAAGATATACGTTTGACATAGTCTTCACCTTTACGCTGAAAACCAGCCTGCTTTAACGTTTCGACATCGTGGTCTGTAATTGTTTTAATTTGTTGATTTACTAATACAAAGAGTTCATCGGAGAAACTTAATATTGCATCATCATTATCTGGTTTGTTAAGCTCAAGCCTTAGAGCGTCTTTTTTCCCGTAGCCCGAGACCAAAGGGTATTGAGTCGATATTTTATCTAGCGCCAGAAGCTCATTAGCCCCAGTAGTAAGAATATAAATATTTTGCTTTCCCAGAAATGCAACACCATTTTCAGGAATAGACACTTTTATTGAAGATGTGCCTTGCAAGGCCGTAACTGAAAGGTTTTTATATTGAAAAGCCGCCGTTACATTGTCCTCAATAACCGTTTTATATCCATATCGATGCTCAACGACTTCGTTACCGCTCCAAAGCAGAGCTGTACATCCTGACGCTAAAAATACGAAAGACAACATGACGGTTTTTACGAAACGCATATGTTTCTATTTCCTTATAGAATAAATAATATGGTGAGAAAGTAATCAGCCACACAGTACTGCGGCTTTTACCGGATCAATTGCAACCAGCCCTGCCAGCAGCAACTCCATTTCCGGATTCAGAAGAGCCTTATCCGCCTCGCTACGTCCTGCTTTCATGCGCAGCAGTTTCAGGCGGCGGGCTTTAACTTCAAATAGGAGCCCGGGTTCCCACTGCGTGAGGGTGACGGTTGTCGCCCCGTCGTCCATCTCACCCAAAAGGTGCAGCGCCAGCTCATTTTTGCCCGTCTGCTCGGCGACTCTCGCCATCAACAGACGCAGCAGCCAGCGGTTGCGCCTTGAGGTGATACCAGGGCGATTTTGCAGCCATGCCAGCGCAGCCTCCGTCCCTTCGCTATCGGCAAGGGCTAAGGCTTCTGTCTCAAGCTGCAGAATGTCCTCATCATCGACTGCGGGAGAAGCCCCGAGCGTGTGTGTCTCACACCAGCCTGTCGTGCTCTCCTGCACCTGCTGTTGGATCCAGTTAAGCGTCACGTCGTCGGCAAATGGCGTACCGTCGTTAAATGCCAGCGTCTCCAGCCCCGTCAGACGTGAGAGAAACCCTTTCAGGTCAGCCTGGATAATGGCCGCCTCGTGTTCATGGCCTGATTTGACCAGCGCCTGATGCAGATACCACTGCACATCCAGCCACAGATGGTTGGCCCCGCGGGACAGCAGGCTGTCCGCCTCCTCCATCAGCTCCCGCCAGCTCTGCTGCAGATACAGGCGTTTCAGAAGCGCCCGCTGGTCAGGTTTCGGCGGCTCAATGCGGGTTCTGCCGTCTGCCAGGAGAGGCGGTAGCTGGTGAAGCGTGTCGTGGCGAAGGTTTTTTATTAAGCGGTGGGCGGACAGCCAGCCTTCCGGCTGGTTTCTCAGGTAATCAGCCAGCACTCGCGCCTGCGCCAGCAGCTCCTGCCCTGACGCGATTCCGCCCAGCGAGGGGACGTTCGCGTCCGTCATGGATGTATGACCGGTATCGCTAACGTTTTGCGGCACGACGGCCTCCGGGCCGCCGGATTTTTGCAGACGCGTTTCCAGCGCGGTGTAAAGCCCGGCCGGTAAAACGATTTCTCCTGCCTGCTCCAGCAGTAACAGCGCACCGGCACTACGCAGGGTATCGGCATTATTGACTTCCGGGTAACGTGCGAGGCTGTCGAGCATTCTGACGCTGGCAAGCCATTCGAACGCCCCCAGGCGACTGCGCTCGCGCTGCGGATGCAGTTGTACGCCATAACGCAGTACTAATGCTGCCATCAGCTCAAGACCGTCTGCCAGGCCCGCCTCACCATCGCGATGCAGGCGCGCCCAGGCGTAATAAGAGACCACACGAATATCTTTGGTTGTGGTGGTCAGCAGTTTTTCGGCAAGCTGACAGACCCGATCCGTGTCTGCGCCGGAGAGTTTGTTTACCTCCTCCCGCATCTGCTGAAAATCATCATCGTAGCCCGGGTCTTCCCCGACTGGATTTTCAGCTGATACCGGTTGCAGCCAGTTTTCCCATAGCGACAGACGCTGTTGCGTCCGCGCAGCCACATCATCCGCATTGGCCTGGCAGGCGCTAATCAATGTCTCAACCGTCGCCATCAGAATCTTTCCTCACTATTGCCTTCGTCCTCTGTCGGGTACGCCGCAACAGATGCGTTGACGTTGAATATGGCCTCCGGCAGGCTAAAGTTACGTAACTTCAACAGTGCCAGCGGCCCTTCTCCCGCTTCGGTGCGCAGGGTATAGTTCAGCGGCCTGCCATCCTGAGCCTGCCAGCTCAGACTCCAGCTACTGCCTGTTCCCGGGTAGGCGCTGACCGTGGCTTTGTCCAGCAGCCGTATCCAGCCCCATGCGCCGGACATATCGGCGTACTGCCGCGTTCCGGCCTGGGTACTGATCCAGCTCAGGGCCGCGCCCGGGGCTTCCGTATCCGCAGGCCAGGTGAATCGCTTCCAGGTGGGCATCTGGTTCATATAACTCAGCTTTTGGCTATCAATCACCAGCGTGGTTTGCATAACGCCATCAGCCGTGCCGGGGCGGATCTCAAAGGAAAGCCCGGCCTCGCCGTTGATAAACACCACATCGGAGAGGTGGCTCAGGGTATCGACCGCGCGAATGAAGGCCGGATTAAAGGTTAACCCCTGAGCGTTTATGCTGTCCGGCACCCAGTGACTTCCTTCTTTATGCAGTACGCCATTTAGCCGGGTCTGCAGAAACTGCGTAATGCGTCCGGAATCGGCATTGAGGTATTTCGCCAGCAGCGGCAGAGATACCTCGCTGCTAACATCCTTAAACGGATACCTGCCGCCAAACGCCGTGTTCCAGTCCGCGACCACCGCGCTTTGCCACTGGGCATTGAGGCTTTCCGCTGCCGGGGTCAGCACCTGCTGCCAGGCCTGTTCCATGGGGCGAACGAATACCGTCTGCCCGAAGCCGCTCCACTCCTGGCCCAGTCCCGCCGCCACCAGGCTGCCGTAGTCCCGGGTTTCGGTTAAATCCACCGCCTTTCCCTGGAACACCGTCTGAGCCAGCGCCTGGGTCATCGCCTGCGGATCGGTGGCATTGGTCACCTGCTGAAGACGCAGGCGCACCTGAGTCACACGCGTCAGGAAGGTTTGCAGGCTGAGGTCCGCATTGCCCGTCCCTTTCGTCTGACTGCCCATCAGCGCCAGTACCGGCCCAAAGGTTGCATCGAGCGGGCCATGTGCACCGACCTGCTGGTCGATGGCGGGTTGCTCATCGCGGTTAAACAGATTTTTCGCCGATTTGACCAGCGAATCGGATATTGCCTCTCCGGACTGCCCGGTGCGTCCCTGTACGCTCAGGGTGTTCATCAGGGCGACCAGCGGCGACTGACGCACATCGGCCATCAGGGTCAACTGGTCAATAGCGTCCGACAGCGTGGCTGCCGGCTGAAGCCGCAGGCTATTGAGGAAGTCGAGCCAGACGCCGCCAAAATCAGCAAAGTAGCGTTCCGTCAGGCGCGCTTTCAGCGCTTCCGGTGAGGCCTGCTGTGTGGCTGGCTGTTTAGTGTCGCTCAGTACCCAGTCCATTTCATCGCGACGCTCCCTGACGACCTTTTCAATGGCGGGCTGCACCGCCTGCTCCCACGCCTGCCGGGTGAACATCCCCGGCACCACTTCACTGGTCGTGAACAGGCGTGACGCATCCGTATCGCCGGTCATGTCCGACAGGCGCATGTCGGCATACTGGTTTGCCACCTGCGCGAGCATCTTCTGGTACAGCGTGGATTCGCTGTTACGCATCCCCATCTGGCGGATCAGCAGCGTCCGTGCCTGGCTAATCAGCCCTTCATCAGGATGCAATCGCCACTGCGGATGGGTCACCAGATTGGCGCCGTAGAACCGAAGCAGCGAAGTGCCGCTTCCCTGCCAGATGCCGTCTTTCACACCCGAACGCTGCGGCCAGTCCTGCATCAGCATGCCGGAAAACCAGGCGGCGTCCATTCGCTCCGGTCGGGCCAGCATCAGGTACAGTTTCAACTGGTCGTAAGCGGTTTTGGTCATCTTCTCGCGTAGTGGACTGTCCGGCGGAAGCTGCACGAAGGCGCTCAGCTGTTTCTGAAGATGAGTAGCCGCCGCATCGCGCAGCAGCGGTATCGCATTTTCGCCGTAGCGCGGCAGCAATGCCGCCAGCAGTTCATCATTCTGGCTAAGGCCGCCGCGGGCGTACCACGGCGCACCGTGTTCCGCGCGATACTGAAGGCGGGAAAGGGTTTTCTGCAGTTCCGAAAGCGCCTGCAGACGCGCAGCCAGCGGCTGATTGTCTGCGGAGGCCTGTTGAACTTGCTCCTGTGCGGACGCTACCAGACTGCGGTTGGCGGTGAAGGAGACCATCATCGAAATGCTCAACAACAGCATAGGGATGGGGGCCACTGCCAACAGTCCTTTTCTCCGTGATAATCCCTTTTTATGTACTTTTAACCCGGCGGGCAAGGTTACGAGAGAGTCCAGCAACACATCCCAGCGTTCATCTTTACCCCAGTGATGTTTTACACGACGGGCTACATCCGGGGATGATGGACTGAACAGAAGCCCAGCCAGGGACAACGAATGGTACGGATTCAGAAGTGCAGACAAAGGAGCGCTTATTTTTTCTGCGGATACTGAAAGTAACCATTTTAGATCCAACAAAAATGTGAATTCCGGGTTAAGACAAATTTGCTGTATACCAGGGAGCGTCAGTTGTCCGGCCAGATGCTGTAACTGTGTATCAATATCAGCGGGTTTCGCACATTCCGGCAACAGGCAGCCCCCCACTGGCTGGGTCGTTTTACCCTTATGCCAACGCCCTGGATGCACAGACCAGATATACAATGGTAACCGCCAGCCTGTATGCTCATACCGGGTAACAAGACGATTCGAAATGCTGTCCATTTCATCTGACGATAATGTGGCGTCATTTACCGGCTCGTTCAGTATTGCAAACTTATCAAATATGGATGTCACCCAAACCAACGCATCCACCGGGCAAGAACATAATGTGCGTACAGCCTTGAACCAGTCGCTGTCTGGCGAAATGTTAATATCTCCCCCCCACAGCAATACTGTTCCCTGATCTTCCAGCCAATACTGGCTACTCAGACCTGGTGCAAGATGTTCCACATCAGTAACGCTGCCTGCCAACATCAGGATGGTGACCTTTCGCCGCCAGAAAAGCCCATACTTATCGCGAAGCACCTGCTTCAATGTGGTCAGTGTCGCTACATGTGTCGTTTTTTGTCCCAGCGGAGATATTTCAGATGATGAGGTGCGGGTGTTAGCATCTTTGTTTTTGTACCTGAGCCAGAAGAACTGAACTATCAGTCCCCCGTAACGCAGCAGAAACACAACAATACATAACCCTGTAAAAGCATAAAGCTTTGCCTGAGAGCTTGTCAGACCGATCCTGTCACCAAAATGATAAATTCCCCAGGCAATGCCAGCCAGTACTAGTACGACAAACCAGAAGCGGCTGCTCCAGTGTTCAGTACTACCCGATGCAATCATCCTTTTTTCCTGTTCTGCCAATGTTGATTTAATTCTCCGGCCCGTTTTTATTGTGCCTTCTCCGTTTTACGGGAACGACAACTGGAAACCGTTCCCTGCTATTCCTTTGCGGGTTTCACCACTGTCACCCAAAGTGGGGTCTCCATACCGTTATCACCACTTACAATCAGTTGCGCTGCCCCATTACCACATCCCTGTGTTGCGCTGGCAATAGCCACCCACGGTGCTGCCGGGCCTGGATATCCCAGGGTAGCGTTCAGATCGCGCAAATCCTGACCAATATTGATCGGGCTTTTTAACGCCAGTAATCCTGTCGCAATCGCCATATGCCACTTCGGCTTAATACCTACTGACCAGCCACTTTTTAGATCGTCAGACACCAAATCTCCCCAACAGAGAGCCTGTTTCAGGGCATAGTGCAAATCATCAGCGCCAGCCTGATGCGCCTGCTCAGGGCGATGCAGGTAAGCAAGCGGTGTTAAAGGCATTACGAAATTTGGATTGCCAAGCAATAAACCTACGACGCTTTCAGCCGTACCTTCTGGCTGATCGGGCACTACCTGCATTGCCACAACCAGCAGCAGTGCGCGATCAGTACTACGGTGATCCAGCCACTGATCCACAACGTTCAGACCGCTGCCCTCAATACGTGTGACACGTTGTCGAATATGGCTTTCAGCCCAGCATTTCTGCCAGATTGCATCTGTCTCGCGTTGTTGTAAGCTGGTGTTATTTTCCATCAATAATGAAAGAGGTACATCGGCAGGGACTGAAGCCAGAACGACGCTGAGTTCTTCGAGAGTTTTCTTCAGAACCCGGGTCAGCGTTTGTTCTGCCGTTTCCCCCTCAGATCTGACCAGGCGACTGTGTCGTATGCTTTCCTGGCTTTTCCAGGAAGTCTGGGTTTTAAGGATTTGTGTTTTTTTCAGCAGAGCGTTCCGTTGCCTCTGACCATCAGTATCAGCATGTTCACGCAACGCAGTGTGTAGACTAACGCCCAGTACATGCAAAAAACGGTGACCACGCAGGATTTCACGGCGAAGTATTTTTTCACGTTCGTTATCCCTGCTCAGAGCAATTGCCAGTTGTCCCCTATACCAGGTAATACGAACTACCAGCAGGACAAGCCAGAATAATGAAGGAAGCCCCAACGCGGTTTCCCAGAATGCATTCGCATTGATCTGCGGTTTTGCCGTACTGTTCAGAATCGTACCCACTGTACCTGCCAGCAACACAACAATCAGCAACAGTAACCACATCCACCATACCGGAGGTTGAGGCTTGATGGCTGGCGCCTGGATTAACTTCAAATTCACTGCCATATTCAGCTCACAGCAGCCTGCGGCAGGCCCGAAATAAGTGTACATCCACAGGCACAGCGGTGACCGTGGAATACAACAGGTACGCCATTGTCTTTGAAGGTTGGATGCCCTTCAACAATAACCGTCGGGCCATGGCCTTCTATTGGGCAACTGACAGGGTCGCCTAGTCGCGCCACCCCGATCCCACAAAATTTCATATTTGTGGAACCGCTTAATACGGAACCACCCCCAGTGTTTTTATCACCAACACGAATAATACCTTTCATTTTTATCTTAACCTCACCATATACCCCCTCCAAATTCCTTCCGGAGAAGATATTGATAATTGCATTAGAATTGATATATCAAATAATATGCGATTGCATTTCGTTTATTATTTCCCGTACATTATTTAATGAAAGAATGCTTACGTACTACGACAGAAAAATCAAAGTGTGCCGCGGATAAACTAAAACTGTTATCTATGTATCCGGCCATACAGAAACCGGGCCCGAAGTGACTGAATTATCATAGCCCACCAGTAACAGGCAAGAAGAGTTGACGCATCAGTCTTTATCCGTGACGTTGTATTCGGTGTAATTAAACTTAATTAATGGGCCAGCGGAGCGCCCCAGACTACCGGACATACACTGAGGATTTAATTACGCTTCCCCTACGAATCGCCACTCCACCCTGTCGGTGGGCATTATTTCGCCCTGCTTCACGTAACGAATTTCCTCTTTGCTTACCCCGCGGTTCGGCTGCCACGCTGGCTGCCAGTAACCGCTTTTCGGGCAGGGTTCACCGCTGCGGCACAGCAGCAGGGCTGTGCCGTCCTTCTCAAAATCCGGGGAGGATGGCAGCGGCCTGCCTGTCGCCGGGTTCAGCTGTTTCGCTTTTGCCAGCTCCGCTATCAGCGCCTCGCCAGGTTTGGGCGGCGCGATATTGGCCTCGCGCTCTTCCACCCACTTCAGCCTGCCGTCCCACTCAGGCAAGGGCGCGGGCGGCAGCGGGACGATATCGTTGATTTCCGGTACCACCGGACTGGCATAGGAATAGTTGCTCAGTATCTTACTGATAACCTTATAACGCCGGGCGCGCTCCGGATCTGCCGGCTGGGCCAGATAATAGAGCGGGTTGGTCGGTTCAGGGCCGTCAAAGCCATGATGCAACGCAAGAGCTGAGGTAGTGTCTCCGGCCGCCACGCCCAACTGAAAAGCTTCAATGGCATCCTGATAATGTCCTTTTCCCTGCAAGTTAATGCCCAGCATCGCCGCGGCTTTCCTATCCCCCTGCTCCGCAGCACAACGACGCATCTGCCGTGCAATATCCGGCGCCATTCCCACCGGCGCCAGCTTATCGCCCACATACGCCTGGGCCTGGGGATTGCCCTCATCCGCAGCCTTACGGTAGTAGCGCAGCGCCAGCTCCGGCTCCTGCTTCAGACCGGCGGCGCCATGCTCCAGGTACATGGCGATAAAGTAGTAGCCGGTCGCCACTTTCGCATCGATAAGCCGCTGGCTCAGGCGCAGTCGTTCATGGCCGCTCAGCGCAAACTGCCCGCGCAGCGCGCCGTTCTGCAGGTTGATACTGGCTTTAAAGTGCCCGTTTTCTGCCGCGATGCGGTACAGGCGCTCCGTTTCCCCGTCCACAGCCTTGTCCTGTTTGAGCTGATTATTCTTCTGCAGCCAGCGGGCGTAGTTAAACAGCATATCCGTGTCCGCAGAGGCCGCTGGAATGGTTTCATGTTTACAGGTAAACGCCAGGCGGGCGTTAATATTATCGAGCGGGTTTACGGAAATATTCTTATGTACCGGGGTTGCAGATGACGGGACACTGTCCTGGTAGCAGCCCGTCAGCAGCAGACTGACAAACACCATCCACACTATTTTTACTTTCATTCCTCTGTTCCCTTTCCATGGCTTCAGTTATCAACACCCCGTCAGTAAGTCTATGCCTCACCCACCAGACGCCATTCCACCTGCTGCTCTTCCTGTATCCATTTGTCCTTCAGCGGCCAGGGACGCGGGTGGACCCGCTCCACCCTGTCGGTGGGCATTATTTCGCCCTGCTTCACGTAACGAATTTCCTCTTTGCTTACCCCTCGATTCGGCTGCCACGCTGGCTGCCAGTAACCGCTTTTCGGGCAGGGTTCACCGCTGCGGCACAGCAGCAGGGCTGTGCCGTCCTTCTCAAAATCCGGGGGAGGATGGCAGCGGCCTGCCCGTCGCCGGGTTCAGCTGTTTCGCCCTGGCCAGCTCCGCTATCAGCGCCTCGCCAGGTTTGGGCGGCGCGATATTAGCCTCGCGCTCTTCCACCCACTTCAGCCTGCCGTCCCACTCAGGCAGAGGCGCTGGTGGCAACGGGACGATATCGTTGATTTCCGGTACCACCGGGCTGGCGTAAGAGTAGTTACTGAGTATCTTGCTGATAACCTTATAACGTCGGGCGCGCTCCGGATCTGCCGGCTGGGCCAGATAGTAGAGCGGGTTGGTCGGTTCAGGGCCGTTAAAGCCATTCGCCAAAAATCGAGCGGAACTTCCATCTCCGGCCGCCACGCCCAACTGAAAAGCTTCAATGGCATCCTGGTAATGTCCTTTTCCCTGCAAGTTAATGCCCAGCATCACCGCGGCTTTCCCTTCCCACTGCTCCGCAGCACAACGACGCATCTGCCGTGCAATATCCGGCGCCATCCCCACCGGCGCCAGCTTATCACCCACATACGCCTGGGCCTGGGGATTGCCCTCATCCGCCGCCTTACGGTAGTAGCGCAGGGCCAGTTCCGGATCCTGCTTCAGACCGGCGGCGCCATGCTCCAGGTACATGGCGATAAAGTAGTAGCCGGTCGCCACTTTCGCATCGATAAGCCGCTGGCTCAGATTCAGACGTTCATGGCCGCTCAGCGCAAACTGCCCGCGCAGCGCCCCGTTCTGCAGGTTGATACTGGCTTTAGAGTGCCCGTTTTCTGCCGCGATGCGGTACAGGCGCTCCGTTTCCCCGTCCACAGCCTTGTCCTGGTTGAGCAGATTATTCTTCTGCAGCCAGCGGGCGTAGTTAAACAGCATATCCGTGTCCGCAGAGGCCGCCGGGATGGTTTCATGTTTACAGGTAAACGCCAGGCGGGTATTAATATCAGAAAGTGGGCTCACAGATACATCCTTTTCAGCAGACAGTACACTGTGCTGGCTACACGCTATCAGCAACAGGCAGAACAATATTAACTGGCGCATCAGTCCAGATCCTTCAGTTCGTTATTGGCGTAATAAAACGTAATCACCGGGGCAACAGATTCCTGATTATTCTGCTGACGATCCTTATTTTTGCTGAGAATATCTTCCCACGCGTCAAACGCATCAGAAGCATCAGAAGCATCAGAAGCATCAGAAGCATCAGAAGCATCAGAAGCATCAGAAGCATCAGAAGCATTATCCTGTGCCCCCAGTTTATTGGTATGCAAATCCCATAAGCGTTTCCGCAAAGATTTGGTCACACTGCTCCACTCGTGCGCAATATTCATTTCACTGTCCACCTGCATACTGCGGGTATTAATATTCGCTGAACCGTGAGTGGTAAAAATGTCATTAACGATCATTAGCTTTGAATGAACATAAACCGGTACCCAGTTTTCCGGGGGAGAGTCCTGAGCAACCAGAGAACAGATATGTATTTTCAGGCCTGGCACCGGCACCATTTTGATATCGGAATCTTTTAACTCTTCTGCCTTTTTTAGTTTTGCTTCATATTCTTTCTGCTGACGGATAAACTCTTTATTGATCCGCTCCTGAGTTGCAGGATCGCGGGACCAGGCGCCAGAAGCGTATTTGCCCGGCGCTTCATCCCTGATTTTGTCAATCATCCGCTCCCGGGTTACCCCCGGTATAGCGTCAGCACGTCCCAGACTTTCGAGCATTCGCTGGGTATTAACCGTACCCGCACCTATTCCACCTTCCGTTACATTGGTTATGACAAACAAATGTAATGATCCATCCTTTTCAGGCGTGCGTCCTTTTACCCTCTGGACAAGCGCCGCTTTTTTAATGGACTCCGCCAGCGGAGGCCAGCGAAAATACTGGTTTTCAATATAGATAAACTGCGTCGCATTATTGACCGCCTGCAGATAGACTTTTTCAATATCGCGTTTATTTTCTTGCGGCTGAGTACGTAAAAGCTGGGCAATTAAAGGGGTACCATATTCTTTTCGGGGTTTGAGCATTTTCCCAACCAACCTGGCATTACGTAATGAAATGAGATCCTCTCCCGTCTCTTTGCGCCATGCTTTAGCAAAATTCTCATGCAAATGTTCCAGAACAGGCCCCGTCACCTGGCTGGAAATATCCTGGCGGGGTAAAAAACCACGAGCACCTTCATCAGGTCCCCATGGTGCCTGACTACCGATCCGATTTGATGATGAATGCGTATCGGTATCCCAGTACTCATCCAGCATGTTGTGTCCCATTACAAAACCAACGGCATACTCCGGCAATTCGTAGTCAACAAGAACCGTTTTCTGATGGTGTGAGGGGGCAGCAGCCATTATTCCCACCGTACTGGCACTGAGTTCTTTGTCGAGCGCCCTGTATTTTGCGCGCCAGGCAATTTCAGCCCGTTCTTTCTCATTAAAGCCGCGGCCAACGAATAGCGGATTTTTTGTAAGCTGATTCATTTTTTTTACTCCAGGGCTCAACGCTGGATTGAGTTCCAGAAGATCATCACTATATGAATGTTGAGAAAACCACTGGCGATCAAAAGCATACTGTGTATCTGTCGCACTCTGCCCTGCACGATCCTTTAGCGCAATAGCCCCTTTTCCTGGCAGGTTGGCTTCGTCCGCAAATCCTGCTGTATTGAAAGGCGCTTCCCACCCCAGAATGCGCACCTGCACTTTTTTTTTCCCCTTCAGCTATCTTACAAAGCAGTTCGCCAATACAGGGCTCCTGACCATTCCGTATAAAATACATCGAGGGCTGAAATCCCCAGCAGATGATATCGACGGTTTTCTGTGCATTCGCGATGGCATGATGCACCGCCGCAAAGGCCTCTTCTCCATTCACCAGCGGCTTATACGTCGCCAGCGCTGGCGGGTATTCCGTATCCTGAATAAACCACGGGGAAGTAATCGTGCACTGGCTGGTATCAGATTTCGCAACCGGGGCAACTATATCGTTCTGGCTCATTTGTTTTTTTTCTTATCGTTCACTCTGCGTAAACATTACTATGCTCAGCATGCGACGCAGGCTTGTTGATATCTGCTGCGGCTTCAGTCTGTCGTAGCTATGCCTCAGCCACCAGACGCCACTCCCCCCGCTGCTCTTCCTGTACCCACCTGTCCTTCAGCGGCCAGGGACGCGGGTGGACCCGCTCCACCCTGTCGGTGGGCATTATTTCTCCCTGATTCACGTAACGAATTTCCTCTTTGCTTACCCCGCGGTTCGGCAGCCACGCTGGCTGCCAGTAACCGCTTTTCGGGCAGGGTTCACCGCTGCGGCACAGCAGCAGGGCTGTGCCGTCCTTCTCAAAATCCGGGGAGGATGGCAGCGACCTGCCCGTCGCCGGGTTCAGCTGTTTCGCTTTTGCCAGCTCCGCTATCTGTGCTTCACTGGGTTTTGGCGGCGCGATATTGGCCTCGCGCTCTTCCACCCACTTCAGCCTGCCGTCCCACTCAGGCAAGGGCGCGGGCGGCAGCGGGACGATATCGTTGATTTCTGGAACGGTGGGATGGGCCCAGGAGTATTTCGCCAGGATATCGCCTATTCGCTCATAGCGCCGGGCACGCTCAGGATCTTTCTCCTGGCCCAGATAGTACAGCGTATCCGTTGGTTCAGGCCCACTGAATCCATTAGTTAAAAAACTTGCTGAGCCTGAGTCACCAGCCGCCACTCCCAACTGGAATGCTTCAGCCGACTCTTGGTAAAGTTTCTTACCTTTCAAACTAATTCCAAGAACATTTGCTGCTTTTCCCTCGCCTTGTTCAGCAGCACAGCGGCGCATCTGTTCTGCAACATCGTATGCAGAGCCGGCCATAAATAATTTTTCAGCCACATACGCCTGCGCCTGCGGATTTCCCTCATCCGCCGCCCTGCGGTAGTAGCGAAGCGCCATCTCCGGATCCTCTGCCAGCCCGGCAATGCCATGCTCCAGGTAAATGGCGATAAAGTAATAACCCGCAGCCACCTTCGCATCTATTAACCGCTGGCTCAGACGCAACTGCTCCGCATCGCTCAGGGAAAAATGTCCCCGCAGTACACCGTTCTGCAGGTTGATACTGGCTTTATAATGCCCGTTCTCTGCCGCGATACGGTACAGTCGCCCGATTTCAGCATTCACCGTCTTATCCTGCTTCAGCTGGTTATTCTTCTGCAGCCAGCGGGCGTAGTTAAACAGCATATCGGCATCCGCAGATGCCCCGGGAATACTCTGATGTTTACAGGTAAACGCCAGTCGGGCGTTGATATCGTTAAGCGGGTTCACGGAGATATCCTTACGTGCAGGGAGTTCAGACAACGGGGCACTGCCCTGGTCGCAGCCCGCCAACAACAGGCTGCAAAGTAATAACAGTCGATGCATCAGTCCATATCCTTAAGAGTCGCTTTATCATACAAAAACTTAACCAGCGGGGCTTCAGGTGCCTTTTTTTCTTCCCCATATTGGTTAATATGATTTTGCGAGAGAAGATTTCCCCAAGCCTCAAATGCTTTAGCCGAATCATCCTGCCCCCCTTTCCCGCTCGTGTGCAAATTCCACAGCCGCTGCCGCAGTGTTTTCGTTACACTCGCACATTCGTGGGCAATATTCATTTCACTGTCCACCTGCATACTCCGCGTGTTGATATTGGCTGAGCCATGAGTGGTGAACACATCATTGATAATCATGAGCTTCGAGTGGATATACACTGGCATCCAGTTATCCGGCGGTGAGTCTTTAGCCACCAGCGAACAAATATGTACTTTCAGTCCCGACCGTTCCTCCACCTCGAACACCGTTTTTTTTGTTTCCTGAATTTTATCCCCGTATTCCTCAACTCGCCTTTTTAACACCTCTGCCTGCTTTCGCTTCTCCTCTGTTTGCGCTTTTGCCGCTGGGTCACGCGGATCTACGTAAACAAAGGGATCATCAGTTAACGCCGAATTTATATCGCGCTGCATGTCATCCTGCAGTTTGTTAATCCGGCGCAACCTGGTCACTTCGGGGATAGTGTTAGCCTGTCCAAGCACCTCAAGCATGCGCTGTGTGTTCACCGTTCCCGCACCAATCCCCTGATCGGTCACGTTAGTGATCACAAACAGATGCAATGGTCCATGATAAGCGGGATCTCGTCCTCCCTTCGTCTGGGCATCCGCCAGCGTCGTGATTGCTTCTGCCAGCGGTGGCCAGCGAAAGTACTGATTTTCGATATAGATAAACTGCGTGGCGTTGTTGACCGTTTTCAGATAGAGCTTTTCGATATCCCGCCGACCTTCCTGCGCCTGAGTGCGTAGAAGCTGGGCCATCACCGGCGTACCGTACCCTGCCCGCGGTTTGAGATTTTTAGCAACCGTTTTAGCATTACGTAATTTGAGCAAATCCTGCCGGGTTTCTTTCTGCCAGGCCGTGGCAAAATTATGGTGCAGATGTTCCAGAATCGGCCCTGTCACCCGACTGGAAATATCCTGTCGGGGCAAAAAACCTCGCGGTCCTTTGTTGGGAGCCGGTTTAGCACTGCCGGTGCGATTCTGCGATGAATGCGCATCAGTGTCCCAGTATTCATCAAGCATGTTATGCCCCATAACAAAGCCAACAGCGTGCTCTGGCAGCTCATAATCAATCAGTACTGTCTTCTGATGATGTGTGACACTGGCAGCCATCGTACCCACCGTGGCAGCACTGATATCCGGGTCCTGCGCCTGATATGCAAGGCGATAAGCAATTTCAGCCCGCTCACTGGCATCGAACCCACGACTGACAAACAGCGGGGAGAGTGAATGGAGCTTCGCATTACGCATATCAGCCTGCGCAGCCTGACCAGTGATTAAATCCATCCCAGAAACCACATCCGCCAGTTCCCCGGTATATGAATATTTCCCAAACCACCATTTATCAAAAGAATACTGTTCCTCAGAGGCACTCTGCCCGGCCCGATCCCATAGACGGATAGCACCTTTGCCCGGCAGGTTGGCTTCGTCCGCAAATCCTGCTGTATTGAAAGGCATTTCCCACCCCAGAATTCGCACCTGCACTTTTTTCTCTTTCGCTATCTTACAAAGCAGCTCACCGATACACAGCGACCTGCCATCGCGAATAAAATACATTGAGGGCTGAAATCCCCAGCAGATGATATCGACCGTTTTCTGTGCATTTTCAATAGCATGATACACTGCTGCAAAGGCCTCTTCCCCGTTGACCAGCGGCCTGTAGGTCGCTAGTGCTGGCGGGTATTCCGTATCCTGAACAAACCACGGGGGAGCAATCGTGCACTGGCTGGTGTCAACGGTCGCAACCGGGGCAACTATATCGTTCTGGCTCATTCGCTTTCGTCCTTATCCGTGAGACCATCCAGTAACTCTGCGTAAATGTTACGATGTTCAGTATGCGACTCAGGCTGATTGATATCTGCAGCGACTTGTGAGTTATGGTTATGAAAACCACGGTTTGCGAGTTTGCCCTGTTCAGGATTACTGTACGCTTCAACCACCGGAATTTGATAACTGACGCCGTTAGCCATTTCTAGTTTATAGTTTTGCGTCACAACCTGATGATCTACTGGTATCTGCCCTCTTTCATCCAGGACACCTTTTTTCAGTGACGCGCCATCGGCATAAAGGGTATAGGGCATTCCTGCCCAGCTACTTCCCTGTGCATTAGGAGATTGCATAATTTTCAGATTCAAAAACTGTCGAACATTGGACTGGAGTGGAGGATAGTCAGGATGATCGGCTTTCATGCTGGCCGGCCCGCTGTACATAAAATCTGCAGCTTTAACTTCAAAATCGCCGTTAGTGCCGAATTCTATCCGACAGGGATCGAGTGTCAGATAGCTCCCTCCGGCGTTAATAATGATCTTCTTCTTCGCAATAATGTGTATTTCATCGTCCGTACTGACGATCTCAAGATCCTTACGAGCCAGTAATTGCAGTTGGTCGTTTTGTGCCTGAATTGTCACAGGCCCCTGATTAGAGATAAGCTTCATACCCACCTTGCGTACAAACAGACTAAGCCCTTCTCCAACACCGATAAAAAGGCGCTTCATTACTCCCATATCTGCATCAGCCCCGGCATTGACCATCAGATTACGATTTGCCGTCAGTTGCAAATGCTTGCCGCTGCTTATAGCAACACCTTTTGGCGCGCTGAGTACGGCAACAGCCTCTTTAAGCTGGTCGATTTGTTCGCGCATAAACGCTAACTGTTGATCGATCTGGGCAGGATCAGCTTTGGCTGACTGAGCATCACGAGACAGCGAGTCCATTTCATCACCCGCTTGCTTTAGTCTGTCCAGCGTATCCTGCATTTCGAGCATTTTACCACTGGCTAACGACTGGGCATCTGCTGTAATGAATAGCCCCTTACCACCACGTAATGCTCCCCACGAGTCAGTTCTGAGCTCAAATCCTTCCCCCCGAAGTTTCCTCCCGGCATCTACGTTATGCCCCAGGTTCAGCTGCGTTTTGCCGCCGTACTCGGTACTGAGCTTGATATGCTCCTCGCCACGTTTGTCCTCCATCCGCAGTTTGTTGTTCGCCGGCGTGCGGATCACGTTGCGGGTGCTGTTCTTCTCCGTGACATGGTCTACGTGGCGGGAGTCGTGCAGGGCATGGGCGATATACGGCCGGTCAGGGTCGCCCTCATGAAACGCTATTGCCACTTCCGTCCCCTGAATTAACGGGAAGTGGAAGCCGTACACATCACCGCCGTAGGGTTTGGCGAGGCGCACCGGCATGCTTTCCTGGCCCTGCGACTTGTCATCCCGGTCGGCATCAAATTTCACCCGGTACAGGCCGGACGCATCCTGCCAGGCATAGATATCGTTAGCCTTTGCGCTGGTGACACGCGCCGTCATGGTGCCGGTCACTTTCGGGCGCGGCAGCAGTGGCGGACGCCAGCACAGCGTTTCGCTGTACGGGACAGCTATGATATTCACACGTAGTGCATCTTTTCGGCTGGCGGTGAAATGTGTACTGACAATCAACACTGGTGCCTTCAGCACCTCTGGAAGAGTCGGTGGCAGGCTGTCGCTGATGGTCAGCACCTGCGCCGGAGAAAGGGTGGAATCGGTACTGGCAGCGCTAATCAGCGTCTGCCTTGCCAGAAAACGTTCATGGTCGAGCCTGGCATAAAAGTTGGCGGTTTCCGCCTGCGGCTCAATCTTGTCGCCGCGCTCAAGATGGCGCATCTGGTAGTGATACACTTCGCCGTAGGTCATCCCTTCACCGTCGCCCCGCGTCATATCGGCAGGGGCGGACTGGAGTACACTCTGCGCGTCACGGTGGTTGTAATCTTTCGTGGTGACATTCGCTTCCACCACGTTGTGGGCGACGTTCAGCCCCCACACAGAATCCGCCCCGCTGTCGCTCATCCCGGACGGGCTGTTCACCGGCAGTGTTTTGCCAAACATCAGCGCAGGCTGCGCGTCGGCAAAGTGCACTACTTCCGTCTGCGCATCCTCCTGCAGCGTGAACCAGTAAAATATCCCCACCTCTGCCAGCAGACGCTGAACAAAGGCCAGGTCGCTTTCGTGGTATTGGTTTATCTGCTCGCGCTTCGGGTAGCTGTGCTTCAGGTTAAACTCGTACTCCCAGCCTTGCAGGCCGTGCTCCTGTAGCACCTGCTCCACCACCTCGGGCACCGATTTATTGACAAAAAAGCGGTGGGAGCGATGCTGCTTATCCAGCAGGAAAAGAAACGGTTTCAGCGTAACACGGTATAACATCTGGTCAGCAGAGCCGGACAACCTCCGGAAATCAGTAATAACACCGTGTACTTTTTTCTGCCCCGTCAGGGGCTTGAGCAAACCTTCACCCATTGTCAGACTGGCTGGTTTACGCAGCAACTCGCTGGCATCAAGATGTTTGTTTGTACTGGTAAAAATAATGTCGTAACTGTACATCCGGCTCATGCTTTCAGACCCGCTGAACTCTTCAACGTCCAGCGGCGACGGGCTGGAGGGAATATCAAGCCGGTAGCGATTCAGGGTTCCCGACGTCGATAAAACACTTTGCAGACCGTCAGTGAAATTCATTATTATTCACTCCATGAACAGGTTTAAAAGGATGTTCCCAGGGGTCGTAGCGCCTGCTCTGGAAATCCTGAGCATTACTGTTGCTCAACTCGCCATATGGCCTCACCGCTTCCATGTCATTAAGCGGAATGTCGAAAATACAGTCGTTGTGAATTTCTATCCCGGCGACCATTCTGCGCGGTGTGTCTTCATGACGTTTTGAGCGCAGAACATAGCTGATAATAAACTGGCCTTTATCCGGGAAAAGATAAAAAGATGGGGGGATGCACAACAGGTTATTTACAACACGAAGCTTAGGGTCAAACGTAATTTCCCGATCCCTGAATCGTGTTCCTCTCGGTTCGATGGAGATAGTGACAGGTTGATAATCCTCAGACTCTGGAACACTGAAACAAACGCTGTCACCTTTCGTACTGGACACTGATATTTCATCAGGCCGAAGCGAGTCTCCACTCCCAGGACATCCGGTCAGTAACGCTAAGCTGAGCAAAATTAAAAGAGCATTCCGGGTGTGCGCAATTTTTATTTTCACCACGGGAACCCCCGTAACGCATTGGCATATTGTTGACGGATAACATTTTCGGAAATATTTCCATCAAGCGTGACATCATTATTTTTTCTTAGTTCACACCAGTTATCATACCCCTCTGCCTGCAGGGAAAAATGATCGGCAATAATTTGCGCCTGCTGCTCCATCGGATATTCACTCAACAGACGGCCATCCAGTACATAGCGGTAACTTACCGCCCAGCTAATTAGCCCCCGTCCGATGACATTCATCCCCTTTTCCCGTTGCCAGACATGCGCCATTTCATGAATAAAGAGATGTTGCAGGAAAGGAACAGTTAATGCGTAGTCATCTCTGTACCAGTGACGAAAATAGATCTCACCATTTGGGGTCATAGCTACAAAGTCATTTTGCAAGCCAAATGGCAGATAACTGCCGCAGTGGATCCAGACTTTATGATACGGGATCGTTGACCTGAATACCGACTTCGCCAGCGCAATCTCTCCTGGCATCAGTAACCGCAACGTTCCTTCTTTCTTATCCTTTTTTTCTCTGTCCTTCTCTTTGTCATGGATGGTCATTATTCACCTGCCTGCTGTAGTTCAATGACTATCCCCACTTCCTCATCCCACCCCAGTGCCAGGCTCTGCGGCTTCTGCCCCGCCGCCATGTGCGTCAGCAGCTGCTGGCCCAGCACCGGCAAAATCTGCTGGTTCAGCAGGCTGTCGATGTTGCGCGCCCCGGTGTCCGGCAGCAGGCAGGCACCGGTCAGCGCGTCCAGCAGGCCGTCGGCAATGACGGTTTTCATGCCGTAGTGGCGCGCCAGGCGTTTGCTCACCTGGTTCAGCTTCATCCCGACGATGGTGCGCATGGCGGCCTGTGTCAGCGGGCGGTAAATCACCGTCTGGAAGCGCGCCAGCAGCGCGGGCTGGAAGTGGTCACGCAGGATGGGGCGCAGCAGTTCGTGCAGGTCCCCGTCGCTGGCCTCCGGCTGCTCATCCAGCATCTGCATCAGGTGGTCGCTGCCGAGGTTCGAGGTCATCAGGATGACCGTGTTGCGGAAGTCAATTTCACGCCCCTCGCCGTCGCGCATGAAGCCCCGGTCAAACACCTGGTAGAACAGATTCATCACGTCCCGGTGCGCTTTCTCGACCTCATCCAGCAGCACCACGCTGTACGGGCGCTTGCGCACCGCTTCGGTAAGAATGCCGCCCTGGCCGTAGCCCACGTAGCCCGGCGGGGAGCCCTTGAGCTGGCTGACGGTGTGCGGCTCCTGGTACTCGGAGAGGTTGATGGTTATCAGCGATTTCTCGCCGCCGAACAGCTCGTCAGCCAGCGCCAGCGCGGTCTCGGTTTTTCCCGTGCCGCTCGGCCCGACCAGCAGGAACACGCCCTGCGGGCCGTTCTCCGGCGCAAGGCCAGTTTTAGCGGCGCGCAGGCGCTGAGCAATGGCGTTCAGCGCCGCGTCCTGGCCCACCACGCGCCTGGCCAGGTTATCCTCCAGGCTCAGCAGTTCTGTCTGCTCGTCCTTCATTAATGAGGAGAGCGGCACGCCGGTCCAGTCGGCAATCACCGTTGCCACGGTGCGGGCGTCCACGTCCAGGCCCAGCAGCGGGCTACCGTTCTGCACGCCACTAAGCTTCTGCAGCATGTCTGCGATTTCAGCGTGGCGGGAGATGTCCTGACGGCAGGCCAGCAACTGCTCCGTGAGCCTCAGTTCCTCTCCGTACTGGGTTTCCAGCGCATCGAGTTCGAGGATGATGCCTATCTCTTCCTGTTCAATCGTCACCAGACGTTCGCCGTGGCTGTTATTCCCGACCGCAATATCTTCCAGCAGCGCCTGCTTTTCCATTCCCAGCGCGGTCAGCTGCGCTTTCAGGCGGGTTAGCGGCTCCGGCACGGTGTCGAGGCTCATGCGAATTCGCGCCGAGGCGGTATCCAGTAAATCTACCGCCTTGTCCGGCAGTTGGCGGCCCGTAAGGTAACGGCGGGAAAGCGTGACGGCGGCGCGGACCGCTTCGTCGGTTATGTGCACGCCGTGATGTTCAGCGTAGCGGGATTTCAGACCTCGCAGCATCAGGCAGGCGGTGTCGTCGTCTGGCTCATCGACTTTGACCATCTGGAAACGGCGCTCCAGCGCGGCGTCGCGCTCGAAATACTGTTTGTACTCGCTCCAGGTAGTGGCGGCGATGGTTCTGAGCTCCCCGCGCGCCAGAGCCGGTTTCAGCAGGTTGGCCGCGTCCGCGCCGCCCGTCTGGTTGCCCGCCCCGATGATAGTGTGGGCCTCGTCAATGAAAAGGAGAACAGGCAGCGTTGACTGCTGCACCGCTTCAATGATGTTTTTCAGGCGCTGCTCGAACTCTCCCTTCACGCCCGCCCCCGCCTGCAGCAGGCCGAGGTCGAGGGTGCGCACGGCGACGGGTTTCAGGCTCTCCGGCACGTTGCCTCCGGCAATGCGCAGCGCCAGCCCCTCCACCAGGGCGGTCTTGCCGACACCCGGCTCGCCGACCAGAATTGGGTTGTTCTTGCGCCGACGCGAGAGGATGTCCACCATCTGGCGGATTTCATTGTCGCGGCCGAACACCGGGTCGATTTTACCGTCGCGGGCGCGGGCGGTGACGTCGAGGGTGAATTTGTCCAGGGCGTTCTGCAGCGCCGGGCTGAGCTCCCCTTCTTTTATATCCGCATTCACCGGGCGGCCCACGAACTCAACCTCATCACTTTTGGTTAATTCCTCTTCCTGCTGCACCTCCTCCCGCTCGTCGGACTGCGTATCCAGCAGCCCGCGCAGGCGCGCAAGCTGGCTCTGCCCGGTGGTGGTCAGCGGCCACAGGCCGTCGCAGCGCAGGAGCGACGGCTTTTCCACCACCGCCATCAGCAGGTGCTGGCTGCGGGTGTGCGTCTCCCCCGCCAGCGAGGCGTGCAGCCACGCGTTCTGCATCAGGGTCTGCAAACCGTCCGAGAGCTGCGGGCGGCTGCGCACCGAGCGCGGAAGTGTCTCCAGGAATGCCAACAGGTCCTGCCATATCGCCTCCATGTCCCACTCGTAGCGGCGGGCAATCACCGTGATGTCCCCCTCGCCCTGCTCCAGCAGCTTCAGCAGCCAGTGCTCGGGCAGGATTTCCGCATGCGCCCGGGTCTGACACAGGGAGGCAGCCCCTTCCATCGCACGGGCGCAGTAAGGGTTAAGACGACGTAGCAGGATGGTTGGATTTTCCATGAGATTCTCTCTTTGTCAGTTCCGGGCACGCTACCGCCCCTCGCTGTTGACTTACCAAAGCGCATCAGGTCAGGCAGGCAGATTGTGTGTTCTTTGCTGAGCGTCCGTTATGGCAGGCGCTCAGCAAAAAAAAGCAGACGGAAAACCGTCTGCCAGGGTAATTACGCAGTAGTACGCTCGTTCCACGAGTCAGAATGAATGATGTTGCCGTCTTTATAGGTCCAGGTGATTTTTTCGTAGCGCAGCTCAATCTGTTCCAGATGGTTGTGCTTCTCGAAGGAGGGATCTTTGACGTCGTGCATCAGCGGGTTCACTTTCACCACCTTCACGTTTTCCAGTCTGGTGTTGAAGTACTCCACTTCCTGGCCCGCGTCGTTGATTTTGTACCACTTGAATTCAGCCGATTTCAGGGTCTGACCGGTGGTCACCGCCTTGTACAGGTACGGGCTGGAGGAGTCGATTTCCTTGGTGAACAGGAAGGGCGTGTGGATACGCGTGCCGGTCAGCTTGCCGGTGTTGTTGTCGGTCGGGATGTAAAGGTTATGCTCCTGCGCCACCACTTCGATGCTGCCCTCACGGTCTTTTACATCCACGGAACCTTTAATGTCCGCGCCGCCGTCGTCCTTGAGCCACAGATAAACAGGAATTGCCATGTTATTTCTCCATTTCATTTTTTAATGCGCCATCATCCTGCGATGGCGCACGGGTGCTGCCCGGCATCTGGCAGGCGTTCGCCTGCGGAACCAGACTGATTTCGACACGGCGGTTCAGCGTCCGGCCTTCCGGCGTATCATTGGTTGCGACAGGCCGGCTTTCGCCATAGCCCTGCACCGCAAAACAGCTCTCCGGCACGTCGCCGGTGTCGCGCATCCAGTCGCGCACCGATTCCGCGCGTTTAAAGGAAAGCAGCTGGTTGGATTTGTCATCGCCGGTGCTGTCGGTATGGCCCGCCACCACAATCAGCCAGCCGGGCTTCGCCTTAATGCCCACCAGCGAGTTAACCAGCAGCTTCGTGGAACCCGGCTTCAGCGCCCACCTGCCGGTGTCGAACAGCGACATGCTGTCAAGGCGGATCGTCTGCGGTCCCTGCACGATCTGCTTGATGATCGGACGAGGTGGAGGTGGCGGCGTCCAGTCGTTTATGGCTGCCTCCACTGGCGGGATCAGACGCATCCCCTGATACAGCCCCAGACCGTAGCGCAGCGGCTCGCCGCGACGCAGCCAGTCATCAAGCAGGCGGCTGTCGGCGCGAAGACGCTGCTGAGCCTGCAGTTTTGGCTCAGGCGGCGTACCGCTAAGGCGGTGATAGACGGCAAGGTGATCGCCGACGCTGCGGACCAGCCGCTGGTTGTTAATAAAGGAGGCCAGCATCGCCAGCGCGAGGAAAAGAAAACAGACGCCCCCAGCCAGACGTATATCCTGCATCCGGCGACTGACACCCTGGCGGCGCGGCAGATACGGAAGAAGGACATCCGGGAGAGAGAGCATTTCCGACACGGGCGCACTGTCCGGGGCGAGCGTGGTGATCTCCCCTATTTGCTGCTGCCAGAGATTATCCGCAACGGCAGAGACCGGCGTCAGGCTGATACCGCAGGCGCAGAGTTTCAGGGCCGGAAGTTCTGCCTGTCGGGTACTCAGCGGCGGGTTAATATGACGCTCCGTCAACGCAAGCACGCTGTCCAGCCAGAGCGCGTGGTAGAGCCGGGAAACGTGACCGGCGGCCTCACGCTGCCAGTCCTCAACCGGAAGTGGAACATGGCTGCTCTGACGCACCCGCACACACGGCAGGTCCGGCGTCACGGTAAACCAGCGCTCCTCTTGCGGGCATTCGCCGTCCGGCGGCGTTACCCAGACTGTGCTCCAGACTGGCGGCAGGCCATCCAGCCACGCGCGGCACTGCGCAATGCTTCGCCGCCATCCGCGCAGGGACTGCGCCAGCCCCTCTTCTGAATGATGCTGCTCCGGCACGACCGCCAGCAGTACCGAAACCTGGGGTATCAGGTCAGGACGGGCGTTCGCCAGATGCTGGGCCAGCAACGGCAGTTGCTCAGCATTCTCTACCCGCAGATACCAGCCCTGGCGCGTTTCCCGATGCGCCAGACCCTGCGAAAACAGCGATGCGGTATCGCCACAGACGAATACCACTGCCCCCTGAAATCCCTCCGGCGGCAGACTGCTCTCTTCGCGCTGCTCACGGGCCGCAGATACACGGCGAAACCGTCGCCACTGCCGCCATAGCACCGCGCCGCCCATCACTAAAATACACAGGCAGAGGGCAAACCTGCTCCCGCCGGAAAGCGGCCAGAAACCCAGGACCAGCCACAGCGCCAGTACAGTAGCGAGCATCGTCAGTACTACCCTGGATAATTCACGCATCCCTTATCCCTGCCCTGCAATATGTGACACCATCTGCGCCAGTACTGAGGAAAAGGTGAACCACAGCGCCACCAGCACCGCAAAGCCTGCCGCCCAGCCCAGCCAGTAGAGCCTGCGTCCACTGCGCAGCCCTGGTGCCTTGACCACCACAGGCGAATCCTGCGTCAGGGTAAAGGGCGGGACATGCTCGCTGAGCGCACGGATCACGTCCTCGCGCCGCTCGTCATTTTGCGCACGGTATTCGCCGACAAAACCGAGCTGTAACGTCCGGTACAGGCAGGTCAGTACCGCAACATCCGGCGCGGGTTCCCGCAGGATGAGGCGGATGCGCTCCCACAGCTCTTCACCCGCGTTCAGGGTGCTAAAAAACCGGGCCTGCAACGGATCTTTACGCCACCTGCGGTAGCCATCATCCTGCCTGTCACGGTTGAGTACGCTCTCATCCAGCAGGGCGCAGTAGGCATATAACATCCGGTCACAGCTCAGCTCGCTGAAGCCCGCCTGAGTCAGAGATTCGCGGGCATCCTTCACCCACCGGCAGGCGCGGCGGTAAAGCGCCTCGCCGTCCTGGATCTCATGGCCACTTCGCAACTGGCTGACCATCAGCCAGCCTGGATAAAAGGTTTGGTTAATCAGGTTTATATCCGGGGTATTCATGAGCGCAGCACCGCAAAGAGTTCAAGTTTCACGTCACCCAGCGATTGCGGCGTGTAGAAGGTGCAGTTTCCTGCTTCCAGCATGGCGCGGGCCGCATCGGTGGACAGGTCAAGCGCAAAGTACTGGTTCTCCAGACGCAGCGGGATAGCCGCAGGGACATGGCTCAGCGGTTTAATGACCATGCCGCTCAGGGCGATATTGACCACCTCAGACACATCGTCATGGCTGCCTGCTTTACACAGCTGCGGGAAGCGGGTCTGCAGTTCGTGGTTTGGCATGGAAGAACGCACGGAGAGATAGAAATCGGCGCCTTCGCGCAGCCGCGCATCGTGCAGTTTTCCGCGCCAGATTTCCTGGTCCTCTCCCTGTTCCAGCGCAATGGCGATAACCCGCGACGGCAGGCTGGCCTCCAGAAGATGATCCAGAAGGGTAAACAGCGGCGGAAACACTCGCTCCGGCGTGTCGTGCCGGTAAGGAGGTATATCGTCGGCGTTGTGCTCGAGAGAAAACGTCAACAGGCTGCCGGCAAGCCGTGCCAGCTCCCGATACAGCAGTTCAGGGTGGCGTGTCGGCGTCTGGTGCAGCTCTGTCAGCACGGGCTCGGCGCTATTTAGGGCATTAAGCAGCCAGAACAGGGAAACGTCCGCCACGGCGAAATCCGCCATCCGCTCATTGCTTTCACGTCGCATCGACATCAGACGCTTACGTCGTGCTGACAGGCGGTGCAGGAGATCCCTGAGTTCACCCGTCAGGACGGGACTGGCCTCCAGCAACAGTAGCGGTGGGATAAATTCGGCATCCCGAACCCACTGACCCTGCGTATTGCGGGTAAGCTTCGCCACCGGGCAGGTCAGGTACGCGCTGTTTTCCTGAGTGGACAGCCGCAGCGTCAGCGCATGACGCAGTACCGCCAGATCGCTACGTTCATGACCGGCAAGCTCCTGAACCGTCACCCGCTCAGACATCCAGCGACGAGGACGGGCGCTGTCGCGCCCGTCATCCAGATTACCGCCGTTCGCGCTGAGCAGTGGCAGACACAGCAGCACCTCTACACTCTCCTGCCCCACTGCGGACACATCACATACCGGCGGCAGGTTATCCGCCAGATCCGTGTCCACCAACGTTCCGTCGGCAAAACGTACCGCCAGACGCGTGGCATTGAGGCGGGAGAGCGACAGTGCGCTGTCGTCAAACTCAGCGCACAGCACACCCCAGGGATGCGCCAGCGCCATTCGCGCGACGTTATCAGCAACGTGCGCATCCCAGCGGGCCTGCTGCTGGAACTGTTGCGGGGCCAGAAACGCCCCGTCACTCCATAACGGACGATAAATTTTCATCCCTGCTACCGCCTTACGCTTTCGCTTTCGGCATCTGGCTGACCAGAGACAGGTTCACGTCCATCCCTTCCACCTGGAAGTGCGGCACCGCATACAGACGCACGCGGAAGAAGCCCGGGTTGTCCTCGATGTCTTCCACTACCACCTTCGCATCGCGCAGCGGATGGGATGCCTGCAGCGCGTCGCCCGGATCGGTCATTTCGGTCACCAGACCCCGCACCCAGGTGTTCAGCTCCAGCTCCAGCAGGCGGCGATCCTTGGTGGTGCCGATGTTTTCACGCTGGATCAGCTTCAGGTAGTGGGCAATGCGCGACAGCAGGAAGATGTACGGCAGACGCGCGTTGATGCGGCTGTTGGCGGTCGCATCGGCGGTGTCGTACAGCGCCGGTTTCTGGGCAGAGTTCGCCGAGAAGAAGCAGGCGTAATCGCGGTTCTTATAGTAAGATAGCGGGATAAAGCCGAGATTGGCGAATTCGAACTCGCGGGTTTCCGGGATCATCACCTCTGACGGGATTTTCACCTGGTTGCCGGTGCCCAGATCATACAGGTGGATAGGCAGATCTTTCACCGCCCCGCCCGCCTGCGGGCCACGGATCTGCACGCACCAGCCGTTGTTGATGAAACTCTTCACCATATTGGAGGCGAAGGAGAACGCCGCGCTGGTCCAGAGGTATTTCTCGTGATCCGGGCCTTTCACCTGCTCAACGTAGTTGAAGCTACGCACCGGTACGGTGTCCGGACCGTACGGCAGGCGGCCCAGCACGCGCGGCATTACCAGCCCGATGTAGCGGGAGTCGTCGGTGTCACGGAAGGATTTCCACTTGATGTATTCGGCGCGGTCGAAGTAGTTAGCGATATCCTTAATCGCGGCCACCTCTTCCATGGAGTCTTTCAGGAAGAATGTCGGGCCAACGGAGCCGATAAACGGCATATGTGCCGCGGCGGAGACGTTGGAGATGTTGCGCAGCAGCGCGATATCCTGCGGGCTGGCGTCAAACTCGTAAGAGGAGATCACCGAACCGATCGGCTCACCGCCCGGGGTATCATATTCGGCGGTGTAGGTGTGCCAGTAGAGGCCGCTCTGAATCAGTTCCGGCGCGTCCTCGAAGTCCTGACGCAGATCGTCTTTGGACACATCCAGAATTTCGGTTTTCACGTTCTGGCGATAGTCGGTATTGTCGACCAGTTGTTTCAGGCCGCGCCACAGGGATTCAACTTTCTGGAATTCAGGATGGTGCATTACCGCATCAAGCTGGCGGCTGATCTGGTAATCCAGTTCGGCGATATGGTGATCGATCAAGGTCTTGTCGAGCTTTTCTACTTGCTGTCCGGATTTACGGATACAGTCCATAAAGACCTGCATCGCCGCCGTCAAACGCTCGCCCGCAGGCGCATCGGCAAGGGCAGCATCATCCATAAAGGCGTTGATATCGCCAAGATGGGAAGCCGGCGTCAGATTAATTTTTTCGAACAGGGAGGCGTAAACGCTCTCATTTTCCAGCACCGTAGTATGACCCGGTGCCGCAGCAGTTTCAGTATTGACAGTCATCAGCATGTTCCCGATTAATCCATTAAAAGAGAGGCCCGACGGTTATTTCGGGGCCAGCGCACTCATTTCGTCGCGTAATTCCTGAGACAGAGCCGGATCTTTGAGAATTTTCTCGAGCTCTTTTCTGAAAGTGGCGTTATCAAGGAGATTGGATTTAAGGTCGCGTAATAAATTACGCATTGCCAGCATGGCGCGAAGTTGAGGTATTTGACGAGCAACCTGTTCTGGCTCGAAATCTTTGATATCGGAAAAACTCAGCTTTACATTTTCTGCGGAGTCACTGTTTGCCAGCGTATTCTTAACGCTCAGGTTCACCTCTGGATTAAATTCTGAAAGCACGCTGTTGAAGTTGTTTTTATTGACGTTGATTTTCTCTCGTTCAGATAATGGTCGGGATTCTTTGCCATTACTGAAATCACCCATGGCGAGGAGTTTAAGCGGCAGTTCGATTTTCTTCTGCGCGCCCCCTGTATGCAGGCTCAATTTTAAATTTATTCGTGCTTTTGGCACTTCATTCTGGAACGTATCAGCCATAGCATTCCCTTTCCTTGCAAAATGTTTATTGAGTGGATGGGCACTTTATTGCAAAAGCGATAATAGTGTAAACCACTAATAAAGATCAACATTTTAGATCTTAGGGCCACCATAAGAAATTACTTAAGAATTTTCTTCTGCATTGAGAATATGATGAACATTACGCATGCCTGACAGATAAGAGAAATCAACTGCTTTGTTTGAAAAGGGTAGATATATAGGCTAGCAAAATAAGAATCATAAATTTTATATCGAAATTATCATTATTTATTGATTTGGATCACTCCATTTAACAACGTATCTTTATTACTGCTCTTATGGCGATCATTCCATTAAGAATGTTCTTCGATCTGTTCTTGCAGGCTTGCGCTGAGATTGACTCCATTATCAAACAAAAAAATATCTCCAGCATTTTTTGTTTAAGAATTTCAGAGAGGATTGCGCGTTTATTAATTCTGATTATGCAGCAATTCTGATTATGCAGCGCCGAAGACGAACCGCAGACTATTTTTTTATTCGATACTGAAGGCGAAATCAACAGCGTAAATAAGAGACAGCGTTAACAACATCTACAAAGTATCTCGTCAGGTAAATGTCCAGGCAGGTCGCTATTAGCTGAACAGAATATGTTGGTAGCCCTAACCGATTGACAGAATGGGGGGCGGTGGACGGATTCACCCGGACGCACCATTCTGCTGAATCTCAGTGCCTCTCTTTTTAATCACCCCTTTTCGACGAAAAGAAAACGGGCCCGAAAGCCCGTTGGTCGTGATGATTAGCTCAGTGCTTTTTCCTTTGCCCTTGTGGCTTGCTCCAGGTAACGTTGGTATCTTTCCCGAAACCAGACCTTTTGTTCGTCATTCATATTGCCAGTGACGGCACCAATATCAACGGGTCGTCCCATCGCCTGCATCCGGGCAAAACTGCGCGCCAGAAAGTCAAAATTGGTGACGGAATACGGATTCTGTTCGTTCATAGCATCTCCCTCCTGATTGTTGTTTATCGCAAGGTCATATGCTTTCTGAAGTCAGTATTCGCCTGTGGCAGATCATTTTTTACGCACTTCGTGCCTCGTTTACGCGCCAGACCTGCCGGGTTTCACATTTTTCGTCCACACTTGATCCAGAGGACTTTTTTCGGCATGGCGTTGAGATAAGGATGCATAAAAAAATGAAAAAAATAGCGATTGTCGGCTCGGGTCCCACAGGGATTTATACGTTCTTTTCGTTACTTGAGGCGAAAGAAGCGTTATCGATTACGGTTTATGAACAGGGTGAAAAAGCCGGTATCGGCATGCCGTACAGCCATGACGATAACTCCAGGATGATGCTGGCCAACATCGCCAGTATCGAAATCCCCCCTCTCTTTATGACTTACCTCGACTGGCTACGTCTGCAACCTGTTGAACATTTGGCCCGTTATGACGTTGCACGAGACTCCCTGCACGATCGCCAGTTTCTGCCGCGCTTGCTGCTGGGCGAATACCTGCGCGATCGCTTTCTAGCCTGCGTGGAACAGGCGAAAAAACAAGGCTTCGACGTTGAGATAAAAGAGTCTTGTCAGGTTACTGATCTGCAAGCAACACAAGAGGGGGTCATGCTGTGGGAAGATGCGGCACCCGAGCCGCGTAATTATGATTTTGTTGCGATTGCTACCGGGCACGTCTGGCCGGATGAAGAGGAATCTAGCCGCACGTATTTCCCAAGCCCCTGGTCCGGCCTGATGGAAGCAACGGTTCCGGCCTGTCGGGTGGGCATTATGGGCACCTCATTGAGTGGTCTCGATGCGGCCATGGCGGTGGTGATCCAGCACGGGACGTTTTTCGAATCTGATGCACAGCCGTGCCGCTTTGAGCTCGATGATGGCCGTGAAGGGTTGAAGGTAGCGTTAATGTCGCGCACCGGAGTGTTTCCCGAAGCGGACTTTTACTGTCCGCTGCCCTACGAGCCCCTTGAGGTGGTCACAGACGCCGCGCTAAAGGCTGAAATCGAACAGGGCCCGGAGGGGTTACTCGACCGCGTCTTTGCCCTGATGGTAAAGGAGATTAGCCTTGCCGATCCGGCCTGGAGTGACCATATCGCGCTTGCGACCCATGATGCAGATAGCTTCTCAAAAGCCTGGTTCGCTGAACGTCGTGAGCATGACCCTTTTAAATGGGCCGAAGAGAATCTGCGTGAAGTCGAGGAGAACAAACGTAACAAGCATACCGTCCCCTGGCGATACGCTATTTTGCGTATGCATGAGCCGGTTCAGGAGATCGTGCCTCACCTGAACGATGACGACAGAAAACGGTTTAAATCCGGTCTGGCCCGGGTCTTTATCGATAACTATGCGGCTATCCCCTCGCAGTCGATTCGCCGCCTGCTTGCACTGCGTGAGGCCGGGATCATCAACATTATCGCGCTGGGCACCGACTACCGTCTGGATATTCAGGAAGACCGAACCATCATTACCACTGACGAGCAGCGCTATGAATTTGATGTCTATATTGACGCACGCGGTCAGCGGGCACTAAAAACCAAAGATCTGCCGTTCCCACGCCTGCGCGAACAGGTTCAGGCCGTCGGGGACGACATTCCGGACGTGACCGAGAATTACACTCTGCACGATCCCGTCGAAGCACGGGGCCGCATCGCCTTTGGTGCCCTGCCATGGCTGATGCAGGACAGACCCTTTGTGCAGGGTCTGACCGAAAGTGCTGACATTGGTGCCGCCATGGCGAGGGCCATTCTCTCTCCGTCGCAACGGATACGCCGACGCTTAGACTAGCGTCGGCGTGGCACAACGGGGGCGCTATGAGCGTCGTTTTTCAGCAACGCTGCTGGCGTAGATAAAGCACAGGGCAATGCCCAGGCAGATCACGGCGCCAAAGCGGTTGAAGGAAAAAGGGATGGCCGCATTGCCCAGCCAGCCAAAATTGTCGATAAGCAGGCTCATGGCCAGTTGCCCGAAAATGACCGCCACCGTGGCTACGGCGGTGCCGATGCGTTGCACCGCTATCACCATAATAATGATGTAAGGGACGCCAAACAGCGCCCCGACCAGTTGCCATTTCGGAACATCCAGCAGCGTGACCGGATGAGCGGGTTCAAAGAAGAGGATAAGCAGCGACGTCACCAACGCGCCCACTGAAAAGGTCAGAAATGCGCTCTTGAAGACCCCCACTTTACTACCAAGCTGCCCATTAATCGCAGCCTGAATACTCAACATCGCCCCGCCAATCACAGCGAGCATAACCATTATTATCGTCATATCTTACCCCTGCGCGACGAAAATGAGCGCGGCAATAATAAACAGCAGCGCAAGAAGTCGTTTACGGTCAATTTTACGGTGCGGCGTACCAAACAGGCCGTAATGATCGATCACCAGGCTTTTGAACACCTGCCCGGCCAGAATACCTATCATCGTTAGCGCAATGCCGATCATCGGAGTGGTAACCGTCAGGATAATGACGTAAACCGGCCCAAGAATGCCGCCCAGCAGCTGCCAACCGGGTTGCGAAAAATACGAAGGCGCATTACGTGGACTAAAAAAGAGCATCAGCAAAAACGTTAATGCCGCGCCTACGCCAAATATGCTCAACGTTGCCCATAAATCGCCCACCTCTTGTCCCAGCGGCCCCAGCAGACCGGCCTCTACGGACAGTCCCATCCCTCCGGCAATGACTAACCCGATCAATAAAAATTGCATAGTAGTGACTCTTTTGTTGTTCAGGTCCGGAAGGGTACGCGTTTGTATTCATGAGAAAAATGCTACAATAGGATAAACACCTTTGCAGGATCTGCATCAATGACCGATTCGGGTAGTATCACCCTGCGTACCTTGCTGATTTTTATAGAAGTCTATGAGACGCATAATTTTTCCGTGGTGGCACGCCAACAGGGGATCTCGGCTTCACAGGTGTCGCGGGTGATCCATCAGCTTGAAGATGCGCTCGGTCAGCAGCTCTTCTATCGCAACACGCGCTCAATCATCCCCACCGAAAATGGTCATCTGTTTATCCGCTATGCCCGAGAGATGACTCGCAGCCTCGACGAGGCGCGTCGGGAGCTAGCCGCCAGAACCCAGCAGCCCACCGGTCTGGTGCGTATTAACGCTCCGGTGTTTTTCGGCCAGCGGCACGTTGCCCCTGCCCTGCCGGGCCTGAGCGAGCGCTATCCGGGACTGGATATCGAGCTCATTCTGACCGACGACTATATCGATCCGCATAAAGACGCTGCTGATGTGATCTTTCGCATCGGCGCGCTGACCAACTCGTCGTTTCACGCCCGTACCTTCGGACGCCAGGTGTATCATCTGGCCGCCGCCCCCGGATATCTCCGCCGCTCTGGCACGCCGGCGAGCCCTGACGACCTTTCATCTCACCGTTGTCTGGTGTACCGGGGTTCTTCGGGTCCTAACCGCTGGTTTTTCCGCGCGATGGGCGCTGACTGGACACACTACCCTGTGTCGCCCTTGATGACCTCTAACAATGCGGAGGCTTTGCTCATCGCCGCGCTGGGGGGGATGGGATTGGTGCTGTTTCCGGACTGGCTGATTGGCGATAAGCTGCAAAGCGGGGAACTTGTTGCGCTACTGCCCGAACTTGAGGCGACCATCAATACCGAGCCGCAACTGATTTCGGCACTTTATCCCGATGCGCGTCATCCTTCTCTGAATGTCAGGGCGGTAATTGATTACTATCTGGAGGCGTTTGGCTCGCCTCTCTACTGGCAGAGGGGATAAAAAAACGCGGCCTGAGCCGCGTTTAGATTATTCGCAGTAAACGTCCGGATTATCCGAAAGCGAAACGAACGATTTGCTGTTTTTATCCAGCGCATGAATCACACCGCTTTCAATATCGTAGACCCAGCCATGCAGGCGCAGCGCGTTGTTACGCAGGCCGACCGCGACAGACGGATGGGTTTTAATGTTATTAAGCTGCGCAATGACGTTTTCCTGCACCATCGCGTTCACTTTATCTGTCTCGTTTTCCCAGCTTTTCTTATCCACTACCGCTTTCGCCGCGTCTGAGTAACGTAACCAGTGGGCGACAGCCGGCATCGGCTCCAGATCCTGGTTGGCGGCGATGGCTTTCATCGCGCCACAGTTGGAGTGGCCGCAAATCACGATATCGGTCACGCCCAACGCAACCACCGCATATTCGATGGTTGCTGACACGCCGCCCGGCTCTGGGCCGAATGACGGAACGATGTTGCCCGCGTTACGAATCACAAAGAGCTGTCCCGGTTCCTGCTGGGTGACCAGTTCCGGTACCAGGCGGCTGTCGGAGCAGGAGATAAAAAGCGCTTTGGGGTTCTGGCTGGAAGCCAGGCTGCGGAACAGTTCTTTACGTTGTGGGAAAATTTCTTTCTGAAAGTTGAGGAAACCCTCAATGATATGTTGCATAGCACTGTCTCTTTTTCGGTTTTAATGACTGCATGACAAAGATCACAGTTTTAAAGTGTACCACCGGCAGGTAAAACCGGAAGGGGAATTAAGCGAGATGACACGTTTTGCAAGAAAATCCCCGGCCAGGCCGGGGAAGGAAAATCAGAACTGGTAATTGAGGCTCACCGAGAAGTGACGGGGATCGCCATAGACGGCGGAGTCATCCAGGTAGGAAGAGTATTCACGATCAAACAGGTTGCTGACGTTCGCCTGCACCGCCAGCTGTCGGGTCAGCTGATAGCGAGCAAACAGATCCACCAGCGGATAGCTGCCCTGATGGAGGCGCTGCGTCTCGCCATCAGGCCCGGTCACGTCTTTGTAGACCCGGTTTTGCCAGTTCACGCCGCCGCCGACTGTCAATTCCGGCAGCATCGGAAGCTGGTAACGGGTAAAGAGCTTGAGCTGCGTTTGCGGCGCATAGCTGTTAAACCGGCCGCGCTTATCCCGCGCCACGTAACGCGTCGCGCTGAAGGTGAGCTGCAGATTATCGGTGACGGCACCGTTAACTTCCAGCTCAGCCCCTTTGCTCACCGCGCCTTCCGTCTCCTGATAGGCCTGCTCGCTGGAGCCGTTAACAAACTGGCCGCTGATCGCCTCGGCGGCGTGCTCCTGCTCAATGCGGAAAATTGCCAGATTGGTCGTCAGGCGGCCATCCGCCCAGTCGGCTTTCAAACCGGTTTCATAATTTTTGCCGGTCACCGGCGAGAGCCATGCGCCGCGGGTGTCGCGTTTTGTCTGCGGTGAGAAGATTGAGGTATAGCTGGCGTAGCCAGACAGACTGTCGGTGATGTCATAAACCACGCCGCCATAAGGGGTGAGATTATATTTACGCATCTCACCGCTGCTGCCGTTGGTGTTGTACTGGGTGTAACGCGCCCCCAGAATCAGCGACAGCGGATCGGTGATCGACAACCGTGCTGCGGTGTAGGCTGATTTCTGCCGGACAATATCATCCGCATTCTGATACCAGTCGCCCCAGGTCGGTTCTGCCACGCTGCCGTCCCAGTTATTGCTAAAAATGCCCATCTGCTCGCTGTCCAGCGGGCCATCCCGGCTTTCGGTCGCATTATGCTGGCGGCTATAGTTGGCTCCCGCCATCAGCTGATGCTGGCGTCCCAACAACTCGAAGGGGCCGCTGAGATACGCATCCCAGGCGTCGAGCTTACGTTCGCCGCGATCTTTACTGCCCCAGCCGGTGGTGCCTTCGCCAGTGTTCACATCGGGGTTGCCCATCACATACAGCAAGGTATCGTTAAAGGTCTGCTCTCCGTGCGTCCCGTTGAGGCGGAATGTCCAGCCATTATCCCAGGCGTGGGTGAGGGTCGCGAAGACTTTACGTGATTCAACTTCATAACCCGTCCAGTCGGCCGCCGTGTTGGTACTGCGGTTGTAATGGGTTCTGGTGCCATTGCTATAAAGACTCGGCAGGCCGCCCCAGGTTGGATTAGCGGTATTGTTCTGCTGATAATCCCAGCCCAGCGATAACGTTGTGCGTTCGGTCAGATCGGCATCCACCACGCCGTAGAGGAATTTCTTTCTTTTATGGTAGCGATCCAGCCAGCTGTCTTGATCCTGATACCCCGTCACCACTCGCCCGCGCAGGCTGGCGTCGCTGTTAAGCGGTGTGGCGAGATCGGCGACGTAGCGCTGTGCATTCCAGCTGCCGTAGCTGGCGCTAATATTCGCTGCGGGGGTTTTCGAGGCAGCTGTTTTTCGTACCATGTTAATAGAGGCCCCCGGATCGCCAGCCCCGGTCATGAGCCCGGTCGCCCCGCGCACCACTTCAATGCGATCATAGATGGCGGTATCTCCCGCCGCGTCGCCGTAGTTCCACGCATCGCCCGTGGCGGTGGGGATGTCATCGTAAGAGAAGCTCGTGATCGCAAAGCCGCGCGAATAGTAATAACTACGCTCGCTGTCGATGGCCTGGGACGAAACGCCCGTGGCGTTGGTTAAGACGTCATCCACCGACTGGAGGTTTTGATCCGCCATCCGCTGGGTGGTTACCACGCTCACCGCCTGGGGGATGTCGCGCGGTGCCAGCACCATTTTCGTGCCCGCCCGCGTGGTTTTTACCGCATAGTCTTGCTGTGACTCAGCCGTGCTTTCGCCGCTGCCATACACCACCATGTCTGCTTCGTCAGCGGCATATGCCGGCTGCACCAGCGCATGGATTGCCACCGCCAGCAGAGAAAAGGTAAGCGGTTTAACTGGGATCGACGCGGCGAGTTTCTTGCCACGCTTTCTGCGTAGAAATGTCATCTTGTGCCCTGCCCTTTATCGTCTTTTACGCCAGCGTCTGATGCCCGCTGAGCGCCAATGCGAATAGTAATGAGAACTATTTGTTTTATTATGAGGAGGGCAATGTAAGGGATATGTCAGCAAATGTATAGCGCTCGTCAACAATCTCGCCATGCAGTGCATGTGTGAAACGTCGCGCGTAACCGCACAGATTGCGACGTGCAGTTTGCCTGTCACCTGCCTATACTGAGCCGATGATCAAACTGATAAAGCAGGTGATGTATGGAAATCGATCTCGATAATCTGGTCTTTAGCGGGCTGGATGAGGCAGAAGAGCGTAACGCAGAGCGTCTGGAAGATGCAGATAAGAAAGCTCAGGAAATTATCGCGGACAACGACTGCGGCGATGCCTGCAAGATCTAAACGAAATGCCCCGATACCTCGGGGCTTTTTATTACTTATCGAGGCCTTCAATGGCTTGCTGAGCGCAGGCTTCATCAAGATGGCCCCCCGGTGCGCCGCCGATACCGATGGCCCCAATCACCTCATCCCCCTCCTTCACCGGTAGCCCACCCGCCAGCAGTAAGAAGCCCGGAACATCACGCATGTTTTGCGCCCCGGTATTGTTTTGCGCCGCCTCCATCACCTTGCCCGAGGAATTTTTGGTGCTCAGGGCAGTCCAGGCTTTCATCTCACTGGCCTTAACCGTATGCGGACCCGCGTTATCCGTGCGCTGGACGGCTTTTACCACCCCTGCGCGATCGACCACGGTCACCGTGACCTGATAGTTTTTGGCCATGCAGGCCTGAATGGCCGCCGTCGCCAGGGCATTGGCCTGGGTCAATGAGAGGCTTTTCTGCGCGACAGACTGCGCCTGTGCCGATACGCTTACCAGACCCGCAATCAGGGCCGCTGCCATCATTCTCTTTTTCATCGCTCATTCTCTTGTGAGGGGAAACAGGCACAGAGTACGAAAGCGCGCGATGAAACGTTATTCGGTTGATTACGCAATCCACCTGGTAGTTATACGGATTGCAATTTGTCATATTCACGTATGGCCTGGACCAGGCTGGTGACGCCCAGCTTGGCGAAGACTGCCGCCCGGTGCGCCTCTACCGTACGCGGGGAGAGATGCAGCCGCTGCGCCACCTCTTTGTTACTATGCCCTTCCATCAGTGCTTTCAGCACCTCATGTTCGCGGGCGGTGAGCTGCTCAAATAAGATTCGCACGCGCCGGCTTTCCTGCCAGCGCGTCATGCGCGCGGTGCTCTCCTCCAGCGCGCGACCGAGGGTTTCGATAAGCTTATCGGCGTCCAGAGGCTTGGTGAAGAACTCAAATACCCCGTTATGAAATGCCCGGCGACAGGCGTCGATGGTCCCATGTCCGGTCATCAGGATCACCGGCAGCAGCGGCCACGGCCACTGCCCCTCTTCCAGCCACGTCAATCCCCCTTTCCCCGGCATGCGCATATCCAGCAGCAGGCAGCCGGTCAAGGATGGGTCGCTGCCGTGCACGGCAATAAAGGCGGCAATGCTCTCGAAGGAAACGACCTGCCAGCCCATATCCGAGAGCAAAAAGGCTAACGATTCCCGGATGGCCGCATCGTCATCGATTAAATAGATGTGACTACCCATGTGTTGTCTCCTCCGGATGGGTGAATTGCAGCGCGATCCGGGCTCCGCCTTCGGGCGCATTATGCAGTGAAATCGTGCCGTTCATTCTCTCTACCAGCGACTCCGTCAGGGTCATCCCCAACCCGATGCCCCCCTGCCGGCCGCTATAAAACGGCATAAAGGCCTTCTCGAGGGCTTCGGGGGTAAAGCCGGGGCCACCGTCGGTTAATGTTACCAGGAGATGCTCAGCCCGACGCTGGCTGGCAATATGTACCCAGCCCGCCGGGCGCTCTTGCTGGGCCTGAATGGCGTTGCTGAGCAAGTTATGCAGCACCTGCTCCAGCCATAAACGGTCTGCCAGGATGCTGCGCCCATCAGGGGGAAAATCGTGGGTAATGCGAATATGTTTCGCGCTGCGCTCATGTTGCAGTAAATTGCCCACATGCTGCCAGCACTCGGCCAGATCGACCGCCTGTAAATCCACTTTCTCTTCGGCCACATGTTCACGAAAGCGGTTTAGCAAGGCGCTGATCCGCTGCGTTTGCACCAGGGCTGCGTCCAGTGCCTGTCCTGTGACATCCAGATTCCCTTGTCGCACCTGTCGCTTTGCACCCTGTATCCAGGTCTGCGCGGCCGTCAACGGCTGGTTAATTTCGTGGACAATCCCGGCGGTGATCTCCCCCAGCGTATTCAGGCGGGCATGCTGATAATACCAGGCGCGGCGTTCGGCATTCTGCCGCTGCAGACGCTGCCAGAGGAACAGTCGGCCGACCCCGGTCACCGCGCCGCAGAGCAGAATCAGCAGCATGAACGGCCCGGCAGAGACCTGAAACCAGGCCGGCTTTGCCTCGGCGCTCAGCAAGAACGGTTGAGTGTGCTGAGGAAACGGGCGCTGCCAGTGCCAGAAGGCCGTGGTGTCGGGTGCGGCAACAGGATCGGTGAGATTCAGGCGCAAGGCGGTAAAACGGTGGTGGGTATCCAGCATGGGTTGCAGGTCAATGCGCACACGGATTTGTCGCCAGGGGTTATAGAGCCAGTATTGATTTCCGCCTGAGGGTTCAACGCGTGCGGCATCGAGGGGACGGTTAGCCGTTTTTTCCAGCGCCACAATTTGCGGAAATTTTTTGCGCAACGCCAGCAGATCTTCATCGCCGCTAAGCAACGGCAGAACCGATTCGTTTTGGGTGAGTACCGCACCGATGGCTGACCAGAGGGCGCTGAAATCCCGATCGCGATCCCAGTACTGACGGCGGATTTGCTCGGCGTAGAGTAGCGCGCTACAGAGCAGACTAAAGGAGAGCCAGAGCAGGAGGCTACGTCTAATAAAGTTTTTGCTGTTCATCCGTTTAGCTGGCGTGGTGGGTAGACGCCAGAAACCTTAGCAGGTTGTCAGGTTACGGACAAAAGGTGCCGGGGATCCCGGTCACAGAACGCACACCTCGTTCCAGTAAGTTTCCCGCATGAGGCGGTTTTTAACGTTGCGTTTGCGCATGGAACCACTCCGGGTCGATAGTGGCGATGTCCACGCCATACAGGCTGGCGACGGGCAAAATCGACTCAATAATACGTTGCGCACTGTTCTCTGCACGCGTTTCGGGTGTGGCAAAAAACCGCCGTAACGTACTTATCCATTTTCGCATGGTCCTGTTCCTCGTCATTTCAGCCTGCCCTTAGTTAAGCAGCAGAAAGAGGACGAGGGAAATACCAAAACCGGCAGAGGTTTTGCGAAATTCGCACAAACCGGACGGGCAGCGCAAAGCGCCCGCGTGCGTGGTGGTTAGCCTGCCAGCGCTTTAATGACGCGCTCCATCGCTTCGGTGGTTAATTCACTTCGCTTCACGCGTTGGTTCGCCAGTGATGTTCTCACTACCCCGGCAATCACAATATGCTTCGGTTCCTGTCCCAGATCACGCATCTCAAGCACCACTTTTCCTACCACCCGGCACATCTCCTGATACAGCGCGTCGTCTTTGCTCACATTGCCCATCGCTTTCACTCCTTTGCCCGAAAAGGCCAGCTTAAAGCATTCATACCTCATATACAAAAAAAGCCCGGCGAGTGGCCCACCAGGCTTTTTTAAAATAAATCAGGGGATTAGTTATTTACCGGGATCACCGCGCCTTTATATTTGGTGCGGATCCAGTCCTGAATCTCTTTCGAGTGCAGCACGTCCACCAGCGCCACGATATCTTTCTTCTTCTCATCGCCACGATGCACGGTGATGATGTTGGCATACGGGTTGTTCTCACCGCTCTCTACCGCGATGGGGTCGTGAACCGGATCCAGACCGGCATCAATCGCGTAGTTGGCGTTAATCACCACGGCGGCGCCTTCGTCGTTGTTATACATCTGCGGCAGTAGAGAGGCCTCCACGTTCGGCGTAAACTGCAGTTTTTTCGGGTTTTCCACGATATCGCTAATGCGGGCGGTTACTTTGTCGATACCCGGCTTCAGCTTGATCACGCCCTCTTTCTCAAAAATGGAGAGGATTCGGCCCTCTTCAGACACGGCGTCACGCATGATGATTTTGCCGCCTTCCGGCAGATCCTTCAGCGATTTGTATTTTTTAGAGTAGATACCGATAGGCTCAATGTGGATAGCGCCTGCGCTGACAAAGTCATACTCTTTGTCACCGGCGTGGTCTTTCAGCACACTGTTCAGATAAGGGATATGCTGGAAATAGTTGGCGTCGATATCACGCCCCGCCAGCGCGGTGTTCGGCAGAATATAGTCCTGGAAAGGTTTAATCTCCAGGTCGATACCCTGCTTCGCCAGAATCGGCTTAGCCTGCTCCAGAATTTCCGCATGCGGGGTGTTAGACGCACCCACGGTCAGGGTGTCTGCCCAGGAGGCAAAGCTCAGGGCGCTCAGGGTTGCGGCGGCGATCAGCGTCAGTGTTTTTTTCATGATGTTGGTTCCTGTGTGTTATTCGTGATTATCTTTTATCTAACAGTGAAGTAATGACATCGCCGCAGAACTGGATAATGAAAACGATGATTAAAATGGTCACCGTTGCCACCAGCGTGACGTCACCATGGTTGCGCTGGAATCCTTCCAGATAAGCCAGATTTCCTAAACCGCCAGCACCAATCACCCCTGCCATTGCGCTGTAGCTCACCAGGGCAATCAGCGTGACCGTCATGCCTGATACCAGCGCGGGTGATGACTCCGGCAATAAAACCCGAAAGATTAATGTGCTCAGTCGTGCGCCCATCGATCGCGTGGCTTCAATAACGCCTTTATCCACTTCGCGCAGGGCGATCTCTACCAGACGCGCATAGAAAGGGGCCGCCCCGACAATCAACGCCGGCAATGCGGCGTTAGCGCCAAGAATGGTGCCCACCACGGTTTTGGTGAAGGGGATCAGCAGCACGATCAGAATGATGAATGGAATCGAGCGGAAGACGTTCACCACAATGGAGATCAGGCTATAGACCGTGCGATTCTGGAACATACCGCCGCGGGCGGTTAAAAAGAGCGCCAGTCCCAGAATCAACCCCAGCGCAAATGTCGCCACGCCAGACAAGGCGGTCATGTACAGCGTCTCCTGGGTGGCGGCCCAGAGCTGGTCCCACTTCAGGTGTGGGAAGAGATTTTCAGCCATGTTTAACTACCTCGCCTTCAATATCGCTTTGCTGCAGGTCGGCGAGGATATTGTTGAGTTGTTCTTCCGTTGCAACGACGTGCAGCCAGAGCTGTCCGAAGACGCCGTGAGCGGTTTGTGTCATTTTGCCGTGCAGAATGTTAAAGGGCAGGCCATAGCGCAGGGTCAGCTCCCCAACGATGGGCTGATGGGTGCTGTGACCGGTGAAGGTCAGTTTGATTACCGTGCCTTCCAGCGCGTTTGTCAGTTCCGGATTGAAGGTCTCCTCTTCTGCATACTGGCTTACCTGACGCACAAATTGCTGCGTGATCGCCTTTTGCGGATGGGTAAAGACCTGCAGCACCTCGCCCTCCTCCACCACTTTGCCGTTTTCCATCACCGCCACGCGGTCGCAGATTTTGCGCACCACGTGCATTTCGTGGGTGATTAATACAATAGTCAGCTTAAAGCGACGATTGATGTCCAGCAGTAGATCGAGGATCTGATCGGTGGTTTGCGGGTCAAGCGCCGAGGTGGCCTCGTCGCAGAGCAGCACATCCGGATTATTGGCCAGCGCCCGGGCAATGCCTACGCGCTGTTTCTGCCCACCGCTCAGTTGGGATGGATAAGCATTTTCACGCCCTTTTAATCCCACCAGTTCTACCAGCTCGGCGACGCGCGCAGCGATGCTGGCTTTGGATACGCCGGCAATTTGCATAGAGAAGGCGATGTTCTCACTCACCGTGCGCGACCAGAGCAGATTAAAGTGCTGAAACACCATGCTGATCTTCAGACGTGCCTGACGCAGGGCCTCGCCTTTCGCCGCGGAAATCTCCTGCCCGTTAATGGTCACCGTGCCTGTAGTCGGTTTTTCCAGTCCGTTTAGCAGGCGAATCAGCGTACTTTTACCGGCACCGCTGTAGCCAATGATGCCGTAAATTTGCCCCTGCTCAATCGCCAGGTTGACGTCGTCAACGGCGGTCAGCGAGACTTTTCCGTCATCAAAAATCTTCGAAATATTCCTGAGAACTATCATTCTTATACTTATCCGTTAGCATTTAGCGGTTTAGCAGTATGGATGTCCAAATGATAGTAATCAGCCGTGATTATCTTTGAAATGACCAAAAAGGAATTTCATATAATTTTGAGTTATAAACGGCAGTTTGACTGGGGAGAGCGGGATAGCTGCATTATGGAAAAGGTCAGCTATTTTCCGCAAATGCACCTCTGGTTCGCCTTTTACCTGGATTCACGGGCCAGAAAGGGCGGCGTATCGCTGGAAAAGCAGCAAATCTGGCAAATTTGCGGTTAGGTTTTTCGTTGCCGCAACATCCGCCTGGGCAAGCTTAACGCGTTGATAACAATCCTTTGTGAATCTGCACATATAATTTTTGAAACGCTGTTTTCATTTTCCTTTTGCGCATACTTAGGCGTATAATGCGCGCCTAATCCCTGATGAATGGTTTCAGCGCTTGGAATACAAAAAACAACGCATACAACTTTCCCTCTCCTCCTGGGCTGAAACACAGGCACACTTTCTTCTGCACGCTCAATTGATGTCACCTATCCTTACTGCGTGCCATAAAATCATTCGCAACACAGGTTTGACTCTGAGGCCCAGCGCCCCCGGAGCGAGATTTCCATATCCTTCTCAACTTAAAGACTAAGACTGTCATGAAAAAGACGAAAATTGTTTGCACCATCGGCCCGAAAACCGAATCTGAAGAGATGCTGACCAAAATGCTGGACGCCGGCATGAACGTTATGCGTCTGAACTTCTCTCACGGTGACTATGCTGAACACGGCCAGCGCATTCAGAACTTGCGCAACGTGATGAGCAAGACCGGTAAAAAAGCAGCAATCCTGCTGGATACCAAAGGTCCAGAAATTCGTACCATCAAACTGGAAGGCGGCAATGACGTTTCGCTGAAAGCGGGCCAGACCTTCACGTTCACTACAGACAAGTCCGTGGTCGGCAACAGCGAAATCGTTGCTGTGACTTACGAAGGCTTCACCAGCGATCTCTCCGTGGGCAACACCGTGCTGGTGGATGACGGTCTGATCGGCATGGAAGTGACCGCTATCGAAGGTAAGAACGTTGTTTGTAAAGTGCTGAACAACGGCGACCTGGGTGAGAACAAAGGCGTGAACCTGCCGGGTGTCTCCATCGCGCTGCCTGCCCTGGCAGAAAAAGATAAGCAAGACCTGATCTTCGGTTGTGAGCAAGGCGTTGACTTCGTGGCGGCCTCTTTCATCCGTAAACGTTCTGACGTCGTTGAAATCCGTGAGCACCTGAAAGCGCACGGTGGCGAAAATATCCAGATCATCTCCAAAATTGAAAACCAGGAAGGTCTGAACAACTTCGATGAGATCCTCGAAGCGTCTGACGGCATCATGGTTGCTCGTGGCGACCTTGGCGTTGAGATTCCGGTTGAAGAAGTGATCTTCGCGCAGAAGATGATGATCGAAAAGTGTGTGCGTGCACGTAAAGTGGTTATCACCGCAACGCAGATGCTGGACTCCATGATCAAAAACCCACGCCCAACCCGCGCTGAAGCAGGCGACGTGGCTAACGCCATCCTCGACGGTACCGATGCCGTTATGCTCTCTGGCGAATCCGCAAAAGGTAAATACCCGCTGGAAGCAGTCTCCATCATGGCGACCATCTGTGAGCGTACCGACCGCGTGATGAAGAGCCGTCTGGACAACAACAACGACAGCCGTAAGCTGCGCATCACCGAAGCCGTCTGCCGCGGTGCGGTAGAGACCGCTGAGAAACTGGAAGCGCCGCTGATCGTTGTGGCAACCCAGGGCGGCAAATCTGCGAAAGCTGTACGTAAATACTTCCCGAACGCCACCATCCTGGCACTGACCACCAACGAAACCACAGCACGTCAGCTGGTGCTGAGCAAAGGCGTGGTTCCGCATCTGGTGAAAGAGATTGCTTCTACCGATGATTTCTATCGTCTGGGTAAAGAAGTGGCTCTGCAGCTGGTTGAGTGCGGTCTGGCACAGAAAGGCGACGTTGTGGTGATGGTTTCTGGCGCGCTGGTACCATCAGGCACCACCAATACCGCATCTGTTCACGTTCTGTAATAATTACTGTCCGAATTAATTAGTTTAAAAAGCGCTCTTCGGAGCGCTTTTTTTATTTGTGCCATCGACCATAGTCATTAAAAAATCAAATCGGGTTTTTCTATTTAATACGCACTTTTACTAAGATGAATCCGATTAAAATATTTTGTTTTAACAGCATTTTTTGGCTGATATAGCCGATTTCGATGCTTCTTTGAGCGAACGATCAAAAATAGGCGGATTCCCAACAAAAAAATATTCTCAACCTAAAAAACTTTGTGTAATACTTGTAACGCTACATGGAGATTAACTCAATCTAGAGGGTATTAATAATGAATCGTACTAAACTGGTACTGGGCGCGGTAATCCTGGGTTCTACTCTGCTGGCAGGTTGCTCCAGCAACGCTAAAATCGATCAGCTGTCTTCTGACGTTCAGACTCTGAACGCTAAAGTTGACCAGCTGAGCAACGACGTGAACGCAATGCGTTCCGACGTTCAGGCTGCTAAAGACGACGCAGCACGCGCTAACCAGCGTCTGGACAACCAGGCTACTAAATACCGTAAGTAATAGTACCTGTTAATAAAATGGCGCACATTGTGCGCCATTTTTTTTGCCTGCGATTCCCCTTCCCTACTGCGTAACCTGCTCGCGCGTCTCCTCAACAGAGGTCATCGGCGTGCGCTGATTCTGCACCGACTGCACAGTGTGATTCGCTGAAGGCGTGGCCCCTACCGAAACGGCGACCGGAATGCCTGCCCTGCGTGACATTGCTTTATCCACCAGCGCTTTATCGCTACCGCTCTCAGCAACAAAGGACGCAAAACCAGCAGGCTGCGGAATAGGCAGGATCTGTGGATTATCCCCTTCAATAGCCGCCAGAGGGCGGTGCACCTCAACATAGCGTCTGCCGTCCGGCTCGACGGCGAATTTCACCGGCTCATTGATGATCTGCACCCGGGTACCGACCCGAACCTGCGAGAAGAGCGCTTTAATATCCGGCGCATTCATACGCATACAGCCAGAACTCACGCGCAGGCCTACGCTGTCGGGTGCGCTGGTGCCGTGAATCAGGTATTCGCCGTTACCCACCCCCAGACGCAATGCGAAGCGCCCCAGTGGATTATTTGGCCCTGCCGGGACCACGGGCGGCAGTTTTATCCCCTGCGCCAGTGAGCGCGCCCGGATGCCGGCTGGTGGCGTCCAGGTGGGATTGGGGATCTTCTGGCTGATGCGGGTCGTGGTGACCGGCGTCTCCAGCCCCAACTGGCCTATCCCCAGAGGATAAACCTGCACGCTATTCTCCCCGGGGGGGAAATAATAGAGCCGCAGTTCGGCAAGATTAACCACAATTCCTTCGCGCGGCGTATCGGGCAGTAACATTTGCGATGGAATAGTAATCACCGTACCCGGAGCCGGATAAACCGGGGCAATGGTGTTATTGGTTTCGAGAATTAAGTGCGCAGCAGTATTAAACCGGCGGGCGATTGCCTGCAGATTTTTATCGCCTTCCTGAATAGTGTAAGTCTGATTCTGGCCTATTAGGCGACTGCCCGCAGGCGGCAATGGATAATCTACCGCTCTGGCGCTATTTACCGCGCCGAGCGACCCAAGAAGTAAAAGTGTAATCAGAGACGCGCGCTTCATGCTGATATTCCTTATTCACTGACAGGACGTCAGAAAGCTGAAAACCAGCGAGGCGGGAACCGCCTCGCGAAACAGAATGAATGCTGTCTGGTAAGTTTAGCTAATGTTGGCGGCTTTGGTGCGGATTGCGCGGATCATCGCTTCCAGCCCCTGAGAACGGGACGGCGTTAAGTGTTGTGTCAGCGCCATCTGTTCAAACCACGGGCGCACATCGAAAGCCAGAATGTCCTGCGGAGACATCTGATGATAGAGAATAAACACCACGGCGATCAGCCCCTTCACAATGGCCGCATCGCTATCGCCCTGCAGTTCTATCACCCCCGCCTCGTTCTGATGCATCAGGATCCAGACCTGGCTCTGACATCCCTGAATAATATTGTCCGGGTTATGGGCTTCCGGACTAAGCTCAGGCAGTCGCTGCCCAAGCTCAATGATGTACAGGTACTTCTCTTCCCAGTTTGCGCAACGTGTAAAGTTACGCAGTAATTTATCTCTGTCTGGCAACGCGGCCATCTCTTGCCTCCCTGTTAACCTAACAGCTGGTGGATGCGTTTGAGTCCCGCCACCAGCCTGTCGATCTCTTCTGTGGTGTTATACATGACCAGCGACGCGCGGCACATGGCCGGAACCTGATAAAAGGCCATCAGCGGCATTGCACAGTGGTGCCCGGTGCGCACCGCAACGCCGTAATTGTCGAGGAAGCTCCCCACATCATAGGCGTGATGTTTACCCAGGTTAAAGGCAATGACCCCTTTACGATCTGCCGGTCCATAGAGAATCAGATCCGGCACCTCGGCCAGGGCGTGCAAGGCGTAATCCATCAGCTTCTGCTCGTACGCGGCAATCTTCTCCAGACCAATGGCTGAGACATACTCTATAGCAGCCCCAAGACCAATAATGCCGCCGGTGTTTGGCGTACCCGCTTCAAAGCGCCAGGGCGCTTTAGCGTAGGTCGTCCCCTCGGTGAGGCTGACGGTGGCGATCATCGACCCGCCCCCTTCCCACGGCGGCATAGCCTGCAGGATATCCTCCTTCACGTAGAGCACGCCGATCCCGGTCGGTCCGTAGAGTTTATGTCCGGAAAACACATAAAAATCGCAGTCCAGCGCCTGGACATCGGTACCCTGGTGCATCACCGCCTGGGCACCGTCCACCAGCACCTTCGCCCCCACCTGATGCGCTTTCGCTACAATCTCCGCCAACGGGTTTTCGGTCCCCAGAACGTTAGAGATGTGCGTCACCGCCACCAGTCGGGTACGTTCATCAAGCAGCGCATCCAGCTGCGCCAGCTGCAGCGTACCGTCCTGGTTCAGCGGGATCACCCGCAGTTGGGCCCCCACGCGCTCACAGAGCATCTGCCACGGCACGATGTTGGCATGATGTTCCATCTGAGTGATGACAATATTATCCCCGGCATGAACCGAGGCGCTGCCCCAGCTGTTAGCGACCAGGTTGATCCCTTCGGTGGTGCCGCGCACGAAGACCAGCTCTTCCGGCGAACGGGCGTTTAAAAACGCCGCCGCCTGGTTGCGCACATTTTCCATGCGCTGAGTCGCTTCTGCACTGAGGGTATGGATACCCCGGTGCACCGCCGCATAGCCGTGTCGGTAAAACTCCGCTTCGGCATCGATCACCTGCGCCGGCTTCTGGGCGCTGGCGGCGCTGTCGAGATAGGCGAGCGGCAGACCATTCACTTCACGGGTCAGGACCGGAAAATCCGCCCGCACTTTCTCCACCGGAAAATTCATGCCTTACCTCCAGGCAAGCGCTGACCGATGCGGGCCAGGACCTGCTGTTTTACCCCTTCGTCACCAATAGCTTCTGTCAGCTCAGCGGCAAAGGCGTAGATAATCATCTTTTCGGCAGCCTGCTGGTCAATACCGCGCGAACGGAGATAGAACATCTGCTCATCGTCGATACGGCCCACGGTTGCCCCGTGGCTGCACTTCACATCATCCGCATAGATTTCCAGCTGCGGCTTGGTATCCACCTCAGCCAGGCGCCCCATCAGCAGATTGTTGTTGGTCATCTGCCCGTCGGTCTTGATGGCATGCTGGGCCACCTTGATTAGCCCATTAAACACCGCGCGACCTTTATCGCTGACGATGGTTTTGTGCAGTTGACGGCTGTTGCAGAACCCTTTGTTGTGTTCGAGCCAGGTGCGGGTGTCGCACACTTCGGATTTCACCGGCATCGCCAGGCTGTTAATGCGCAGCGTGGTATTTTCGCCGTTAAGTTGGGTACTGGTATTGTGGCGTAACACCGCGCCGCCCAGCAGGAAGCTGTGGCTGTGGGCCGCCGCGTCTGCAGCCAGCAAGATGTCGTTGTGGCCGAAGTGATGACAAAGCGCATTTTCAAACGCCAGCTTCAGATGGTGCAACTGTGCATTTGCCGCCACGTTCATGGTCATTCGTGAACCGGTAAAATGGCGAACATCATTCAGGCTGACATAGTGTTCGATGACCGTCGCTTCGGCGCCCTGCTCCAGCTCCAGATGGTGGCGGTAGTGGGCGGTGTTCACCTCCTCTTGCCCCGCAAGCCCCTGGGTAATGTGCAGCAACAGCAAAGGCCGGGCGGGACGCTGATTGCGCTTCACGCGAATGTGCGTGACCGATTGCGCCAGGCTTTCGGTAAGATGCAGGAAGAGTTCAGGCTGGACCGGCGCGGGCAAGGATTGACGCGCGTCGTTGATCTCAATGTCAAAACCGCTCCCTTCGCTGCTGTCGCTCAGGCCTGGAATAAACTGACCGTCGACAAAGACCAGCCGTACGGCATCCACCGCTATGCTCAGCGCATCTCGCTGCGCTGCGCTCACCTCGGCCAGACGGGTGACAAACTGGCTATTCAGCAACCCGTCCAGGGGGGTGTACTTCCAGTTTTCATGTTTCCGCCCAGGCAATCCCAGACGCAGCATCTGCTGCAGATGCTGTTGGGCCTGTTCAGAGCGCGGTTGACCTTGCGCCTCAAACAGGCGATGCCACTGCTGTAGCGCGTTACTGCTGTTCGGTAAGCCAGCCATAGCCCTGCTCCTCCAGCTGTTTAACCAGGGTGAAATCACCCGATTTCACAATGCGCCCTTGATAAAGTACGTGTACAAAGTCTGGCTTGATGTAGTCGAGAATACGCTGGTAGTGGGTGACGATGATAAATGAGCGGTTGCCATCGCGCAGGGCATTCACCCCGTCGGCAACGATTTTCAGCGCATCAATATCCAGACCGGAGTCGGTCTCATCCAGAATACACAGCTCAGGCTCCAGTACCGCCATCTGCAAAATGTCGTTACGCTTCTTCTCGCCGCCGGAAAAGCCGACGTTTACCGAACGTGTAAGCAGATCTTCCGGCATTTTTAGCAGCTGAATCTTCTCTTCCATTAAGTCCTGGAAGTCGAAGCGGTCCAGCGCTTCCTGATCACGGTACTTACGCACGGCGTTTAACGCGGTTTGCAGGAAGAACTGATTACTGACGCCCGGGATCTCGACCGGATACTGGAAGGCCATAAAGATCCCTTCACCGGCGCGCTCTTCCGGCGACAGTTCCAGCAGATCTTTGTCCTTGAACGCCACCGAGCCGCCCACCACGTCGTAATCTTCACGCCCGGCCAGGGTTGCAGAGAGCGTACTTTTCCCGGAACCGTTCGGCCCCATAATGGCATGCACCTCGCCCGGGCGAACCTCCAGGCTCAGCCCACGCAGGATCGCTTTATCTTCCACACTGACCTGTAAATCTTTAATGCTTAACATGTGCTTTCCTTAATGCTTAACCGACGCTGTGTTCAAGGCTAATCGCCAGCAGTTTCTGTGCTTCAACGGCAAACTCCAGCGGCAATTCAGAGAATACGTCCTTACAGAAGCCGTTAACAATCATGGAGATGGCATCCTCTTCGCTGATGCCGCGCTGCAGGCAGTAGAAGAGCTGATCCTCACCAATCCGCGAGGTGGTGGCTTCATGCTCCAGCTGTGCGCTGTTGTTCCGGCACTCCACGTAGGGGAAGGTGTGCGCCCCACAGTCTGGCCCGATCAGCATCGAATCACACTGGGTGAAGTTTCGGGCGTTGGTGGCCGTTGGCATGATTTTTACCAGCCCCCGATAGCTGTTCTGGCTCTGTCCGGCAGAGATCCCCTTCGAGATAATGGTTGATTTGGTGTTTTTGCCGATATGGATCATCTTGGTGCCGGTATCGGCCTGCTGATGACCGCTGGTCAGCGCCACGGAGTAAAACTCACCGATGGAGTTATCGCCGCGCAGAATGCAGCTTGGGTATTTCCAGGTGATGGCGGAGCCGGTTTCCGACTGGGTCCAGGACATCTTGCTGTTTTCACCTTCGCACAGGGCTCGCTTGGTGACGAAGTTCAGGATGCCGCCGGTGTTGTTATCCCCCGGGAACCAGTTTTGTACCGTGGAGTACTTCACTTCCGCATCTTTGTGAATAATCACTTCCACCACGGCCGCATGCAGCTGATAGCTGTCTCGTACCGGCGCAGAACAGCCCTCGATGTAACTGACGTAACTGCCCTCATCGGCAACCAGGATGGTGCGTTCAAACTGACCTGTTTTTTCCGCATTGATACGGAAATAGGTCGACAGCTCCATCGGGCAGCGCACCCCTTTTGGCACGTAGATGAAGGTGCCGTCCGAGGCCACGGCCGCATTCAGCGCTGCAAAGAAGTTGTCGTTGCTGGGCACCACGGTGCCAATATATTTCTGCACCAGCTCCGGATGATCGTGTATCGCCTCACCAAAGGAGCAGAAGATAATCCCCTGTTCCGCCAGTTTTTCACGATAGGTCGTCGCCACGGAGACGGAGTCAAAGATGGCGTCTACGGCCACTTCTCGCCCTTCACGCACCGGCACCCCGAGCTGCTCAAAGGCCTCTTCCACCTCTTTGCTCAGGAAGGTGTTGGTGCCGGTCTGCTGTACGGCCCCCGGCTCCGAGGCGCAGGTATCGTCGCAGTTACCGCAGGAAGGGGCGGAGTAGTAGCTGTAATCTTGATAGTTCAGCTTATCGTAGTGCGCCTTCAGCCAGTGCGGCTCGTCCATTTCCAGCCAGGCTTTGTAAGCGCTCAGACGGAATTCAAGCATCCACTCAGGCTCATTACGGCGTGCTGAGATAGCGCGCACCACCTCTTCGCTGATCCCTTTTGCCAGCTCGTCGGTTTGTAATTGGGTGAAAAAGCCCTCTTTATAATTGAGTTGGCCACCGGACCAGGTTTTGACATCGTCAGTTGCTTCAGTATTACGAGACATAGTACCGCCTATACCCCAAAGCTTTCGCCGCACCCACATTCGTTCTGGGCTTTCGGGTTGTTGAATTTGAATAACTGGTTTAAACCTTCGCGCACGTAATCCACTTCGGTACCGTCAATAAACGGCATCGCCTGTAACGGTACATACAGTTTTGCACCGTCATGCTCGAAAATAAGGTCGTCTTTTTGCGGTTCGCTGACGGTATCCAGCACATAGCCGAAACCGGCGCAGCCGGTCGTCTTGACGCTTAAGCGCACGCCCAGCATGCCGGGCTGTTTCTCCACCAGCTCATGAATGTGCTTCGCTGCCGCAGGGGTAAGCGACAGTCCGCGCCATGTGAAATCCGCTGGGTTGAACGTTTCTGAATGCAATTCCATAGGTCCACCTCATTTGTTGCGCCATCAGGGCATAACACCATGTTAGTGATAACGATTATCACTTCAACCCCCTGACAGCAGGGACTTTCTGCTTAATCGCCCTTTTTGGCTACTTTCATTAAGCATAGACCCTGCCTGAGTTGTTATCAGGCAAGGATTTTTTTAATCAATTTATTGATTAATAATGGATTTAGACGCGCTAATCGATGAGACGGGTAGAAATGGAAAAGTTGTATAGGGAATGCCTATTTATGAGATAGTTTTTTGAGCAGGCTTTGTTGATGAAGAGCGCGGCCGGCAACCCGACTCTTCCGGAACAGTTATAGAAGGGAAACCAGGTGTGAAGCGAGACCCTACCTGTATTGGCGGTTCGCAAAGTCTGGCGTTAGGGGGTAGACCCGGTTACGTTATCTGCCTCTCAAAGATCAGGTGCCACTATGAATACATTTTCGATTATTGCCATCCCGTTTTTCGTGGTGGCTATAGTAATGCTGACGCTCGCGGGCACTCGCAAAAACCGGGCGTTTCTCATCGTGGGTGGAGTCTTTATGGCTTCGAGCATAGTGAACGCGGCGATCGGCCTGTCATTGTAATTCAGCCAAAAGAAAACCCTTAAGACTACCCGAGGGTAATCTTAAGGGTTCCTTGCTCCATCCGGCGCTTATCTCCGGCACTCTGTGGCTTAGCTCTTGAAGGAGCATCAGAATAGTCTCATGAATAGCGGGCGGTGATTTGACATAAATTGCGGCGCCGCTCTGCAAAGCGCACAGAAAGCATAAAGGCCGCAATCGCGGCCTTTATTACAGAGTGCAGAAATTAATGGACGTGAACACCCAACCGCCAGGCAAAGTAGATCTCTTCTTTGAGTTCGCTTGAAGAGAGCGTGAGCAGATCCGTAAATTCCAGTTCAAGCTGTTTCAGCTTTTTCAAATACTGAGCCGGAGAAAGGTTGCTCGTATCGCGGCGTAAATATTCAATGGCCAGTTGGGTTGGGTTCAAATCGGTATCCATAATGTCCTCGTTTATGTACAAAACGCGACCAGTATATCACACTTTACTGTTCGTTTTTTGACCATAAACAAGGCATCCCCGCCTTTTTTACACTACCGCGGTTGTGAGCCGCGAGGAGCAGCACAGCCGTTGCTGCTCATCGTAGATCTCAATCTGCCACACCTGATGGCGCCCCCCGGCGTGCAGCGCGCGGCAGACGCCGCGCACCCTACCACTCCGCACAGAACGAAGATGGTTGGCATTGACCTCGAGGCCGACCACCTTCTGTTCCCCCTCGGTGCAGAGATAACCGGCGACCGACCCCAGCGTTTCGGCGAGCACCACGAAGGCGCCGCCATGCAGCAGACCGAATGGCTGATGCGTCCGGCTATCGACGGGCATGGTGGCTTCCAGCTCATCATCACCGAGGCGGGTGAACTGTATATCCAGCAGGCCGACCATATTGTCCGCACCCATGGTGTTTAAGGCCTCAAGCGTAGTGGTACGTCTCCAGATCATCCCATAATCTCCAGTAATGCCTGCAGAGGGTGACGCACGCCGCTGCCCTCGATGCGCTTCACCTGGCTGCGGCACGAGTAGCCGGTAGCCAGACAGCGGTTTCGCGGCAGGCGCTGCATCGCCTGGCGCCAGGAGAGCTCATAAATACCCAGCGAGTTGGCATGGTTTTTCACCTCATGTCCGTAAGTTCCTGCCATACCGCAGCACCCTACGTTGACGTTTTCCAGCTTCGCGCCAAAACGGGCGAAGATAGATGCCCACTGTCCCGGCGCCCCGGGCAGCGCCGTTACTTCTGTACAGTGACCAAACAGATACCAGGACTCCCCGCTGGACTCCGGCACCGCACGGTTATTCAGCACGGCTGGCAGCCATTCATGCACCAGTTGAACGTGAAAATCTCCACGTTTGTCTCCCAGCGTCTGTTTGTACTCATCGCGATAACAGAGCACCAGCGCCGGGTCGACCCCCACCATCGGCATCCCCAACTGCGCCACGCGGTTGAGGAAATCAGAGGTCTTCTGCGCGGTTTTCGCAAAGCGGTTGAGGAACCCCTTAATATGCTGCGCCTTGCCGTTGGGCGAGAACGGCAGCACCACGGGTTGATAATCGAGGCGTTCCACCAGCCGGATGAAATCGGCCACAACCTGCGCGTCGTAATAGCTGGTAAAAGGATCCTGCACCACCAGCACGGTGCGGGCTTTCTGTTCGTCGCTCATGGCTTCGAGTTGTTCGAGCGTAGTGTTGGCGGAGCGGTGACCCACAAGCTGCTGCTGCAGCGACGGCACCGACAGCAGCGGCAGATCGATCATACCGATGTGCTTACCGGAAAGTTTGCGCACCATCGGCTGTTTAAGGAAGAAGTTGAAGGTCTTCGGCGCGCGGGCCATCAGGGGGGCGTAGCTCTCCACCGTCGCCACCAGGTGATCGCGCACCGGGCGCAGATAGCGGGTGTGATAAAGCTGCAGGAAGCGTGACCGGAACTCCGGCACATCGATCTTGATTGGGCACTGCGTAGAGCACGCTTTACAGGCCAGACAGCCCGACATCGCCTCTTTTACTTCATGCGAGAAGTCATACTCCCCTTTGCGGGCATGCCAGCTATTGCGCGTGCGCTCGATAAGTGAACGCAGGCTAGCGCGTTTCCCGGGCAGCTCTTTTTCCAGCACCAGCGGATCCACACCCCGATCGGCCAACAGACGCAGCCATTCACGCACCAGGGTGGCGCGCCCTTTTGGCGAGTGAATGCGGTTGCTGGTGATCTTCATTGACGGGCACATCGGACTTTTTGCGTCGAAGTTAAAGCACAGCCCGTTACCGTTACACTCCATCGCGCCGCGCCAGGAGGCGCGCACCGCGATAGGGATCTGACGATCAAAGGTGCCGCGTTTGACGGCATCGACCTTCATCATGGGGGCATCGATGCCCTCTGGCGGGCAGATCTTTCCCGGATTCAGGCGGTTATCCGGATCGAACGCCGCTTTCACCTTGCGCAACTCGCCGTAGAGCGCCTCTCCGAAGAACGCCGGGCTGTACTCCGCGCGGAAGCCTTTACCGTGTTCACCCCAGAGTAGCCCGCCGTATTTGGCCGTTAACGCCACCACGTCATCAGAGAGCTGTTTCATCAGCATCTCTTGCTGCGGGTCGCACATATCCAGCGCAGGACGCACATGCAGCACACCCGCATCCACGTGACCAAACATGCCGTAGCTCAGGCCGTGGCTGTCGAGCAACGCCCGGAACTCCACAATATAGTCGGCCAGATGTTCGGGAGGCACGCAGGTATCTTCGGCAAAGGGAATGGGCTTGGCCGCGCCTTTGGCATTACCCAGCAGTCCCACCGCTTTTTTACGCATAGCGTAGATACGTTCTATACCCGCCAACTCACTGCACAGTTGCCAGCCAATCACGCCGCCTTCGCCCGCGGCGATCAGCTCATCGAGGCGCTGGCAGAGCGTGTTAACCTGGTGGTCGATCAACTCGCCATTATCCCCGGCAAATTCGACGATATTCAGACCGAGCATCTCTTTGTCGGGAACGTCGGTAATAAGTTCGCTTACCGAGTGCCAGACGATATCTTCCCGCGCCAGGTTCAGCACTTTGGAATCAACCGTCTCTACCGACAGCGCCCGCGCATCGACCATAAAGGGGGCATTACGCAGCGCGGAGTCGAAGGAGTTGTATTTCACATTCACCAGACGGCGCACTTTTGGCAGCGGCGTAATGTCCAGCCGCGCTTCGGTAATAAACGCCAGCGTTCCTTCGGAGCCTGCGAGAATACGGGTTAAATCGAACTCGCTCAGATCGTCATTGAAAACGTGGCGCAGATCGTACCCCGTCAGGAAGCGGTTCAGTTTCGGGAATTTATCAATAATCAGCTGGCGGTTATCCCGGCAACGCTCCAGCACGGTACGATAAATTCGCCCCGTGGCGGTGCTATCGTTGCCCAGCGTCTCGGCCAGCGCAACCGGCATGGGCCGGGTATCAAGGATGTCACCGCCCAGCAATACGGCACGGACGCCGAGGACGTGGTCGGATGTTTTGCCATACACCAGCGAGCCCTGGCCGGACGCATCGGTGTTGATCATCCCCCCGATGGTGGCGCGGTTACTGGTAGAGAGTTCCGGCGCAAAAAAGTAGCCGTATGGCTTGAGGTACTGATTAAGCTGGTCTTTGATCACCCCCGCTTCTACGCGCACCCATCCCTCTTCAGGATTGATTTCGATGATGCGGTTCATATAGCGGGACATATCGATGATGATGCCCTGGTTAAGCGCCTGACCATTGGTGCCGGTGCCGCCGCCTCGCGGGGTAAAAATCAGTGACGTAAAACGTTCCTGCGAGGCAAGACGGGCAATCAGCGCCACGTCAGCGGTAGAACGGGGAAATACGACGGCATCGGGAAGTAGCTGGTAGATACTGTTGTCGGTGGCCATGGTCAGCCTGTCGGCGTAGCCCGTGGCGGTATCGCCGGTAAAACCCTGTTGCTCCAGTGCTTGCAAAAAATTGAGCACCAGCTGAACGACGCCGGGTGCCTGAGAAATCTGTGGGATCATTACTGTCGACCCTAATAAGAGTTGTGGATCCCCTTACTCATTCGCGCTACAGAAAGGCGGCATGTGAACAGATCCCCGGGCGCACAGCACACCGGGTGAATACACGCAGCCCACGCATCTGCAGCTTGAACCAGGAGGGGGATAATCGTTTGCGTTGTGTCCGGAAAGTTTTATCACATTTTTTTCTTATACGCTCAGTAGAATTACAGGCAGAATCCGCCTGTTAAAAACCGGGGAAATCACTGATGATTAGAGTGACGCGGTTTCCCTTCCTGCCAGCCCGGCGGGTGTACATTAAGGAAAATTTCATTTATGACCTCTCTTCGTCAGCCCAGGGATGTTGCGCAGATACTGCTGTCGGTGCTGTTTTTGGCCATCATGATCATTGCGTGTCTGTGGATTGTTCAACCCTTTATTCTCGGCTTTGCCTGGGCGGGTACGGTGGTGATTGCCACCTGGCCGCTTTTTATCCGTCTTCAGCGCCTGCTGTTTGGCCGTCGTTCACTGGCGGTGCTGGTGATGACGCTTCTCTTGGTGCTGCTGTTTGTGATTCCTGTCGCCCTGCTGGTGAACAGCCTTGTAGATGGCAGCGGCCCGATTATCAAAGCACTGACCAGCGGCGATCTCACGTTACCGGATCTGGCCTGGCTGAACAGTATTCCGCTGGTGGGCGATAAGTTGTACGCCGGCTGGCACAACCTGCTGGATATGGGCGGCAGCGCAATTATGGCGAAGGTACGCCCGTACGTGGGCGCCACCACGGCCTGGTTTGTCGGCCAGGCGGCGCATATTGGTCGCTTTATCGTGCACTGCGCCCTGATGCTGCTGTTTAGCGCTCTGCTCTACTGGCGGGGCGAGCAAGTGGCGCTGGGTGTACGTCACTTCGCCACGCGCCTCGCCTCTGCGCGTGGCGATGCCGCGATGGTGCTGGCTGCGCAGGCGGTCCGCGCCGTGGCGCTGGGTGTTGTGGTGACCGCGCTGGTGCAGTCGGTGCTGGGTGGCATTGGTCTGGCGATTGCCGGTGTGCCCTACGCAACCCTCTTCACCGTCGTAATGCTGTTCTCCTGTCTGGTGCAGTTGGGACCGCTGACGGTATTGGTACCATCGATTATCTGGCTTTACTGGAGTGGCGATACCACCTGGGGCACCGTGTTGCTGGTCTGGAGCTGCGTTGTGGGCACGATGGATAACGTCATTCGCCCAATACTTATCCGGATGGGCGCGGATTTGCCGCTCATTCTGATTCTGTCCGGCGTCATCGGCGGGCTGATCGCCTTCGGCATGATAGGCTTGTTTATCGGCCCGGTCCTGTTGGCCGTCTCCTGGCGTCTTTTCTCAGCGTGGGTGAATGAAGTGCCCTTCCCCGTCAAGGATCCGCACCTGGTACCCGAAGAGATTAGCGACGCTGAACAACGGCATAAGTGAAACCACGGTTCTGGTGGGTTCGCCCACCAGAATGTTAAGCGTTGCTAATATTTATTGAGTGTATTTATCCCCTCTGACCTACTAAGTGCTCGCAATTGCCTCATAAACCTCGAAAAATCTTCAACGCTTTTAAACTATTGAGAGGAATCCGATCGACGCAAAAAGCGCGCAAGCCTACTATTAGGTCACGGTTATGAATCAACGCGTTGATTTATAAGCATGGAAATCCCCTGAGTGAAACAACGAATTGCTGTGTGTAGTCTTTGCCCATCTCCCACGATGGGCTTTTTTTTATCCTGCTATCCGCGATTGACCTCGCACCGCCCCACCATTCGCCATTGGGCAGGCAGAATCCGAGTCTCACCCGTTACGTTGACCGTGACAACATCACGAATATCCGCCGACGACGCCCCGAGCTGGAGTTCAAACTCGCCGGGCTCGACGATGCGCTTGCCGTCGCGGCGCGTAAAGTTGAACATATCGACAGGCAGCGTGAAGGTGAGCGTCGCCGATTCGCCTGGCGCAAGCGTGACCCGTTGAAACGCTTTCAACTCCTGTAAGGGCCTTACCTGCGTCGCCACTTTATCGCGTACGTACAGCTGGACGACTTCACTGCCGCTACGCTCGCCTACGTTCTTCAGGGTAATACTCACCGCAACGTCACCGGTTATCGCAACCTGACTTTCAGCGAGTTGCGCCGCGCTCCAGTCAAATTGCGTCCATCCCAGACCAAAGCCGAAGGGATAGCGCGCGCCAAAATGGAAAGCAAACGGCGTGCCGCCGCTTTTCAGCTTGTGGTTGTAGTAATACGGTATCGCCCCTGCGCTTTTCGGTACGCTGACCACCAGCCGGCCTTCAGGCTCAGCGCGCCCTGTCAGCACGTCCGCGATGGCCCAGCCCCCTTCCTGACCCGGAGCCCAGGCCAGCATCAGGGCGGCCACCTTCTCCTCCAGCCCCTGCAGGTTGTAAGGTCGGCCGCCGGTCATCACCACAATTACCGGTTTGCCGGTGGCAACCAGCGCTTCCAGCAGTTGCTGTTGTACACCCGGTAAATTCAGGCTATCGGTATCGGACCCTTCGCCAACGGTGCCACTCTGGAATAAGCCCGCCAGATCCCCGACGCATGCCACCACGACCTCGCTATCCTGCGCGGCGCGCACCGCCTGCGCTATCAGACCGGTATCGTGCGAGACCGGTGATTGCTGCATTGGCTTGCCGCTGCTCTCCCCCGGGAAGACCGGCGCCCCCGCCATCCGGTGCTCAATGATATGGCAACCTTTGGCATAGCGGACATTGCCCTCTCCGAGGTAGTGTTTCAGGGCCGCCAGCGGTGTAGTGACCTGAACAGTTTCCTCCACCATATCGCTAATAATCAGATGCACCGGGAAGCTATAGCCACTCAGCAGCGCAAGGGGATCATCGGCGGTAGGCCCGACGACGGCCACCTGCGGTGTCGAGGACAGAGGTAAGATCCCGTTATTCACCAGCAGGGTCATGGAGCGCGTGGCCACTTCGCGTGCCACCTGCCGGGTCTCTTCGTTCTGCAGGTCGATACCGCTCTCATCCACGTAAGGCTGTTCAAATAAGCCAAGACGGAATTTTTCCGTGAGCACGCGCGCGACGATTTCATCAATCTTCGCCATCGTTATCAGCCCGCGCGCGACCGCATCTGCGAGATGGCGGGCGCAATCATCCTTCGGTAGCTCGACGTCCAGCCCGGCATTAAACGCCAGCGCTGCTGACTCCGCAGCGTCATGAGAGATACCGTGATGCTGATGCAGCAAACTCACGCCGCCGTAATCGGCGACAATGAGCCCGTCAAACCCCCACTGTTCGCGTAAGACCGTGGTCAGCAGGAAGCTATCGCTATGCCCCGGCTGATTATCGATATCGTGGTAGGCCGGCATCACCGAGCCGGCGTTGGCCAGCTTAACCGCCATCTCGAACGGCAGCAGGAAGGTATCGTTCAGTTCGCTAAAGCCGAGATGTACCGGAGCATGGTTACGCGCCCCTTCGCTGAAGGAGTGGCCCACATAGTGTTTTAGCGTGGCCAGCAGATCACGCTCTTTTCCCTGCAGCCCTTTGACATACGCCGTCGCCATCACCCCCACCAGCCAGGGATCTTCCCCAAAGGTCTCTTCAGTGCGGCCCCAGCGTACATCACGGGAGACGTCCAGCACCGGCGCCAGTCCCTGCTGGCAGCCCACAGATCGCGCCTCCTTGCCAATCTGCTCTGCGGCACGCTGAACCAGTGCCGGATCCCAGGTCGATCCATAATTCAGTGAAGAGGGAAAAAGGGTGGCGTCTTTACATAACAGGCCGACCAGGCACTCTTCATGGAACAGCGCAGGAATACCCAGCCGGGTTTCCTCCATCATCATTCGTTGCAGTCGGTTTGCGGCACGAACGCCGGTTTTTGCCTCCACAATATGGGTTCCCAGCGGACGGGTGATCTGTCCCACGCCTAACTTGAGGCGTTCGTTGAGGGATGCCTGCTCAGTGACGCCCGCAAATTCATCGCTGAGATCGCTGCGCTCACGGTGGTGGCCGTGTTCATCGAGGATCAACCAGTAGGCGTGCATCTGGGCAAATTTCTCCTCCGGAGTCATGCGCGCCAGTAAATCAGCAACGCGTTCCTGAACGGGACGGCCCGCATCCTTGTAGATAGCAGTCATAGTTTACTCCTGTGTGGCAGATTGAATGGCAGGGCTAAGCGGTCTTGCAGCGGTCAGTGCGTCGCGCTTGCTGGCGAGCTCACGGGCGATGGAATCCACCACCCGGCTGTTAAGCTTGTAGAGGGCAAGCAGTACCACCATGCCCAGAAATAGCGCGCAAGGAATGAGGGTAAAGAGCGCATTAATCGTGGTAAGCACGTGCGGCGTCTGGGTCGCCTGTCCTGGGGCATAATTCACCATACCCAGCACCCAGCCCACAACGGCACCGCCCAGCGCCAGGCCGAACTTAATGGCAAACAGCGCGGTTGAAAAAACCAGCCCATCAAGACGACGACCGCTGCGATGTTCTTCGTAGTCGACCACGTCAGAGAACATCGTCCACTGTAATGGTGTCGTCAGGTTTTGAATAAAGCTAAAAATGATATTCAGGCCAAAGATAAGCCAGATCTGTGATGGGGGAATAAAGAAGATCAGCGCACCAAATATCACGAAAGAGATTATTGTCCACTGATAAGCACGTACGCGGTCGAATTTACCTAACAGACGTTCGGACAATAACGCCCCGCTCAGGGCTGCGACCATTCCGGCCACGATAAACGCAAAGACCAGATACGGGCGCAGCAGGACATAATTAACGTAATACATTGTCGCCGAGCCACGCGTCACCACTGCGGTTAACAGTAAAATATTAAACAGGAAAACAATTCGCCACTGGCTGTTGCCGGCCAGCAGTTTTAAATCAGACAACATAGAGCCCGAAGTATCATTTCGTGGGGAATAACGTTCGCGGGTCATGAAGAAGCAGCAGAAAAATAAAATGATACCCAGTAACCCCATCAGGCTCATGGCGTAGAAATAACCTTTCTGCACGTTTCCATTACCGAGGAGCGAAACCAGCGGCAGGGCAATCACCGTGACAATCAACCCGCCGATGAACGACAGTCCAAAGCGCCAGGATTGTAACGAGTGACGTTCACGCGGATCCAGCGTCAGAGCACCGGGCATGGCGCAATACGGGACGTTGATAGCAGAGTAGATCAGGCTCAGGAGGGTATAGGTGAGGCAGGCATAGACTATTTTCGCCGTCGCCCCCACGTCCGGTACGTAGAAGGTGATGAGACAGCTTACGCCAAACGGAATGGCGAACCACAGTAGCCAGGGACGAAATCGACCATGGCGGGTTTGCGTCCGGTCGACCAGGGCACCGATGCAGGGATCGACAAAGGCATCCACGACGCGAACCACTAAAAACATGGTTCCCATAATCGCTGCAGGCAAACCGAAAACATCCGTATAGAAATAAGCAAGAAATAACGTTGCTGTTTGCCAGACCAGCGCACTGGCCATATCGCCAAAACCGTAACCTATTTTATCTTTCGTAGTTAAAACAGAGGAGAGTGTCATTTTATTGGCCTTATTATCAGGTTAAAACGTGTTTCAACCAGGATGCGCAGATTTCAGGGCAATGCGCAGTTAAGGCCAAAGTATTAGCAACACCTGCCAGGCTAACAATTGTCGAAATTAACAGACAAATTATGATATTTAGTTTTTTGCATTATTTGTGATGCGCAGCAAATAAGAGAAAATAAAAAGGGCGAGGAGTATTCTCCTCGCCCTGTTCACTCTTTCCCGGCCTTATAAAAAAACCGGATTCAGGTTTTACTTATTCAGCTCAGCCAGGCTCAGCCAGGTCTGCACCACGGTATCCGGGTTCAGGGAGAGGCTATCAATGCCCTCCTCCATCAGCCACGCCGCAAAGTCTTCATGGTCGGACGGGCCCTGTCCGCAAATCCCGACATATTTGCCCTGCTTCTTCGCCGCGCGGATAGACATAGAAAGCAGCGCTTTCACCGCTTCGTTACGCTCATCAAACAGCTCAGAGACCACGCCGGAGTCGCGATCCAGACCCAGCGTCAGCTGCGTCATGTCGTTCGAGCCGATAGAGAAGCCATCAAAGTGCTCAAGGAACTGTTCTGCCAACAGTGCGTTGGACGGAATTTCGCACATCATGATGATCTTCAGCCCGTTCTCACCGCGCTTCAGCCCCTGACGCGCCAGCTCGTCTACCACCGCTTTCGCCTGGTCTACGGTACGCACAAACGGGATCATGATTTCAACGTTGGTCAGCCCCATGTCGTTGCGCACGCGTTTCACCGCCTCGCACTCCAGCGCGAAGCAGTCGCGGAAGCTGTCGGAGACGTAGCGACCCGCACCACGGAAGCCCAGCATCGGGTTCTCTTCTTCCGGCTCGTAACGCTCACCGCCGACCAGATTGGCGTACTCATTCGATTTAAAGTCCGACAGACGTACGATCACGCGTTTCGGGTAGAATGCCGCGCCCAGGGTGGCAATTCCTTCGGACAGACGGCCCACGTAGAACTCTTTCGGTGAGTCGTAGCCTTTCATTATTTCACGGATTTCGTTCTGCAGCGTCGCCGGCTGGTCATCAAACTCCAGTAGCGCACGCGGGTGAACGCCAATCATGCGGTTGATGATAAATTCCAGGCGCGCCAGACCCACGCCTTCGTTCGGCAGACAGGCAAAGTCAAAGGCGCGATCCGGGTTACCGACGTTCATCATGATCTTCAGCGGCAGATCCGGCATGGTATCCACGCTGGAGCTTTTCACGCTGAAGTCCAGAATATCGGCGTAGACATAACCGGTATCACCCTCGGCACAGGAGACGGTCACCTTCTCATCATCCCTCATGCGCTCCGTCGCATCCCCACAGCCAACAACGGCAGGGATCCCCAGCTCACGGGCGATGATCGCCGCGTGACAGGTACGGCCGCCACGGTTGGTGACGATGGCCGCGGCCTTCTTCATGATCGGTTCCCAGTCCGGGTCGGTCATGTCGGTGACCAGCACATCGCCGGGCTGAATGCGGTTCATCTCGCTGATATCGTGGATCACTTTTACCGGGCCGGCGCCGATACGATGGCCGATAGCACGGCCTTCGGCGACAATTTTGCCCTGCGCATGCAGCGTGTAACGCTCCATCACCTGCCCGCGTGAGCGCACGGTTTCCGGACGCGCCTGGACGATAAACAGCTTGCCGGTGTTGCCATCTTTGGCCCACTCAATATCCATCGGACGGCCATAATGTTTCTCGATCTGTACCGCCTGTTTCGCCAGCTCCTGCACTTCGGCATCGGTCAGAGAGAAGCGGTCGCGTTGTTCCTGCGGTACATCTTCAATCGTCACCTGTTTACCGTGCTCCTGGTTCGGGGCATAGATCATACGGATTTTTTTCGAGCCCATGGTACGACGCACAATCGACGGGCGCCCGGCGGCCAGCGTCGGTTTATGCACGTAGAATTCATCCGGGTTCACCGCCCCCTGGACCACCATTTCGCCCAGCCCCCAGGCTGAGGTAATAAAGACCACCTGATCGAAACCGGATTCGGTATCGATAGAGAACATCACACCCGATGAGGCGAGATCGGAGCGCACCATGCGTTGAACGCCCGCCGACAGCGCCACGCCGCGATGGTCGTAGCCCTGGTGTACGCGATAAGAGATGGCGCGGTCGTTAAAGAGGGAGGCAAAGACGTGTTTCACTGCCACCAGCACGGCATCATAGCCCTGCACGTTGAGGAAGGTCTCCTGCTGCCCGGCAAAGGAGGCATCGGGCATATCTTCTGCGGTGGCGGATGAGCGCACGGCAAAAGAGGCTTGCGCATCATCAGCCGAGAGCTGGTTGTACGCATCGTGGATGGCTTTTTCCAGTTCCGGCTGGAAAGGTGTGTCGATAATCCACTGGCGGATTTGTGCCCCGGCTTTTGCAAGCGCAGAGACATCATCAATATCCGTGTTGTCCAGCAGGTCGTAAATGCGCTGGTTTACGCCGCTCTGGTCTAAAAACAGATTAAACGCATCGGCGGTGGTAGCAAATCCATTCGGTACGGAGACACCCATACCTGACAGATTTGTAATCATTTCACCCAGGGAGGCATTTTTGCCTCCAACTCTGTCTACATCATTCATGCCGAGTTGGTTATACCAAAGCACCAGCGGTGACGAGCCATTGTTGGACATCGAAACAATCCTTTTATGATATATGAACGGGTTAAGAAACACCTTACTGCGGTATTTATACTGGCATATTTATCCGCGCTAAAAAAACGGTGAATCGTGTAAGCAGATTTATTTTTTCGCTTTTCGGACTGTTCCCGCTCAATTGCTAACCTAATGATTAATATGGATTCCCACAAAAATAATCGGTATACAACGCTGTTTATAAAAATGAAATCCACTTTTCATTAAAAATAAAAACACCATTTCATTTTTAATTATGCCCGCTGTTTGACTGTTGTGATTTACTTTTTTAATTTATGCTTTCAGTCAATTACGTTTGATATTCAGGATACGCAAAATGGATAATGCTGTGGATCGCCAGGTTTTTTATATTTCCGATGGGACGGCAATTACCGCCGAAGTGCTGGGCCACGCGGTAATGTCACAGTTCCCGGTCGCCATTAACAGCATCACGCTCCCTTTTGTGGAAAACGAAAGCCGCGCCAGGGCGGTGAAGGATCAGATCGACGCTATTTTTCAGCAAACCGGCGTACGTCCGCTGGTGTTTTACTCTATTGTGCTTCCTGAAATCCGGGCCATCATTTTGCAGAGCGAAGGATTCTGCCAGGATATTGTTCAGGCGCTGGTTGCTCCGTTGCAGAATGAGTTGCAACTGGATCCGACCCCTATCGCCCACCGTACGCACGGCCTGAACCCGGCCAATATCATCAAATACGATGCCCGTATTGCCGCCATTGATTACACCCTGGCGCACGACGATGGCATTTCAATGCGTAACCTTGATCAGGCGCAGGTGATCCTGCTGGGCGTTTCGCGCTGCGGTAAAACCCCCACCAGCCTCTATCTGGCGATGCAGTTTGGTATCCGCGCCGCCAACTACCCCTTTATTGCCGACGACATGGACAATCTTGTCCTGCCTGCGGCCCTTAAACCGCTGCAACACAAACTTTTTGGCCTGACGATCAACCCGGAACGGCTGGCCGCTATCCGCGAAGAGCGCCGCGAAAATAGCCGTTACGCCTCTATGCGTCAGTGCCGAATGGAAGTCTCTGAAGTGGAAGCTTTATACCGAAAAAACCAGATCCCCTGGCTAAACAGCACTAACTATTCGGTGGAAGAGATTGCCACCAAAATCCTCGACATAATGGGTCTGAGTCGCCGCACGTACTAACATGCTAGTACATGAATTCATAAAAGCGTATACTGCTGCGCAACGGCAGGGCGGATAACGCCCTGCACTTGAAATCAGCGGGGATTGGTTTAAGGTGATGCCCATCACTTCCCGGTAGTTTGCCGATGAAGCACAAAATTCTGAGATATTCCATGAATAAAACCGATGAACTCCGCACGGCGCGCATTGACACTCTCGTCACGCCAGCCGAACTGGCCGAGCGCTATCCTCTCTCTGCCGCCGTGGCAGAAAACGTGACAACGTCACGAAAACGTATCGAAAAAATCCTTAATGGCGACGACCCTCGCCTGCTGGTAATTGTTGGCCCTTGTTCCATCCACGATCTTGATGCCGCTATCGACTATGCCCAACGGCTGAAAGTGCTGCGTGACAAACATCAGGCCCGGCTTGAGATCGTCATGCGCACCTACTTCGAAAAACCACGCACAGTGGTGGGCTGGAAGGGGCTGATTTCCGATCCCGATCTGAATGGTAGCTACCGCGTTAATCAGGGTATTCAACTGGCGCGTAAACTGCTGCTGCAGGTGAACGAGCTTGGCATGCCGACGGCCACCGAATTTCTCGATATGGTGACCGGACAGTTTATCGCCGACCTCATTAGCTGGGGCGCAATCGGCGCCCGTACGACGGAAAGCCAGATCCACCGTGAAATGGCCTCAGCGCTCTCATGCCCTGTGGGCTTTAAAAATGGCACCGACGGCAATACCCGTATCGCCGTAGACGCGATTCGCGCGGCGCGGGCTAGCCATATGTTCCTCTCGCCGGATAAAAACGGTCAGATGACGATCTACCAGACCAGCGGCAACCCGTACGGTCATATCATCATGCGCGGCGGCAAAAAGCCGAATTATCATGCCCAGGATATTCATGAGGCGTGTGAAACGCTGCGTGAATTTGACCTGCCGGAGCAGCTGGTTGTCGACTTCAGCCACGGTAATTGCCAGAAACAACACCGTCGCCAGCTGGAGGTTTGCGATGACGTTTGCCAGCAGATCCGCAGCGGCTCCACCGCCATCGCCGGCATTATGGCTGAAAGCTTTATCAAGGAAGGGACGCAAAAAGTGGTGGTCGGTCAGCCGATTGCTTACGGCCAGTCCATTACCGATCCGTGCCTCAGTTGGGAAGATACTGAGCTGCTGATTGAAAAGCTCGCTGCCGCGGTTGATACCCGGTTTTAAACTAATACCCGGCCTTTGCGCCGGGTCTCTGTGCGCTTAATCTCCTCATTTTCTTCACATTTGTCGGTAATCCGATCCTCTCGCGCTTTTTTGGTAAAAACGCTTGCCGTGTCAGATCTTTTGTTGATAATGATTATCATTGTTACATTGATTGCTATTTTGAAAACACTATGTCACGTATGGATAACACTGCAGCAACGCTTTCTCGTCCTGAAGACAAAACACAGCCTGCGCCCGATGCAGCCGATCGTCGTATCAGCAGTAAAACGCTGCTGGGCGATGAAGGCCGCGTCATTATCGAGCATGACGGCCAGCAGTATCTGCTGCGTCAAACCCATGCCGGAAAATTAATCCTGACAAAATAAAAAACCTCGCCAGCCACCCAGGTCATCCCCAGGCAGCCAGCGCTTTCATATCCTTATGGAGAGTTGCTATGCCATACCTGCATTCCGCGTCTTTGCGCCCGTCGCTGCTGGCGCTGGCGATTTTCAGTACCCTGCCCGGCGCCGCTTTTGCTGCTGCGGAGGAGATGACCGTCACCGCCACGGGCAACGCCCGGAGCACCTTTGAAGCCCCGATGATGGTGAGCGTTATCGATGCCACCGCCCCAGAGAATCAGACCGCCAGCTCTGCCGCCGATTTGCTGCGTCAGGTACCGGGGATAACCCTCGACGGTAGTGGTCGCACTAACGGCCAGGACGTGAACCTGCGCGGTTACGATCGTCGTGGCGTACTGATCCTGGTAGATGGGGTGCGTCAGGGGACCGATACCGGTCATCTCAACAGCACTTTTCTCGATCCCGCCCTTATTAAGCGCATCGAAGTGGTGCGTGGCCCCTCCGCCCTGCTGTACGGCAGCGGCGCGCTGGGGGGCGTGATTGCTCACGATACGGTGAATGCCAGCGATCTGCTGGAGGCTGGGAAAAACAGCGGATATCGTGTATTCGGCACCGCCGCCACCGGGGATCATAGCCTGGGCATGGGCGCCAGCGCCTTTGGCCGTACCGACACCCTCGACGGCCTCCTCTCCTGGTCCAGCCGCGACCGGGGCGATATTCGTCAGAGCGACGGTGATACCGCGCCCAACGATGAGTCCATCAATAACATGCTGGCAAAAGGGAGCTGGAAAATTGACAGCGCTCAGACCCTGAGCGGAATGCTGCGTTACTACAATAATGCCGCGCAGGAGCCAAAAAACCCGCAAACGCCAGGCGAAGTGGATAGCAGCAACCCCATGACTGACCGTTCTACTATTCAGCGTGACGCCCAGCTTGGCTATAAGATTGCGCCGGCGGGTAACGACTGGCTGAATGCAGATGCCAAAGTGTACTGGTCAGAAGCCCGCATCAACGCGCAAAACCTCGATGACACCGGCGAATTCCGCAAACAGACCACCAAAGGCGGGAAAGTGGAAAACCGCTCCCGCCTGTTCAGCGACTCCTTCGCCTCTCATTTACTGACTTACGGCGGCGAGTATTACCGTCAGGAGCAGAACGCATCTGGCGCTGCGACAGGCTTCCCGGATGCGAAAATCGACTTCAGTTCAGGCTGGTTGCAGGATGAGATCACCCTACGCGATCTGCCGGTCACCCTTCTTGGCGGTACCCGCTATGACAACTATCGCGGAAGTAGCGACGGCTATGAAGATGTGGATGCGCATAAGTGGTCATCCCGTGCCGGGTTAACCGTTAGCCCAACCGACTGGCTGATGCTGTTTGGCTCGTATGCCCAGGCCTTCCGCGCCCCAACCATGGGTGAGATGTATAACGATGAGAAACACTTCTCCATCGGCAGCTTCTACACCAACTACTGGGTACCAAACCCGAATCTGCGACCAGAAACCAACGAAACGCAGGAGTATGGTTTTGGTCTGCGCTTTGACAATCTCTGGCTTGGCAACGATGCGCTGGAGTTCAAAGCCAGCTACTTTGATACCAACGCCAAAGACTACATCTCGACCACCGTCGATTTTGCCGCTGCGACCACCATGTCCTACAACGTGCCGAATGCCAAAATCTGGGGCTGGGACGTGATGGCAAAATATTCCGCCGACCTGTTTAGCCTCGACATGGCCTATAACCGCACTCGCGGCAAAGATACCGACACCGGGGAGTACATCTCCAGCATCAACCCGGACACTGTCACCAGTAAACTGAACATACCGGTGGCCCAGAGCGGCTTCTCCGTCGGCTGGATCGGCACCTTTGCCGACCGTTCAACCCACGTTAGCAGCAGCTACAGTAAGCAGCCTGGCTACGCGGTAAATGACTTCTACGTCAGCTACGAAGGACAGGCGCAGTTGAAAGGTGTTACCACCACGCTGGTGCTGGGCAACGCCTTCGACAAAGAGTACTGGTCACCGCAGGGCATCCCGCAGGATGGCCGTAACGGTAAGATCTTCGTAAGTTATCAGTGGTAATCCCCTTGCCCCGGTTCGCCGGGGTCTTTATTCGGAAGGAAGAGACAATGAATGACTACACACGCTGGCTTGCGCTAAAAGAAGAACATCCGGGTAAATATGCTCGTGACATCGCAGGCATGATGAGTATCAGCGAAGCAGAACTCACCTCTGCGCGCGTTGGGCATGATGCCTGGCGTCTGCAGGGCGAGATCCGCGAGATCCTTGGCGCGCTGGAGGCCGTGGGAGAAACAAAGTGCATTTGCCGTAATGAATATGCGGTACACGAGCAGGTCGGTGCCTTCAGCAATCAGCATCTTAAGGGTCACGCCGGGCTGGTGCTGAATCCGCGGGCCCTGGATCTGCGCCTGTTCCTCGGCCAGTGGGCCAGCGCCTTCCATATTAGCGAGGTCAACGCCCGGGGCGCGCGTCAGAGCATCCAGTTTTTTGACCATCAGGGCGATGCGCTATTGAAGGTTTACGCCACCGACAAGACTGACGTTGCCGCCTGGGGCGACCTGCTCACGCGCTTTATCTCTGCCGACAATCCGCCGCTGACGCTCAAACCGGCCGACGCCGTCACCTACGCCGAAGGGGCAGATGCCGCTACCCTGGATAAAGAATGGCGCGCCATGACCGATGTGCATCAGTTCTTTGGTCTGTTGAAACGCCATAACCTGAGCCGCCAGCAGGCCTTCCGCCTGGTGAGTGACGATCTGGCCTGCCGGGTGGATAACAGCGCCCTGAGCAGACTGCTGGAGACCACCCGTCAGGATGGCAATGAAATTATGGTTTTTGTCGGCAATCGTGGCTGCGTGCAGATTTTCACGGGTGCGGTCGAAAAAGTGGTGCCGATGAAAGGCTGGCTAAATATCTTCAACCCGACTTTCACCCTCCATCTGCTGGAAGAGACCATCGCAGAAACCTGGGTGACCCGTAAACCCACCGCCGACGGTCACGTCACCAGCCTTGAGCTCTTTGCGGCCGATGGGACGCAAATCGCCCAGCTTTATGGCCAGCGCACCGAAGGGGAGCCAGAGCAGCCCCAGTGGCGGACTCAGATCGACACCCTGCTGCCTAAGGGGCTGGCCGCATGAAAAGACTGTTGGTCCTGATCGCCGCCTTGCCGCTGACGGTTTTTGCCGCCACTCCGCAAAAAATCGTCGCCCTCGGGGGCGACGTTACCGAGATCGTCTATGCCCTGGGTGCGCAGTCGTCGCTGGTAGCGCGAGACAGTACCAGCCTGTGGCCCGCCGAGGCGAAATCATTGCCGGACGTGGGCTATCTGCGTCAGCTCAATGCCGAAGGGATCCTCGCCATGCGCCCAACGCTGGTGCTGGCCAGCGATCAGGCGCAACCCTCTCTGGCCCTGAAGCAGGTTGAACAAAGCCGCGTCGCGGTGGTCACGGTGCCAGGGAGTCCTGACCTGAGCGCGATCGATGAGAAAGTGCGGATTGTGGCTAAGGCGACGCACCGGGAGGCTGAAGGCGAGGTTCTGCGCAACAGGCTGCGCGCGCAGCTGGCTGCGCTGCCTGACTCTTCGCTTCACAAGCGTGTCCTTTTCATACTGAATCACGGGGGAATGACCGCGATGGCCGCAGGCCAGCAAACCGCTGCCGATGCGGCGATCCGTGCCGCCGGATTGCAAAATGCGATGCAGGGATTTACCCGCTATCAGCCCCTTTCGCAAGAAGGGGTGATCGCCAGCCAACCCGATCTGGTGGTGATCTCGCAGGACGGCGTGAAAGCGCTGGGCGGCGAGGATAACCTGTGGACGTTACCCGGGCTGGCACAAACCCCGGCCGGGCGTCATAAACAGCTTCTGGTTATTGACGATATGGCGCTGCTTGGCTTTAGCGTTCGCACGCCGCAGGCCATCCAGCAGCTGCGTACCAAAGCCGGGCAACTCCCCTGATGTCCCGTAAAATCACGCTCTCGCTATGGTTACTGGCCCTTTCGCTGGCCCTCGCGACCCTGCTTGCTACCGGTTTTGGCGCGTTGCGCCTGCCGGTAAGTCTCTTCTGGAGCAGGGGTGACGACGCTCTGCGCCAGATATGGTTTACCATCCGTTTGCCCCGCGTGTTGCTGGCGCTGGTGATTGGCGGCTCGCTGGCGTTGGCAGGCTGCGTGATGCAGGGGTTGTTTCGTAACCCCCTCGCCGATCCGGGCCTGCTGGGGATCAGTAGCGGTGCGGCGTTAGCTGTGGCTTTATGGGTGGTCTTACCGCTCTCTTTACCCGCGCTATTGATGCTCTACGCGCCAATGCTGGCAGCGTTTGTCGGCGCTCTGGCGGCCACCGGAGTGATCTTTATCCTGAGCCAGCAGCGCGACAGTTCGCTGTCTCGCTTGCTGCTGGTGGGGATCGCGATCAATGCCCTGTGCGGTGCCGCAGTGGGCGTATTGTCGTGGGTCAGTAACGATGCCCAGCTACGCCAACTCTCGCTATGGGGCATGGGTAGCCTGGGTCAGGCCCAGTGGTCAACGCTACTGGCGATCACTTCCCTGATGCTCCCCACGGTATTAATTATCTGTCGGTTGGCGTCGGCGCTTAACGTGCTGCAGCTGGGCGATGAAGAAGCACACTACCTCGGCATTGAGGTGCGGATGGTGCAGCGGATTTTACTGCTCTGCAGCGCCCTGCTGGTGGCTGCTGCCGTGGCGGTAAGCGGCGTGATTGGCTTTATCGGGCTGGTGGTTCCCCATCTGTTGCGCATGTGGCTGGGTTCCGATCATCGGGCGGTGATCCCAGGCTCCGTGCTGGCGGGAGCATTACTGCTGCTGATCGCCGATACGGCCGCCCGTACGCTGGTGGCGCCTGCGGAGATGCCGGTTGGCCTGCTGACCAGCCTCCTCGGCGCCCCCTGGTTCCTGTGGCTGATCTTCCGCCGGGGAGGGCACCATGGCTGAGACGTTTGTCGCACAAAACCTGACTTATCGCGTGGCGGATCGGACGGTGATCCGCAACATCTCTCTCACTCTGGCACCGGGTGAACTGGTGGCGCTGATTGGCCCCAACGGAGCGGGGAAATCGACGTTATTACGGCTGCTGACCGGCTACCTGAAGCCCGAGGCCGGGCAGTGCAAACTTGAGGGTAAAGACCTGGCACACTGGAGCGCCCCGGCCCTTTCGCGTACCCGGGCGGCGATGCGCCAGCTCACCCAGCCTGGTTTTGACTGGCCGGTTGAAGCGGTCGTCGCCATGGGGCGTACCCCCTGGGGCTTAACGCCGGACAGGTCAATAATTACGCAGGTCATGCAGCTGACCGGCTGCCTGCCGCTGGCCGGACGTTCTTATTCGGCGCTCTCCGGCGGTGAGCAGCAGCGGGTGCAGCTTGCCCGTGCGCTGGCGCAGCTCTGGCGCAACGGGGCGCCCCGAGGCTGGCTGTTTCTGGATGAACCTACCTCAGCGCTGGATCTTTACCACCAGCAACACATACTGCGTTTATTGAAGCGTTTGACAGGACACGGGCATCTGCATGTGTGCGTTGTCCTGCACGATTTGAACCTCGCCGCGCTGTGGGCAGATCGTGTGCTGTTGCTGCACAACGGCGATCTCGTTGCCGGGGGAACAGCGCAGCATGTTTTACAAGCTGATACCCTCACCCGCTGGTATGGCGCTGAGATCCACGTTGGTACGCATCCTGCCAGCGCTACACCGCAGGTTTTTCTTGCCCCTTAGCTTGAGCAACTCACTTCCAGCCGCTTGCCCCAGTCCGGTGGGCGGCTGACGTAGTCATCATCCCGTTCGGCAAACGGCGTACGAAGCGCCTCATGTAGACGATGGAGTTCGGCATAATCCCCCTGCTCTGCCTGCTCGATAGCGCGCTGTGCCAGCCAGTTACGCAGTATCATTGCCGGGTTGACGGCGTTCATTTGCGTCTGTCGGGCAGCATCGTCCGCATCTTCCAGCTGTAGGCGCTCGCGGTAGAGCGCGAACCACTGGTCGAAGGCCTGGCGGTCAATAAATTCATCCCGCAGCGGGGACGCCGCGCTCTGGCGCTCCGTCTGGCCCAGCATGCGGAAGGTTCGCGTATAGTCACTGCCCTCTTTTGCCATCAGCGTAAACAGCCCGTTCAGGAGGGTGTTATCGCCCTTCTCCTGACGCATCAGCCCCAGTTTGCGGCGCATCAGTTTACCGTACTGCTGCAGCAACACCTCCTGATACTCATCGAGCGCATCATTGAGGGCATCCACGTCGATAAACGGCGATAACGACTGGGCCAGCCGTTGCAGGTTCCATAATCCCACGGACGGCTGGTTATCGAAGCTATAGCGTCCCTGATAATCGGAGTGGTTACAGATAAAACCGGGCTGGTAATCATCCAGAAAACCGTACGGGCCATAATCAAAAGTCAGACCCAGTATCGACATGTTATCGGTATTCATTACCCCGTGCGCAAAACCGATCGTCTGCCAGCAGGCCATTAGCGAGGCGGTGCGGGCGACAACATCACGGAACCAGAGCCGATACTTATCGGCATCGTTCTGCAGGTGGGGCCAGTGATGGGCAATAACGAAATCCGCCAGCTGTCGCACTTTTTCTGGCTCACGGCGATAGTAAAAGTGTTCAAAATGACCGAAACGCACATGGCTTTGGGCTATACGCATCAGCATCGCACCCTGCTCCACCGATTCACGTGATACCGGGGTATCGCTGGTGACGATCGATAAAGCACGGCTGGTGGGCACGCCCAGCGCGTGCATCGCCTCGGAAGCGAGGGCTTCCCGGATGGTTGAGCGCAACACGGCTCGGCCATCCCCCATGCGGGAGTAAGGCGTCAGGCCAGCCCCTTTCAGGTGCCAGTCGACCGTCTGACCATTCGCAAGCTGCTGTTCGCCTAGCAGGATGCCACGACCATCGCCGAGTTGTCCGGCCCAGACGCCAAACTGATGGCCGCTATAGACCTGTGCCAGCGGCTTCATGCCCGGGAGCAGCGTTTCGCCTCCCCAGACGCCAGCCCCTTCGGCTGGGGTAAACAGTGATGCAGGGATATCCAGTTCGTCCGCCAGGGCGGCGTTATGCCAGACCAGACGAGCATTACTGAGCGGCGTGGGTTTCAGCGCGGTGTAAAAACCTGGCAGTTCATCATGCCAGTGAGAAGTAAAAGACAGGGTCATAGATCCTCCTGCCTTTAGTGTAGTGCGTTTATCCGGTGTTAAACACGGGGTAACCTAAGGGTTATCCTGCACCAGAGAGGTGATGTTTTCTACAGATACCGGGGGCCACAGACTCCCCTGCATGGCGCTAAAGCCAAAACCCGATAGACGCTGCAAGGTCTCTTTGTCATCCACTCCAGCCACCATCACCGACTGACAATAAGGTGAAACCTGCATCATGATGGCCCGGATAAAGGGTTCAAACGTTCGATCAGTTAAATGTTGTTGAATGAAGTTTTTATCCAGCGCCACGCGATTAAACAATCCATCGAAAATGGCTTTAGTGGAGGCATCCCCCGCACCAAAATTGGCTAATACCAGCGGAAAGCGAAGCGCGAAGTTCATCAAACTGGTATTTTCTTTTCCTTTATTAAGTTCAGGATAATTCTCATTAACAGTAAACTCGAGTGACGGGTAACGTTCACAAATTGCAATACCATTACCTTCGCTAATTAACCAGGTTACGACCGTAGGGGTAATATTTATCCATGCGGTCAGCTGATGTTGAATAAAAAAGAGTTTACAGCTATCGAGCAGTAACAACTTTTCCTGAAACAGCTCAATCTCTTGCCTGGCCGTGAGATACGGCATAACCAGTTCAGTCGGCATACGTACATTTGTAGCCACGCCAACAAAGTTGACGATTATTTCGATTCCGATTAGCGCCCCTGAATCATTGCGGGCTGGCACTATTAACAGCTCAGACTGATAAGCGTTATCCAGCGTAATTATCATTTTCCCGCCCCGTACTTATGACGCTATGTGTCATCCTGAAACATATAGATATGTAATTCAATATCATGGATTTTAATAGGAAGAATTTCATTAGTTCCGTTATAATTTTAGGAGTTTCCTTAGACTCGAAATAATCTTATCCTGGATATCCATTAATAGCCAGTTTTTGATAAGCAACGCATTTACGGCTAATTATTACAACAGAAAATAACGTCGTTGAAAGAATATTGCGGGACTTTTAAAGCAAGAGCGCCATGCGGCGCTACCCATTTATATACGTCTGGCCTGCCAGAAATTTTTACGCCAGTAGACATTATCCAGCGACGAGCGCATCACGCCGCGGCTGGTAGAAGCGTGAATAAACTGGTTGTCGGTATCATAAATACCGACGTGAAGCCCACTCTCGCCCGACCCGGTTTTGAAAAAAACCAGATCCCCTGGGAGCAGGTCATCTTTATTAATTTCGGTGCCTATTTCAGCCTGTTTACGCGTCTCCCGGGGGAGTTGCAAATCAAACTTGTCGCGGAAGGTCATTAACACAAAGCCCGAGCAGTCCACCCCGCCACGACTCATCCCGCCATAGCGGTAAGGTGTGCCGCGCCAGTTCTGCAACTGATCGTTTAGGTTAGCAATGACCGTGATCGAGTCAGAGAGGCGCGCGTTTGGCGGTGGCGCACGATGGCTACTGCACCCGGCCAGAAATAGCGCCACCACAAGGGGAAACCAGAATCGCATTCCAGACGAATCCTCTGCTTTTTTTGTTCTTTCCGTAATTTAGCCTGTCTTAGCGCTACGGCGCAACCTGCGCTTATTCCTGTCCGGTGGAAATGATCATTCTGTGACCTTCGATATCCAGCCGGCGGAATGGCATCCCGTAGGCGCGGGCAAGATTAGGCGGGGTTAAAACCTTGTCTCGCGCGCCGCTGGCGAGCAACTCGCCGCGCTTTAATAGCCATACGCGGTGGGCATGCCGCAACGTATGATTAAGATCGTGGCTGCTCATCACAATGGCGATCCCCTGCTGCGATAGCGCGCTGAGCGCTCTGTCGAGCGCTACCTGCTGCGCAACATCAAGGCTGGTCATTGGCTCATCCAGCAGCAGTAACTGGCCGTGTGGGTTACCTGACGGATGAATTTGCAGGATCACTGCAGCCAGGCGCACTCGCTGCCACTCGCCGCCGGAAAGCTGATTGACATTGCGGGTGAGCTTATCCTTAACGCCCAGCGCGCCCGCAACTTCCAGCAGTAACGACTCCTGGGCTTTATCGTGCTGATGCAGCATCAAATAGTGCCAGACCGGCATGGCAAACGGCGGGGTTTGCTGCTGAACCAGCCAGGCGCGTCGAGTGGCAAGCGAGGCCGGCGACCAGTCGGCCAGCGGTTTATCCTGAAAAAGGATCTCCCCTGCACCGTCTGATAACCCTGACATCCGGCTCAGCAAGGTGCTTTTACCGGCGCCGTTCGGCCCCACAAGGTGAATAATCTCCCCTGCGTTGACCTGCACATCGATCGGCCCCAGCCTGTTCGCCACCGCAACGCCGTTGAGCTGCATCAGCGCCGTCATTAGCTGGCCAGTGCCTTCTCAATGGCGGCAGTGATTTGCGGATCGTCTGGCGTCATATCCGGTGAAAAGCGCTGAATGACCTGTCCGTCGCGGCCAATGAGGAATTTCTCGAAGTTCCAGAGAATATCGTCCGGATAGAGCGGCGCGCGACCTTTGCTTGCCATTCGCTCGTAAAAACCACTGCCCTCTGGAGCGACGGCCGCAGGAGCCGCAGCGATAAGCTTCTGGTAGAGAGGATGACGCTGCTCTCCGTTAACCTCTACCTTACTGAACATCGGGAACGTCACGCCATAAGTCGTGCTGCAGAAGGTCTTGATCTCTTCTTCGCTGCCTGGTTCCTGTCCCAGAAACTGATTGCACGGGAAGCCGAGTACGGTGAAGCCCTCTTGTTCTTTGCTCTTTTGCAGCGCTTCCAGCTGTTCATACTGCGGCGTGAGGCCACATTTTGATGCCACGTTCACCACCAGCAAAACGTTACCTTTATAGCTTTCCAGAGTGGTCTTTTCCCCATCGATGGTCGTCACTTCAGTATGCAAAATATCTGTCGACAAGTTTTACCTCAGGTTGTGTTTCAGGTTGGCGGCGATTAACGTCCGGCTTTTAAGAGTAGCCAGATAAACACCGGTGCGCCCAATGTCGCGGTCACGACACCGATGGGCAGTTCTGCAGCATTCAGCGCCAGCCTGGCGATGATATCGGCCAGCAGCAATATGGCCCCCCCGGCCACCGCCGCGGCAGGCAGCAACAGACGATGATCGGTGATACCGGCTAAGCGCAGCATGTGTGGAATGACAAGACCAATAAATCCGATGGCACCCGCCAGCGCCACGCTGACGCCCACCATCCAGCCGATAGCCAGCACCAGCGTGTTACGCCAGAAGGTCAGCGGCAGGCCGAGCTGGCGCGCGGAGGTCTCTCCCAGCACTAACATATTCAGCGGCGAGGCTTGCAGGCACCCCCAGAGAATCACCGGTATAAGCAGTAGCATCAGCCAGCCTTGACTCCAGTCGACACCACCAAAGCCCCCCATCATCCAGTACATTAGCTGGCGAAGGTCAAACGAGGTGGAGAAATAGACCGCCCAGGTCATGAGCGCGCTACAGATAATGCCCAGCGCTACGCCTGCCAACAGCAGACGACTGGAGGAGAGATGTTTGCGGGCGAAGCGCAGCAGGATAGTGGTAATGATCAGCGCGCCGAGAATGGCGTAGAGGCTTAGCGCCGTCCCCGAGAGCGCCCCGCCCCCCAGCATGACTGCCGCAATCAGACCCACACCGGCACCGTTTGAGACGCCCAACAGACCGGGCTCGGCGAGGGGATTATCAAACAGCGCCTGCATAATGGTACCGCTCAGGGCCAGAGCCGCCCCCACCAACACCACCGCCAGGGTACGCGGAAGCCGTATTTGCCAGATGTAAAGACGCGCGTCATCACTAAACCAGGCCTGCGGCGAAATCCACTGCTCACCTGCACACAGGCTAAACCCCAGTGCCGCCACCAGCGCCACTATCAGCAACAGTAATTTTCGCAGATCGGCGCGGTATTGATGACGGGCGAATTCGGGCATGAGTATCATTATGCGAATGAATGAGGTGATTGATTTTACGGTGGGTTTACAACAGCGCAAAGAAAAAAGGCCGCAAAAGCGGCCTTTTTAGTTAGTTCATATCACTCTGCTTTTGGCGAAGCGTTTTCGACACGGCTTTTTAACTTCTGTCCGGGTCTGAAGGTCACCACGCGGCGGGCTGTAATGGGAATATCTTCCCCCGTCTTCGGGTTACGGCCCGGACGTTGGTTTTTGTCTCGCAAATCAAAATTGCCAAAGCCGGAGAGTTTTACCTGCTCACCATTTTCCAGAGCACGACGGATCTCTTCGAAAAACAGCTCTACCAGCTCTTTAGCATCCCGTTTGCTAAGCCCAAGCTTATCAAACAGATATTCTGACATTTCAGCTTTTGTAAGCGCCATAGGTTCAATCCCTCAATGATGCCTGGAATCGCTCTTTTAATGCCTCTACACATTTGGCAACGGTAGCGGCAATCTCCTCTTCTTCGAGTGTACGGCCGGTATCCTGAAGGATCAGGCTGATAGCCAGGCTCTTAAAGCCCTCTGCTACGCCCTTGCCGCGGTACACGTCAAATAAGTTTACGCCAACTACCTGATTTACGCCAACTTTCTTACATTCGGCCAAAATATCTGCGGCAGGCACGTTTTCGGCCACCACAACAGCGATATCACGACGGTTCGCCGGGAAGCGAGAAACGTCCTGAGCCTGAGGAATAACGCGGTCTGCAACCTTGTTCCACTCCAGCTCAAACGCCAGCGTACGGCCATTCAGGTCCAGTTTACGCTCAAGCTCCGGATGGATAACGCCAATGACACCAACGCGTTCTCCCTTCAGATAAATTGCCGCACACTGGCCCGGATGCAGGGCTGGAATAGCTTCAGCACGAAACTCAATTTCGGATAATTTACCGGTCAGATCGAGCACGGACTCGAGGTCACCTTTCAAATCGTAGAAATCAACGCTGTTTTTCGTCAGATCCCAGTGCTCTTCGTAGCGGTTGCCACAAATGGCGCCGGCCAGCATCAGATCCTGACGGATACCGAGATCAGCCTGGGTATCCGGTACAAAACGCAGGCCGGTTTCAAAGATACGCACGCGGCTCTGCTGACGGTTCTGGTTATAAACGATGGTACTCAGCAGACCGGTCAGCAATGACAAGCGCATTGCAGACATTTCGCTGGAGATCGGGCTTGGCAAAATCAGCGCTTCTTCACCTGGATGAACCAGCTGCTGCACTTTCGGATCGACAAAGCTGTAGGTGATGACTTCCTGGTAGCCTTTGTCGTTAAGCATGGTTTTCACACGCTTCAGGGACAGGTCAGCTTCGCGGTGCGAGCCCATGACCAGACCCGCCTGTACAGGGGCGTCAGGAATGTTGTTGTAGCCATAGACGCGGGCAACTTCCTCAACCAGATCCTCTTCGATCTCCATATCGAAACGCCAGCTTGGGGCAACAGCCTGCCACTGATCCTGACCTTCGGTCACTTCGCAGCCCAGACGGCGAAGAATGTCACCTACCTGCGCATCGGCAATGTGGTGACCAATCAGGCGATCCAGCTTGCTGCGGCGCAGCGTAATGGTTGCACGCTTCGGCAGGGTCGCTTCGTGAGTGACATCGATAACCGGGCCCGCTTCGCCGCCGCAGATATCGAGCAGCAAGCGTGTCGCACGCTCCATCGCTTTATACTGCAGTGCAGGATCCACACCGCGCTCGTAGCGGTGAGACGCATCGGTGTGCAGGCCGTGACGACGTGCACGACCGGTGATGGCGAGCGGACTGAAGAACGCACACTCCAGCAGCACGTTCTGCGTTTCATCATTAACGCCAGAGTGCTCCCCACCAAAGATGCCGCCCATGGCCAGCGCTTTGTTATGGTCAGCAATTACCAGCGTATCGGCATTCAGTTTGGCTTCGGTGCCGTCCAGCAGAACCAGGGTTTCGCCCTCTTTCGCCATACGCACCACGATGCCGCCCTCGATACGATCTTTATCGAACGCGTGCATCGGCTGACCCAGCTCCAGCAGAACGTAGTTAGTGACGTCAACGACGGCATCGATAGAGCGAATGCCGCAACGACGAAGCTTCTCTTTCATCCACAGCGGAGTTGGCGCTTTCACGTTGATGCCTTTGACCACACGCCCCAGGTAGCGCGGACAGGCGTCTGCAGCTTCAACCTGGATAGGCAGCGTGTCGCTGATGGTCGCTTCAACAGGCACGATTTCTGGTACGTTCAGCTCGGTCTGATTCAGCACGGCGACGTCACGTGCCACACCGATAATACCTAAGCAATCCGCACGGTTTGGCGTAACGCTAATTTCGATAGTATTGTCATCGAGTTTCAGGTACTCACGAATATCGGTACCGACAGGCGCATCGGCTGGCAATTCGATAATACCGTTATGATCGTCGGAAATACCCAGCTCAGAGAAGGAGCAGAGCATGCCTTCGGAAGGCTCGCCGCGCAGTTTCGCGGCTTTAATTTTGAAGTCACCCGGCAGTACGGCGCCGATGGTCGCCACCGCAACTTTCAGCCCCTGGCGACAGTTAGGTGCGCCGCAGACGATATCCAGCAGGCGTTCGCCGCCTACGTTGATTTTGGTAACACGCAATTTATCGGCGTTAGGGTGCTGACCGCACTCCACCACTTCGCCCACCACCACGCCGTTGAAAGCGCCCGCAACCGGCTCAACGCCGTCCACTTCCAGGCCAGCCATGGTGATCTGGTTAGAAAGCGCTTCGCTGTCGAGAGAGGTATTCACCCATTCGCGTAGCCACAGTTCACTGAATTTCATTGTTCTGTCCTGCCCTTATTTAAACTGTTTGAGGAAACGCAGATCGTTCTCGAAGAAAGCGCGTAAGTCGGTTACGCCGTAACGCAGCATGGTCAGTCGCTCCATACCCATGCCGAACGCAAAGCCGGAGTAAACTTCCGGATCGATGCCCACGTTGCGCAGTACATTCGGATGCACCATACCGCAGCCCAGCACTTCCAGCCATTTGCCGTTTTTACCCATCACATCCACTTCAGCAGAGGGTTCGGTGAACGGGAAGTAAGACGGACGGAAACGCACCTGCAGATCCTCTTCAAAGAAGTTATTCAGGAACTCGTGCAGCGTGCCCTTCAGGTTGGTGAAGCTGATGTTCTTATCAACGATCAGACCTTCCATCTGGTGGAACATCGGAGTGTGAGTCTGGTCGTAATCGTTACGGTAAACACGGCCCGGCGCGATGATGCGAATCGGTGGCTGCTGGTTTTTCATGGTGCGAATCTGTACGCCAGAGGTCTGGGTACGCAGCAGACGGGTCGCATCAAACCAGAAGGTGTCGTGGTCGGCACGTGCCGGGTGGTGACCCGGAATGTTCAGGGCATCGAAGTTATGGTAGTCATCTTCAATTTCCGGCCCGGTGGCGACGGTAAAGCCCAGTTCACCGAAGAAACTTTCAATACGGTCAATGGTGCGGGTAACCGGGTGCAAGCCACCGTTCTCAACGCGGCGACCCGGCAGGGAGACGTCGATGGTCTCTGCAGCGAGACGGGCGTTCAGCGCGGCATTTTCTAATTCGGCTTTACGCGCATTCAGAACTTGCTGGACCTGCTCTTTGGCTTCGTTAATCACTGCGCCTGCAGCTGGACGCTCTTCCGGCGGCAGCTCACGCAGGGTGGTCATCTGAAGAGTCAGATGCCCTTTCTTGCCCAGGTATTCGACGCGGACGTTGTCTAACGCGGCAACATCTGAGGCCTGGTTAATGGCAGCCGTTGCACTGGCAACCAGCTCTGCGAGATGTGACATGGTTTTCCTCATTATGTCGGTGCAGACACCGATTTGGTGGACTTAATCTCTCGAATTTAGACACAAAAAAAGCCTCCATCGGGAGGCTTAATTGGCGCTGTTTTTCGTTTCATCTTTCACGCGCTAGCCTCCTGAATTCAGGTGCTAAAGTAAAAGAAGAAGCGGAAAATAGCAGCATTCATGCTTGCGTTACCTTGTGTGGAAAAACCGTTAAGCGCTTATTGAAAAGCCTGCACGGATAAATGTCAATGTTCTGATAAGGTTATACCCCAAATAATTCACGTTGTAACAAGGCGGCAAGAGAGAGAATTCTCAGGCCCTTACATCAGTGACTGAAGTGAACGAACGCAGCCAATGCAGGTACAGCTTGAAGTATGACGGGTATATGAAAAGAGGGAGCAAAGCCCCCTCTTTCAACTGGCTTATGCCAGAGCTGCTTTCGCTTTTTCGACCAGAGCGGTGAACGCTACTTTGTCGAATACTGCGATGTCAGCCAGGATCTTACGGTCGATTTCAACAGAGGCTTTTTTCAGGCCGTTGATGAATTTGCTGTAAGAAATACCGTTCTGACGTGCTGCTGCGTTGATACGCGCAATCCACAGTTGACGGAACTGACGCTTACGCTGACGACGGTCACGGTAAGCGTACTGACCTGCTTTGATAACAGCCTGGAAGGCAACGCGGTAAACGCGTGAACGCGCACCGTAGTAGCCTTTAGCTTGTTTCAAAATTTTCTTGTGACGTGCACGTGCAATTACACCACGTTTTACGCGAGCCATATGTGCTCTCCTGTATCTATATTCTTAGTAAAAAAATTAAACGTTAACGGCTTATGCGTACGGCAGGCACGCGATAACCAGACCCAGATCGCCTTTAGAAACAAGGCCTTTTGGACGCAGGTGACGTTTACGCTTAGTAGATTTTTTGGTCAGAATATGACGCAGGTTTGCGTGCTTACGCTTAAATCCACCACCACCGGTTTTTTTGAAGCGCTTAGCAGCACCGCGTACGGTCTTAATTTTTGGCATCTTAATAACTTCCACTTCGCATTGTTAAATAAACGAAACATAGGCGAGCAAAACCTATGAGGCCCGAAGGCTCCACAGATTTTGCTGCTTGAAGGCCTTACTGTTTCTTCTTAGGAGCGAGCACCATGATCATCTGGCGGCCTTCGATCTTCGTAGGGAAGGATTCGACTACTGCCAGTTCACTCAGATCTTCACGGACGCGGTTAAGCACTTCCATACCGATCTGTTGGTGGGCCATCTCACGACCGCGGAAACGCAGTGTGATCTTGGCCTTATCGCCATCTTCCAGAAAGCGAATCAGGCTGCGGAGTTTTACCTGATAATCGCCATCGTCGGTACCAGGACGGAATTTGATTTCCTTAACCTGGATAACTTTTTGCTTCTTCTTCTGTTCCTTAGAAGACTTACTCTTTTCATAAAGGAACTTGCCGTAGTCCATGATACGACAAACTGGCGGTTCGGCGTTAGGGCTGATTTCAACTAAATCTACTCCAGCTTCTTCAGCCTTTTCGATTGCTTCTCTCAGACTCACAATCCCCAGCTGCTCGCCTTCCAGACCTGTTAAGCGAACTTCCTGGGCGCGAATCTCGCCATTGATACGATTCGGACGTGCCGTTTGAACTCGTTTTCCGCCTTTAATACCTTATTCCTCCAGTTGTTGAAGACTGCGGCTGCGAATCTCTTGTTGCAGCTTCTCAATCACTTCACTTACGTCCAGGCTCCCCAGGTCTTTACCACGGCGGGTGCGAACGGCAACTTTGCCTGCTTCCACCTCTTTATCACCACAGACCAACATATAAGGGACACGACGTAAAGTGTGCTCGCGGATTTTAAAGCCAATCTTCTCATTTCTCAAGTCCGCTTTTACGCGAATGCCCGCATTTTGTAGTTTCTGCGTCAATTCTTTAACGTAATCGGCCTGAGAATCGGTAATGTTCATGACCACGACCTGCACTGGCGCCAGCCAGGTTGGGAAGAAGCCAGCAAACTCTTCGGTCAGGATGCCGATGAAGCGCTCCAGAGAACCGAGGATTGCACGGTGAATCATAACCGGTACCTGACGCTCGTTGTCTTCGCCAACATAAGAGGCGCTTAAACGCTGCGGCAGGGAGAAGTCCAGCTGTACTGTTCCGCACTGCCATGCGCGATCGAGGCAGTCATACAGGGTAAATTCAATTTTAGGACCGTAGAAGGCGCCCTCACCCAGCTGGTATTCGAACGGGATACCGTTCTCTTCCAGCGCCACGGCGAGGTCCGCTTCCGCGCGATCCCAGGTCTCATCGCTACCGATACGTTTTTCCGGACGCGTTGAGAGTTTGACGACGATCTTCTCGAAGCCAAACGTGCTATACATATCGTAGACCATACGAATACAGGCGTTAACTTCATCACGAACCTGATCTTCGGTACAGAAGATATGCGCATCATCCTGGGTAAAGCCACGTACACGCATCAGACCATGCAGCGCACCTGATGGCTCGTTACGGTGACAGCTACCGAACTCAGCCATACGCAGCGGCAGGTCACGGTAGGATTTTAGACCCTGGTTGAAGATTTGCACGTGACCCGGGCAGTTCATCGGCTTGATGCAGTATTCACGGTTCTCGGAAGAGGTAGTGAACATCGCATCTTTGTAGTTTTCCCAGTGGCCGGTTTTTTCCCACAGCACGCGGTCCATCATGAACGGGCCTTTCACTTCCTGGTACTGGTACTCTTTCAGCTTGGAGCGTACGAAGGTTTCCAGTTCGCGGAAGATGGTCCAGCCATCGTTGTGCCAGAACACCATGCCCGGTGCTTCTTCCTGCATATGATACAGGTCAAGCTGCTTACCGATTTTACGGTGGTCGCGTTTTGCGGCCTCTTCCAGGCGCTGCAGGTAGGCATTCAGGGCTTTTTTGTCTGCCCAGGCCGTACCATAGATACGCTGCAACATTTTGTTGTTGCTGTCGCCACGCCAGTAAGCGCCGGCGATTTTCATCAGCTTAAAGTGATGACAGAAGCGCATATTCGGCACGTGCGGTCCACGGCACATGTCGACGTATTCTTCATGATGGTACAAGCCAGGCTTGTCATCATGGGCGATGTTCTCGTCAAGAATAGAGACTTTATAGCTCTCGCCACGCTTCACGAAGGTTTCACGCGCTTCATGCCAGCTTACTTTCTTCTTGATGACATCGTAGTTGGTTTCAGCGAGCTCGTGCATACGCTTTTCGAGCGCGTCGATATCTTCCTGGGTCAGGGTGTGGTCAAGATCAACGTCATAATAGAAGCCGTTGTCGATAACCGGGCCAATCGCCATTTTGGTGTTGGGCCACAGCTGTTTGATGGCATGACCTAACAAATGCGCACAGGAGTGACGAATGATCTCCAGACCTTCTTCGTCTTTCGCAGTAATGATGGAGAGCTGCGCATCGTTTTCAATGAGATCGGAAGCATCAACCAGTTCGCCATTCACGCGGCCGGCAATGGTGGCTTTCGCCAGGCCTGGACCGATGTTCAGGGCAACATCCATTGGGCTTACAGCGTGGTCGAAATGGCGTTGGCTACCATCAGGAAGAGTAATAACAGGCATTTTATGTCCTTATTCGCAGTGATGCCCCACACATAAGAGCATATGCAAAGAGAATAATTTTACAGTTAACAGTGGATTACCGAACCATCTGACCAACAATCGTCAAATTGGCTTGTCATCCCGCACAAGATCGAAGGGTGTAGTTTACCCTTTCGATCAGCATGCCGATGGTAACACTAACAAAAGAGTGAAAACACCCTCCCCGGAGAATGAGTCACTGGTACTTTTGTCTGAGATTCAAAGCGGGGACAGGCAAGGCGCAATTGCTGAGCTATCCTTGTACTGGTCCGTTAACAGATAATGGGGCGTCGTATGAATGTATCCAGTCGAACCGTGGTTATCCTTAACATTCTCTCCGCAGCGGGTGTGGTACTGATCCTGGCGAATAAATTTCACTGGTTTTAAGACATAACCTCTGCCGCGTTTTCCCGAGTGAGTGGGTGGAAGCATCGTCAGGCGAAGTTTGATAAACTTCGTCGGGATTCGAACAGGGATGGAAACTATGCCAACGAAACGCTTTTCAAAAAAACACTGGAAAATGGTGCTGATACTTATCGCAATATGCGCTGCGATGTTGTTATTACGTTGGGCTGCGATGATTTGGGGATAATCCCCTCGTTTCGGGCAAGCGATCTTTACTTATATTTGCACTCTGTACGCAGAACTAAAATTCAATTTTAAATATTTTAACCATTAATGCGAAAAATAAAAAAACCGGTACGACAAGATCCGGTTTTTTTTACTCGGCACGACGATGTGAAATCAACGGCCAGCCATTATGAGCATGTGTCAGGACCATTCACCCGCAACCAGAGTATGCACATCAAAGGCTTTGTCCATGGACTGCCCTGTAGACTGTGAACCCGGCGCGATGTTAGAACCTGCTTCTACGTCGGAGGCTTGAGTAATACCAATTTGGCTATTCATGTTACTGGCAGAGTCATAAACGGCATCGGCGGCAAATACGCCGAATGAAAGTGCAGAAAGCACAGTCACCGCAGCCGCAGTTGTAATTTTATTCATAATAGATATCTCATACAGAATTAATACAGAACAACTTAATAGGCTTTATATTGCCTGTGTTCACAGTGTAGATCTGGATCACACTTTTGCCTAGTCAAAATATTTATCAATTCGTGTCAAATAAACTGACAAAGCTCAGTCTTAGGAATGATGGAGGAAATATGGAGATATCAGCTACGCTAATATTTTAAAACGGCGTTTGTTATTTCCTGGCACAGAATTAAAAACGGGCCAATATTAATTGGCCCGCCATTATTACATCTTGTAGCCCAGTGAGAGCGTGGTTCTACGGTCAGTATGCTCTGGCGCAGACGACGGCGGCTCGGAGTTCCAGGTCACGTTGTAAGCGACTTTCAAACCGAAATGCTCGTTAATGGCAACGTTAAGCGCCGTTTCTGAGTTTGCGGTAGTATCCTCTGCACCAAAGACAGAAACACCCTGGGTAAATTTGGTGGTGTCTGTCATCTGCCAGGCGTAAGTCCCGGACGCATAACCCAGCGGCTGAGTTTCACTATCGCCGTCGGTATATTTGTCGTAACGTACGCCCGGACCAAATTCAAAACGGAAGCTGTGAACCGGGCCACTCAGGAACTGACGACCGTAACCGACGGTCCCCACATCGCGCTCCTTATAGCCGTTGTAGCGGTCGGTCAGCCAGCTTGCCTGGCCAAACAGGTAATCCACATCAGTCAAATTGTAACGGCTACGTCCGCCCACCGCATATTTCTCGGAAGAGCGCTCATCGTTAGAAGAGGTGTTGCTGGCATTCCCCCACAGTGACCATGCGGTCGTATTACCGTACCAGGTCAGTGTGCTGTCAGCCGTCAGAGATGAGCTTTTCGTGTTACCGGATTGCGCCAGATAACCTGCGTTAAGGTTGCCTTCAAAAGGTTTCTGCGCAGTGGAGGGATCATCCATGACAGTAAAAACGGAATCATCGGCAGCTGCATACTGAGATACAAACATGCCCCCCGCTAACATCATCGCAGCGGGTACTGTCTTTAAGAGCTTCATTTATAAAGAGTCCGTACAACAAAAAAAGAGACCATCACGGTCCCGGAAACCTTCTTATGGATCAATAACAAGCCGCCCATCGAAAGGTAACAAATTATAAAAAGGCTCAAATAACATAGCAATGATTTCTTATTTCATTTTTTGAATAAGAACGATCTCAAACCCTTTAAAAAAATATAAATAGAAGCGACATCGCAAAAAAATATTTATATGAGAAATCATACTGTTATTTACTTTCGCGATCGGCTTATTGGTGCCAGGCTTAAGCTGCCCATACAAAATGGAGGTTAAAATGGTCCGAATCTTTACATTAACGCTCTCCCCTTCACTGGATAGCGCGACCATCACCGCGCAGATCTACCCGGAAGGTAAATTACGCTGTAGCGCGCCCGTGTTCGAACCGGGCGGCGGTGGCATCAATGTCGCTCGCGCCATTACCCACCTGGGGGGCAAAGCGACAGCGATTTTCCCTGCAGGCGGGGCAACCGGCGAGCACCTGGTTACCCTGCTTGCGGATGAACAGGTTCCGGTTCAGACCGTGGATGCGCACGACTGGACACGGCAGAACCTGCATGTTCACGTGGAGTCTAACAGCGAGCAATACCGCTTTGTGATGCCCGGCGCCACATTGAGTGATGACGAGTTTCGCCAACTGGAAGAAAAAGTCCTCGCAATTGAAAGCGGATCCATCCTGGTTATTAGCGGTAGCCTTCCGCCAGGGGTCAAAACCGACAAACTCACGCAGCTCATTCAGGCCGCCCAGCGACAAGGTATTCGCTGCATTGTGGACAGCTCGGGTGATGCGCTTACCGCGGCGCTGGCACTCGGCGGCATTGAACTGGTGAAACCCAACCAAAAAGAGCTGAGCGCGCTGGTAAAACGCGATCTCACCCAGCCGGATGACGTCCGTACCGCCGCAGAAGAGCTGGTAAAAAGCGGCAAAGCACACCGCGTGGTGGTCTCCCTGGGTCCACAGGGAGCACTGGCCGTAGATGCCACTGGCTTCGTCCAGGTGGTGCCGCCCCCGATGAAAAGCCAGAGCACCGTCGGTGCCGGTGACAGTATGGTGGGCGCCATGACGCTCAAGCTGGCGCAGGGGGCATCGCTGCAGGAGATGACGCGCTACGGCGTCGCCGCAGGTAGCGCAGCCACCATAAATCAGGGCACCCGTCTCTGTTCTCTGGCGGACACCGATAAAATATATCAATACCTGGCGAAATCCTGATATTCCCCCTTCGGCCTGCCGGAGGGGTCGCCAAACCAGATGAATCGACTAAGCTAGAAAAATTTCATGATAACAATGAGGTGAAATATGAGCAGTGGTGACATCACCCGCTACGTCGTAACCGTAAAGGTCTACGAAGATTCGCTGACTGAACTGAACGAAATTAATAATCATCTTACCCGCAGCGGTTTTTTATTAACGCTGACGGATGATGAAGGCAATCTGCATGAACTCGGCCCCAATACCTTTGGTCTGGTGAGTCCACTTAGTCCGGATGAGGTAGAAGCGCTGGCGAAAGGGCTGGTGGCAAGTGCTACCGGTAAAGAGGCGGCGGTTGAGATTGCCACCTGGGATGAGTGGCACAAGCAACAATAAGTGCCCTCGCTCGTACCAAACGGCGCAGATGTGCGTTAGTTCGTATTTTTTTACCACCAATTTACGCTAACTTTATGATCTGGCAGACAACATGGGAGAGAGCACATGTGGCAGGCTATCAGTCATCTTTTACGTGAACAACTGGGTGAAGGTGAAATTGAACTGCGTAACGAACTGCCAGGCGGAGAGATCCATGCCGCATGGCATCTGCGCTATGCGGGGCGCGACCTTTTCGTTAAATGCGATGAGCGGGAGTTACTGCCCATATTCACCGCCGAGGCCGATCAGCTGGAACTCCTCTCTCGCAGCAAAACGGTGAGCGTGCCGCAGGTCCTGGCCGTTGGAAGCGATCGCGATTACAGTTTTTTGGTGGTGGATTATCTCCCTCCCCGTCCGCTGGATGCCCACAACGCCTTTATTCTGGGGCAACAGATTGCACGGCTGCACCAGTGGAGCGACCAGCCACAATTCGGCCTCGATTTTGATAACGATCTTTCCACCACGCCTCAGCCCAACGCCTGGCAGCGGCGCTGGTCTACTTTTTTTGCCGAGCAACGCATTGGCTGGCAGCTTGAACTGGCGGCTGAAAAAGGGCTGGAGTTCGGGAATATCGATACCATCGTGGAACATATCCGCCAGCGGCTCTCTTCCCATCAACCGCAGCCGTCGCTCCTGCATGGCGATCTCTGGTCAGATAACTGCGCGCTCGGCCCACAGGGGCCTTACATTTTTGACCCGGCCTGCTACTGGGGGGACAGAGAGTGTGACCTGGCGATGTTGCCGCTGCACCCAGAACAGCCGCCACAAATCTACGACGGTTACCAGTCGGTCTCTCCCCTGCCGGCAGACTTCCTTGAGCGCCAACCTATTTACCAGCTTTATACACTAATGAACCGTGCGATCCTCTTTGGCGGACAGCATTTGGTCAATGCCCAAAAAGCGCTGGAAAGGGTACTGGCGGCCTGACGGAACTGCCGGGCAGCCAACCTGCCCGGCAATGCTCTTACAAAAACCCGAGCAGTGAAAAGAAGAAGTAGCCGCCAATAATCAAAATGACCGGCAGCACATACAGCGGAAAGATTTGCAGGAAAATGGTGTGGTGTGGCACCACGATACGCGACTCAATCTGCTCCCGGTTCATCCCTTCTGACCCTTTCGCTTTCTCCAGAATCAGCTGATCTTCAAGCCCCTCGCGCAGAAAACGGGTTTGCCGCCGCATCCGGGCGCCTGAAGCCTGTAACGCCAGCGCGACAAAAATTAGAGCAAAGATAATCCAGAAACCGATATTCAGGCTCTGTTTAAAATCCGGAGTTGGGGAGTTAAACCAGAAAAAATTAAGAAACGGCGTATTAAAACGCATCATCTCAATCATGACGTGAGCGAAGTCCAGCATAACGGCGTTAATACCGGCCTGCTTTTCGCTGTGGTCATACATAAATTTCAAAACAGAGATGATCGTGGAAATTACCGTTGGAATAAAAATTACCCAGCCCGCGATCTGCTTAAGAATGGCTATGCGTCCAGCTTGTTGATACGTCATTGGTTCCTCGTTATAGAGACGCTTACATAGTGGATAAGTCTACCTGCTGGTCGCCATTTTCGCCCGATCTTTGAGGACAATATGGTAAATTGCTGTGTACACCCACGGTGTTCGGCCCCCTTTATGGAGAAGTTATAATGTCAAACTCGCGTCAAATTATTGCTGCCATTTTTGATATGGATGGATTACTGATCGATTCCGAGCCGCTCTGGGATCGTGCTGAACTGGATGTCATGGCCAGCCTTGGCGTGGATATCAGCCGCCGCAATGAACTGCCGGATACTCTCGGTCTGCGGATCGATATGGTGGTGGAGTTGTGGTTTGCCCAGCAACCCTGGTCGGGTCCGGGCCGGGCCGAGGTCACCGACTTAATTATCAACCGCGCCATTGCGCTGGTTGAAGAGAGCCGCCCGCTGCTGGCAGGCGCGCGCGAAGCCGTCGCGCTCTGTAAAGCGCAGGGGTTACGGGTGGGTCTGGCATCCGCCTCGCCGCTTCATATGCTGGAAAAAGTGCTGGAGATGTTTGATCTGCGCAGCAGCTTCGATGCGCTCGCATCGGCCGAAAAACTGCCTTACAGCAAACCGCACCCGCAGGTCTATATGGACTGTGCGGCTAAGCTGGGCGTCGATCCTACGGCGTGCGTCGCGCTGGAAGATTCCGTTAATGGCATGATCGCCAGTAAAGCGGCACGCATGCGCGCTATCGTGGTACCTGCCGAGGAGAATCAGCAGGACGCACGCTATGCGCTGGCCGATGTTAAACTTCACTCTCTAACGCAGCTAACCCCTACCCACCTGCTCGGTTAATGCGGCACTGGGCAACCCATGTTGCCCAGAAATGCGATCAATTTAAATATTTTAAAACGCCATTTCATTTTAGTTTGTATTTTCTATACGCCACTTCTATTCTTATCTCAGAATCACAATAACCCTACTTTCTGAGGTCAACATGATAATGGATGCCTTTAATCTTTCAGGTAAAGTGGCGATTGTCACCGGCTGCGACACGGGCTTAGGCCAGGGAATGACGCTCGGCCTGGCACAGGCAGGCTGCGACATCGTCGGCGTAAACCGCAAAATCCCGCAAGAGACCGCCGAAAAAGTCAACGCGCTGGGTCGCCGCTTTATGGCTATTCAGGCCGACCTCAGTAAGCAGGATGCCCTGGACGATATCGTCAACCAGACGGTGACGGAGATGGGCCGGGTAGATATTCTGGTCAATAACGCCGGAACTATCCGCCGGGAAGATGCCCTTAACTTTAGCGAAAAAGATTGGGACGAGGTCATGAACCTGAACCTGAAGTCGGTCTTTTTCCTCTCGCAAGCCGTGGCGCGGCAGTTTATTCGCCAGGGTAAGGGCGGCAAAATCATTAATATCGCGTCGATGCTCTCCTTCCAGGGCGGTATCCGGGTGCCCTCATATACGGCCTCTAAAAGTGGCGTACTGGGTATTACACGACTGCTGGCCAACGAATGGGCAACGCAGGGAATTAACGTTAACGCGATTGCACCCGGTTATATGGCAACCAATAATACGCAGCAACTGCGCGATGATGCGCAGCGCAGCAAAGAGATTCTTGATCGTATTCCCGCCGGTCGCTGGGGTACGCCCGCCGACCTGCAAGGGCCCGTCGTGTTTTTAGCCTCGTCGGCCTCCGACTATATTAATGGTCATACTCTGGCAGTAGACGGCGGCTGGCTGGCGCGTTAAGCGCAATTTGTGACAAAGGGTTACAACGTCACCTCTTCCGTCTACTGTATAAAAACCCTATACTGGATGAATCGACAGTTTAGTGGGTTTTATCATGACGGCGGAAGGTCATCTGCTTTTTTCTCTCGCCTGCGCAGTGTTTGCCAAAAACGCTGAGCTTACGCCTGTGCTGGCGCAGGGCGACTGGTGGCATATTGTGCCCTCCGCGGTACTGACCTGTCTGCTTCCGGATATCGATCACCCAAAATCGCTCCTGGGGCAGCGCCTCAAGTGGATCTCAAAGCCGGTGGCCCGCATGTTTGGTCACCGGGGCTTTACCCACAGCCTGCTGGCGGTTTTCATCGCTCTTACCCTTTTTTATTTAAAAGTACCTGAAGACTGGATTATCCCCGCGGATGCCATTCAGGGGATGGTACTCGGTTATCTCAGCCATATCCTTGCGGATATGCTCACCCCGGCCGGCGTTCCGCTGCTCTGGCCCTGCCGCTGGCGTTTTCGCCTGCCTATTCTGGCGCCGCAAAAAGGCAACCAGCTTGAGCGCGTGCTCTGCATGGCGCTCTTCGCATGGGCGGTGTGGATGCCGCAAACCTTGCCCGATAATGGTGCAGTGCGGTGGTCATCGCAGATGATCAATTCCCTGCAAATGCAGTTCAATCGCTTTATTCATCACCAGATTGAACAATAAACCAACGTTATTGGTCGGTTTGGCATAATCCATTCCATTTGGATATAAGAGACCTGGTTCACATCTGCTACCCTTGCGCCAACAGGATCGGGCTGACGTCCGATCTGATAATAAATCAGGAGAACGGGGATGAACTTTCCATTAATCGCGAACATCGTGGTGTTCGTAGTCTTGCTATTGCTGCTGGCGCAAACGCGTCATCGTCAGTGGAGCCTGGCCAAAAAGGTGCTGGTAGGTCTGGTAATGGGTGTGGTATTTGGCCTGGCGTTGCAGGCTATTTACGGTGCCGCCAACCCGGTACTGAAAGACTCCATCCAGTGGTTTAACATTGTCGGTAACGGCTACGTTCAACTACTGCAAATGATCGTAATGCCGCTGGTCTTTGCCTCTATTCTGAGCGCGGTTGCGCGTCTGCATAACGCCTCTCAGTTGGGTAAAATCAGCTTCCTGACCATCGGTACGCTGCTGTTTACCACGCTGATTGCCGCGCTCGTGGGTGTGCTGGTCACCAACCTCTTCGGCCTGACTGCCGAAGGTCTGGTACAGGGTACGGCCGAAACCGCACGTCTGACGGCGATCGAAACAAACTACGCGGGCAAAGTGGCCGACCTGACCGTGCCGCAAATGCTGCTCTCTTTCGTGCCTAAAAATCCGTTTGCCGATCTGACGGGTGCGAGCCCGACGTCGATCATCAGCGTGGTGATCTTCGCGGCGTTCCTGGGCGTGGCCGCCCTCAAGCTGTTGAAAGAAGATGCGCCGAAAGGTCAGCGTGTTATCACCGCTATCGATACCCTGCAGAGCTGGGTGATGAAGCTGGTCCGTCTGGTGATGCAGTTGACGCCATACGGCGTCCTGGCTTTGATGACCAAAGTGGTTGCCGGTTCAAATATGGCAGACATCATTAAGCTGGGTAGCTTCGTTGTCGCCTCGTATCTGGGCCTGGGTATTATGTTTGTGGTTCACGGGATCCTGCTGGGCGTGAACGGCGTGAGCCCGCTGAAATATTTCCGCAAAGTCTGGCCGGTTCTGACCTTCGCGTTCACCAGCCGCTCCAGCGCAGCCTCTATTCCGCTGAACGTTGAAGCGCAGACCCGTCGTCTGGGCGTACCGGAATCTATCGCCAGCTTCTCTGCCTCCTTTGGTGCCACCATTGGTCAGAATGGCTGTGCGGGTCTTTATCCGGCGATGCTGGCAGTGATGGTGGCTCCAACCGTCGGGATTAACCCGCTGGATCCCGTCTGGATTGCAACGCTGGTAGGTATCGTCACCATCAGCTCCGCAGGCGTAGCCGGCGTGGGTGGCGGTGCGACCTTCGCCGCACTGATTGTTCTGCCTGCACTGGGCCTGCCGGTCACGCTGGTTGCCCTGCTCATCTCTGTAGAGCCCCTGATCGACATGGGCCGTACCGCCCTGAACGTGAGTGGTTCTATGACTGCCGGTACGCTGACCAGCCAGTGGCTGAAACAGACCGATAAAGAGATTCTGGAGAGCGACGACAACGCCGAACTGGCGCACCGTTAATCGCTAACAGCATAAAAAAAACCGCCTTCGGGCGGTTTTTTTATGGCTACTCTTTTAACTCATTTTCCTGACGTACCTGTGTCGCCCAGCGCTGGGCCGACTCTGGCACGGTAAACGGTGGGGAACGACGAAAATGCTCCCCCATCAGCACAAACGCCACATATTTGCCGCGCAATAGCCAGACATCACGAAACCCCTCCATTTTAGTGGCATGGTCAGGCGGGGCGGGTTCCACGCGGGGTACGTAGCTAATGACAGGACGGTTTTGTTGGCGAAGTGGTTTCATAAGCGACTGGTTCACTAAAGCAAATTCAAGAATCAGTAAAATCCTATCATAGCTGATTGCCCCTCCTGCGTCGTGCCTTGCGTGCCTTTTACTCCCACTTGAACAGCGAGATATCACGCTCTAACCGGGATTATTACGCCTCTTGTTCTATAGTTAATAGGTTTTGATGCCAATAAAAAAGGCTTTTCAGCAATGAAAACAGGAGACGAGAGTAATGTCGCAGAGTGATAATCCCCATAAACCCCATCAATCTCCAGTTCACAACGAAAACGAAGCAAAACCCGGACTGGACTCGCTGGCGCCGGAGGACGGCTCTCACCGGCCCACGGCTGCCCCAACCGCACCAGGAGAACAACCCACTGCGCCAGGGAGCCTGAAGGCACCGCACACGGGTAACGAAAAGCTCAACGCGCTGGAGTGCCAGCGTAAAAATGGCGAGAACTTTCCGCTAACGACCAATCAGGGCGTACGTATCGCCGACGATCAAAACTCCCTGCGCGCCGGTAGCCGCGGCCCCACGCTGCTGGAAGATTTTATCCTGCGCGAGAAGATCACCCATTTCGACCACGAGCGCATTCCGGAGCGTATCGTGCATGCGCGCGGCTCGGCAGCGCACGGTTATTTCCAGCCCTATAAAAGCCTGAGCGACCTGACCAAAGCGGATTTTCTCTCCGACCCCGATAAGATCACCCCGGTATTCGTACGATTTTCAACGGTACAGGGCGGTGCAGGCTCCGCCGATACGGTGCGTGATATCCGCGGGTTCGCCACCAAATTTTATACCGACGAAGGTATCTTTGACCTGGTGGGCAATAACACGCCGATCTTCTTTATTCAGGACGCGCATAAGTTTCCCGACTTCGTCCATGCCGTTAAACCCGAGCCACACTGGGCCATTCCCCAGGGACAGAGCGCCCATGACACCTTCTGGGATTATGTTTCTCTGCAGCCGGAAACCCTGCACAACGTGATGTGGGCGATGTCCGATCGCGGTATCCCGCGTAGCTATCGCACCATGGAAGGTTTTGGCATCCACACCTTCCGGCTGATTAACGCCGAAGGTAAAGCCACGTTTGTTCGCTTCCACTGGAAGCCCGTAGCGGGTAAAGCCTCTCTGGTCTGGGATGAGGCGCAAAAACTGACGGGGCGCGATCCGGATTTCCATCGCCGTGAATTGTGGGAAGCCATCGAAGCGGGCGATTATCCGGAGTATGAACTGGGCTTCCAGCTCATCCCGGAAGAAGATGAGTTCAAATATGATTTTGACCTGCTGGATCCTACCAAGCTGATTCCTGAAGAGCTGGTGCCGGTGCAACGCGTCGGCAAAATGGTCCTTAACCGTAACCCGGATAACTTCTTCGCCGAAAACGAACAGGCTGCTTTCCATCCTGGCCACATCGTACCGGGGCTGGACTTCACTAACGACCCGCTTTTGCAGGGGCGTCTGTTCTCCTATACCGATACGCAGATCAGCCGCCTGGGTGGACCTAACTTCCACGAGATCCCGATTAATCGCCCGACCTGCCCGTACCACAACTTCCAGCGCGATGGCATGCACCGTCAGGATATCGATACCAACCCGGCCAACTATGAACCGAACTCGATTAACGATAACTGGCCGCGCGAAACCCCTCCAGGCCCAAAACGCGGCGGCTTCGAGTCATATCAGGAGCGCGTTGAGGGTCATAAAGTGCGTGAGCGCAGCCCCTCCTTTGGCGAATATTATGCCCACCCTCGCCTCTTCTGGCAGAGTCAAACGCCGGTAGAGCAGCAGCATATTATTGGTGCCTTCAGTTTCGAGCTGAGCAAGGTGGTTCGGGCCTATATCCGGGAGCGGGTCGTGGATCAACTGGCCCACATTGATATCACGCTTGCCCAGGGGGTCGCTGAAAATCTGGGGATTACCCTCACTGAAGCACAGCGCAACATTGCGCCGCCGAAGGACGTCAACAACCTGAAAAAGGATCCCAGCCTCAGCCTTTATGCGGTGCCGGGCGGCGATATTAAAGGTCGTGTGGTTGGCGTACTGCTGAATGATAAAACCCGTTCGTCGGATCTACTGGCGGTGTTACAGGCCCTCAAGTCCCGGGGGGTTCATGCAAAGCTGCTCTACGCCCGCATGGGTGAAGTGACGGCTGACGACGGCTCTACCCTGCCGATAGCCGCGACCTTTGCCGGTGCGCCTTCCTTGACGGTAGATGCCGTGGTGGTGCCATGTGGTGATATTCAAAGCCTGTTGAATAATGGCGATGCGCAATATTACCTGCTGGAGGCCTATAAGCATCTTAAACCTATCGCGCTGGCGGGCGATGCGCGACAGTTTAAAGCGCTGCTTAAGGTTGCGGATCAGGGTGAAGAGGGCATTGTGGAAGGTGACAGCGCAGATAGCGCCTTCACCGATCAGCTTTTGAATCTGCTGGCCGCGCACCGTGTCTGGTCACGTAGCAACAAGATAGCCGCTATTCCGGCATAAAAAGAGCCGGGTGGTGATGCCACCCGGCTTTGTTTTTTTACAGGTCGTTAAAGGTTCCCAGTCGATATCCGCGCTCGGCAATCGCAGTTTTCAGTGACGCCGAGGTCAATACCTCCAGCTCATCCAGTCGCGGCCAGCAATAGGCGCTTTTACGCAGAGTATTGTCGATCAGGGCCGGATGCGCCATCACCTCCAGACTTCGCTCCCCCTTCTGCGCCGAATCATCAAGCGTTTGCAAGAACAGCGCCTCGTCGATGGCATCGCCATAGAACGCGCTGCTGAAGCCGTCGGTAGTCGGCGGCAACGCCGGCAACGTCGCTTTAAAGGCGGCCTCCTGACGATCCACCCGCATCGCCACCCCTTTACGGCGAGCAAATTCAGCCACCAGCGGGAAAATCGCCGGGATCATGTGCACATGGTGGTGGCTGTCGATATGCGTCGGCGAACGACCGAAGAGATCGACAAAGCGGTTGAACTGACACTCCAGCTCTTTGGCAATCTCCTCAAGCGGCAGGCCGCCCTGCTCAGCCATTTCCCAGATCCATTTTCCAAGCTCCCCTTCGCGCGCCAGGCCAGGCATTGCGGTCAGGGGCCTGCCTAACGTCAGGACGAAGTGCATCCCGACGCCCAGAGCAGGCAGGTCACGACTCAGGGCAACGGCGTGCTCAATTGCCTCAGCATTCATCATGGCGGTGGTAGAGGTCACCACGCCATGCCGGCAGGCTTCCACGATGCCGTAGTTCTGCCCTTTCGACAGACCAAAATCATCGGCGTTGACGATCAGCAGATTTTCCATTGCACGCCCTCTTAATGCTGTTCGCTCTTGAGCTTATCGATGGTTGCTGCAAAATTTGGCAGCCATTTTTCATGGGCCAGAATCATATCACGTGCCAGTTTTTCAGCATCGCGATCCGAGTGCACCAACGGGCTGAGGTTCATCGCCAGTAGCACATCGTTGAACTCGCCACTCAGCGCCGCCTGGCTTGCCGCCACCTCAAAGCCCTTGATGGTGTGAATAAGCCCCATCACTTTATCGTCGAAGCGGGTGATACGTGGGTGCGGTTTTGCGCCGTCACGCCCCAGGATGCAGGTCATTTCTACCGCCCAGTCAGCCGGAATATTTTCAACGTGACCATGATGCGGAATGTTCACGTAATGTTCGGCCTGCTTATCGTTATAGATAGCGTTGATCACTTCGCAGGCCGCGTCGGAGTAATAGGCGCCGCCGCGCTGCTCCAGTTCTTTCGGCTTAATGTTCAGTTGCGGATCTTTATACAGCTCGAACAGCTGTTTTTCGACCTTCTGCACCACCTGCGCACGTGCCCCGCCTTTGTAGTACTCGCCCATTTCGATGGCCAGCATCTCTTTCTGCTTGAAGTAGTAGAGCAGATACGAGCAAGGCAGCAGATTCAGGGAGCGAATCAGCCCTTCGCTGAACGGCAGGTCGAAGATATTTTTCACCGAGCCAGCCTTAAGATTGCCGCTGGCTACGCCGTCCAGCAGCTCGGCAAAGCGCGACTGCCCGTTTACCAGCACATCGCGGATAAAGACCATATGGTTCAGACCAAAGAGGTCGATAGAGAGCGCATCGCTCTCCTTAAGCGCCAGCACGTCGCTTATGAACATCTTCATACCGATGGGAATATTACAGACACCAATAAAGCGTTTGAAATCGGTATGACGATAGACCGCTTCGGTGACCATGCCGGCCGGATTGGTAAAGTTAATCACCCACGCGTTCGGGCAGATCGCCTGCACATCTTTGATGATGTCGAAGACCACCGGAATGGTGCGCAGCCCCTTGAACAGCCCGCCCGCACCGTTGGTCTCTTGTCCGAGGTAGCCGTAACTCAGCGGCAGACGCTCGTCCAGCTCACGCGCTTTGAGCTGGCCTACGCGCAACTGGGTGGTGACGAAGTCGGCGTCTTTTAGTGCCTCACGGCGATCCAGCGTTTTATGCACCGTCATAGGTACGCCAGCTTTTTTCACCATCCGCTGGCAGAGGTCAAAAATAATATTCAGCTTCTCCTGCCCCTCTTCCACATCGACCAGCCATAATTCACTGACCGGCAGTTCGTGGTAACGCTTAATAAAGCCTTCAAGTAATTCCGGGGTATAACTGCTGCCGCCGCCGATCGTCACTACTTTTAATTTCTTCTGCATATTATTCTCCCTGGGAGAGCCGCCCGTTAAGTATAGCGCTCCCTTCCCACCAGTTATGGGCAAGTTTTTGAAATCGATATTCCCGGCGGCAGATCCGCCGGCGTTTAATTGATTACCGTCAGGTTTTTGCGATAGCTATTAGGTGTAAATGAGGTGAATTTTTTAAACGTCTTTATAAACAGACTGGGACTACTATAACCCGACTCATAAGCAATATCCGTCACTGAGTAGTTGGTTATTTCCAGCTGCTTCTTGGCGAAATTAATGCGAATTTCATTAATAATCTGCACCGGCGTCTTACGATAATAGCGCTGAGTCGCACGGGTGAGATATTCTTGTGATTTACCGGAGAGTTGCACCATATTTTCCAGCGCGTTTTCGCCAAACTTGAGTTTATCGTGCATCACCTCAACGGTGGTGCGCAGCCACTGGGGAATATCATCCGCCACCTGCTGCTCTTCGCGATGGTGGCGCAGGCGGTTGATGACGTAAAAGGTGACGGTTTCGATAAACTCATCAAATTCACTGTCGCGAAAATTTAGCGATGCAATCACCGTTTCGATCCAGGTCAGGAACTCTGCTTTGATGTGATAAATCTGCGAGGCGACAAAGCAGAACGGCAGAAGCGGCAGGTAATGCGTTTCGAAAAAGCGCTTGCTGATCCCCACGTTGAGAATACGCGTGGCGCCAAAATCGTAGAAGCTCTGGTGATGTGAGCCCATCGGGATAAAAACAAAATCACCGCGCTCCAGTAGTACCCGCTTGCCGTTGATCTCCTGATAGTAACGGCCGGTCAGCACAATGGTGAATTCATAGTAGTCATGCTGATGCAAACCACTGATGCTCTCAACCTTGTTGTAGATGAACACGTGAAAATTTTTGCCATTGAACAGTTGCTGCTCACGTGCGGTTTTGATCTCCATCGCGCTGACCTCCTGCCTGTCCATACTTACTGAATTTTTTCGTGAAGATCGATGAGTTCGGTGACCAGCTCGCGGGCAAGCATTGAGGTCATCAGATGATCCTGGGCATGTACCAGCACCAGGCTCACTTTCATTTTACCTTCACCCTGATCGCCTTCAATCAGTTTAGTTTGTACCAAATGCGCTTCATTCAGCGCCAGGCGCGACTGGTCCATCATCGCACGCGCAGCGGCAAAATCGCCCTGCTTAGCCTGCTTCAGCGCGGCATACGCCAGGCTGCGCGCTTGCCCTGAGTTGATAATGAGGCCCATCACCACCTCTTCCAGATCGTTTTCAACGACCTCTTCTGCCACGACGTTATCCAAATCAAACATGCTCTTCTCCTTTACAGGCGCGAGTTACCCCGCGCCAGTCGACATCAGAATTTCAGTGCGAGGGCGATCTCTTCTTCGCTCTCTTCTTCATCAATGGTGGTCTGCGCTTTGTTGGCAATGGCCACGAACGGCATATAAAGCAGGGTTGCCACCCCAAGGTTAAACATCGCCAACAGGAAGGCCGCTACGCTGCCGTTGGTGTTGAAGAACGCACCCAGACCAGCGGGCATCGTCCACGGCGCGATGTTGGTCACCGGTGGGATAATGCCTAAGTAGTAGGCGGTCAGAGTGATGGCCGCCAGCAGCGGCTGAACAAGGATAAAAGGTATAAACATCACCGGGTTCATAATGATCGGCAGACCAAACAGAATCGGCTCGTTAATCTGGAAGATCCCGGATGGCAGCGCCAGTTTCGCCACCTGACGATGGTCAGCGCGGCGTGAAGTGATAAAGACCGCGATGATCAGGCCAAGCGTAGCACCGGTGCCCCCCAGGAAGATGTAGGAGTCGAGCATCGGTTTCGCCCATACATGGAAGGTTTTCCCGGCTGCCAGTGCCGCATCTACGGAGCCATACTGCTGATACAGCGCCACGTTTTCCAGCGCCCACGGGGTCATGATGCCGCTGTCGAGTGCCGCCAGCGCCAGCGAGCCATGCACGCCAAAGAACCACAGCAACGAGGTGAAAATAACGTAAGCCCAGCCGACTACACCGCCCATCGATGCCAGCGGCGTAGAGATGGTATCCATGATGATCTGGTGGAAGTTCGTCCCCCAGTGCGACAACGCCCAGGCAAGGGTGCCCATTATAGAAAGAATGATGAAGCCCGGGATCAGCGCTGAGAATGAGCGTGACACCGATGCCGGCACGCTATCGGGTAATCTAATGACCCAGTTACGACGAATAATAAAGGTAAAGAGTTCGGCAACTACCAGCCCGATGACGATACCGGAGATAATATTGGCGCCACCCAGCCAGTTCGCGCCTACCGCATAGGCTTCGCCAACGCTATAGGGCGTGACGGTCATAAAGGCAGCAACAGATAACAGCCCCGCCGCCAGCGAGTCCACTTTACGTTCTTCAGCCAGCGCCATCCCAATAAAAAAAGGGGCCATCAGCGACATAATACCCAGCGTACCGTTATATACATTGCCGCCGATGGCTTTGAAACCATTTAACGTTTCAATGGTTGAGGGGTCTAACCGAACACCTAATGAGTAGAAAAATGAGCCATCGCCAAAACTTAGAAAAACGTTATTAATTAAAACGAACATGGCACCGGCCAGCGTTAACGGCATTAATTTAATAAAACCGTTTTTGATGGCGTTGACATGGGGTTGCTTTCCTATTTTAACTGCAAAAGGAAGGAGTACCTTTTCAAGTGCACCAATGACTCTACTCATAGAAAAATACCCTTAAATGCCGCAATAAAATTGCGGCGTAAGTGAGTGTGAAATTGCTCTTTGACGGGAAAAAAATAAAATTTTAATTTGCAGCTTTTTTAATCGCTGCAACGGCAGCTTTAAGAACACCTAAACCATCAACTTTGCCGTACAGCGCAGAGTCGATCACTTCTACCGGCTTATTGGGTAATAAACGCTGGATTTCTGGCAGCATATAAGCAATTTGCGGGCCGAGCAGAACGACATCGGCGTTAACGCCCTTCTCGCCTGCCAGGGTCTCCGGAAATGCTTCGATGATGACCGGTACTTCGTACTTCTCCGCCTGCGCACGCATTTTTGACACTAACAGTGACGTTGACATGCCCGCAGAACAAAACAGATAGATGTGTTTCTTTTCCATCCCAACTTCCCTCTTATATGGCTACCCGATGGGTGACAACGCCAGCCTCCACTTTCCTCGGTGTATCGTTGACGTTTCGGTATGGCATGAGTATACGGCAACCGCTATGCCGGTAATAATCCTAAGAGGTTTATAATTGTCTCTCATTGACCTGGCGTAATGATTACCTTCACATTTCAGGCAAATAATTCGCGTGGAGAATTAAGCGTCGGCGGGATGTAAAAAAACCGGCGCAGTGGCCGGTTTGTATCAGAGCTAAGGAGAGTGCCTTACTGGGCTTTAGGAGCCTGCGGGTCAGTATCGTATTCCGCACAGGTCTGGTAGCCCGAATTGATCACGTGACCGGTATCGTCCAGGGCAACAAAGTAAGTTTCTGCTTTACCATTACGTTGACCCAGGATGTATGTCTGGCAGGTACCGCGTGCATGAATCATTGAAACTTCTGAAGAAGGTTTGCCGGCTACCTGCGCAACCTGCGCACGGCTCATCCCTTTCTTAACGTCTTTAACAACAGGCTGTGTGAACTGGTCCGTTGTACGGTCATACGCCGTACAGCCTGCCAGCATAGTCAGTACCGCCGCTGCACCCAACATTCCTGCGATGTTCTTGTTCATATTCCGTCCTCTTGTTTATCAGCGTGTTAGATAAGCCTGGAATATAAAATTACTTTTTTCAACCCCGGACAGCCCAGCGCGGCTTTTTAGGAAAATTCTAATAAAACAGCGATTAGCAGCAAAATCGCGTGCTTTTGCCACAGTGATAACAGGGATCCTTGTCGTTTTACGCCTGACGGGGTAATTTTAACGAATCATTCATTAAGCGAATTCACGAAACGGAGGGGCTAAATGGCTCTGCAACAAGAGATTATTCAAGCGCTCGGGGTCAAACCGACGATCAACGCGGAAGATGAAATCCGTCGTAGCGTCGATTTTCTGAAAACCTATCTGAAAACCTACCCCTTCATTAAGACGCTGGTGCTGGGCATCAGCGGCGGTCAGGACTCCACGCTGGCGGGTAAACTGAGTCAGCAGGCCATCACGGAATTGCGTGATGAAACCGGCGACGCCACGCTGCAGTTTATCGCCGTACGCCTGCCCTATGGCGTGCAATTCGATGAGCAGGATTGCCAGGATGCACTCAACTTTATCCAGCCGGATCGGGTATTGACCGTCAATATTAAAGAATCGGTGCTGGTCAGTGAAAAAGCGCTGCGCGATGCCGGTATTGAGCTAAGCGATTTTGTTCGCGGTAACGAAAAGGCCCGCGAGCGAATGAAAGCGCAGTACAGCATTGCCGGTATGACCAAAGGGATCGTCGTTGGGACCGACCACGCCGCCGAAGCGCTGACCGGTTTCTTCACCAAATACGGTGATGGCGGTACAGACATCAACCCGCTGTTCCGTCTTAACAAGCGCCAGGGTAAACAGCTGCTGGCCGCACTGGGCTGTCCGGAGCATCTGTACAAAAAAGCCCCAACCGCCGACCTGGAAGACGATCGCCCTTCCCTGCCGGACGAAGCCGCGCTGGGCGTAACCTATGAAAACATTGATGATTATCTGGAAGGCAAGGTTCTCGACGAGGGAACTGCGCGCATTATCGAAGGCTGGTATGTGAAGACGGAGCATAAACGTCGCCCACCTATCACGCCATTTGACGACTTCTGGAAACGATAAATTCCTGCAGGCGGCGTAAGCCGCCTCTTTTTTAACCAGCGACAGGCTGCTACACTGTATACCTGAACAGTATCAGGAGTAAGTTGTGAGCAGGCGTCAATCCGCACCGCGTCTCGAATTTGAAGCGGCTGCTATCTATGAATACCCCGAACATTTGCGCCCCTGGCTGGAAGCGTTACCCAAGCAGCCCGGCGTTTACTTTTTCCATGGCGAGAGCGATGCCATGCCGCTGTACATAGGTAAAAGCGTCAATATTCGCAGCCGGGTCCTGTCGCATCTGCGTACCCCGGAAGAGGCCGCGATGTTACGTCAGTCCCGGCGCATTAGCTGGACGCAGACCGCCGGTGAGCTCGGTGCGCTGCTGCTGGAAGCGCGCCTGATTAAAGAGCAGCAGCCGCTCTTTAACAAACGGCTGCGCCGTAACCGGCAGCTCTGCTCGCTGCATATCAGCGAGGGGAAACCGCAGGTGGTATATGCCCGTGAAGTCGATTTCTCGCATACGCCCAATCTCTACGGCCTCTTTGCTAACCGCCGTGCGGCGTTACAAACTCTGCAAAGCCTCGCCGATACGGAGAAGCTCTGTTACGGCCTGTTGGGGCTGGAGTCCTTAACCCGCGGGCGCGCCTGCTTTCGCTCAGCGCTAAAACGCTGCGCGGGTGCCTGCTGCGGCAAAGAGAGCGTGGAGGATCATCAGCAACGGCTGCTGACGGGGCTGGAAAACATTGGCGTAACCTGCTGGCCGTGGGACAGTGCCATTGCGCTTAAAGAGTCGCGAGAGGGGATGACCCATTATCATATCATCCACAACTGGCTCTGGCTGGGCGCAGTGAATTCGCTGGACGAGGCGCCGGAGTTGCTCCGCACGCCTGCGGGGTTCGATCAGGATGGGTATAAGATCCTCTGTAAACCGCTGCTCTCCGGCAGTTATGAGATCACCCCCCTTAATGACCGGGTAGCCAAATAATTTCGCTAAACAGCAGCTTGCCTTCGTCCTTCAGTAAACGCAGGGTATGTCGGCCTTCCTGCCACCATGCCCCCTGATCGGCGGTCAGAAGCTTGTCACCCATCTGCCATGCGCCGCTGATGACAAAGACTACGCCCCCGCGCGAGGCAAAGGTCGTAAAGGTGCGATCGGCCACCCGCACTTTGGCCCGACAGCGGTCACGTCGGGTCATAATATTGAAATCCATCGACATCTGCCCTTCAGTGAGCTTCGCTTTTACCGGCGTATCACCTGCAAAGCTGAAGGGTTGATGGCGACGTAGCCTGTGGTTAAACGCATGGCCCCCATCGAGAGCGACCTCCCCCCCTTCCAGTAGCGTAATGACCCGGTCAACGCCCGGAAAGAGAGAGAACTCACCATTACCGGCAATGGACGCGATACTGGCCCGCCAGGTAAAGTCACGGGTCGCCGGAGGCAAACAACAAATTTCTCGCGTCTCTCCGGCGCCATTACGCCAAAGATTGACCGGCATTTTACGGATATCGAAAAACTCCATCACCACTCCTGAATGGCGCAACACGCACCAGAGCGGCCGTTTACCACGGTCGCTGAATTGATTGTTATCGTTAGTTGGTTTACTACAGACGTAGTATCGGCAAGCGTGCTTACAGATTTTAGGCTGGTCAGGAAAAATTTCTGGCCATAAGTGTAAGTACATTCAAGCCGTTACAGGAGAATACCGCGCTTCTGGCGGCTTACAAGAGGGCGGTAAAGAAAAAAACCGCCGGACCTGTCCACAGCGAATTCGCTTTTGTGAACAGGACTCCGGCGGTCTTAAGGAGGGGGCCGATTATTCGGCAGGTGCTGGCATTTTACCTTCTGGTGCGCGACGTTCTGTCAGACGCTTCTCAAAATTGGCATTGAACTGTTTTTTCTGTTCAGGCGTCAGAATGTTGTAAATCTTGTTCTGTGTTTCCATGTGCGCCAGCATACGGGCTTTGTGCTGCTCGGCCATTTTATCGATCTGCGCTTCTGCTTTCGCTTTATCGAAGGAGTCGCTGGCGATGATGTCGTGCATTGCGCGACGCTCTTCCAGAGGTGGACGCTTCATCTGGTCGCGCTGGCTTTTCATGATGTCGCGCACCTGCTGTTTCTGCGCGTCGGTCAGATTCAGGTCTTTAAACATCATATCGTGATGCATGCCCGGCTTGCCTTTATGGTGCATCATTTTGCCTTCAGTCGGCGCCGCGGTCGTTGTGGCGGTATCCGCTGCGAACGCCATGCTGGTAGCGCCCAGAGCTAGGGTAGAAGCAACAAACAGTGCAGTTAATTTACGCATAATCTTGTCCTTTCTTTCAGTTATTCTTCGGCGCTATGCCGTGTTGACGAGATAAACTTTACGGGGTTTATCGTCAATAAATCAGAGCAACAGTAAAACTGTGAAAGTGTAAAAAACAATATTTGTTCAATTGTGAAGGAAATAAGGATAAACCGTGGATAGATGAAACAAAAATAATCATATGAATGATTTTAAAGGAATTATGGAGAAGTATAGCGGCATGGCGTTTAATAATAAAGCAATTATCCAGGAATAATCCGTATAAAAAATCTGGCGCATTAAAGATCAATCAAAATAAACGCAACGATGAATGACCGCCCCTTTCGGGGCAGCCGTTATCAGCTTATTTTTTCCAGCATTAATCCTGCGCGCAGCCCAAAGGCAACCGAGGGGTTTGGAAAGAGCACATACTCGGTCGACTTTTGCACCTCGTAGCGCTCCTCACCATCTTCCGCCAGCAGCACGCCCCGACGAAACGGGGTAAAGTTCAGCGTATGTGCCGCCATATGCAGGCGAAAGGCGTCGCTGCGGCGGGTGATTTGTTGCACCACCCGATAACGCTCCACCTCGCCTGCCTGTCGGGTCGGCGTTTTTCCGCTTAATAGTGCCTGCAGGGCCTGCTGAGTGACAGCAAACAGGCGAAGATCGTTATGCCCAAACGGCAGGGCTTTCCCGAGTTCCAAAGTACAGGCCAGCGCACCAAAGCGTTCACAGCTGAAATGGGTAAAGGTTCCGCCCGGAGTCTGATGGAACACCAGCGCCTCCAGCCCTGCATCCCCCAGCCACCCCAGAAATACCTCATCCCAGGGGGCGTCCCGCTGGGGCAACACCCCAAAGCGCACGTGGTAAGAGGCGCGGATCGCGGTATGCAGATCCAGATGCCAGCGATCATCCCCTGCATCGGCAAAGAATTCAGCTACACACTGTTCCAGCACCTGGGCCCGGGCGGTATCTTCCCCAGGCGGAAACTGCGTCCAGCGTCCACCAAACATGCGGTTGATATCCCACTCCAGATAGCGCTTATTCGCCACCAGCGCCAGCGGATGGCCGAAGATCACCAGCAGACGACAGCTCAGCATCATTTCGCCGCGGAACAGGGCGCTAAGTAAGGCATCGACGATTTCAACCGGTGCCGTCTCATTGCCATGGATCCCTGACGAAAGCACCAGCGAACGCGTGGTCTGTGTCTCAGGGGTCAATTCCACCACGCCTGGCGCCAGCCAGCGCCAGTGAAACGAAGGGCCGGTGCCCGCATGCTGGGCCGGTGACTCCGCCGCCAGCGTCAGGGCCAACAGGTTTTCCATCTCGCCTCCTTTATTGCTGGAACGGATAGACCGAACCGAGCTGTAAAATTCGGGTTAAGGCATCCAGCGCCTCGCGCCCTTCACGCAACAATTGCGGATCAACCAGATCGGCCTGGGTTAAGCGATCGCGATAGTAGCGATCCACCCAGTCATTAAGTGTGTTGAACAGGGTTTCATTCATCATCACCGCCGGGTTGACCGCCTGCTGTTGCTCTGGCGTGAGGACGACCCGCAACCGCAGGCATGCCGGGCCGCCGCCGTTCGCCATGCTTTCGCGAAGGTCAAATACGCGCAATTCGCTGATGGGGTTGTCCCCTTCCAGCAAGGTATTCAGGTAATGCCAAACGCCAGCATGAAGTTGCGACTCCTGCGGTAGCACCAGCATCATGCTGCCGTCGTCTTTACTCAGAAGCTGGCTGTTAAAGAGATAGGTGGCCACGGCATCCGCGACCGAGACCGCCTTTGTGGGCACCTCCAGCGGGGTAAAGCCCGGCACGCGGCTGCGAAGGATCCCGAACAGCGCCTGCTGATCCACAAACGCCTGTTCGTGGCAAAACAGTACCTGACGGTTGGAGACGGCAATCACGTCGTTATGGAATACCCCGTGGTCAATCACCTCAGGATTTTGCTGGGCGAAAATCAGCTGACCCGGATTGACCTGATTCAGCCGGGCCACCGCCTGGCTCGCCGCCAGGGTCTGACGAGCGGGATAGCGTGACGGAGTGGCATACCCGGATTCATCGCGGCCATAGACGAAGAGCTGAATACCCGGTTCGCCATACTCCCCTCCCAGTCGGTTATGGTTGGCTGCCCCTTCGTCTCCAAACATCGCCACCTGCGGCAGGGCGTCATGAACGCTAAAGTGCGTTCTGTCGCGGAAAATCGACCGTAGCAACTGTTCAGTGGTTCGCGCTTCGGTGGCGCGGTGGAATTTGTTATTGAGGTTAGCCACGGTGAGATGCACTTTGCCGTCGAGCGTATCGGCAGAGGGCGCCACGGTGGCGGCATTAGCCACCCACATCGCCGACGCGGAACTGGCGGCGGAGAGCAGATCCGGATACAAAGTGCCTGCTTTCTCTACGACCTGCTCGTCAGTCCCGCTGAAGCCAAGCTGGCGCAAAACGGCCACGTTTGGCCGCTCATGAGGAGGGATCACCCCCTGCGGAAACCCGGCGTCAGCCAGGGCTTTCATTTTGAGCAACCCCTGTTTCGCCGCCAGACGAGGATTTGAGATCTGGAAACGGTGTTTGGTTGAGGCTTCATTCCCAAAAGAGAGCCCGGCATAGTGGTGGGTCAGCCCGACCAGGCCGTCAAAATTGACTTCACGCGCTTTCATGGCGCTTCCCCTGTGTAAAATCGAGGCCCGGATTGAGCTGCTCTGGCAGCGCGATGGTTTCCGTTTCCAGGCTCGCCATCGGCCACGAGCAGTAATCTGCGGCGTACCAGGCGCTGGCGCGATGGTTGCCAGAGGCACCCACGCCGCCAAACGGCGCGGTACTGGCGGCACCGGTAAGGGGTTTGTTCCAGTTGACGATCCCGGCCCGGGCTTCCAGCAACAGCTGGTCAAACTTTTCACGATCCGGGGAGATCAACCCGCTCGACAGGCCATAGCGGGTGGCATTAGCCATGGCGATGGCTTCATCGAAGGTGTCATAACGCCAGACGCACAGCAGGGGGCCAAAGACCTCTTCATCCGCCACGCTCTGCACGCCGCTCATCTCGACGATAGCTGGCGTCAATAAAGAGGTACCCGCTTTTACCCGTCGCGGATCCAGTAACGAGGTCCCGCCCTTCGCAACATGCTCGCGCCAGGCGTTATACACCTGTATAGCTGCCTGCTCAGAGATTAGGCCGCCGATAAACGGTTGATCCAGAGCATCCCACTCGCCGGGTATCAGCGTTGACGATACCTCTACCAGGCGCGCCAGAAACGCATCCCCCTGCGCACCGCGTTTTACCAGCAGGCGACGCGCGCAGGTACAGCGCTGGCCCGCCGTAATAAAGGCGGACTGAATGGTAAGGTGGACGGCGGCATCAATATCGGCGGGCTCATCAACGATCAGGGGGTTATTGCCGCCCATCTCCAGCGCGAGAATTTTTTCCGGCTGTCCTGCCAGCTGACGGTGCAGCTGATACCCGGTGCCGGCGCTGCCCGTAAACAGCAGGCCATCCACGTCGCGAAGACCACTCAGCGCCTGGCCCGTTTCCCGCCCCCCCTGCACAAGGTTCAACACGCCCGGCGGCAAACCGGCTTGCTCCCACAGCTTAACCACCGCTTCGCCCGTCCAGGGGGTCAGTTCACTGGGTTTGAAGATCAGGGTATTACCCGCCAACAGCGCCGGAACGATGTGTCCGTTCGGCAGGTGGCCGGGGAAGTTATAGGGGCCGAACACCGCCAGCACCCCATGAGGACGATGGCGCAGGGTTGCCGCGCCGTCTGCCATCTCGGTGCGTTGCTCGCCAGTACGGGTATGGTAGGCCTTCACCGAGATGGCCACTTTATTGATCATCGCCGTGATTTCGGTCGCTGCTTCCCAGCGCGGTTTCCCGGTTTCGCGAGCAATGATGCTCGTCAGTTCAGTTTTATTGGCTTCCAGTAGTCCGGCGAATTTTTCCGCAATGCTCTGGCGCGCGGTAAAGGGCAACCTGGCCCAGGCCGGGAAGGCCGCCCGCGCGGCACGGCAGGCCTGCTCAACCTGCTCCGGGCTGGCGTCGTTGCCCTGCCAGAGGGTCTCTTGTCCAACCGGATTGGTTTTCGTGCGTTTTTCTCCCGCGCCGGTGACCCAGTCGCCGTTAATCCATAAAGTCATGCTGTTTTCTCCTCAGGACACAGACGCACCATGCGGATACGGTCGCCTGCGTGGCATTTCAGGGCATCCAGTTGCGCGGCGGTGAGCACCAGACGTTCGCAGTCGGGATCCACGCGAATCAGCGTGGCGCGAAAATGGTCATACTGTTCGTTGGCGACCAGACAGGCTGGCCACTCGCCCGGTGCAGGCTGGCCTTCGGCCACCTCCACCAGCCGACTTTTACGAATCGCGCGCACCCGATCGATATCGCACTCGAGCGTTGGCCCGCCGTCGAAAATGTCCACATAGTTACAGTAGCGGAATCCCTCTTTTTCCAGCACCGCACGGGCCGGCGCGGTTTGCGGATGCACTTCGCCAATCACCGCCTGCGCCTCTTCGCTAAGGAAGTGGGTATAGATCGGGTGTTTGGGCATCAGCTCAGCGATAAAGGCTTTTTGCCCGGTGCCGCACAGGTAGTCAGCGCGGCTGAATTCCATGGAAAAGAAGCGCTCGCCGAGGCTTTTCCAGAACGGAGAGAAACCCGTTTCGTCGATCACGCCGCGCATCTCAGCTACCACTTTGTCATTGAAGCGATCGCGGAAGGCCGCCATGAACATAAAACGCGATTTAGAGAGCAGGTAGCCATTGCCCTCCTTGCGCCAGGCGGGATCGAGAAACAAGGTACAAAGTTCACTGCTGCCGGTGTGATCGTTACTGAGAAATAGCGTCGGCAGTGCGTTATAGACGTTCAGCTCTTTCGAGGCATGAACCAGGGTACCTACGCGGTAGTTGTACCAGGGATCGTTGAGCCCCACCGCCACTTCAATGGCGCAGATCCCCGCCACGGTGCCGGTTTCGCACTCTTCCAGCACAAAGACATAGCCCTGTTCACCTTTCGGCACCGTCCCTTGCCAGGTTTGAATGGCACGCTCGATACGCGCCAACAGCGTCTGTTCATCGGCAGGCAACGAGGTCAACCCACCGCCTGTTTTACCGGCAAGCTGCATGAGCGCAGGGAGATCCTCACGTTCAACGGGACGGATAACCATCATGATGACACCCCGGACTTCACACGTTCACAGGCCTGCGCAAACCGGTCTAACCCGGTTTGCACCTCTTCGGTGCTCACAATCAGCGCGGGGGCAAAACGCACCACGTTGGCCCCGGCAATTAACACCATGACCCCCGCTTTTGCCGCTTCCTGTGAAATCAATTTCGCTTTTCCGGCGTACTCCTCGGTTAGCACACAGCCAATCAGCAGGCCAAGGCCACGAATCTCCTTAAAGAGGCCGGTCTGATTGTTGATGGCCGTGAGACGCTCAACAAACCAGTCATGACGCTGTTTCACGCCATTCAACACCTCTGGCGTATTGATAATATCCAGCACCTGCCCGGCCACCGCAGTAGCCAGTGGGTTACCGCCATAGGTTGTGCCATGCGTCCCCACGCCCATGACGCTGGCGAATTTATTGGTGGTCAGCATCGCCCCAATCGGGAAGCCGCCGCCGAGCGCCTTGGCGGTAGAGACTACATCTGGCGTTACACCGTAGTGCATATAGGCATACAACTCACCGGTACGGCCGACGCCGGTCTGTACTTCATCAAAGATCAGCACCGCGTTGTGACGATCGCAGAGTTCGCGTAACCCCTGCAGGAACGCTTTGTCTGCCGGTAACACGCCCCCCTCCCCCTGCATCGGCTCAACGATCACCGCGCAGGTCATGTCGTCGATCAGATCCCGGGCTGAGTTCAGATCGTTATAGACGCCGTGGCGAATGTCCGGCGGCAGCGGTGCAAAATCCTGAGAATAAGAGGGCTGCCCGCCGGCACTGACGGTAAATAGCGTGCGGCCATGGAACGCGTTTTTGAACGCGACGATCCCGCTTTTCTGGCTGCCAAAGTGGTCGTGGGCATATTTGCGCGCCAGCTTCAGCGCCGCCTCGTTGGCTTCGGCGCCCGAGTTACAGAAGAACACTTTCTCCGCGAAGGTGGCGTCGATCAACTTCTTCGCCAGACGCAACGCCGGCTCGTTGGTATAGCCATTTCCCGTATGCCAAAACCTGGCCGCCTGCTCGTTCAGGGTCTGACGCAATGCCGGGTGCGCATGGCCCAGTGCGTTAACCGCAATCCCGCCGGCAAAGTCGATATACTCTTTACCCTGCTGATCCCACAGACGTGAACCCTCTCCCCGCACCGGAATAAAAGCCGCCGGCGCATAAACCGGCATCATCCATTCATCGAAATTTTCACGCGTAATTGACAGAGACATAGCGACCTCATCCGGTAAATAAAAGGTTATTTAGATGTTAAGTATTTGAGTGTTTGCGCTGTAAATGTAGATTGCACTGTTCGTGCCAGCTAGCGATAAAAGTGCATAAAAGGGAGGTGTAAACGTAAAATCAACAAGTTACGTCGAGTCGTTATTCATTATTTTTGCATAAATAGTGAATATTTTCGCAACAAGCGCGGGTTTGCCGGATGAAAAATAGTAATATTATTCATTTGCCAAATATAATTCTGGAATTGTGATCCCTCGCGAAATTACTTAACTCTTTACGCGCTTTTATTGGGCAAGCTGCGCCTAAAAAGTGCAAAACTTGCACCATTATTTACATCTATCGCCGTTATCGGTTTTTCCCTGCTGGCGGTGGCAGTCAGTCGCGCTAAATTCTGCTACCATCCTTGCACTATTCACCTTGCACTGGCAGCGACTATGAAATTTGTCTCATTTAATATCAACGGCCTGCGCGCCCGTCCCCATCAACTGGCAGCCATCGTCGAACAACACCAGCCCGACGTCATTGGTCTGCAGGAGACAAAAGTTCACGACGATATGTTCCCCCTCGAAGAGGTGGCAAAACTGGGCTATAACGTCTTTTATCACGGGCAAAAAGGTCACTACGGCGTGGCGCTGCTGACCAAAGAGACGCCAGTTTCTGTTCGTCGTGGCTTCCCGGACGATGACGGTGAGGCGCAACGCCGCATCATCATGGCAGAACTGCCTTCGCCGATGGGAAACATCACGGTTATCAATGGCTATTTCCCACAGGGCGAAAGCCGCGACCACCCGACCAAGTTCCCGGCTAAAGAGAAGTTCTATCAGGATCTCCAGCGTTATCTTGAAACTGAGCTGCAGAAAGAAAACCCGGTGCTAATCATGGGTGACATCAATATTAGCCCGACGGACCTTGATATCGGCATTGGCGAAGAGAGCCGCAAACGCTGGCTGCGCGCCGGTAAATGCTCCTTCCTGCCGGAAGAGCGCGATTGGATGGGTCGCCTGCTGGACTGGGGTTTGGTAGACACTTTCCGCCACGCCCACCCGGAAACCCAGGATCGCTTCTCGTGGTTCGACTACCGTTCCAAAGGTTTTGATGACAACCGCGGTCTGCGCATCGATGTGCTGCTGGCAAGCCATCCGCTGGCGGAACGTTGTATCGACACCGGGATTGATTACGCCATCCGCGGCATGGAAAAACCGTCTGACCATGCGCCGGTCTGGGCGAAGTTTGATCTGTAAGCTCACCGCGATGAAGGTCAAAACAATTGACGTCGTCTGCGCCATCCTCGAACGGGATGGCCAGATTTTGCTGGCCCAGCGGCCAGAGCATGCCGATCAGGCGGGAATGTGGGAACTGGCCGGGGGCAAAGTGGAACCGGGTGAAACGCAGCAAGAGGCTCTGATTCGCGAGCTGCGTGAGGAACTCGCCATTGAGGTTCAGCCAGGCGACTATGTTGCCAGCCACCAGCGGGAAGTCTCCCGCCGGCTGATCCACCTGCACGCCTGGCACGTGCCGCACTTTAGCGGCACCCCGGTGGCGCACTATCACACCCAGCTGGTGTGGTGTACCCCACGGCAGGCGTTGACTTACAACCTTGCGCCCGCGGATGTCCCGCTGCTGGAAGCCTTTATTCTTTCACACGACGCCACACCAGTGGATTCGTACTGATTGTCCGTTCGTCGCGCTGACACTGTAACAATACCCCGTCAGCGCGAACCACCGCCCCCTCCGAATAGTTCTGATCCTGATAGATACAACACATGTTGCACGGCTGCGCCCGCTGCCCGCCAGAGCTGAACACTTCCGGCGGCACGTTCACGTCGATATCCGGGCGCAGACGTTGCTCGGCATAACTGCTGAGAGAGAAAAGCCCGAGCATGGCGGCAATTATTAATCGATTCATTGACGTTTCATCCTGTTTTGTCCTCTTAACACTATAACGGACAGTCACTCGCAAGCTTTAACCCTTTCCATCATCGTTTTTTATTATGACCCGGGGCGGATGATGAATTTCCCTGGATGGGGAAATTTTCACTTGCGTCACAAACTGGTACGAGTGATATAGTCGAAAACCACAACACATCACAGATAAAACCGTCAAAAAGATAATAATACTATTTATAAGAGGAACTTATACTTATGGACCAGGTATGCTCTCTGGAATCGTTTCTGAATTCTGTTCAACAGCGCGACCCGCATCAGAGTGAGTTTTCGCAGGCCGTTCGCGAAGTGATGACCACCCTGTGGCCGTTCCTTGAACAGAACCCACGCTATCGTCAGATGTCCCTGCTGGAGCGTCTGGTTGAGCCTGAGCGCGTAATTCAGTTCCGCGTGGTCTGGGTGGATGACCGCAATCAGGTACAGGTTAACCGTGCGTGGCGTGTACAGTTCAACTCGGCAATTGGTCCGTTTAAGGGCGGCATGCGATTCCATCCCTCCGTTAACCTCTCCATTCTTAAGTTCCTCGGTTTTGAACAAACCTTTAAAAACGCCCTCACCACCCTGCCGATGGGCGGCGGGAAAGGCGGCAGCGATTTCGATCCGAAAGGCAAAAGTGAAGGTGAGGTCATGCGATTCTGCCAGGCGCTGATGACTGAACTTTATCGTCACCTGGGGCCGGACACCGACGTACCGGCCGGGGATATCGGCGTAGGCGGACGCGAAGTGGGCTTTATGGCCGGGATGATGAAAAAACTCTCCAATAACAGCGCCTGCGTGTTTACCGGCAAAGGTCTCTCCTTCGGCGGCAGCCTGATCCGTCCGGAAGCCACCGGCTATGGTCTGGTCTATTTCACCCAGGCGATGTTACAGCGCCATGGTCTGAGCTTTGAAGGGATGCGCGTGGCGGTCTCTGGCTCGGGGAACGTGGCTCAGTATGCCATTGAGAAAGCGATGGAGTTTGGCGCACGGGTCATCACCGCCTCTGACTCCAGCGGCACCGTAGTTGATGAAGCCGGTTTTACTGCCGAGAAGCTGGCACGTCTTTGCGAAATTAAAGCCAGCCGCGATGGCCGTGTGGCCGATTATGCCCGCGAATTTGGGCTGACCTATCTTGAGGGTAAACAGCCATGGGCCGTGCCGGTGGATATCGCCCTGCCGTGTGCCACCCAGAATGAACTGGATATCGATGCCGCGCGTCAGCTGGTGGCAAACGGCGTGAAAGCGGTAGCGGAAGGGGCCAACATGCCCACCACCATCGAAGCGACCGATCTGTTCCTGGAGGCGGGTGTACTCTTTGCGCCGGGTAAAGCGGCTAACGCCGGCGGCGTGGCGACGTCAGGTCTTGAGATGGCGCAAAACGCCGCGCGGATGGGCTGGAAAGCCGAAAAAGTGGATGCGCGCCTGCACCACATCATGCTGGATATTCACCACGCCTGCGTCGAGTACGGCGGTGAAGAGAAACAGACTAACTACGTACGCGGGGCAAATATCGCCGGGTTCGTAAAGGTCGCCGATGCGATGATGGGCCAGGGAGTGATTTAAATTCTCTAAAATGGCAGACGTTAAAGGCCCGGTGCAGGTTACCTCACCGGGCTTTTTTTATGCTGCGCTGCGCTTTTTTTTAAAGGGTTTCTTATTACCGCCACCTGGCGCTGACATCCCCCTGAACTGCCTGACCGGGGTACTCTTCGCCTGGTTAATCAAATCAAACAGGGTGCCCACCAGCGGCTGCATAAAGTCCTGATAACGGCACTGCTTCTCACTGATTTGTGTCAGTACCGACTCCCAGTGGGCTGTCATATCCGGCCGTGCGGCCAGTTCAGGCAGCGAGTGGATCAGCGCCCGTCCCGGATCGGTGGAGTGAATGTAGCGCCCTTTCTTGATCAAAAAACCCCGTTTGAACAGCAGCTCGATGATCCCGGCGCGGGTAGCTTCGGTGCCTAATCCGTCCGTCGCGCGCAGGATCTTCTTCAGATCTTTGTCCTGCACAAAGCGGGCAATACCGGTCATGGCCGAGAGCAACGTCGCATCGGTAAAGTGACGCGGCGGCTGCGTCTGCCGCTCAACGACTTCGCCTTTCTCACAGAGCAGTTCGTCCTCTTTTGCCACCACCGGCAGCGGCGTACCGTCGTTCTCTTCATCGCGCTCTTTATTGCCCAGCAGCGTCCGCCATCCGGCTTCGGCCAGGAAACGCGCTTTGGCCACGAATTTGCCTTTGGCGATCTCCAGCTCAATGACGCACTTGCGGAATACCGCATCAGGGCAGAACTGCATCAGATACTGGCGGGCAATCAGGTTGTACACTTTCGCTTCGTTGTCCGTCAGCGTGACCTTGCTACTGCGCGCCGTCGGAATAATGGCGTGGTGGGCATCGACTTTTTTGTCATCCCAGCAGCGGTTGCGGGTATCTGCATTAACGACAGGCTGGCCTGATAACTCCGGCGCATGCGCGCCGATGGCGTTCATCACCGCGTGCCGCCCGGCAAAATGCTCCTCGGGCAGGTATCGGCTGTCAGAACGCGGATAAGTTATCAATTTATGGGTTTCGTACAACTTCTGGCAGATATCAAGCACGTTTTGCGCGCTCAGGCCAAAGCGTTTCGCCGCTTCAATCTGCAGCGCTGAGAGCGAAAACGGCAACGGGGCCGGTTCTGATTCTCGTTTATCGTTATAGCTGGTCACGACCGCCGGTTGCCCGCCGATACGGTTCACGACGTGATCTGCCAGCGGACGATGTAGCAAACGCCCCTCTTCATCCTGATAGGGTTCGCAGGCTTCGCTGGGTTGCCAGGTCGCGGTAAAGCGCTCCTCTTTCGGGGTGACGATATGCGCTTTCACTTCAAAGAAATCTTTGGCAACGAAGTTTTCGATCTCTTCGTCACGACGCACCACCAGCCCCAGGACTGGCGTCTGGACGCGGCCCACGGAGAGCACGCCCTGATAGCCTGCATTGCGCCCAAGAATGGTGTAGGCGCGGGTCATATTAATGCCGTACAGCCAGTCGGCGCGCGCCCGGGCCAGCGCCGAGACGCAGAGCGGTACAAACTCGCTATTGGCACGCAGTCGCGAGATGGCGCGCTCGACCGCCTGCGGGTTGAGATCGTTAATCAGACAGCGCTGCACCTGCTGACGCTTTTCTGGTGCCAGTTGCAGGTAGTCCAGCACCTCATCCACCAGCAACTGCCCTTCCCTGTCCGGGTCACCGGCGTGAATGATTTCCGCCGCATCGTGCAAGAAGCGCTTAATCACATTGAGCTGTTTAGTTACCGACGGGCGCGGCTGAAGCTGCCATTTTTCCGGCACGATGGGCAGGTCGTTAAGATTCCAGCGGGCATAACGGCTGTCGTAGGCATCGGGCTGCGCCTGCTCCAGCAGGTGGCCGATACACCAGGTCACCACCTGGCCATTACCACACGCAATAAAACCATCGCCTTTGCGGTGCGGTTTAGGCAACACATCGGCGATGGCGCGACCGAGACTCGGTTTTTCGGCAATAAATAACCGCATCGAATTACTGGATCTCGATCATTGGCCGTCCACCACGAGCCGTGACCAGCTCGCCGATGGCGCTCAGGTTGATGCCGTATTCCGCGGCGGTGGCTTTCACTTCGGCTTCGGCCTCTGGCGTTACCGCCAGCAGCAGACCGCCAGAGGTTTGCGGATCGCACAGCAGATCACGCCACTCGGCGGGCATCTCGCCCATCAGATGACCGTAGCTGGCAAAGTTGCGCTGGGTGCCACCCGGCACCGCCCCCTGGGCAATATATGCTTCGACACCCGGCAGTTTCGGCACATCCTGATACCAGAGTTGCGCCTGCACGCCCGCCCCCTGACACACCTCGCTCAGGTGGCCAAGCAGGCCAAAGCCGGTGACGTCCGTCATCGCCTTCACACCATCAATGTTGGCAAAAGCCGCCCCGGCGAGGTTCATCTGACACATCACTTCCGCCGCCAGGCCTTTATGTTCAGGCTTGAGCAGAGATTTCTTCTCCGCGGTGGTGAGCACGCCAATCCCCAGCGGCTTGGTCAGATAGAGTTTGCAGCCTGGCTCGGCGGTACTGTTGCGTTTAACGCGTTCGGTGGGCACCACGCCGGTCACCGCCAGGCCAAAGATAGGCTCTGGTGCGTCGATAGAGTGGCCGCCTGCCAGCGCAATGCCCGCCTGCTGGCAAGCAAAACGTCCGCCCTCAATCACCTCGCGGGCAATTTCCGGTGCCAGGGTATTAATGGGCCAGCCAAGAATGGCAATCGCCATAATGGGTTTACCCCCCATCGCGAAGATATCGCTGATGGCGTTGGTGGCGGCGATGCGGCCAAAGTCGTACGGGTTGTCGACAATCGGCATAAAGAAATCGGTGGTGCTAATGATGCTGGTCCCGTTGCCTAAATCGTAAACGGCGGCGTCGTCACGGGTTTCGTTGCCAACAAGCAGGTTCGGGTCGACAAACTTCGCCTGCTCGCTGTGAAGTATGGTTTCCAGCACTTTGGGGGAAATTTTACAACCGCAACCGGCTCCGTGGCTGTATTGCGTTAAACGAATGGTTTGCTCGCTCATGGACATCTCCTGTCATTGCAATTGCGTTATGTTAACGCTCATTCCATTACGGAGTAAGTATGGGTGTCTGAATTCTGGTGCACTTGCACAGAATCCAGACAGTTTAGCCCAGGTCGTCAGAAGCGGGTGACGAACGGCGAGGTATCGGGCACTGAGACGGTGGTGGACGCTTTCAACTGCGGCGTACCGAGATAGAGGAAACCGACGATTTTATCTTCTGTTCTGCAATCAAGCGCATCTCGTACCACCGGGCTGTCGGTTAATGCCCCGCTGCGCCAGATACCATTGAAGCCCTGCGCGAGGGCAGCCATCTGCATTGCCATGACCGCGCATCCGGCGGACATCTCCTGCTCCCAGACGGGAACTTTGTGATTCGGCTGACATTTGGCGACCACGGCGATGATCATCGGCGCGCGGAATGGCGCATTTCGCGCTTTCTCGATCGCTTTTTCATCCTGCTCAGCGGCAATAGCCCCCTTTTCCAGCAGCGCGCTGAAACGCGTGCGGCCTTCACCTTCTATGATAAAGAAGTGCCACGGCTGTAACGTACCGTGATCGGGCGCGCGCAAGGCTGCGCGAAGGATATTTTCCAGCTGTTCACCAGCGGGAGCGGGCTCAGTAAGGCGCGAGGCGCTGCGGCGGTTAACCAGCAGTTCTAGTGCATCCATGGGGTAACTCCTGTCTACGGATTTACTCAAAATTAACACGACAGCAGATTTTGTTACAGCGTGGCAGGCGATTCCTGCTGACAAGAGGCAGTTGGGTCATTACGATAGCCCGACAACCCGTCCATGGCGACGGGCCGGGTAATTTTTGGACAGGGAGAAGAGATGCGAACCCTTTGGCGTTTTTTTGCCGGATTTTTTAAATGGACGTGGCGGCTGCTTAATTTCGTCCGTCAGCTGGTCATGAACCTCTTTTTCATCTTGCTGGTGATGGTTTGCGTTGGCGTCTGGATGCATATAAGCAGCACCACTCAAAGTCAGCATGCCACGCGCGGTGCGCTGCTGCTGGATATTGCTGGGGTGGTGGTCGATAAACCTTCTACCAACAACCGACTCGGCGTGCTGGGTCGCCAGCTGTTTGGTGCCAGCAGCGATCGTCTGCAGGAGAATTCGCTGTTTGACATCGTCGACGCGATTCGCCAGGCGAAAGCAGATCGTAACATCACCGGGATCGTTCTCGACCTGAGAAACTTCGCGGGGGCCGACCAGCCTTCCATGCAGTACATTGGTAAAGCGCTACGCGAGTTCCGCGACAGCGGCAAACCGGTCATCGCTGTGGGCGATAACTACAGTCAGGGGCAATATTATCTGGCCAGTTTCGCCAATAAAATTTGGCTCTCGCCGCAAGGTACCGTGGACCTGCATGGCTTTGCGACCAATGGCCTTTATTACAAATCGCTGCTGGATAAGCTGAAAGTCACCACCCATGTCTTCCGTGTTGGCACCTATAAATCGGCCGTTGAGCCGTTTATTCGCGATGATATGTCCCCTGCCGCCCGCGAGGCTGACAGCCGCTGGATTGGCGAACTGTGGCAGAACTATCTCGGCACCGTGGCCGCTAACCGCCAGATCACGCCTGAACAGCTTTTCCCGGGCGCACAGGCGGTGCTTGATGGCCTGCGTAAGGTCGATGGCGACACGGCGAAATATGCCCTGAATAACAAACTGGTTGATGTGCTCGGCTCCAGCGCCGACATCGAAAAAGCCCTGACCAAACAGTTTGGCTGGAGCAAAGAGGACAAAAACTTCAGCGCCATCAGCTTCTATGATTACCAGCCGAACAAACCGGCCGATGCTGGCGACAGTATTGCGGTGGTGTTTGCTAACGGCGCCATCATGGACGGGGAAGAGACGCCGGGTAACGTGGGCGGTGATACTACCGCTTCGCAGATCCGCGATGCACGCCTCGATCCAAAAGTGAAAGCGATTGTTCTGCGGGTTAATAGCCCGGGCGGCAGCGTCAGCGCTTCTGAGGTGATCCGCGCCGAGCTGGCTGCGGCGCGCGCGGCGGGTAAACCGGTGGTCGTATCGATGGGCGGTATGGCGGCCTCTGGCGGTTACTGGATCTCCACGCCAGCGAACTACATCGTGGCGAACCCGAGCACCCTGACCGGCTCTATCGGTATCTTCGGGGTCATCAACACCATGGAGAACAGCCTGGATTATCTGGGTGTGCATTCCGACGGCGTAGCCACCTCACCGCTGGCAGATGTCGCGGTAACCAAAGCGCTGCCGCCAGAAGTGTCGCAGATGATGCAGCTCAGCATTGAGAATGGTTACAAGCGCTTTATTACGCTGGTTGCCGACTCGCGCAAGAAGACGCCGGAGCAGATCGATCAGATTGCCCAGGGTCACGTCTGGACCGGTCAGGATGCCAAAAAGAACGGTCTGGTTGATAGCCTCGGCGATTTCGACGATGCCGTCGCGAAAGCGGCTGAACTGGCGAAGCTGAAGCAGTGGCATGTGGACTACTATCAGGACGAACCTACGTTCTTCGACGTGGTCGTGAACAGCATGTCAGGCTCGGTGCGCGCCATGTTGCCGCAGGCGCTACAGGCGATGCTGCCGGCACCAGTGGCCTCGGCGGCCAGCGTGGTAAAAGGTGAAAGCGATAAGCTCGCGGCCTTTAACGATCCACAAAATCGTTACGCGTTCTGCCTAACCTGCGCCAACGTGCGTTAATCCTCATCCCCTCTTCCGTGAAGAGGGGATTTTTCTTTGAAGCCAAGAACACAACATCATGCACAAGAAATCGATCTACGTGGCTTATACCGGCGGTACCATCGGTATGCAGCGCTCTGAAAATGGTTACATCCCGGTCTCGGGTCATCTGCAACGCCAGCTGGCGCTGATGCCGGAGTTTCATCGCCCGGAGATGCCAGACTTCACCATTCACGAGTATGACCCGCTAATGGACTCCTCCGATATGACGCCAGAGGACTGGCAGCATATCGCCGACGATATTAAAGCTCATTACGATCTGTATGACGGCTTCGTGATCCTGCATGGCACCGACACCATGGCGTTTACCGCCTCGGCGCTCTCTTTTATGCTGGAGAACCTGGGTAAGCCCGTGATTGTGACCGGCTCGCAAATCCCGCTGGCCGAGCTGCGCTCTGACGGGCAGATCAATCTGCTGAACTCCCTGTACGTAGCGGCGAACTACCCGATTAACGAGGTCGCGCTGTTCTTTAATAACCGCCTCTTCCGGGGTAACCGCACCACCAAAGCCCACGCGGATGGTTTCGATGCGTTTGCCTCACCTAACCTGCAACCGCTGCTGGAGGCGGGTATTCATATTCGCCGCCTCGGTACCCCGCCTGCGCCAAATACCCTGGGCGAACTAGTGGTCCATCCGATTACGCCGCAGCCGATTGGCGTAGTGACGATCTACCCGGGGATCTCGGCGGATGTGGTGCGAAACTTTCTGCGTCAGCCGGTGAAAGCGTTAATACTGCGTTCATACGGGGTGGGCAATGCTCCGCAGAATGGTGAATTTCTGCAAGAGCTGCAGGCCGCAAGCGAACGCGGCATTGTGGTGGTGAATTTGACGCAGTGCATGTCCGGTAAGGTCAACATGGGCGGATACGCCACGGGTAACGCGCTGGCGCATGCCGGGGTGATCAGCGGCTTTGATATGACGGTGGAAGCCACCCTTACCAAATTGCACTACCTTCTGAGCCAGGATCTGGATATCCACGCCATACGTCTCGCCATGATGCAGAACCTGCGCGGCGAACTGACGCCAGACGAATAGAGTCGGTTGGGAAGCACGAGAGGGTGACGGCGTTGCCCTCCTCGCCCGCTATCTCATGAGAGGGAGCTTATGAGCAACAGTAACAAAATTGACGGTTTTCTCTTGTTTCCTGCAGCCGGTTTGATACTTTCCTGCATCGCCGGGGCGTTCAACGCCTGGGTGGTCGTGTTACTCCTGTGGCTCTTTTTTACGGGTGAAGACCATGACGTCGGGCTGGCTGTTGCAGCGTTAACCCTGCCGAGCATTGTCTATCTGACTTTGCTGGGCAACGCCTGCTGGCAGTTCTTCAGAAAAAGTAAGCGAACCCGAAAAGCCATGATTGCCTATTACGTGGGTAATTTTGTTATCAACGCCGGTTCGGTCATCTACAGCGGGATGGCCTTCGATATGTCACTGCAATTCGCCGACCTGCTCTGGCTTCTGGTCTCCTCTTTCAGCCTGATTGTTTTAGTGCCCTGGTTTATCTACTCGAAACGAGTCCCTGTCGTCTTTTGTCGTTAATCCCTTGGCGTCCAGGAATGCTCCGGATAGCATTCTATGGCCCCGCTTTACCATTAAAATTAGATGATAAATACGCTGCTTTTAAGGAATGAATATGACGCAACGAGCTTTATTACTGGTTGATCTGCAAAATGATTTTTGCGCAGGCGGCGCACTGGCGGTAGCAGAAGGCGACAGCACTGTTGATATCGCTAATACGCTTATTGAGTGGTGTAAAGCCCGCGGCGATGCCGTGGTGGCAAGCCAGGACTGGCATCCGGAAAATCACGGTAGCTTTGCCAGCCAGCATGACGTTGAACCTTATAGCCAGGGCGAACTCGACGGGCTAGCACAGACATTCTGGCCGGGTCACTGCGTTCAGCAGACCGAAGGCGCTGAGCTCCACCCTTTGCTTAACCAAAAAGCGATTGATGCGGTGTTCCACAAAGGCGAAAACCCGGCCATCGACAGTTATAGCGCGTTCTTTGATAACGGCCATCGTCAGAAAACGGCGCTGGATGCGTGGCTACGCCACCATGAAATCGTTGAGCTTATTGTGCTGGGTCTGGCGACAGATTATTGCGTGAAATTTACCGTGCTGGACGCACTCCAACTGGGGTACACCGTCAACGTGATTACCGATGGCTGCCGCGGCGTCAATCTTCAGCCTCAGGATAGCGCGCAGGCGTTTATGGATATGGCCGCCGCTGGTGCCACCCTGTATACGCTGGAAGACTGGCAAGAAACACAGGCGTAGTCCTGTTGCCGGGCGGCGGTACTTTCACCGCCCGGCACGCACCAACCCATCAGGATTTGAACATGGCAATCGATTTTGGCGCGATGCCGAAATCTTCCTTCAGCTGTTGTTTACTCTTCATCACCATCTGCCCCTGGGTATCAATGGTCATATGTTGCGCGTCGGTGTTATGCCGTGCCTGCCAGAGCATAACCAGTTGCAGGCTGTTCTCTTTCTGGGCCGGGGTCAGCGCCACCCCATCAGGCCATTTTCCCAGCTCAACGGCGGTGACCAGGCGTTGATAAACGTCCTCTGTCATCCCACTAATCATCTCGTCAATATTCATGATTTACCCGGCTCCGGTGGAATAATTTGCTGAATCGATTTTTCAACCTTTAGTCTGGTCGCCATTCTGGTCATCGGTGAAGCTTAACGAGGCAGAATTGACGCAGAAACGCTCCCCTGTTGGCTGAGGGCCGTCCGGGAAAACATGACCGAGGTGGGCATCGCAATTTCCACAGCGGATTTCGATGCGCTGCATACCATGAGAGTTGTCGGTCAGATAGCGGATTGCCTCATCGCTGACGGGCTCATAGAAGCTTGGCCAACCGCAGCCAGAATCATATTTACTTTCAGAGTTAAACAGGGCGGCATCACACACCAGGCAGTGGTAAATCCCATCACGTTTGTTATGCAGTAAACGCCCGGTGAACGGCGGCTCGGTGCCGTGGTTCTGGGTCACGTAGAACTGCATTTCTGTTAGATTTTTCTTCAGTTCGTCCGGGTTGGATTGATTCGACATAAGCTCATATCTCACGATTGAAAACAGACAACGTTTAGGTCGATTCTAACAAAACATTAACACTGAAGTGTGAACTTTTGTTCTAAACTTAGTCGTTGCGAAAAGGCGGTCGGCCAAATGTGATCTAATCCACATTTTTCTTCGGCCAGCCCTTTAAAATTCACGGCGCAGTCCCCATATGGTTGCAAGCTCCGAGGGAATGTTAGGCGAGTCAATCGCCCAAAGGTCGCGCGAAGGATTGATTTGTCGCAATGATTGACACGATTCCGCTTGACGCTGCGTATGGTTTTTGTAATTTTACAGGCAACCTTTTATTCACTAACAAATAGCTGGTGGAATATATGACTATCAAAGTAGGTATCAACGGTTTTGGCCGTATCGGTCGCATTGTTTTCCGTGCTGCTCAGGAACGTTCTGACATCGAAATCGTTGGTATCAACGATCTGTTGGACGCTGAATACATGGCGTACATGCTGAAGTACGACTCAACTCACGGTCGCTTCAACGGTACTGTTGAAGTTAAAGACGGCCACCTGGTTGTTAACGGCAAAACCATCCGTGTTACTGCTGAAAAAGATCCAGCTAACCTGAAGTGGAACGAAATCGGTGTTGACGTGGTTGCTGAAGCAACCGGTATCTTCCTGACCGACGAAACTGCACGTAAGCACATCACCGCTGGCGCGAAAAAAGTTGTTCTGACTGGTCCTTCCAAAGACAACACCCCAATGTTCGTACGTGGTGCTAACTTCGAAACTTACGCTGGCCAGGATATCGTTTCCAACGCATCCTGCACCACCAACTGCCTGGCACCGCTGGCGAAAGTTATCAACGACAACTTCGGTATCGTTGAAGGCCTGATGACCACCGTTCACGCGACCACCGCAACTCAGAAAACCGTTGACGGCCCGTCTCACAAAGACTGGCGTGGCGGCCGTGGCGCGGCTCAGAACATCATCCCATCCTCTACCGGTGCTGCTAAAGCGGTAGGTAAAGTACTGCCAGAACTGAATGGCAAACTGACTGGTATGGCGTTCCGCGTTCCGACTCCTAACGTATCCGTTGTTGACCTGACCGTTCGTCTGGAAAAAGCTGCTTCTTATGAAGAAATTAAGAAAGCAATCAAAGCTGCTTCCGAAGGCGCAATGAAAGGCGTTCTGGGTTACACCGAAGATGACGTTGTTTCTACCGATTTCAACGGCGAAGTATGCACTTCCGTGTTCGATGCTAAAGCAGGTATCGCACTGAACGACAACTTCGTTAAGCTGGTATCCTGGTACGACAACGAAACCGGTTACTCCAACAAAGTACTGGACCTGATCGCTCACATCTCCAAATAAGTTGAGATGAGACACTGATCCAAAAGGCGACTTCGGTCGCCTTTTTTATTGCTTCAAGACAGAGGATTGCTTAATGATTAATAAAATTTTTGCACTTCCGGTAGTCGAAGAACTTACCCCTGTGCTTTCCCGCCGTCAGATTGACGGAGCCGACATCATTGTCGTTGATCACCCGCGCGTAAAAGCCTCCGTAGCGCTGAATGGCGCTCACCTGCTCTCCTGGAAACCAGAAGGTCAAACCGAAGCGCTGTGGCTCAGCGACAACACCTCTTTCAAAAAAGGGGCGGCGATCCGCGGCGGTGTGCCGATTTGCTGGCCGTGGTTTGGCCCGGCGGCACAGTCAGGTTTGCCTGCTCACGGGTTTGCCCGTAATCAACAGTGGACCTTGAAAGCGCACAATGACGATGAAAATGGTGTGGTACTGACGTTTGAACTGCAGGCAAATGAGGAGACCCGTGCGCTCTGGCCGCATGATTTCACACTTTATGCACGCTTCAAGCTGGGTAAAACCTGTGAAATCGAACTGGAAGCCCACGGCGAATTTGAAACCACCAGCGCCCTGCACACCTATTTCAACGTGGGTGACATCAGCGCGGTCAAGGTGAGTGGATTGGGCGATACCTTTATCGACAAAGTGGATAACGCCAAAGAGGGCAAACTGAGCGACGGCGTGCAGACCTTCCCGGATCGTACCGACCGCGTTTATCTGCATCCGGAAGCGTGCAGCGTCATTCATGACGCCGCCCTGAACCGCAGCGTCGAAGTGGTGCACCATCACCATAGCAACGTTGTGGGCTGGAACCCGGGCCCGGCGCTCTCTGTGAGCATGGCCGACGTACCGGACGAGGGTTATAAGACCTTCGTCTGTGTAGAAACCGCCTGCGTAACATCACCACAGAAGACCAGCGAAGAGAAGCCTTCTCGCCTGGGACAAACTATTAGCATCATTCAGCGCTAATGATGCCCGCCCCACTCCCCACGGGAGCGGGGCGTTTTACCATCACACCATATCCAGCGGCGTTTTATGGCCAGGCGCCGGAAATGCGTCCGCAAGCATAGCTATCTCTTCGTCAGAGAGCGTAATCTCTAACGCCTGCGCGTTATCCCTGACATGCTCCGGCGAGCCCGCTTTTGGAATCGCTATCACCCCCTGATGACTAATGACCCATGCCAACAGGATCTGCGCCGGCGTGGCGCGATGACGTTGTGCTATCTCATTGACCACCGGATGCGTCATTAATCCAGAACGTAATCGCCCGGCCTGAGCCAGGGGGCAGTAAGCCATTACCGGCATCTGCTGTTGCTGACACCAGGGAAGAAGATCGTATTCGATGCCTCGCGAAGCCAGATGATAGAGGACCTGATTTGTCGCGCAGGCCTGCCCTCCGGGCACTTGCCAGAGCGCCTGCATATCTTCAACATCCAGATTAGATACACCCCAGCGGCGAATTTTGCCCTGACGCTGCAAGGTCTCCATCAACCGGACGGTCTCCTCCAGGCCGTATTCGCCTCGCCAGTGCAGCAGATAGAGATCGAGGTAGTCCGTACCCAGGCGGCGTAAGCTGGCTTCACAGGCCGCCATCCCTTTCTGGCCTGCCGCGTTCCACGGATAGACTTTGGAGACCAGATAGACTTTATCCCGTACTCCTTTAATCGCTTCGCCAACCACCTCTTCTGCTTTGCCGTCTGCGTACATTTCTGCGGTATCGATCAGGGTGAGGCCCAGTTCGATGCCCGTGCGCAGCGCAGTGACCTCCTGAGAACGAAGGCTGTTTTTCTCACCCATATACCAGGTGCCCTGGCCAATGGCCGGCAGAGTCTCTTTTTCGCCAAACATAACGGTTTTTTTGCTCATCTGTTTCTCCTGTTTCACCGCACCAACATAATGCAAACGGGGCGCAAGCGCCCCGTTGTAATGCAGTGATTGCACTGTGAAGATGCACAATCAGAAACTGTAGGTCACCCCAACAGAGAACGCACCTGCCCAGGATTTATCGACCATCGGGCTGTCCTTGATCTCGTCGCTCAGACGGGTATAACGGCCGGTGCCGTAGATATTCCAGTCCTGAGTGAATTCGTAGCTGGCAGTGAGCGCCAGGTACGGGTTCCAGCCATCGTCAGCATTGTAACGATCTAACCCACTACGATTTGCCTCACGACGGGACACCCCATAGTAGTAATCATTGTAGTTTTCACTGGTGTACTCCACGCCAATACCCGGCGTCAGCGTCAGGCCGCCGTTGGTATAGCGATACAACCAGGCCAGATCCCAAATGTAGCCGTTGCTGTTATCGAGCGTGTCAGCTGCCAGGGAGGTACGCAGGAAACCATACTGGGTGTTATGCACGTAGGAGAGACCCGCCATCATGGTGCTCTTACGTTTATCGAGCTGCTTCAGTCGCCAGTCGTCGCTGTCGCCCGGCTTGAAGTGCATCGGATCGTAGTAAGCCATGATCGAGAGCTTATCGCTTTCGTCATTCCACAGATAATAGCCACCGCCAAGACCGCGGAACCAGAAGTTGTCACCTTCATAGGTGATAACCGGTACCGGATAGACATCACGGTCATAGTCTTTGTACGGGCTATTGAGCACGCCGACGCCTGCGCCGACAGACCACTGATTCTCCGCGCTAGCGGTACCCACTGAAGCGGCAGCGAGAATTCCCAGTGCCAGAAGTTTGAGTTTGGTCACAATCCATTCTTTCCTGTAGTCAAATAATCCGCGAAAGGAGTTTAACCGCCCTTCGCGCGCTTTCCCAATTTTTTACATACGAATATTTCTGATAAACAGATTAATTTCTGCGATGCACATGACGAAATATTGTCACTCCGATGACAGAACCGCGAAATAAGTGTGTTTGACTTAAAAATTATCGCTGATTTTTCGGATGAGTTATTGATATGTCATTGAAATTAGATTTGGGCGACATGCAAGTTTTGCAAATGCCATCTACGCTTAATTTTAAGAAGATGAATTCCTGACCACCCCGCAGTTTTAGCCCCCGACCTGGCACACGGGTTGCTGCTTTTGCAGTGAGGTGCAAAGGATCCCGCTTCCGGGAGCCTCCACTATTCATACGAACGGCTCTTATCCTGTGCTAAAAAACGAAAGGACGGCATGCCATGAATATATTCGATCACTATCGCCAGCGCTATGAAGCTGCCAAGGACGAAGAGTTCACACTGCAGGAGTTTCTTGCCATCTGTAAGCAAGATCGCAGTGCCTATGCTAACGCGGCAGAACGGCTATTGATGGCTATCGGTGAGCCACAGATGGTGGACACTGCCCAGGAACCACGGCTTTCCCGTCTTTTTTCCAATCGGGTCGTCGCCCGATATCCTGCGTTCGAAGAGTTTTATGGCATGGAGGATGCCATTGAGCAGATCGTCTCTTATCTGAAGCACGCGGCACAAGGGCTGGAAGAGAAGAAACAGATTCTGTATCTGCTGGGGCCGGTGGGTGGCGGTAAATCGTCACTGGCTGAACGTCTGAAATCATTAATGCAGCGGGTGCCAATCTATGTGCTGAGCGCCAACGGTGAGCGCAGCCCGGTGAATGATCACCCGCTCTGTCTATTTAATCCGCAGGAAGATGCGCAGATCCTGGATAAAGAGTACGGCATTCCCCGTCGTTATCTGGGCACCATCATGTCACCCTGGGCGGCAAAACGTCTGCACGAATTTGGCGGCGATATTACCAAATTTCGCGTGGTAAAAGTCTGGCCGTCCATTCTGGAACAGATTGCTATCGCCAAGACGGAACCGGGTGATGAGAACAACCAGGATATCTCTGCCCTGGTCGGTAAAGTCGATATCCGTAAACTGGAAAACCATGCCCAAAACGATCCAGATGCGTACGGCTACTCGGGCGCGCTCTGCCGGGCAAACCAGGGGGTGATGGAATTTGTCGAGATGTTTAAGGCCCCCATCAAAGTGCTGCACCCGCTGCTGACCGCGACGCAGGAAGGCAACTACAACGGGACTGAAGGCATCTCCGCCCTGCCGTTCAACGGCATTATTCTGGCTCACTCGAACGAATCGGAGTGGGTCACGTTCAGAAATAACAAAAACAATGAGGCCTTCCTTGACCGTGTTTACATCGTCAAGGTGCCTTATTGCCTGCGCATCTCAGAAGAGATCAAAATTTACGAAAAACTGCTGAATCACAGTGAGCTGGTGCATGCGCCCTGCGCCCCTGGCACCCTGGAAACGCTGTCACGCTTCTCAATCTTGTCGCGTTTGAAAGAGCCTGAAAACTCAAGCATCTACTCAAAAATGCGCGTGTACGATGGTGAGAGCCTGAAAGACACTGACCCGAAAGCGAAATCCTACCAGGAGTATCGCGACTATGCGGGCGTTGATGAAGGGATGAACGGGTTGTCTACGCGCTTCGCGTTTAAGATCCTCTCTCGCGTATTCAACTTCGACCATGCGGAAGTGGCGGCAAACCCGGTACACCTGTTCTATGTTCTGGAGCAGCAGATTGAGCGTGAGCAGTTCCCGCAGGAGCAGGCCGAACGTTACCTTGAGTTCCTTAAAGGTTATCTGATCCCGAAATATGCTGAGTTCATTGGCAAGGAGATCCAGACCGCCTACCTGGAGTCGTACTCCGAGTACGGCCAGAACATTTTTGACCGCTATGTTACCTATGCCGATTTCTGGATCCAGGATCAGGAGTACCGCGATCCGGACACCGGTCAGCTCTTCGATCGTGAATCGCTGAACGCCGAGCTGGAAAAAATCGAGAAGCCTGCCGGGATCAGTAACCCGAAAGACTTCCGTAATGAGATCGTTAACTTTGTGCTGCGTGCCCGGGCAAATAACAACGGTCGCAACCCCAACTGGACCAGTTATGAAAAACTGCGCACGGTCATTGAGAAGAAAATGTTCTCTAATACTGAGGAGTTGCTGCCGGTGATTTCGTTTAACGCCAAAACTTCCACCGACGAGCAGAAAAAGCACGACGACTTTGTCGACCGTATGATGGAGAAAGGCTATACCCGCAAGCAGGTTCGCCTGCTGTGTGAATGGTATCTCCGCGTCCGTAAATCATCATAACAATGATGCCCGGCGGTGAAAGCCTGCCGGGCAAACAGCAACTGCGCATACCCGTAAGGGTACAAAGTTGGCAAATGCAGTACGGGGGACATATGACCTGGTTTATTGACCGGCGTCTTAACGGCAAAAACAAGAGCACGGTGAATCGCCAACGCTTCTTGCGCCGTTATAAAGCGCAAATCAAACAGTCGATCTCCGAGGCCATTAATAAGCGTTCGGTGACCGATGTCGATAGCGGCGAGTCCGTCTCTATTCCGACGGACGATATTAGCGAGCCAATGTTTCACCAGGGACGCGGCGGTTTACGCCATCGCGTACATCCCGGTAACGATCACTTCATCCAGAATGACCGCATCGAGCGTCCGCAGGGCGGCGGTGGCGGTTCTGGCAGCGGCCAGGGCCAGGCGAGTCAGGATGGTGAAGGACAGGATGAATTCGTTTTTCAGATCTCCAAAGATGAGTATCTCGATCTGCTGTTTGAAGATTTGGCCCTGCCAAATCTAAAGAAAAATCAGCACCGTCAGTTAACCGAGTATAAAACCCATCGCGCGGGTTATACCGCGAATGGCGTGCCGGCAAACATCAGCGTAGTGCGCTCGCTGCAGAACTCGCTGGCGCGGCGGACCGCCATGACAGCGGGCAAACGTCGGGCGCTACGTGAACTGGAAGCCAGCCTGCAAACGGTGGAAAACAGCGAGCCTGTGCAACTGCTGGAAGAGGAGCGTCTGCGCAAAGAGATTGCCGAGTTACGCGCTAAGATCGAACGCGTGCCCTTTATCGACACCTTCGACTTGCGTTACAGGAACTATGAAAAACGCCCTGAGCCCTCAAGCCAGGCGGTGATGTTCTGTCTGATGGACGTCTCCGGCTCGATGGATCAGACCACTAAGGATATGGCCAAACGCTTTTATATCCTGCTCTATCTGTTCCTGAGCAGAACCTATAAAAACGTGGAGGTGGTCTATATTCGTCACCACACTCAGGCGAAAGAAGTAGATGAACACGAGTTCTTCTACTCGCAAGAGACAGGTGGCACCATTGTCTCCAGCGCCCTGAAGTTGATGGACGAGGTGGTGAAAGAGCGCTACGACCCGGCACAGTGGAATATCTATGCGGCCCAGGCCTCCGATGGGGATAACTGGGCAGACGATTCACCGCTGTGTCATGAGATCCTGGCGAAAAAACTGCTGCCCGTGGTGCGCTACTATAGCTATATTGAGATCACTCGTCGGGCACACCAGACCCTGTGGCGTGAATATGAACATCTGCAGGCGACGTTTGAAAACTTCGCGATGCAGCATATCCGCGACCAGGATGATATTTATCCCGTCTTCCGTGAGCTCTTCCACAAGCAATCGGCCACCAGCAACAGCTAAACAAAACAGCCAGTTATTACTAACTGGCTGTTCTTTTTTAATCGCTATATCTCTGCGTTTCACGCTGGGTGTTTATCAACATCGTACAATTTCGGCCGCTGGCTTTGCCTTTATATAAAGCTAAATCTGCTCTCTCGACCGCTTCCCGAAGGGGTTCGCCATACTTTATTCTGGTTAATCCCGAGGTGAACGTTACATTGATATGATATTCCCCTGCGACAATCACCATTTCAGAAATCATTCGACGGAGTCGTTCCGCCGTTGCGATAGCTTCGTTATCATCCCTGACGTGCAGCAGAATAATAAACTCCTCACCCCCGTAGCGATATACCGACTCTGATGCGCGAACGTGGTTATCAAGATGCGTTGCCAGTGATTGCAATACAATATCGCCATTCAAATGGCCATAATCATCATTCACTTTTTTGAAATGATCGACATCAAGCAGCAACAGATAAAGACCATCATCGCTTAACTCTTTATTCATGCTCGCGAAAGATTCATCAAGCACGCGGCGTAAAGGTAGCCCTGTGAGTGCGTCATAACTTGTACGCAGCTGCAAAAGATGCACTTTAAAAAGAGTGAGAGATTCCGTGAAGGCTAACAGCGCGTTTTCAAAGTCCTCATAGGCACTGGAAGCGTCTTTGTTTTCAATGATTTCCTTAATCATGGTACGACAGGCGTAATGAATCACAATATGCTGTTTATTAATGTCCAGGAGAAAGTTTTTATCCTCTCGCTCCTCAAGCAATTTGTCATTCAGCCAGTGTCCAAATTCACAATGATGATGCGCGTCGGTGCAGGTGATTTCAGGTAAATCGCCCTCACGACTCGCTACATAACGGAGAACTTTTACCAGCCATTTAAAATGCGCATCAGTTGCGCTATTGAGTCCACGCACGGTCGCGTCGATATCTCTGAACTTCCTGTTCATATTAACCTTCACATAACAAAAGAATAACCTGTAAAGAGTATACCATGTTAAATATCTATTTTTGTCAGCATATCTAAATTAACGGCATTAAAAACAAAAACTCCCTATTAAATAAGAAAATTTAGTTATTCGTTAAACTGCATATAACAAGCAACGATATTATTATCAGTTAAAACAGGCCAACCTGTTTAATTCTATTTAATAGCCCTCACGTCCCATTAAATAATAACGACGGAGGGCAGAGGCTTAAAATTCAACGTTCATTTTGGCCCAGAAGGTACGCCCTGGCTCATTGACAGGGGTATCAGAGGAGTAACCGAAGCTACTGTTTCCCGCCAGGTTAAGGTGTTCGCTGTAACTTTTATCCAGCAGATTATCTACGCCACTGCTGAGTTTCAGGAATTTATTGACCTTGTACGCAGCGTTGGCGGAAACAATGGCAAACCCGGCACTCTGATCAAAGTCTTTGCCTACCACGTTCCCCTCGCTCAACGCCACCCGGTGCTGTGGGCTGACCATACGCAACAGCCCTGTAGAGCTCCAGTCGCCTTTCTCCCACGTCAGGCCAAGGCGAGCTTCCAGCGGCGGCATTTGTGGCAGCGGCTGATGTTCGTCCGTATTTTCCCCCCAGGCGTAGTTCAGGGTGGCATCTGTTTTCCACCGTTCGCTTAGCTGATAAGAGGCACCCATCTCGCCCCCCATAATGGTGGCATCGATGTTATCTGCCTGGCTGACGTGGCTATCATCGGGATCGTACAGGAAGAGGATGTAGTCGTTAATCCGTCCGATATAGGCGGAGATCCAGCCGGTCGTTTTTTTCCCTTTGTATTGTGCCCCAACATCAAGCTGGGTGGTTTTTTCCGGTTTCAGATTATCAAAGACATCCGTGGTGCCATCCGGTCCATAGGTGGGTGAAAAGAGTTCCCAGTAATCCGGGAAACGCTCGGTGTAGCCCATTCCGGCGTAGACCATCGCGGGCTGCGATCCGAGATTATGCTCAACCCGTAAGAAGCCCGCCGGAAGCGTGTCTTGCCGACTGCTGCTACCAACGCCAGTAAAGTTATCCACTTCCACCTTATCCAGACGCGCACCGCCAATCACTTTGCTGAGGTCGGTCGCACTCCACGTCAGTTCGCTAAAAGCACCATAGTCATGAAAGCGAGCATCTTCCTGCCAGCCTTCGTCCTCATCATCTTCGTTGCTGCGATGGGTATTCAGTTGCGTATCGAGACCGCTTTTCAGCTCATAATCAGACCACAGCCAGGTTCCCATCACCCTGCCCCCCACCGTCCGGCGATCGACCTGTTTTTCCATTGGCATCGACATATCCATCGATCCCATCGGCATGGTGCCTGAAGCGGGCGCTCCCGGCGAACGCATGGAGTAGTTATCCATAATGTGGTTGGCATAGTTGTAATACGCGCTCATATCCAGCGAATCGAAGACCTCGCCGATATTCTCTTTTTTGAAGCGCAGCCCCAGGCTTTCACGTTTGAATTGCGAGCCGTCCATGCCACGCCCGGCATAGCTGGCATCGCCATCGCCCTGCCCGGCGGTCAACTCCAGCAACGTGTCCGCATCCGGCGTCCAGCCGATGGCCAAATCGGTGTTCCATTTATCCCACTTCGAGGCGACGCGATCGCCATTGCCATCTTTGTAATCCCCCGCTTTCGAATTATTCCCCGTCAGGCGCACGTAGCCCTTATCGTTGCCAAAGCTGACGTCGGCATTTTCATCAAAGCGATCGTTAGAGGCGGCCAGCAAACTGGCGTCCCCCTTTATGTCCGCTTTGTCGAAACGCGGCGGTTCACGTTCGAATCGTACCGTTCCGGCAGAGTTACCCGGCCCCCAGAGTACGGTTTCGGGTCCTTTGATCACCGTCAGCAGATCATAACTTTCTGGCGAAATATAAGAGCTTGGCGCATCCATACGCGAAGGACAGGCACCTAACATCTCGCTGTCATTGGTCAACAGGCGCAGGCGTGAGCCAAACATGCCGCGGAATACCGGGTCGCCGTTGCTCCCTCCGTTACGGATCTGGCTAAACCCGGGAATGGTTTTGAGGTAATCAGAACCGTCGCTGGCCGGCACCGGCTGGCGTGGCGTTTTTGGCGAGGTCACCACTTCCAGTGGGGAGAGCACGGGCGCGGTTACGGTGATGATATCGCCGTCGTTTACCTGCGGGGCCGTAGTTCGTTCAGCCGCCTGAGAAGTAAATGACAATGCGCCCAGTAGCGCAAGCGCCAGCGGATGAAGCACAAAGCGTTCTTTATTCATTCCTGAACCCAAACTTAAAAGAGTGTTGCTGTCCTGCCGTGAAGACAAATCCCTTGTTCAGAGAGTGGGAGAGATGGGCAGGCACAGGGATCTGAATGAAAAAGTTTGCCGCGGGGAACGGGGCGCAACAATAAAAAACGAGGAGAATAACGGCGTGAAAAAAGGGTTGAAAAAGGGGATCTAACGACCCGGAGTCACGGATTTACGCGTGCTTTTCGAGCCAAAGTACCGAGGCGACCAGAATAAAAATAATGGTGAAAAAGGTGCCGGAAATATAGATCACATCGCCAAAAGCAGGATCGTTCATCATCATTCTCCCGTCGTGTTTTACTCGTTTTTACGCCGGAGAAATGACACTTCAATGACATTTTTAGTAAGAAATAAATATCTTCATACTGAAACGATTCAGACAGCTCTAGCCTCTTAAATCATTTAATTCAAATAAACGCTAACCCTTACAGGGTGATTTGTTACCGGTATCACGAAAATAAGTTTCCGTAACTACGATGCCAGATCTCGTAATTGTTAAACATTCGTTACTGATAAAACATAAGCTGCAGAACATCACAACAAATACACCGCCTACCGGCAGGGGAATAGAATGACCGAAAAAATTACCCGTAAAGAAAAAATCAGCTACGGGCTGGGCGATATGGCCAGCCATATAGGGCTGGATAACGTCATTATTTTTCTGACCTTCTATTATACCGATGTGGTCGGGCTGCCTGCTGCCTTTGTTGGCACCATGTTTTTACTGGCGCGTACCGCCGATGCCATCATTGACCCGGCCATGGGATATATTGCTGACCGCACCCGTACCCGCTGGGGTAAGTTCCGACCATGGATGTTGTGGCTGGCCCTGCCATTTGGTGCCAGCTGCCTGCTGACCTATGCGGTACCGGAATCGCTCGATCTTCATGGTAAAATGATTTTCGCCACCGTCAGCTATACCCTGATGATGCTGATGTACACCGCCATTAATATTCCATACTGCTCTATGGGGGCGGTCATTACGCCAGATAACGAAGCGCGTATTTCTCTGCAATCTTATCGCTTCTTCCTTGCCACCCTGGGCGGCGCATTATCCACTTTCTTTATGATGCCATTGGCCGAGTTTATTGGCGGAGATGACAAATTAGTCGGTTATCGCTGGGCCATGGGAATAATGGCGACGGTGGCGGTCATCATGTTCTGGATCTGCTTCGCCAATACCCGGGAGAGGATTAATGCCCCCGCGACTCATAATAATTACCTCTCAGAATTACGCGATTTGTTACGCAACGATCAGTGGCGCGTTGTGGCCGTTCTGGTATTGACTAACATCGGCTTCGGCGTAATTCGCCTCGGCGCCATGATGTATTTCGTCACCTATTATCTCGGCAGCGCCAGCTATTTTATGTGGATGCTGGGGGCGCATATTCTGGGTAAAGCCGCCGGTAGCGCACTGGCAAAACGCCTGACGCGTGACTACAGCAAAGTGCAAATGTTCGGCTATTGTGCGGTGCTGGCCGGGGTACTGAGCATCGCCCTGTTCTTCGCGCCAAAATCCGTGCTGGTGCTGGTGCCAATGACATTCATCATCTCAACCCTCTACCAGGCCACCACCACGCTAATGTGGGTCATGATGGCCGACGTCGCCGACTACGGCGAATGGAAACAGGGCAAACGCATGGATGGGGTTATCTTCTCGACCTTCCTGGCGGTGCTCAAACTCGGTATGGCCATCAGCGGCGCCATTGTTGGCTGGACGCTGGGCTTTAGCGGCTATGTGGCGAATGCGCCGGAACAGACCTCTACCGCCATGTACTGCATCATCGCCCTCTTTACCGTGGTGCCGGGCATCCTTTCGCTGGCCGCCTTCGCGACTCTGCGCTGGTACAAACTCGACGACAGCACCATGAAATCCATCCAACTCGCCAAACAGACTTTTTCTTAAAAGGACGCAGCATTCATGAGTGAACTTATTCGACACACCAACAGTATTGAGTGGCGTTTTGAGCGTCAGATCTTACGTATAGAGCCCTGGGGAGAGCACAGCCTGCGCGTGAGAGCGACCTGTTCACCGGCGTTCAATGATGAAAATCACGCCTTACTGCCGGCGACACCGTCTACGGCTGACATTAACGTCCAGCCCGAGATCCTGACCCTGCGTAATGGCAATATTACCGCAGTGCTCAACCTGAAGGGGCAACTGGCGTTTTATAACCAGCGCGGAGAGTTGCTGCTGGAGGAGATGTGGCGTCAGCGCTCCACGGTAGGCATTGGGGCAAGTGAAAAGAGTCAGGATAAGTACGTCAGTGCGCTGAAGCTTGATGGCCGTGAATTCAAACCGCTTGCGGGCGGGAAATATCAGCTCGCCGTCCGTTTTGAGTCGCGCCCTGATGAGCGGATTTACGGTATGGGTCAGTACCAACAGCCGTGGCTGGATTTGAAAGGCTGCACCCTTGAGCTGGCACAGCGCAACTCCCAGGCCAGCGTTCCCTTTATGCAGTCGAGCCTCGGTTATGGCGTGCTCTGGAACAACCCGGCCATCGGCGAGGTCAGTTTCGCCAAAAACCAGACCGAATGGCGCGCCCGCGTGACCGGCGAGATGGACTACTGGATCACCGCCGCGGACTCCATCCAGGCCATTACCCGCCAGTATGTCAAGGCCACGGGGACACCTCCGCCGGCCCCGGCATTTATCAGCGGATTATGGCAGTGCAAACTGCGCTATCGCACCCAGCAGGAGGTGCTGGACGTAGCCCGTGAGTACCGTCGCCGCAACCTACCGCTGTCGGTGATGGTGATCGATTTCTTCCACTGGCCGAATCAGGGGACCTGGTGTTTTGATCCGGTCGACTGGCCCGATCCGAAAGCGATGGTTGAAGAGCTTAACGGCCTGGGCATTGAGCTGATGGTCTCGGTCTGGCCAACGGTTGAAGCACGTAGCCCGCTCTATCCCCACATGAAAGCCAAAGGCTGGCTGGTGTCCAGCGAACGCGGGGTGCAGGTAAATCTCGACTTTATGGGTAACACGACCTTCTTTGACGCGACGCATCCCCAGGCGCGCGCCTTCGTCTGGGATACGGTAAAACAGAATTATTATGATCTGGGTATCAAATTGTTCTGGCTGGATGAGGCCGAGCCTGAGTATCGTGCCTACGACTTTGATAACTATCGTTACCACGCAGGCCCGGTACTGGAAGTGGGTAACCGCTATCCACGCGACTTCGCGCAAGGGTTCTACGATGGGCTGAAGGCCAACGGCGAAAAGGATATTGTTAACCTGGTGCGCTGTTCATGGGCAGGCAGCCAGCGCTATGGCGTGCTGGCCTGGTCAGGCGATGTGCACTCATCTTTCCACGCCTTCCGCAATCAGCTCGCCGCAGGGCTCAATATGGGTCTGGCGGGTATCCCCTGGTGGACGACCGATATCGGCGGCTTCCAGGGCGGCAACGTTAACGATCCGGCGTTTCATGAACTGCTGATCCGCTGGTTCCAGTGGGCGGTCTTCTGCCCGGTTCTGCGGATGCACGGATATCGTGAGCCACAAATCCAGCCGCCAGAGCGCTATCGCGACGGCATTCCTCAGTGCAACAGCGGCTCCCCGAACGAACTGTGGAGTTATGGCGAAGCGAACTTCAGCATCATGCAGCACTGGCTGACGGTACGCGAGAAATTGCGACCTTATATTGATGAGCTGTATGACAATGCCCATCAGCACGGCGATCCGCTAATGCGCCCGCTCTTCTGGCACTATCCGCAGCAGCCCCAGAGCTGGGAAATTGAAGATCAATATCTGTTTGGCGAGGACCTGCTAGTCGCGCCGGTGATGCACGCCGGACAGCGCCAGCGTGAGGTTTGGTTGCCTGCGGGCCAGCAGTGGATCGCACTGAACGGTGAGCGCTACCAGGGCGGTGAACGTATCCGTGTTGAGGCCGCACTGGAGACCATTCCTGTCTTTGTGCGCGAAGGAAGCCCGCTGGTATCGCTGTTAGTGGAGTAACCTTCAGGCAGCCGCCCAAAAATAGTGGAATTTTTTAGAAAAGCCTGTTTACTCACCCGGTTGCGGGTAAAGTAAGCAGGCTTACTATTTTTGGCAAGGATCTCTTCATGTTTGACCCTACCCTGCTTATCCTGCTCGGGCTGGCTGCACTGGGCTTTGTCAGCCATAACACCACGGTTGCCATCTCCATTCTGGTGTTAATTATTGTGCGCGTTACGCCACTCAGCGGCTTTTTCCCCTGGATTGAAAAACAGGGCCTGACCATCGGCATCATTATTCTCACCATTGGGGTGATGGCGCCCATCGCCAGCGGTACGCTACCTGCCTCTACGCTTATCCACGCCTTTATGAACTGGAAATCATTGATTGCCATTGCCGTGGGCGTCTTTGTCTCCTGGCTGGGCGGACGGGGCGTAACCTTAATGAGCTCTCAGCCGACGCTGGTTGCCGGCCTGCTGGTGGGTACCGTACTGGGGGTCGCGCTGTTTCGCGGCGTTCCCGTTGGCCCGCTTATCGCTGCCGGTCTGGTCTCGCTGTTTATCGGTAAGACGTAGCCAGGCTGGCAATGTAGCGCGCGGGGGTCTGCCCAAGCCCCTTCTTGAACATAGTAATAAAGGCGGTGGTGGAGTCGTAGCCCAGCATTTGCGCGACCTGCTGCACCGTCTGCCCGGATATTAATGCCTGTAGCGCGACAATCAGTTGTAGCTGATGGCGCCAGCGGCGAAAACTCAGCCCGGTTTCGTTAACCACAAGCCGGGCCAGGTTACGCTCACTCATCGCAAAATGACGTGCCCATTGGTGCAGGGTTTGCCAGGCGGCGGGCTGGGCGATCATCATTTCACTCATCTGACGGATTTTAGGATGCGGTGATACCGGCAACTGTAACTGTTCCTGCGGCTGGCTCGGCAGTTCATCGCCCAGCACCTCCACCAGTCGCTGGCAGGCGATGTTTTGACGTTCTGCCATTGCGAGGATCACCTCTCGTACCAGCGGCGAGATTTTTAATGTGCAGCAGCGATCGGGTAGCGCGATAGCTCCGGGTTCAATAAATAAGAAGCAGAGCCGCGCGCCGGGGGTGGCTTTATTACTGTGGGGAAGCTGCCCCGGGATCCACACCGCATACTGGGGTGGCACCATCAGCATGGCGTTTTCCACCTCCGTGGTGATGGCGCCGCGTAGCGCCAGGATCAACTGTCCCTTGCGGTGCTGATGCAGCGGAATGTGCTGCTCCTCTTCCACCACGCGAATATGGAAAGCCACTGCCGCAGCGTGCTGGCTATCCGGGTCATAACCATTTAAACCGAGACCAGACATCATCTTGTCCGAATTTAGCGATAATCTGTCATTTTAGCTTGATTCCATCAGCAACGAAAACGGGTATCGTGTGGCCTTCATTTCAGACCAGGGAAAACAATGACCACTGCACTCTCTGCCACCGGGAAACAGCGCGCCCTGCTGATTGCCGGGATTTTGTTAATCGCCACCACGCTGCGAGTGACTTTTACCGGCGCCGCACCGCTACTGGATGCGATTCGTCTCGACTACGCCCTGAGTACCGCTCAGACTGGATTACTGACCACCCTGCCGTTGCTGGCTTTTGCGCTGATATCGCCGTTAGCGGCAGGCCTTGCCCGGCGCATTGGGATGGAGCGCAGCCTGTTTGTGGCGTTGCTGCTAATTATCGGCGGTATTGCGCTGCGTTCCCTGCCCACGGCATCGCTGCTGTTTATCGGCACCGCCGTGATCGGCTGCGGTATTGCACTGGGCAATGTGTTACTGCCAGGACTGATTAAACGTGACTTTCCAGGCCAGGTGGCGAAGTTAACCGGGGCCTACTCTCTGACCATGGGCGCGGCGGCGGCGCTGGGCTCAGCGCTGGTGGTGCCGGTGGCATTGGGCGGTGCGGGCTGGCACGGCGCCTTATTGATGCTGATGGTCTTCCCGCTGCTGGCGTTGCTGCTGTGGCTCCCACAATGGCGACAGCAACCGGCCAGCCAGCTCAGTGGTGCCCGGGCGCTGCATAACCGGGGGATCTGGCGCTCACCGTTGGCCTGGCAAGTCACGCTGTTCCTCGGCATTAACTCGCTGATCTATTACGTCATTATCGGCTGGTTACCCGCTATTTTACAAAGTCACGGCTACAGCGAAACCGAAGCCGGCTCCATGCACGGCCTGCTGCAGCTGGCCACTGCCGCCCCGGGGCTGGCCGTTCCGCTGATCCTTCACCGTCTGAAAGATCAGCGCGCGCTGGCCGGAGTGGTAGCGTTAATGTGTGCGGTCAGTGCCGCCGGCTTTTGGTTTATGCCCTCGCAGGCTGTGGTCTGGACGCTGATATTCGGCTTCGGTTCAGGGGCGACGATGATCCTCGGCCTGACCTTTATTGGCCTGCGTGCCAGTTCCGCGCATCAGGCTGCGGCGCTTTCGGGGATGGCGCAGTCGGTGGGCTATTTGCTGGCCGCCTGCGGCCCACCGCTGATGGGGAAAATTCATGATACCAGCGGCGACTGGCATATCCCGCTGCTTGCCTGTGCGCTGGCCTCAATCGTGATGGCCGTTTGCGGCATACTGGCCGGGCGCGATCGGGAGATCGCGCCGCGTTAACAGGCCTTTAGCCCTGCGCCGCACGCAGCAGTGCCTGCACCAGCGGCGCAGGACGCCCATCCAGCGCCGCACGCTCATGCTGGAACAGCGTGGCGACAAAAAACGGATGCGTCACTAACTCAACGGCGCGAATATCACCCTGTTCATCCCAGCCGGTGACCCGCAGGTCGCCCTTTTCCAGCTCTGCCGCAAAGGCTTCAGACACACCGTAGTTGCAGTGATACCCCTCGACAATCTCTTCCCGACCATACGCTTTCGCAATCAGGGTATTGGCGCGCAACTCGATGGTGTTCGTGACCTCCACCAGAGAACAGGTGAGCGGAGCGATCACCATGCGCCCGTCGCTGTCCGTTTCAGCATGGGCAGCGTCATGCCAGCCCAGCACGTTACGCGCATATTCAATCAGCGCATGCTGGAAGCCGCCACAGGTACCGAGGAACGGCAGGCTGTTTTCGCGGGCATAGCGGGCGGCAATGAACGCCGCTTGCACGTTTTTATAAGGACTTGCCGGAACCAGCCAGAGTGCGTCATAACCGACCAGATCCTCCGGACTACTAAGCTCGATGGTCGCTATCCAGTCGTAATCAGCGGTAATATCCAGTACAGCGGCGGCATCATCAATGGCGAGCGGTATCGCCTGGTGCGCCAGAACGTCAGGGTTATAATCCCCGACCAGGGCAATGCGGAGGGTATCTTTTTGCGGAGTGTGTTCCATCAGGTATTCCTTATGCCAGAAAAATTCCGGATAACATAAGGAATCTCAGACTACCGATCTTTTGCAATTATCACAACACCTTAAATTAGGTGGCAAAATAAGGAGATAAGGATCATGATTCAGTGCAAACGTCTCTATGACGACGCCAGTAAAGAGGATGGTTACCGCATTCTGGTTGACCGTCTCTGGCCACGAGGAGTGAAGAAAACGGACCTGGCCTGCGATGAATGGTGCAAGGTTCTGGCGCCTTCAGGCGAGCTGCGCAAAGCCTTCCATAGCGAAACCATCGACTTTGCCAGCTTCAGTAAGGCGTATCAGCAAGAGCTGGAAGAAAACGTTGAGGAAGGAAAACGCATCGCAAGGCTGGCAGATAAACAAAGGGTCACGCTGCTCTATGGTGCGAAAGATCGCGAGCAGAACCACGCCCAGGTGTTGGCCGCATGGCTCCGCCGTCTGTAATTTAGTCGTGCAGTGCTGTGAGCAAGATTTCAGGTATTTGTTCCGGATTGAGCGGCAGCAGATGTTCCGGGCGCACAAAGGCAAAACCGTGCTGATTATCACAGGCAAAGACATCGCCGGTCACCAGCCAGAGCGCGCGTTCGGCGGTATCTGGCATTTCGGTTATTACGCCATTCACCGGGTTCAAAAAACGCTGTCCAGGCTGGCAAAGACCAAACAGCTCAACGGATTTACCAATATTGCGACGGCCGGCAGTCGTACGGGCGCCAATGACTAACGCCAGGTTGCCCGGCTTTAACTGAAACATGCTTCACTCATTGCAGGTTGAATTCTGAGGGCTAAGATTATTCTTAATCCCGCCTATTATCGCAATCACTTTCTCCATGATTTCTTCATTAATACTGCATCTTTGGGGGTTATAGTGGCCCCGTTCTCACTTTGACCAGAGAACATCATTCCGTAATCAAGATCTATTTTGCCCCGGTTAACTACCGGGGCTTTTTTTATTCTCTCGCCGAAACATAACGGACGATTCCTGGATATATCAAATTATTCACATTCATGTTTTACTATGCGCCGAAGCCCATTTTTTCAGCAAAACATACAGATACAGAGGTCTCTGTATGGGAGTCGAGCATCGCATGTCGGATCTTATTCTTGCCCGTGTTTCTGAAACGCTTGCCACCGAACAATCTCTTGAGAGTCTGGTGCGCCAGCTTCTTGAAATGCTCGAGATTGTTACCGAGATGGAGTCTACCTATCTCACTAAAATCGATATCAGCGCCCGTTTGCAGCATATTCTTTATGCCCGTAATAGCCAGCAGATGCAGATCCCGGAAGGGTTGAGCGTTCCCTGGGGCGATACCCTGTGTAAGCGCGCGATCGACTCCAGTACCTTTTTTAGCGATCGCGTTGGGGATCAGTTTCCCGATTGCGATGCAGCCAGAGCGCTGGGGATCACCACCTATATGAGCATCCCCATTCATCTTGCGGATGGTTCTCTCTACGGCACCCTGTGCGCGACCAGCACGCATAAAAAGAGATTGAGCGAGCGCGCCGAACATGTGCTGAAGTTGTTTGCCGGGCTGATTGCCCAGTCCATTGAAAAAGAGTCGCTGGTCACTCAACTGCGAGAAGCCAACGCGGCGTTGATTGCCTACTCCTATACCGATGCGCTGACGGGCCTGCCGAATCGGCGTGCGATTTTTGAAGACCTCTCTACCCTTTTCTCCCTGGCGCGACACGTAAAGCGGAACGCCATTATCGCTTATATCGATCTGGACGATTTCAAACTGATTAATGACCGCTTTGGTCATGAAGCGGGTGACAAGTTCCTGGTTGAAGTGGGCAAGCGGCTTAACGACGGCCGTCGTGATGATGATATCGTCGGCAGACTAGGCGGAGACGAGTTTATGGTTGCTTGCCTGTCCCGGAATGAGGGAACGCAGGAAGAGCAATCGCTCTCGCTATTGAAGACACAAATCAATGCGCGTATAGCCGGAGAGTATTGGCTAGGCAATGTGCATATTGTCTATCCAGGGGCCAGTCTTGGGGTAATCGAAGTGGATCCACTTTCGACCGATGCCGACAGCGCCCTGCGCTCGGCCGATGCGGCGATGTACGTGGATAAAAAATCCCGACGTAAAACCGCTTTCCTCAATGTGGATTAACCCCGTACACTCAACGGGCTTTGATTATCAGGATGGATAAAAACATGCGGATCGGTATTTTGTTTCCGGTCGTTATCTTTATAACGGCGGTAGTATTTTTAACGTGGTTTTTTGTCGGCGGTTACGCGGCACCGGGAGGATAAATGAGAAAAACGACCATTATTATGCTGATTGTCGCCATAGTTGCCGTAGCCGGAAGCCAGCTGGGCTGGTGGTGATGACAATAAAAAGACCGCCAAAAGGCGGTCTTTTTATTTGTTAGCTCTTGATTTTACGGTAAACAAACAGCACGACCAGCGCACCGATCACCGCTACTACGAAGCTACCGAAGTTAAACCCATCCACTTTGCCGAACCCGAAAAGTGTACTGATCCAACCGCCGACCACGGCACCGATAATCCCCAGGATGATGGTGACAATGAAGCCGCCGCCGTCTTTGCCCGGCATGATCCACTTCGCCAGAATACCCGCGATAAGCCCAAAGATAATCCAGGATAAAATTCCCATATCGTTCCTCTCTGTATGGTTTTTGTCGTTAAATCAAGTACACACAAAGGATAGCACAGGATTCAGATTTGCAAATTGTGATAAGCATCACGTGCACGATTTAACGCCATCTGAAAAAGAGGCAATCCGCACAAAAGAAGGGGTTGCATGTTCCAATGAGAAAGATTATCTTTCTCAATACTGAATAGTTGAGCGAAACACTCAGGTATTCAGTACGACATTGCTCACATTGCTTCCAGTATTTCTTGCCCACCTCGTGTGGGCTTTTTTTTATCTGTACCCGCATTGATCGTTTTAGCATTTGCTATTACGATTATTCGCACTGGTTCAATATCCCATACATAAATTGATAATATGAACGTATCTAGTCGATTCATCATTTTTATAAATGTTGTTTCAGCAGGCGCGCTGTTATGTCTGCTGTCCGCCAAATTCAACTGGTTTTAACTGAGCAGGCCCGGTGTTTACCGGGCTGTTTACATTCTTCCTCACACCTGTAACGCAGAGAGCATAAGGCTTAAAGAGGCCGTTTTGACGCGCCATTTATTAATGCAAAATCTCCTTTCCGATTATTCCGAATAATAATTTGGATAATCATAAGCGCAGCAGCAAATTCTATTACAGCCCTCAATACCACTCGCCTTGATATATAACTCAGCCGTTATCAGACTTTGCGTGGCAACCTCGAGCCGCCCGGCATAAGAGAAAAGTTTATCAAGCATAAAAAAACGGGAGCCCTTCGGCTCCCGTTCTTGTATAACCCAGTGACTGGATTACATGTTTTCGATGATCGCGTCACCAAACTCTGAACATTTCAGCAGCTTAGCGCCTTCCATCAGACGTTCAAAGTCATAGGTCACGGTCTTGTTGTTGATCGCGCCTTCCATACCTTTAACGATAAGGTCTGCTGCTTCGAACCATTCCATATGACGGAGCATCATCTCTGCCGACAGGATGATTGAACCTGGGTTCACCTTATCCTGGCCTGCATACTTCGGTGCAGTACCGTGGGTCGCTTCGAACAGGGCGCACTCGTCACCAATGTTCGCGCCCGGGGCGATACCGATGCCGCCAACCTGCGCCGCCAGGGCGTCGGAGATGTAGTCACCGTTCAGGTTCATACAGGCGATAACGTCGTATTCCGCTGGACGCAGCAGGATTTGCTGCAGGAACGCATCGGCGATCACATCTTTAATGATGATCTCTTTGCCGGTGTTCGGGTTCTTAATCTTCTGCCATGGGCCGCCGTCAATCAGTTCACCGCCGAACTCGTCGGTCGCCAACTGGTAACCCCAGTCTTTGAACGCGCCTTCGGTGAACTTCATGATGTTACCTTTGTGAACCAGGGTCACTGAGTCACGGTCGTTAGTGATCGCATATTCGATCGCCGCACGTACCAGACGCTTAGTCCCCTCTTCGGAGCACGGCTTGATGCCGATACCGCAATGTTCCGGGAAGCGAATTTTCTTCACGCCCATCTCGTCGCGCAGGAATTTAATCACTTTTTCGGCGTCAGCGGAGTCCGCTTTCCACTCAATACCCGCATAGATATCTTCAGAGTTTTCACGGAAGATAACCATATCGGTCAGCTCCGGGTGTTTAACCGGGCTTGGGGTGCCCTGGTAATAACGTACCGGACGCAGGCAAACATACAGATCCAGCTCCTGACGCAGCGCAACGTTCAGAGAACGGATGCCGCCGCCGACTGGGGTAGTCAGTGGGCCTTTGATGGCAACACGGTAGTCGCGGATTAGATCGAGGGTTTCAGCTGGCAGCCAGACGTCCTGGCCGTAAACGTGGGTAGATTTTTCACCGGTGTAAATTTCCATCCAGGAAATTTTACGCTCGCCTTTGTAGGCTTTCTCAACAGCGGCATCCACCACTTTCAGCATTGCCGGGGTGACGTCTACACCGATACCATCGCCTTCGATGAACGGGATAATCGGGTTATGAGGGACGTTCAGCTTACCGTCTTGCAGGGTGATCTTTTTACCTTCCGCCGGAACAACTACTTTGCTTTCCATTAACCTCTCCTTCGAGCGCTTCTGGTTGTTACTGATCTTATGTTAATAATTTGTAATGAGCCTCCCGATAGTACCTGAATGTCTGGCGCCATGAAAGGTCTTCGTTATTAGGCTATAATGCGGCAATTGAGAAAGCCTGAAAATACCATGAAGAAAACTTCTTTTAGAAATCACCGGGTTGAGCGATTCAGCTCACGACAAGCCACCAGAAAACCGAAAACAAACCAGCCCAAACGGGTGATTTTGTTCAATAAACCCTACGATGTTTTGCCGCAGTTTACCGATGAAGCTGGCCGCAGCACGTTGAAAGACTTTATCCCAGTTGCAGGCGTCTACGCCGCAGGCCGTCTGGATCGCGACAGTGAAGGTCTGCTGGTGTTAACGAATGACGGCGCATTGCAGGCGCGGCTGACGCAGCCCGGTAAGCGCACCGGAAAGATCTATTACGTACAGGTAGAAGGTGAACCTACCGAAGAGGCGCTTGCCGCTCTGCGTACCGGGGTGACCCTTAACGATGGCCCTACCCTGCCCGCCGGTATTGAGCGGGTGAGTGAACCGGAGTGGCTGTGGCCGCGCACGCCGCCCGTACGCGAGCGCAAATCGATCCCCACATCCTGGCTCAAAATTACCCTTTATGAGGGGCGCAATCGCCAAGTTCGTCGCATGACCGCGCATGTCGGCTTCCCGACGTTACGCTTAATCCGCTACGCCATGGGCGATTACTCACTGGATAATCTGGCCAATGGTGAATGGCGCGACGGGACAGAAAAAGGAGAAGAGAATGTTTAAACCGCACGTTACCGTGGCCACAGTGGTTCACGCCCAGGGCAAATTTCTGGTGGTGGAAGAGACCATCAACGGCAAAGCGCTGTGGAACCAACCCGCCGGTCATCTTGAAGCCGATGAGACCCTGGTACAGGCCGCCCGCCGGGAATTGTGGGAAGAGACCGGTATTCACGCTGAACCGCAGCAGTTTATTCGTCTTCATCACTGGATTGCGCCGGATAAGACCCCGTTCCTACGTTTTCTGTTTGTTATCGAGCTTAACGAAATGTGCGACACCGAGCCGCACGACGACGATATCGACCGCTGCCTGTGGGTGACCGCCGACGAGATTCTGAGCGCCACCAACCTGCGTTCACCGCTGGTTGCCGAGAGCATCCGCTGCTATCTCTCTGGTCATCGTCTGCCGTTAGAGACCATCGGCGAATTTAACTGGCCGTTTACAGAGGGTGCCATTGCCGGGGGCGCGTGATAGAATACGCCGCCTTGAAGTTCAATGTCGTGAGTATTCCAATGTCAGAAAGCCCAAAAAAAGTGATCGTCGGCATGTCCGGCGGTGTCGACTCCTCCGTTTCCGCCTGGCTGTTGCTGCAACAGGGCTATAAGGTGGAAGGCCTGTTCATGAAGAACTGGGAGGAAGACGACGGCGAGGAATACTGTACCGCGGCGGCCGATCTGGCCGATGCGCAGGCCGTGTGCGATAAGCTCGGCATTGAACTGCATACCGTCAATTTTGCTGCAGAGTACTGGGATAATGTCTTCGAACATTTCCTGGAAGAGTATAAAGCCGGCCGTACCCCTAACCCGGACATTCTCTGCAACAAAGAGATCAAATTTAAAGCCTTCCTTGAGTTCGCCGCTGAAGACCTGGGCGCCGATTACATTGCCACTGGCCACTATGTGCGTCGTGCCGATGTCAACGGCAAAAGCCAGCTGCTGCGAGGCCTCGACGGCAATAAAGATCAGAGCTATTTCCTCTATACCCTCGGTCATGAGCAGATTGCCCAGAGCCTGTTCCCGGTGGGCGAGCTGGAAAAACCCGAAGTGCGTAAGATTGCCGAAGAGCTGGATCTGATCACCGCCAAGAAAAAAGACTCAACCGGTATCTGTTTTATCGGCGAGCGTAAATTCCGCGAATTCCTTGGCCGCTACTTGCCAGCCCAGCCGGGCAAAATCGTCACCGTTGATGGTGAAGAAATTGGTCAGCATCAGGGGCTGATGTACCACACCCTCGGCCAGCGCAAAGGGCTGGGGATTGGTGGTACCAAAGAAGGCAGCGAAGATCCGTGGTACGTGGTCGATAAAGATGTTGAGAACAATATTCTGATTGTGGCGCAGGGGCACGATCATCCGCGTCTGATGTCGGTGGGGCTGATTGCCCAACAGCTGCACTGGGTCGATCGCGAGCCGGTAAAAGGCACGCGGCGTTGCACGGTGAAAACCCGCTATCGCCAGACCGATATTCCTTGCACCCTCACCGCGATTGACGACGAACGCATTGAGGTGCGCTTCGACGAGCCCGTCTCCGCCGTTACCCCAGGGCAGTCCGCGGTCTTCTACAGCGGCGAAATCTGTCTGGGCGGTGGTATCATCGAACAGCGTCTGCCGCTGATAACCGACTAATGCGTTAGCACACAGAAAGGAGTAAGTGTGGCGAAGAACTATTATGACATCACCCTGGCGCTGGCGGGAATTTGCCAGTCTGCCCGTCTGGTGCAACAGTTGGCGCATCAGGGTCATTGCGACGCTGATGCCCTGCACGTGTCGCTGAACAGCATCGTTGATCTGAACCCCAGTTCAACGCTTGGTGTCTTCGGCGGCAGTGAAGCGAATCTTCGCCTCGGCCTTGAAACCCTGTTAGGGGTGCTGAACGCTAACAACCGTCAGGGGCTGAATGCCGAACTGACCCGCTATACCTTAAGCATGATGGTGCTGGAGCGTAAGCTCAACGCCGCCAAAGGCGCGATGGACACCCTCGGCAACCGCATTGCCGGGCTGCAGCGTCAGCTCGATCATTTCGATCTGCAATCCGAAACCTTACTGAGCGCCATGGCGGGTATCTACGTGGATGTGATTAGCCCACTGGGGCCACGCATTCAGGTCACGGGGTCCCCGGCAGTGCTACAAAGTCCACAGGTGCAGGCGAAAGTTCGCGCCTCGCTGCTGGCGGGCATTCGCGCCGCCGTGCTGTGGCACCAGGTCGGCGGTGGCCGCCTGCAGTTAATGTTTTCTCGTCATCGCCTGAGCACTCAGGCAAAACAGATTCTTGCTCATTGTTAACCTCCCGGAGTTACGAATTATGGAATTATCCTCACTGACCGCCGTTTCCCCTGTCGATGGACGCTACGGCGATAAAGTCAGCGCGCTGCGCGACATTTTCAGCGAATATGGTCTGCTGAAGTTCCGCGTACAGGTTGAAGTTCGCTGGCTGCAAAAGCTGGCCGCACAGGCAGCCATCAAGGAAGTTCCTGCTTTTGACGCCCAGGCAAACGATTACCTCGATCAAATCGTTGCTCAATTCAATGAAGAAGATGCCGCACGCATCAAAACCATTGAACGCACGACCAACCACGATGTGAAGGCGGTTGAATATTTCCTGAAAGAGAAAGTGGCCAGCATTCCGGCCCTCAATGCTGTCTCCGAATTCATTCACTTCGCCTGTACGTCTGAAGATATCAATAACCTTTCTCATGCCCTGATGCTCTCAACTGCGCGTCAGGACGTGGTGCTGCCGTACTGGCGTAAAATTATTGACGCGGTGAAAGCGCTGTCGGTCGAGTATCGCGATATCCCGCTGCTTTCCCGTACCCACGGTCAGCCGGCTACCCCATCCACCATGGGTAAAGAGATGGCGAACGTGGCCTACCGTATGGAGCGCCAGTTCCGTCAGCTGGAACAGGTTGAAATTCTCGGTAAAATCAACGGCGCTGTCGGTAACTACAATGCCCACATCGCTGCCTACCCGGAAGTGGACTGGCACCAGTTCAGCGAAGAGTTCGTGACCTCACTGGGCATTCAGTGGAACCCGTACACCACCCAGATCGAGCCGCACGACTATATTGCTGAGCTGTTTGACTGCATCGCGCGTTTCAACACCATCCTGATCGACTTTGATCGTGACGTCTGGGGTTACATTGCGCTGAACCACTTCAAGCAGAAAACCATCGCCGGCGAAATCGGCTCCTCCACCATGCCGCACAAAGTGAACCCGATTGACTTCGAAAACTCCGAAGGCAACCTCGGCCTGGCGAATGCCGTGCTGCAACACATGGCGAGCAAACTGCCGGTTTCCCGCTGGCAGCGCGACCTGACGGACTCCACCGTCCTGCGTAACCTGGGCGTGGGTATTGGCTATGCGCTGATTGCTTATCAGTCCACCCTGAAGGGCGTGAGCAAGCTGGAAGTGAACCGCGACCGTCTGCTGGACGAACTGGATCACAACTGGGAAGTCCTGGCCGAGCCGATTCAGACCGTGATGCGTCGCTATGGCATCGAAAAACCGTATGAGAAGCTGAAAGAGCTGACCCGCGGTAAGCGCGTTGACGCAGAAGGCATGAAACAGTTTATCGATAGCCTGGACGTGCCGGAAGAAGAGAAGACCCGTCTGAAGGCAATGACCCCGGCGAATTACATCGGCCGCGCCATTACCATGGTTGATGAACTGAAGTAATCGCATTCCCCCTCTTTCCGTCCGGAAAGAGGGTTCCCTCCCCCGGTTTATTAAATGTTTATCCCTCTCCCAACATAATCAGCGTTAAACTATTCAGAGCATTTATTTTAGGGAGAAGCGATGATGCGCGTATTGGTTGTCGAGGATAATGCATTATTACGTCATCACCTGAAGGTTCAACTTCAGGAAATGGGTCATCAGGTGGATGATGCCGAAGATGCCAAAGAGGCTGACTACTATCTGAATGAACACTTGCCGGATATTGCCATCGTCGATCTTGGCCTGCCGGATGAAGATGGTCTGTCGCTCATTCGTCGCTGGCGCAGCCACGATGTCTCACTGCCCGTGCTGGTGTTAACCGCCCGCGAAGGGTGGCAGGATAAGGTCGAGGTGCTTAGCGCCGGGGCCGACGACTATGTGACCAAGCCCTTCCATATTGAAGAAGTCGCTGCCCGCATGCAGGCCCTGATGCGCCGTAACAGCGGCCACGCCTCTCAGGTGATCTCGCTACCGCCTTTCCAGGTCGATCTCTCTCGCCGTGAGCTCTCCATCAATGACGAGGTGATCAAACTGACCGCCTTCGAATACACCATTATGGAAACCCTGATCCGCAACAGCGGCAAAGTGGTTAGCAAAGATTCCCTGATGTTGCAGCTCTATCCTGATGCTGAGTTGCGTGAAAGCCACACCATTGATGTGCTGATGGGGCGTCTGCGGAAAAAGATTCAGGCACAGTATCCGGAAGATGTCATTACGACGGTCCGCGGTCAGGGCTACCTTTTCGAATTACGCTAAATGAAAAAAATTCTGCGTCACTTCCTGCCGCTTTCGCTGCGGGTTCGCTTCCTGCTGGCGACGGCCGCCGTGGTGCTGGTGCTCTCTTTAGCCTACGGTCTGGTGGCGTTGGTGGGTTACAGCGTTAGCTTTGACAAGACCACCTTTCGCCTACTGCGCGGCGAAAGTAACCTGTTTTATACCCTTGCCCGCTGGGAAAATAATAAAATCAGCATCGACATGCCGGAACATCTGGACCGACAGAGCCCGACCATCGCCCTGATATACGGTGAAAAGGGCCAGCTTCTCTGGGCCCAGCGAGATGTACCCTGGCTGGTGAACCGTATCCAGCCGGAGTGGCTGAGAACCAACGGATTTCACGAGCTGGAGGCAGATCTTAACGCCTCCAGCAGCCTGGTGGGTAATGACCGCTCCATGCAGCAGCAACTGAGCGAGATCCGCGAAGATGATGACGACACTGAGATGACCCACTCGGTCGCCATTAATCTCTACCCCGCGACCCTCGAAATGCCCCAGCTCACCATCGTGGTGATCGACACCATTCCCGTTGAGCTAAAACGCTCTTATATGGTGTGGAACTGGTTCGTCTATGTGCTGGTGGCGAACCTGCTGCTGGTGATCCCCCTGCTGTGGGTCGCCGCCTGGTGGAGCCTGCGCCCTATCGAGTCGCTGGCGAAAGAGGTGCGTGAGCTGGAAGAGCATCACCGGGAGAAACTTAACCCGGTCACCACCCGTGAACTGACCAGCCTGGTGCGTAACCTGAACCGCCTGCTGAAGAGTGAGCGTGAACGCTATGACAAATACCGCACAACGCTGACCGACCTGACCCACAGTCTGAAGACGCCGCTGGCGGTGTTACAAAGTACCTTACGATCCCTGCGCAGCGCGAAGCTGAGCGTGGACGACGCCGAGCCGGTGATGCTGGAGCAGATCAGCCGTATCTCCCAGCAGATTGGCTACTACCTGCACCGGGCAAGTATGCGCTCTGGCAGTGCGTTGCTCAGCCGCGAACTTCACCCGGTGGCGCCGCTGCTGGACAACCTCACCTCGGCGTTGAACAAAGTCTATCAACGTAAAGGGGTCAGCATCAGCCTCGATATTTCGCCAGAGATAAGCTTCATTGGCGAGAAAAACGACTTTATGGAGGTGATGGGTAATCTGCTTGATAACGCCTGCAAATATTGCCTCGAGTTTGTCGAAATCTCGGCCCGACAGGACGACGATCAACTTCATATTATTGTTGAGGACGATGGCCCCGGTATTCCCCAGGGTAAACGCGATCAGGTCTTCGACCGCGGACAGCGGGCTGATACCCTGCGTCCAGGCCAGGGCGTGGGGCTTTCGGTCGCGCGGGATATTGTTGAGCAGTATGACGGCCGTATCGAAACGGGCGACAGCCTGCTCGGCGGTGCCCGCATGGTGGCAATCTTTGGCCGCCAACAGCCTGGTGACCATGAGAGTTAAGCCCTCCGGGTGAAAAAAGCGAGATTCTCACGCGCAGGTGTCTGAGCTTCCGTTATAATCCGTCTCAGTAAGAGCCTGCGGAATAAAATATTATGGATTATCACTTAACACTTAACTGGCCTGAGTTTATTGAACGTTACTGGCAAAAACGCCCGGTCGTTCTGAAACGCGGCATTGCAAATTTCGTCGATCCTATCTCCCCTGACGAGCTCGCTGGCTTAGCGATGGAGAATGAGGTCGATAGCCGCCTGGTCAGTCATGAGGATGGGAAATGGCAGGTTAGCCATGGTCCGTTCGAGAGCTACGATCACCTCGGCGAGACCAACTGGTCGCTGTTAGTTCAGGCCGTCAACCACTGGCATGAACCTACCGCAGCGCTGATGCGCCCCTTCCGCGCGCTGCCTGACTGGCGGATGGACGATCTGATGATCTCCTTCTCCGTGCCTGGCGGCGGCGTAGGCCCGCATCTCGATCAGTATGACGTCTTTATCATTCAGGGCACCGGCCGTCGCCGCTGGCGCGTGGGTGACAAAGTGCCCATGAAGCAGCACTGCCCGCATCCGGATTTGCTGCAGGTCGATCCCTTCGAAGGTATTATTGATGAAGAGCTGGAGCCGGGCGACATACTCTATATTCCGCCAGGATTCCCGCATGAAGGCTACTCGCTGGAAAATTCGATGAACTATTCCGTCGGATTCCGCGCGCCAAGCGGCCGGGAGATGATCAGCAGCTTTGCGGACTACGTCCTGCAGCGCGAGCTGGGAAGCCATCGCTTTGCCGATCCGGACGTCCCTGCCCGTGAACATCCCGCTGATATCCTGCCGCAGGAGCTCGATAAACTGCGTGGGATGATGTTGGACCTGATTAATCAACCAGAACATTTTAACCAGTGGTTTGGTGAGTTTGTCAGCCAGTCTCGTCACGAGCTGGACGTTTCGCCGCCGGAGCCTCCTTACCAGCCAGACGAAATCTACGATGCGTTGCAGCAGGGCGACAAACTGGTACGCCTGGGTGGTCTGCGCGTACTGCGTATCGATGGCGAGGTTTATGTTAACGGCGAGAAGCTGGATTCACCTCACCGCCCTGCCGTGGAAGCTATCGCCAGCCATATGGTGCTGGATGCCGCACAGTTTGGCGATGCGCTGGATGACCCCTCCTTCCTGGCGATGCTCGCCGCGCTGGTTAACAGCGGCTACTGGTTCTTTGAGGACTAAGACGCGCCTGTACCGGGTGGCCATAGCGCCACCCGGACTCTTCCTGATTACCCTTTCGCCGTCAGTTCGGCAATGCGCACAATAACCCGCACCGCTTTCTCCATCCCTTCCAGGGTGACGAACTCATGCTTGCCGTGATAGTTATAGCCCCCCGTGAAGAGGTTCGGGCAAGGTAACCCCATAAAGGAGAGCTGTGCCCCGTCGGTTCCGCCACGAATGGGCTTAAGTTGCGGTTCAATATCGCAATCACGCATCGCCTGCTGGGCAATATCAAGAATGTGCGGATGTGCGACCACCTTATCCCGCATATTGTAATAACTGTCTTCAATCACCAGTTCGATATAGCAATCCGGGTGCAGCCCCTTGCCAACCTTTTTGGCGATATCCATGATTTTACGTTTACGCGCTTCAAACCCCTCGCGGTCGAAATCGCGAATGATGTAGTGCATATCCGCGCGGTCAACGGTGCCTTTAATGCTGGTGAGGTGATAAAAACCTTCATAGCCTTCCGTCTGCTCCGGGCTCTCCCCGGCAGGCACTTCGGCGTGGATACGCGCCGCCAGCGAGAGTGCGTTAACCATCACCCCTTTTGCGGTGCCTGGGTGCACATTGTTGCCCACGATGCGGATATTGACCGACGCGGCGTTGAAGTTTTCGAACTCCAGCTCCCCTACGCCACCGCCATCCACGGTGTAGGCCCATTTTGCGTTAAACGCCTCCACATCAAAATGCTTCGCCCCTTTCCCCACCTCTTCATCGGGGGTGAAGGCGACACGAATATCACCGTGAGGAATGTTTTTACCCTTCAGCACCGCCAGCGCGGTCATGATCTCGGCGACGCCAGCTTTATCGTCTGCTCCCAACAGCGTTTTACCGTCTGTCGTGATCAGGGTCTGGCCGAGCAACTGGTGGAGCACAGGGAACATGACCGGGGATAAAATCTCATCGCCGACGCCCAGGGCGATATCGCCGCCGCGATAGTTCTCCACAATCTGAGGGTTAACGTTTTTGCCGCTATAATCAGGGGAGGTATCAACATGGGATATGAAACCAATGGCCGGGATCTCACCCGGCACGTTCGCCGGTAGCGTGCCCATGACCGTGCCTTTGTCACTTAATGTCACGTTGACCAGGCCTAACTCTTCAAGCTGCGACTTTAGCAGCTGCAGTAATTTCCATTGGCCCTCTGTGCTCGGTACCTGGCGAACACCCGGCTTAGATTGGGTATCCAGCGAAACGTACTGTAAAAAACGCTCTAGTAATTTATCCATGCAGTCACCCTCACTTTTTGTGACAACATTATCAATAAGCCCTAAAACGCAAATATTGCGTCAGGTCACTTTTATCCCGCAAACGAGAATATTTTTCGTTTATCTCATCCCGTTGCTAATAAAGGTAGCTTATCGGGGAGCATCAAGGATTGGCGAATTCAATGGTTTGCCGTAGAATGGCCGCCCTCATTACGAGTCACCAAGGTGGTTACACACAAACCCCGCTGCGTTAGATAGATCGCAGCGTCGATATGGGACAGAGTCATAAATTGAATACACAACCAGGTTCACTGTCACCGCTGGTGCTTTTATCGGGCATTAATAAGAGTTTTGATGGTAAAACCGTTATCGCCGATCTTAATTTGACCATTAACAACGGCGAGTTCCTTACGCTTCTCGGCCCCTCTGGCTGCGGTAAGACAACAGTATTGCGCCTGATCGCCGGGCTGGAAAACGTCGACACCGGCCATATTCATCTTGAAAACCAGGATATCACCGACGTCCCTGCCGAGCATCGCCACGTCAATACCGTCTTCCAGAGCTACGCCCTCTTCCCGCATATGACGGTCTTTGAAAATGTCGCTTTTGGCCTGCGCATGCAGAAAACCCCGGCGCAGGAGATTGCCCCGCGTGTGACGGAGGCGCTGCGCATGGTGCAGCTGGAAGAGTTTGCCCAGCGCAAGCCGCATCAGCTCTCCGGAGGACAACAGCAGCGCGTCGCCATTGCCCGCGCGGTAGTGAACAAACCCCGCCTATTATTACTCGACGAATCGCTCTCCGCGCTGGATTACAAACTGCGCAAACAGATGCAGAACGAATTGAAAGCGCTACAGCGTAAGCTGGGCATCACCTTTGTTTTCGTGACGCACGATCAGGAAGAGGCGCTGACAATGTCCGACCGTATCGTCGTGATGCGCGAAGGTAAAATCGAGCAAGACGGCACGCCGCGTGAGATCTATGAAGAGCCGAAAAACCTCTTTGTCGCCAGCTTTATTGGTGAGATCAATAACTTTAGCGCCACGGTTATCGAACGCCTGGATGCGCAGCGCGTCCGCGCCAGCGTCGAAGGCCATGAGTGCAACATCACCGTTAACTTTGCGGTAGAAAAAGGGCAAAAGCTGAACGTAATGCTGCGCCCGGAAGATCTGCGCGTGGACGAGATCCATGACAGCAGCGACGTCGAAGGTCTGATTGGTTATATCCGCGAGCGCAACTATAAGGGCATGACCCTGGAGTCGGTGGTTGAACTCGAAAATGGCAAAATGGTGTTGGTCAGTGAGTTCTTCAATGAGGACGATCCGGACTTCGACCACTCCCTTGACCAGAAAATGGCCATTAACTGGGTAGAGAGCTGGGAGGTCGTACTGGCTGATGAAGAACACAAGTAAGTTCCAGAATGTGGTGATTGCCACTATCGTCGGTTGGCTTGTGTTGTTTGTCTTCTTACCCAACCTGATGATCATCGCCACCAGCTTTTTGACCCGCGACGATGCCCACTTCGTCAAGCTGGTCTTTACGCTGGATAACTACGCGCGCCTGCTGGATCCGCTCTATTTCCAGGTGCTGATGCACTCGCTGAACATGGCCGTGATAGCCACCCTCGCCTGTCTGGTGCTGGGCTATCCCTTCGCCTGGTTTCTGGCGCGTCTGCCACAGAAAATTCGCCCGCTGCTGCTGTTTCTGCTGATTGTGCCATTCTGGACCAACTCCCTGATTCGCATCTATGGCCTGAAGATTTTCCTTAGTACCAAAGGGTATCTGAACGAATTTTTACTGTGGTTGGGGATCATCGAGACCCCGCTTCGCATTATGTACACCCCGGGCGCCGTCATTATCGGCCTGGTTTATATACTGCTGCCCTTTATGGTGATGCCGCTCTACTCCAGCATCGAGAAGCTCGATAAGCCGCTGCTGGAAGCGGCAAGAGACCTCGGCGCCAGTAAGATGCAGACCTTTATCCGGATAATCCTGCCGCTGACGATGCCGGGTATCATCGCCGGTTGCCTGCTGGTGATACTGCCGGCCATGGGGCTGTTCTACGTCTCGGATCTGATGGGTGGCGCGAAAAACCTGCTGATTGGCAACGTCATCAAAAGCCAGTTCCTCAATATTCGCGACTGGCCGTTTGGCTCCGCCACCAGCATCACGCTGACGGTGGTTATGGGGCTGATGCTAATGGTCTACTGGCGCGCATCCCGACTGCTTAACAAAAAAGGTGAGCTGGAATGATGGGTCGACTGCTTCGCGGCGGTTTTATGACCGCCATCTATGCTTATTTGTATATTCCCATCATCATCCTGATTGTGAATTCATTTAACAGTTCACGTTTCGGGATTAACTGGCAGGGTTTTACCACCAAGTGGTATAGCCTGCTGGTCAACAACGACAGTTTGCTCCAGGCTGCGCAGCATTCGTTGACGATGGCAATCGTCTCGGCCACGTTTGCGACCTTGATTGGCTCGCTGACCGCCGTGGCCCTCTACCGTTACCGCTTTCGCGGCAAGCCGTTTGTGAGCGGCATGCTGTTTGTGGTGATGATGTCTCCGGACATTGTCATGGCCATATCGCTGCTGGTGCTGTTTATGCTGCTGGGCGTACAACTCGGCTTCTGGTCGCTGCTCTTTTCGCATATCACCTTCTGCCTGCCTTTCGTGGTGGTGACGGTTTACTCCCGTCTGAAGGGATTTGACGTGCGCATGCTGGAAGCGGCGAAAGATCTGGGTGCCAGTGAGATGGTGATTCTGCGCAAGATCCTCCTGCCGCTGGCGATGCCCGCGGTGGCAGCCGGATGGCTGTTGAGCTTTACCCTGTCGATGGACGATGTCGTAGTTTCTTCGTTCGTCACCGGGCCGAGCTATGAGATCTTGCCGCTGAAAATTTATTCGATGGTTAAAGTGGGCGTCTCGCCGGAGGTGAATGCGCTGGCCACCATTCTGTTGATGTTATCGCTGGTTCTGGTCATTACCAGCCAGCTTATTGCTCGTGATAAAACAAAAGTTCAGGGGACGTTAAAATGATGAAATGGTCACGCCACCTGCTCGCGGCTGGCGCGCTTGCTTTCGGTATGAGCGCTGCGCACGCGGACGACAGTAAAACACTCTACTTCTATAACTGGACCGAGTATGTGCCGCCAGGCCTGCTGGAGCAGTTCACCAAAGAGACCGGTATCAAGGTGATCTATTCGACCTACGAGTCGAACGAAACCATGTATGCCAAGCTCAAAACGTATAAAGACGGCGCCTACGATCTGGTTGTACCCTCCACCTATTTCGTGGATAAAATGCGTAAAGAGGGGATGATCCAGAAGATCGATAAGACGAAGCTGACCAACTTCGCTAACCTTGATCCTGAGATGCTGAACAAACCCTTCGATCCTAACAACGACTACTCTATTCCCTATATCTGGGGTGCCACCGCGATTGGCGTAAACCGTGACGAGATGGATCCGAAAACGGTGACCAGCTGGGCCGATCTGTGGAAACCCGAGTATAAGGGTAGCCTGCTGTTGACCGACGATGCGCGCGAAGTGTTCCAGATGGCGCTACGTAAACTCGGTTATTCCGGCAACACCACCGATCCGAAAGAGATCGAAGCCGCCTACAACGAGCTGAGAAAGCTGATGCCTAACGTGGCAGCCTTTAACTCCGATAACCCGGCGAACCCGTACATGGAAGGGGAAGTGAATCTGGGCATGGTGTGGAACGGTTCGGCGTATGTGGCGCGTCAGGCCGGTACCCCGCTGGAGGTCATCTGGCCACAAGAGGGAGGCATCTTCTGGATGGACAGCCTGGCGATCCCGGCAAACGCCAGGAACGTAGATGGTGCCATGAAGCTGATTAACTTCCTGCTGCGCCCGGATGTGGCCAAAGAGGTGGCAGAAACCATTGGCTACCCGACTCCGAATCTCGCGGCGCGTAAACTGCTCAGCCCGGACGTGGCGAACGATAAGACGCTCTATCCTGATGCCGACACTATCAGTAAAGGTGAGTGGCAAAACGATGTGGGCGACGCCAGCCGCATCTACGAAGAGTATTATCAGAAATTGAAAGCAGGTCGCTAATAATTACGGTGAGGGCCTGCGCCCTCACCTCTTTTTACAATCCCTTCAGTAACTTTTCTACGAACGCCGGCACCACTTCACTGGCCAGACCGTATTGTTTCTCTTCAAATTCGCTCCCCACCTGACTCGGTTCAAGATTAAGCTCTACCGTATGCGCCCCCTGCAGTTTGGCCTCATGGACGAACCCGGCTGCGGGATAGACATGCCCGGAAGTGCCAATGGCGATAAACACATCGGCCATCGCCAGCGCACTGTAGATCTCATCCATACCCAGCGGCATTTCGCCGAACCAGACGACGTGCGGGCGCAGCGCCGACGGAAATTGACAGCAGTGGCATTTGTCATCAGGGGTGACATCGCCAGTCCACTCCAGCACCTGGCCGCTCCAGGCGCAGCGTACCTTGAGCAGTTCACCGTGCATATGGATAACATTCTTGTTACCCGCGCGCTCATGGAGATTATCGATGTTCTGCGTCACCAGCAGGAAACGGTCGCCCAGCGCCTCTTCCAGCCTCGCCAGCGCCAGATGCGCCGCGTTAGGGGCAATTTCAGCAGATTGCAGCTGACGGCGACGCGCATTGTAAAACGACTGGACCAGCTGCGGGTTACGGGCAAAGCCTTCCGGCGTTGCGACGTCCTCCACACGGTGCTCTTCCCACAGCCCATCAGCGGCCCGGAAGGTGCGAATGCCTGACTCTGCGGAGATCCCTGCTCCGGTCAGCACCACTACTCTCGGTTTTTCCATTAATTCTGGCATTACCTGATCTCTGAAGAATATTCGTTGGCGTAAGCGTTCACGCAAGCGACGTTTATTTCTGCGAAAACGGGTGAGGCGATGTGACCGACGCGACAACATAAAAACCTCTTCTGGCTAGCGGCTGAGGTGCAGGAACGCCGCACCGCGCATTCCCCCGGCATCCCCATGGCGCGCTTTTTCAATGCGCGGCAGGCGGGCAACCGGCAGCAAATGCCGTGGTAAACGTTCTGATAACCGCTCCGTGATCGCGGTAAAGTTTGATAACCCGCCGCCAATGACCAACAGGTCAGGATCGACGACGGTAAGTATGTTACCCAGACAGACCGCCAGCAGGTCGAGATAGCGCTCAACATGCGCTTTCGCCTGTTCATCTCCCTGATTCCACAGGGCGATGATTTCGGGTGCCTGCATTTTTTGATGATAGAAGTGTTCATACAGCCATGCAAATCCACGGCCTGACAGGTAATTCTCAATGCAGCCATGCTGGCCACAACCACAGCGGATAAGCGGGAAATCGCGACCGACGACCTCCAGCGCATCGACAGGAAGCCGGATATGACCAAACTCGCCGGTTATATAACTGCGGCCGGTGATCGGTTTGCCATCAATAATAAGCCCGCCGCCGACGCCAGTGCCGAGAATCAGCCCCATAACCAGTGGATAACGGCGAAACTCATCGTCCCAGGCTTCAGAGAGGGCAAAACAGTTTGCGTCGTTATCCAGACGCACATCGCGCGCCAACAGGCGGGTGAGATCCGCGCGAAGGGGTTTACCGCTGGCCGCAGGCACGTTAGCGGCGTAGAGCGTGCCATCATCGGTTTCCGGCATGCCGGGAATACCTATCCCCACGCTGCCTGTCACACCAAAGCGCGCATCGGCCTGCTCCACCAGCGCGACGAGGGTGGTTAAGAATTCATCGTAGCTTTCATGCGGCGTAGGAACGCGGGTTTCCCACTGCAGTTTGAGATTCTTATCAAACACGCCGAGCGCAATTTTGGTGCCGCCAATATCAAATCCGTAATACATAGTGCATTCCTCTTTCGATATAGCGGCCTTGCGATCGCTACATCAAGACGTAATTACTGGCCACTTAGCACCCTCGCCGGATCGATTCGGCTTGCGCGACGCGCCGGATACCAGCTTGCCAGCAGACTCAACAAAAGTGCTGTAATCAGCACATAAACGACGTCCAGCCAGTGCAATTCAGACGGCAGGAAGTCAATAAAATAGATATCGCCAGAGAGGAACTGATGGCCGATTAGCCGCTCAATTCCATTGATAATTGGGGTGAGTTGCAGAGAAACCACTACGCCAATCACTACACCACAGAGGCTTCCCAGCAGCCCGGCGAGCAAACCATACCAGACGAAAATGGCACGAATAAGACCGTCTTTGGCGCCGAGAGTACGCAGCACCGCAATGTCGCCACTCTTGTCCTTCACCGCCATCACCAGCGTCGAGACAATGTTAAAGCAGGCCACGCCAATCACCAGCACCATCGCCAGATACATAATGGCGCGGATCATCTGAATATCGCGATACATATAGCCATAGGTGCCAATCCAGCTCTTGATATAGACATAGCTATTGGTCACTTCGCCTGCGTCGCGCACCAGCTTGTTAGCGTTAAAGACGTCGTTCACCTTGATGGCAATACCGGTGACGCTGCTACCCATATCCAGATACTGACGGGCATCTTCCAGCGGGACCATGGCAAAGCTGTGATCAAGCTGGCCGCTCAGCTGCAGGATGCCGGTAACGTGCAAGCGCACGCGCTTCGGCTGCTGCAATTTATGATCGGCGCTGGCATTCGGGATCATGATCGAGACCCAGTCGCCCTGCTTCACTTTCAGCGCGTCGGCAACCCCTTTGCCTATAATGATCTGTTGTTCGCCCGCTTTAAAGCCCGTCCATGCGCCGTCTTTCACAAATTGCGGCAATGCGCTCAGTTTCTCTTCCTGACGAGGGTTAACCCCCTTTACCTGAATCGCGCGCAGGTTAACGCCGCTCTCCACCAGGCCGGTAAAGTTAATATAAGGCGCAGCGGCAGCTACACCGGGCACCTTCTCTACTTTATTTAGCGCCTCGTTCCAGTTATTCCAGGGTTGATTAACCGGCTCGATCTCGCCATGCGGCACCACCGCCAGAATACGGTTGTTCAGCTCGCGCTCGAAACCGTTCATGGCGCTCAGGCCGACGATTAATACCGCCACGCCCAGCGCGATACCCACGGTGGAGATCACCGAGATCAGCGATACCATGCCGCTACGGCGGCGGCCACGGCTAAAGCGCAGGCCGATAAGTAACGATAATGGTGAAGCCATTAATCTGCCCCCATCAGGGTCAGTTCCGCATTCAAACGGCCGTCGCGCATCTCAAGCTGGCGCGACATCCGTTTCGCCAGCTGCAGGTCGTGGGTCACGACCAGAAAGGCTGTACCCTGAGAGGCGTTCAGTTCACCTAACAGCTGGAAGATGCTGTCGGCGTTACGGGCATCCAGGTTACCGGTCGGCTCATCCGCCAGCACCAGACGCGGATTATTGACCAACGCGCGGGCAATGGCCACGCGCTGGCGTTCACCGCCAGAGAGTTCCGATGGACGGTGATTACCACGATGGCCCAGACCAACTGCATTCAGCATCGCGCTGGCGCGTTCATTGATCTCTGCCGGTCTCTTTTTACCGATCAGCAGCGGCATGGCCACGTTTTCCAGCGCGGTAAAATCGGGCAGCAGATGGTGGAACTGATAAATAAAGCCCAGCTCGCGGTTACGCAGATCGGCCTTCGCCGTTGAAGACATGGTACTGAGCGGCGTACCGGAGAAGATCACATCCCCGGAAGTGGGGGTATCCAGTCCGCCCAGCAGGTGCAATAAGGTACTTTTGCCAGAGCCAGAGGTCCCGACAATGGCCATCATCTCCCCCTCTCCTACGCTGAAGCTGACATTGTGCAGGACATCAGTCTGCACGTTGCCTTCCTGATAGCGTTTGCACAGGTTGTCGCATTGCAACAGGATCTTATTCATAACGTAAAGCCTCAGCGGGTTGAGTGGCGGCAGCGCGCCAGGAAGGGTAAAGCGTAGAGAGCAGCGCAATGGCCATCGCGGCCAGCGCGATACCCACGACCTGCAGCGGCTCAATGGCGACCGGCAACGCCGCACCATCAAGCAGTGCGCCGATAATAGGCATTAAATTGTTCAACTGGCTGGCGAGCAGCGCCCCCAGTACGGCGCCCAACAGCGCACCGACAATCCCGGCGCTGGCCCCCTGAACCATAAAGACCGCCATAATCTGGCGCGGCGTCAGCCCCTGGGTCTGGAGAATCGCCACCTCGCCCTGCTTCTCCATCACCATCAGCCCCAGCGAGGTAATGATATTAAACGCCGCCACGGCGACGATCAGGCTCAGCAGCAGGCCCATCATATTCTTTTCCATGCGTACGGCCTGGAACAGCTCGCCTTTACGGTCGCGCCAGTCCTGCCATTTGGTCCCTTCTGGCAGGGTCTGCTGGCTGAGCACGTCAACCTTCAAAGGTTCATTCAGCCACAGACGCCAGCCGGTGATATTGCCCGCCGGGTAGCGCATCAGGCGTGAGGCATCCTGAATATTCACCAGCATCTGATAGCCATCGACTTCACTGCTGGCGGCAAAGGTGCCAATCACATTAAAGAGACGCTGGCTCGGCAGGCGCCCCATCGGCGTAAACTGGCTGGCAGAAGGCACCATGATCCGGAGCTGATCGCCACGGTTTACGCCCAGTTGCCCGGCCAGCTGTTCGCCAAGGATCACGTTATATTGGCCGGGCTGCAGGTCGGTCTGCTTCACATTAACCAGATAAGGGGTGAGCGGATCTTTTTGCGCCGGATCGATACCGAGCATCACGCCTACCGCCACGCTGCGGGCGCTTTGGAGCACCACATCACCAGTGGTAAGCGGCGCGACGCGGTTTACGCCCTGCAACTTCACCGCGCTTTCCGGTAGCTGTTGAGGGTTAACCGACCCGTTGGCAGAAGAGAGAACGGCCTGCGGCATCAGCCCCAGAATATTGTTTTGCAGCTCGCGCTCGAAGCCGTTCATCACCGACAGCACCGTCACCAGCGCCATCACGCCAAGCGTAATGCCAATGGTAGAGAGCCAGGAGACAAAGCGACCGAAGCGGTCCGCGGCGCGCCCACGCATATAACGTAAGCCTATGAATAGTGCGACAGGTTGGTACATGAAATCCGTCTGTTTGCTGATAGCAGACCCACGAGTATATAAGCGAATCCGTGAAGCGTAAATGACTGAAACCCTAAGCTTTGCTTCTCATTTTTCCGAAAAAACAACGGAAATCAGTCAGCTAAGGTCACAATTGTGGACAACTTAGCCGCAAACTCCCTCCACCTTTTCTTAAAAACGCCCGGATACAGACTCTTACCCATTACATCACCAGCGCCCCTTAGCAGACTTAACGGTTCGTTTTTGGCAATACAGGTATCGGTTTCCGATGAAACAAAAAGCATTATGGATTAATCAGATAAAAGGACTTTGCATCTGTTTAGTGGTCATTTATCACTCAGTGATCACTTTTTATCCGCATCTGGATGCACTACAACTTCCCCTTTCAGCGCTGCTGGCGAAATGCTGGGTCTACTTTAATCTTTATCTCGCCCCTTTTCGTATGCCGGTATTTTTCTTTATCTCCGGTTTTTTGATTCGCCGGTACATCGACGAGGTGACCTGGCGTGACAGTATCGATAAACGGATCTGGAGCATCGTCTGGGTGCTGATTCTGTGGGGCGTTCTGCAGTGGCAAGCCCTGAGCCATATCAACGCCTGGCTGGCACCCGAGCGCGAACTGCCCCACGGCTCCAATGCCGCTTACGCCGCTACCTTACCGGACTTTATCAAAGGCATGCTCACCGCCAGCACCAGTCTCTGGTATCTGTACGCACTGGTGGTCTATTTCACCCTGTGCAAATTCTTTAGCCGCTGGAAATTGCCCATGATCGCCCTGCTGGCGCTGGCAAGCCTGGCGATTAACTTCCTGCCATTACCCTGGTGGGGCATGAACAGCGTTGTCCGTAATGCCATCTACTACAGTCTGGGGGCCTGGTACGGCGCACAGCTGATGACATGGATGAAAGGGCTGGCGCTGCGTCGTAACGTGCTACCGGTGGCGCTTTTCGCCGCAATTTCGGTCGTGCTGTGGTTTGCCAACGCGCCGCTGCTGCTCTCACTGCTGTCGATTCTGCTGATCATGAAGCTTTTTTACGGCTTTGAGCAGCGCTATAGCGTGCAACCGAACAATCTGCTGAACGTGATTGGCTCCAACACCATAGCCATCTATACCACGCACCGCATTCTGATCGAGGCTTTCAGCCTGTTCTTTATCGGCCAGATGAATGCAGCAACATGGCCTCAGTGGGCGGAACTCACGCTGGTGCTGTTTTACCCGTTTGCCAGCCTGCTGATCTGCACCCTGGTTGGACTGGGTACACGTAAACTGTCGGGCATTCTGTTTGGCGATCTTTTCTTCTCTCCCCCAGCGCTACAGGCTTCACGCTAGCCTCCAGGCGCTCCCGCCGGGGGGCGCCTTCTCCTCCTGTGCGGTTCCGGTTTGCTAAAGCAAAACGATCAAGGATAATAAAGACATTGTGTATCAGTGATATGCCCATAAGAGATCCTGACTAAGCTATGTCTGAACAATATCGTTATTCCCTGCCCAACAAAGCGGGCGACCAACGCCAGTTGGGTGAACTCACCGGCGCGGCCTGCGCCACGCTGGTGGCGGAGATCGCTGAACGTCATCCGGGGCCGGTGGTGCTGGTTGCGCCAGATATGCAGAACGCCCTGCGCCTGCATGATGAAATTCGTCAATTTACCGACAGCCTGGTGTTCAGCCTTGCCGACTGGGAGACCCTCCCCTACGACAGCTTCTCTCCGCACCAGGAGATTATCTCTTCGCGCCTGTCGACGCTGTACCAACTGCCTTCTATGCAGCGCGGAGTGTTGATTGTGCCGGTCAATACGCTGATGCAGCGCGTCTGCCCCCACAGCTACCTGCATGGCCATGCGCTGGTGATGAAAAAAGGGCAGCGTTTATCGCGTGATGCGCTGCGAGCGCAACTCGACAGCGCGGGCTATCGTCATGTGGACCAGGTCATGGAGCACGGTGAATATGCTACGCGCGGCGCGCTGCTCGACCTCTATCCTATGGGCAGCGATCGCCCTTATCGTCTGGATTTCTTCGACGATGAGATCGATAGCCTGCGCGTATTCGATGCCGATACACAGCGAACGCTGGAAGAGGTAGAAGCCATTAATCTGCTGCCGGCCCATGAGTTCCCGACGGATAAAACCGCCATCGAGCTGTTCCGGAGTCAGTGGCGGGATAAGTTCGATGTGAAACGTGACGCTGAACATATCTATCAGCAGGTGAGCAAAGGCACCCTGCCCGCGGGCATTGAATACTGGCAGCCATTGTTCTTCAGCGAGCCGCTGCCGCCGCTGTTTAGCTATTTCCCGGCCAACACCCTGGTGGTGAACACCGGCGATCTGGAAAGTAGCGCAAACCGTTTTGAAAGCGAAACCCGTGCGCGTTATGAGAACCGCGGCGTCGACCCGATGCGTCCGTTGCTGCCACCCGAACAGCTGTGGCTACGCAGCGATGAACTGTTCAGCGAGCTGAAACGCTGGCCGCGCATGCAGCTTAAAACTGAAAATCTCGCAGAAAAAGCGGCAAACACCAATCTCGGTTTCCAGAAACTGCCAGACCTGGCGGTGCAGGCCCAGCAGAAGTCACCGCTGGACAATTTGCGCAAATTCCTTGAAAGCTTTACCGGCCCGGTGATCTTCTCCGTAGAAAGCGAAGGCCGCCGTGAAGCGCTGGGCGAGTTGCTGGGGCGAATTAAGCTCGCACCTAAACGCATTCTGCGCCTCGACGAGGCGACAGGGAATGGCCGCTATCTGATGATCGGTGCCGCCGAGCATGGCTTTGTCGATACCCTCAACAACCGGGCCCTGATCTGCGAAAGCGATCTGCTGGGCGAGCGCGTGGCGCGTCGTCGCCAGGATAGTCGTCGCACCATAAACCCGGACACGCTGATCCGTAACCTGGCAGAACTGCATCCGGGCCAGCCCATCGTCCATCTGGAGCATGGCGTGGGTCGCTACGCCGGGATGACTACCCTTGAAGCAGGCGGCATCAAAGGGGAGTACCTGATGCTCACCTACGCCAACGACGCCAAACTGTATGTGCCCGTCTCTTCGCTGCATCTGATCAGCCGCTACGCCGGCGGTGCGGAAGATAACGCCCCGCTGCATAAACTGGGAGGCGATGCCTGGTCGCGTGCGCGTCAGAAAGCGGCAGAGAAAGTGCGTGACGTGGCGGCGGAACTGCTGGATATCTATGCTCAGCGTGCGGCCAAAACGGGCTACGCCTTTAAGCATGATAAAGAACAGTATCAGCTCTTCTGTGAAAGTTTCCCCTTTGAGACCACACCGGATCAGAGCCAGGCGATCAACGCTGTGCTGAGCGACATGTGCCAGCCGCTGGCGATGGACCGACTGGTGTGCGGCGACGTCGGCTTCGGTAAAACCGAAGTGGCAATGCGCGCCGCCTTCCTCGCCGTGGAGAACAACAAGCAGGTGGCGGTGCTGGTACCGACCACCCTGCTGGCACAGCAGCACTACGATAACTTCCGCGACCGTTTCGCCAACTGGCCCGTGCGCATCGAAATGCTGTCCCGTTTCCGGAGCGCTAAAGAGCAGACGCAGATCCTGCAGGAGGCAAGCGAAGGCAAAATCGATATCCTGATCGGTACCCATAAACTGCTGCAAAGCGACGTGAAATGGAAAGATCTGGGACTGCTCATTGTCGATGAAGAGCACCGTTTCGGCGTGCGTCATAAAGAGCGCATCAAAGCGATGCGTGCGGATGTGGATATCCTGACCCTCACCGCAACGCCGATCCCCCGTACGCTCAATATGGCCATGAGCGGCATGCGCGATCTGTCGATTATCGCCACCCCACCGGCGCGTCGTCTGGCGGTGAAAACCTTTGTACGCGAGTACGATAGCCTGGTAGTACGCGAAGCGATCCTGCGCGAAGTGCTACGTGGTGGACAGGTTTACTATCTGTATAACGACGTGGAGAACATCCAGAAGGCCGCAGATCGACTGGCCGAACTGGTGCCGGAAGCCCGCGTCGCCATTGGCCATGGCCAGATGCGCGAACGCGAGCTGGAAAGGGTCATGAATGATTTCCACCACCAGCGCTTTAACGTGCTGGTCTGCACCACTATCATTGAAACCGGCATCGATATCCCGACGGCGAATACCATCATTATTGAACGTGCGGACCACTTTGGCCTGGCGCAGTTGCACCAGTTGCGTGGCCGCGTGGGCCGTTCGCATCACCAGGCTTACGCCTGGCTGTTAACCCCGCACCCGAAAGCGATGACCACCGACGCGCAAAAACGCCTCGAAGCCATCGCCTCGCTGGAAGATCTGGGGGCAGGTTTTGCGCTGGCGACCCACGATCTGGAAATTCGCGGCGCGGGCGAACTGTTAGGGGAAGACCAGAGCGGCTCGATGGAAACCATTGGCTTCTCGCTCTATATGGAATTGCTGGAAAACGCCGTCGATGCCCTGAAAGCGGGACGGGAGCCGTCGCTCGAAGATCTGACCAGCCAGCAAACGGAGGTCGAGTTACGCATGCCTTCTCTGCTGCCGGATGATTTCATCCCTGACGTCAATACTCGCCTCTCCTTCTATAAGCGCATCGCCAGCGCCAAAAAGGAGGCCGAGCTGGAGGAGATAAAAGTCGAGCTGATCGATCGCTTTGGCCTGCTCCCCGATGCGGCACGTAATCTGCTGGATATCGCTCGCCTTCGTCAGCAGGCGCAGAAACTGGGTATTCGCAAGCTGGAAGGTAACGAAAAAGGGGGCATGATCGAGTTTGCTGAGAAGAATCACGTTGACCCGATGTGGCTGATTGGCCTGCTGCAGAAAGAGCCCCAGCATTTCCGCCTGGACGGCCCGACCCGCCTCAAGTTCACCCAGGAGCTGACGGAGCGCAAGACCCGCATGGAGTGGGTACGAAACTTTATGCGCCAGCTGGAAGAGAACGCCGTCGCCTGATCCCCCTCCCCGGCTTGCCTGACAGGCCGGGGATTTACAAACTCTTTGCAATCTCCTGCCACTTTTCGACACATCTATTCACCATAATTATCAATTAACGTTCAGATAACATGAACCCAATTATTGCTATGGATTTTGGTGATGATGACTCAACGATTTTCTCGCTGGATAACGTTTTTTGCGCTGGTCGCCACCGTCGCCCTGGCCCTCCCTGCGCGGGCTAACACCTGGCCTCTCCCTGCTGCAGGAAGTCGTCTGGTGGGTGAGAACCGCTTTCACGTAGTGGAAGATGACGGCGGCTCGCTGGAGGCAATCGCAAAACGCTATAACGTCGGTTTTCTGGCCCTGTTACAAGCCAACCCGGGCGTCGACCCTTATGTTCCGCGCCCGGGCAGCGTACTGACCATCCCGCTGCAAACATTACTGCCGGATGCACCACGCACAGGTATTGTGATCAACCTGGCCGAACTTCGCCTCTATTACTACCCGCCTGGAAAAAATGAGGTGACCGTCTATCCCATCGGTATCGGGCAGCTGGATAGCAATACGTTAACACCCACCATGGTGACGACCGTCTCGGACAAGCGCGCCAATCCGACCTGGACCCCGACGGCGAATATTCGTGCCCGCTATAAAGCCCAGGGCATCGATTTGCCTGCGGTAGTGCCTGCCGGGCCGGATAATCCGATGGGCCATCATGCTATTCGTCTGGCAGCCTACGGCGGCGTCTATTTACTGCATGGCACTAACGCGGATTTCGGTATCGGTATGCGCGTCAGCTCTGGCTGTATTCGTCTGCGTGATAACGACATCGAAACCCTGTTCCGGGTAATAACCCCGGGCACGAAGGTCAATATCATCAATACGCCGATTAAAGCCTCCGTAGAGCCCGATGGCAGACACCTCGTGGAGATCCATCAGCCCCTGTCGAAAAACATCGAGGACGATCCGCAAACCTTGCCCATCACGCTCAATGCCAGCATGCAGGCTTTTAAAAGCCAGGCTGATGGCATCGTGATGGAAAGAGCGATGGAGGCGCGTTCCGGAATGCCCACCGATGTCACCCGACACGTGGCTGCCAGCCAGTCTATGTAAATAAAAAAGGCCCTGCAGATGCAGGGCCTTTTTTTAGCAGTGGTAAAGCAGTGGCAGTATGAGGGTTTAGCCAGGGCTTATTTATAGATAACAGCAGTACCGTGCAGGTTGTTAGGACCGGCCACGGAGGTGATGCGATAGGATGTTGCACCCATCTCATCAGCTTTTTGGGCCAGTTCACTTTCCAGAGAACTCAGGTTAGTCCCTGCATTGGCAGAAATAGTGCCCACTTTATGCTGATCGGCAGGTGTGGTCTGCACCTGAACCGCGGCGAAGCTGGCGAAAGAGAGGGAACTGAGCAGGGTTGCAGCGATCAAAGTTTTTACGTTTTTCATGATTATAGCCTTTTGACAGATGAATTTGGGGTCGCAAGTTAATTACTTAACGATCGATAGGTAAATCATAAGTGTGATCCCCGTCACGCGTCAACATTATTTTTATAATGATCATTAAATTAATTTCAAATCCTTTATTTTTCATAAAGATATGATTAAATTATTTTTCTGAAATGAGTGCTGGTCGCGCCATGAGATTATTTTTATAATGGTTATTCAACAATCCAACTAAGGTACGACGGCCTATGACAACCACAGTGACGAGTTGCGCTAAAAAAAGCCGTGGCCGACCTAAGGTGTTCGACAGGGACGCGGCGCTTGATAAGGCCATGACACTCTTCTGGCAACATGGGTATGAGGCGACATCCCTCGCGGATCTGGTGGAAGCGACGGGTGCGAAAGCGCCAACATTGTATGCAGAGTTCACCAATAAAGAGGGGCTGTTTCGCGCGGTGCTGGATCGCTATATCACCCGGTTTGCGGCGAAACATGAAGCCCAGCTGTTTTGTGAAGAGAAGAGCGTTGAGCAGGCACTCAGTGACTATTTCACCGCAGTGGCAACCTGCTTCACCAGTAAAGAGACCCCGGCGGGCTGCTTTATGATTAATACCTCCGCCACCCTTGCCGCCTCTTCTAAAGAGATTGCGAATACGGTGAAATCGCGCCACGCCATGCAGGAAGAGACACTTGGTCTTTTTCTGCGCCAACGGCAACAGCGCGGTGAAATCCCGGCCCAATGTGAAACAGACCGGCTGGCGCAGTATCTCAGCTGTGTCCTGCAGGGAATGTCTATCAGCGCACGTGAAGGGGCAACCCTCGAAAAACTTCAGAGCATCACCCGGACCACGCTGCACTTGTGGCCTGAGCTCATTAAGATGTAAACCTGCCACAGAAAGAGGGTTTGGCCTGTTAAACGATAGGCCAAATCTTTCTCATAAATTAAGGCGTTTGCTATCCTTAACTTGTGATTATTGTTCTGCTAATGATTAGCAGCCGTTCAACACAAGTTGCGCAAACGTCATGACGACAATAACAACAATGACGTTTACTCTCCTGAACCCTGTGCGGGCGGCAAAATCGTACTTCTCCTCAAGGACAAAACACTTTCTGACTACACATACAGAAGGATTGATAGAGATGATTTTGCTATTACCATTATTGAAGGTGCTAATAGTAATAACATTGTTATTTGGTCTCTGGATTTTATGTGGTGGTTCTGTGTTATTTGCTTTTATCTCCATCCTGCTTACAGGATGGTTTTTACACCGCCAGCATAATCTCTTCGATATCTGATAACTGTGGACATGAAAAAGACCTTAAACCTGCCGGGATCGAGACGGGCGTTTAAGGTCTTTTTATTGCAGGCATAAAAAAGCTCCCCAGCCTGAGCGAATGGGGAGCAAATGCAGAGTACAGCTTTTTTATGCTTTGTTATTCAGAACCAGCTGACCCTTATCGTTCAGCGGGATCTGGCTGCCAGGATCTTTATCCATACGGATTTTCCCCTGCTGTTCGCCAATTTTGTAGGTCACGTCGTAGCCAAGCATTTTTTCAGACTTGTCATACACGGTCTTGCAACGCTGCTGGGTCGTGGTGTAAGTATCACGATCCTGCATGGCGCCCTGAACCTGGTTGCCGGCATAGCCGCCACCCAGCGCGCCGACAACGGTGGCAACATCTTTACCGCGGCCACCACCAAACTGATGGCCCAGAACCCCACCCGCTACGGCACCCAGTACGGAACCGGCGATACGGTTCTCATCCTGCACAGGCCGACGATGCGTTACGGTGACATTACGGCACTCCTGACGCGGCGTTTTTACGGTTTCTTTAATCGGTGTGGCAGAGACAACCTGAGCATATTGTGGCCCACTCTGAAACACATTAAGACTGGCAACCGCCGCCACACCCAGCGCAGCAGCTACGCCAATCCCTATACCCGCTAACATTGACTTATTCACGGGGCTTCCTCCTTTGTGTTGCTATTGGTAACAATTCTGCAACCAGACAGAGGGGTCTGCAAATGGGATAAAGGATTAAAAATGTGGTACGACAGGGGAAACCGAAGTGATTCAGAGAACTCCTGGACTTTCAGGGGCACTGAAACAGAAGGATCTGCTGAATAAGCCCCTCCGACGAGTGCGGAGGGGCGAGAAGATTAATGCAATTTCAGACGTGGACGTATCACGCGGTTGATTCTGCCTACCAGCATCATCAGGCCTGTTTTGAAGTAACCGTGCAGTGCAATCTGGTGCATACGGTACAGAGAGATGTAGACGAAACGTGCAATACGCCCTTCTACCATCATTGAACCCCGCATTAGGTTGCCCATCAGGCTACCGACGGTAGAAAAGTTAGAGAGCGATACCAGAGAACCGTGGTCTTTGTAGACATAGTTCTTCATCTCTTTCCCTTTGCGCTGCGCCAGGATGTTGTGCAGGACCAGACTTGCCATCTGGTGTGCGGCCTGAGCGCGTGGTGGCACGAAACCGCCTTCCGGGCGGGCGCAGGAAGCACAGTCGCCAATGGCGAAGATATCGGGATCGCGCGTGGTTTGCAGCGTAGGTTCGGTTACCAACTGATTGATACGGTTGGTTTCCAGGCCGCCGATCTCTTTCATGAAATCAGGGGCTTTAATACCCGCCGCCCAGACCATCAAATCGGCCTGAATATACTCACCTTCTTTGGTATGCAAACCGCCCGCATCGGCACTGGTCACCATGGTCTGCGTCAGTACGCGCACGCCGAGCTTGGTGAGTTCGTTATGTGCGGCACTGGAAATACGCGGCGGGAGCGCAGGCAGAATACGTTCGCCTGCTTCAACCAGGGTCACGTTCAGCGCATCGTTCGTTAGCCCTTTATAACCGTAGCTATGCAGCTGTTTCACCGCGTTGTGCAGTTCAGCAGAGAGTTCCACGCCGGTGGCCCCGCCGCCCACGATGGCGATGTTCACTTTACCGCTCGCCCCGAGGTTATTGGAGTACTTCAGGAACAGGTTCAGCATCTCCTGATGGAAACGACGCGCCTGGTGCGGGTTATCGAGGAAGATGCAGTGCTCTTTCACGCCCGGTGTGTTGAAATCATTAGAGGTACTGCCCAACGCCATTACCAGCGTGTCGTACGCCAGTTTACGCTCTGGCACCAGCAGCTCGCCCTTCTCATCACGCAGCTCTGCCAGAGTGATGGTTTTACTTTCACGATTGATATCCACCACGGAACCCAGCTGGAACTGAAAATCATGGTTGCGGGCATGTGCCAGATAGCTCAGGGCGTCCACCCCTTCATCCAGAGAACCGGTTGCGACTTCGTGCAGCAGCGGTTTCCACAGGTGGCTATGGTTACGATCCACAAGCGTAATTTTGGCTTTTTTACCGCGCCCAAGCTTTTTACCTAGCTGCGTCGCCAGCTCTAGCCCGCCTGCGCCGCCGCCCACAATCACTATCTTTTTCAATGGCGTAGTCAACGTGACCCCCTCAAATTATTAACCAATTGTTAAGTAAAAGTTATAGAAATAACCTTTACTTAACAAAGGGTTACCGCACTGAAACCATTCAACACTTTCGAGAATAGCATGTTCGGTGCATTGGTCATACCAAAATTGATATTAATCAAGTTTTGCCGTTTAAATGTTAATCAATTATGGCAAAAGAAAACCCGGCTAACCGAGAGGCGCCGGGTTTTTCTACTGCTTAGCACAGGGATTAGCCGAGGGTTTTAAAGGCTTTTATGCGTTGCAGATGGTGAGAGATGTTTTTGAACTTATGGGTCTGTTCTTCGTCCCAAACAATCTCATAATAGGGATGCAGCAGTTCGGCCGAGCGGTGGCTGTTCAGCGCTTCATCGTGGCGTGAGAGCACGACCAAGCAGCGGTCGCGGTTCTTCTCGCGAAAGTTACTTACGCATTTGGTGGCAATATCGACATACTCTTCCGGGCGGTCGATTTTGCCTTCCATGTTCTCGTTCGGCAACAGATTAGGATTGAAGATCACCTGACGGATATCACAGAGAAAACCGATCCGCTCAGCCCAATAACCGCCCAACCCCACACCGCAGATCAACGGCCGATCGTCGACATTTAATTGCAACATCTTATCCACCTCTTTCAGTAGATGTTGCATGTCGTGCTTAGGATGGCGCGTGCTGTAGCTAATCAGACGTACATCCGGGTCGATAAACTGCAGTTGCAGAACTTTTTCATGGTTACCGGGACTGTTCGAATCAAAACCGTGCAAATAGATGATCATCGTATCCTCGCCACACTTCTCATAACAGGAAGGGATTATTGGCCCGCTTTGTGCGCCTGCCAGCGTTCATTCAGCGCCTCTAGCTGCGCGTTGACCGTCTTCCAGCGTGCTGAATCCATCAGTTCCTGACGGCTAAATGAACCTTTATGATACAATTGTGTAACACGGTCAGCTTTGATCGGCGACAGGTTATCAAGCACACTTACCGCGCCTTTACGATTATTGCAGACCAGGATCATATCGCAACCCGCGTCCAGCGACGCCTGACCGCGTTCAGCATAACTGCCCATAATTGCCGCCCCTTCCATCGACAGATCGTCTGAGAAGATCACGCCATTAAAACCCAGCTCTCCACGCAACACGGTTTTGAGCCAGTGCGGAGAACCGCTGGCCGGGCGCGGATCGACGTCACTGTAGATAACATGCGCAGGCATGATGGCATCCAGCTTGTTATCGGTAATCAACGAGCGGAACACGGCCATGTCCTTACTGCGAATCTCTGCTTCGGGACGTGGGTCGCGCGGCGTCTCTTTATGCGAATCCGCCGTTACCGCCCCGTGGCCCGGGAAGTGTTTACCGGTGGTTTTCATACCGGCATCGTGCATACCGTCAATAAAGCGGGTCGCCACCGCCAGCGCTTTTTGCGGGTCGGCGTGGTATGAGCGCTCACCGATGGCGGCGCTGATGTGCCCCACATCCAGAACCGGCGCGAAGCTGATATCGATATCCATGGCGATCATTTCGCTCGCCATTAACCAGCCAGCCTCTTGCGCAAGATTCCCACCCTCTTCCATACCCAGCAGCGCGGCAAAGGACTGTGCCGCCGGCAGGCGGGTAAAGCCCTCACGGAAACGCTGGACGCGCCCGCCTTCCTGATCCACCGCGACGACCAGGCGATGGCGGGAAGCGGCGCGGATTTGGCGCACCAATTCACGCAGCTGCGCCGGATCGTGATAATTTCGGGTAAAAAGGATCAGCCCCCCCACCAGCGGATGCGCCAGAATTTCACGCTCTTCCGCATCCAGTTCGTACCCTTCCACATCCAACATCACTGGACCCACAGTACCCTCTCTTATCCTTTTGTTTGTAACTGCTGCCAGATGTCATCGGCGAGCGTAATAAATTGTTTGTCTTGCGATTGTTGCCAGCGCAGCTCATACCAGCCAGCCATCAACATCAGCACCCAGGGACGCCAGCGTCTGACCTGACGGTGTAATTGCCGCGCTGGCAACCTGGCGAGATGAGCATATTCTGTCAGTAGCACCTGACGTTGCGTTTCATTTTCCGTCCACACGCTCGCCAGCTCCAGGGCGATATCCCCGTCGCCGCAATATTCCCAGTCAAGTAACCGCGGGCCGTTGGCCGTGTGCACAATATTACCTGCATGCACGTCCATATGCAGTGGCGCCAGTCGCAAGGGTGACGGCTCGCCCAGTTTGCGCAGACGCTTTAACTGTTGTAGCCATAACGGCGAACGACGCGAAGGCGAAGCTTGTAGCCAGTAGCGCTCAAGCAGCGGCATCAAAACGATCCGCCAGCCAAACGGCGGCTGTCGGTGAAGATGATACAGCATAGCCGCCAGCGCCCGGGTGGCCGGGAGGGCCTGTTTCACTTCGCCCGGAAGATACTCCACGGCCATCCAGCCAGGAGCAATAAAACGCGGCTGCGGCGCCAGCGTCTCAGGAAGGTGGCGTAACGCATGATAGTGACGGCGAAAATGAGCCGGTGAACCCAGCGCGGTATGATACTGACGAAGTACCAACCGGTGATTATCGTGCTCAATAATGGCGCTCGCGCCGCTCAATCCCGGGTGGGCCTGCGGCGCGAGGAGTCGATATTGCGAAAAATAGCGCGACAGCAACGTGTCGCGCGACAGGTTAGCGTTGCTGAACTGCACCTTTGCCCGACCAGATGATCTCGCCTGTCTGAACCAGCATCAGCTGCATTTGCAATGCAGGCGCGTTGACGTTGCCGGTAGCGCTGGAGTAGAGCACATACTGTGCGCCGACGTTACGGGCAATGCCAATGGCTTTACTGCGCGAACCCAGGCTGTCCTGCGGAGAGAGCCCAAGCTGCTGCTTGGCGACCGCCAGCTGCTGCGCGGAAACCAGGGTAAATTTACCGTTATTGGCCAGCGCATTGCGCAGGGTTTCCGTGGCTTCGCTTGCGTTCAGCGAACCGTTAGTACGGTTATTCACGCTATCCACCAGCAGCACGCTACCGGAGGTCACGCCCTGGGCCTGCAGCATTTTGTCCATCATCGGCTGCATGGCGCCGTTCCAGTCATAATGACGTTCGCGCGGCGTGGGCTGTGCAGTTTCGTCCGGATGCTCAATCGGGCCCGGCTGTGAAGGGACCGAAGGAACCGACGGCACAGTTGGCACCGGCTGCGTTGGCTGGGTAGGTTGCTGCGTACCCGGTTTCGCCTCGTCAACGGGCGCAGGCGGTTGCTCCGTACGGGTAATACAGCCGGAAAGGAAAAGTGCGAAAGCCGTGACCAGCGCGTAACGAGTCAGGTTCTTAATCAAGGTTCACCCCTTACAAATAGAGATACAGTCTGACCTTGTGCGCGCCCAGATAGTTGGCGCTGCCATACAGCGTAACCGACTTTTTAGCCGGAATGGTTACGCTACGCGGCGCCTCAAGCGGGTGCATTTCAAGGCCTCTGGCGTCATACCAGAAAAAACGGTAATGGACGGTAACAGGTACGTTTCTTTCATTAAATAGCGTTGAGGACGCAGACGGCTGGATTTCACTGATGGCCAGCGACGGTGCCTCTGCGGTGATCCCCGCCGCCAGCACGGAGGACTCCATAATCAACGTCTGGTCGTCGTTGACCGGGATAGCCGGACGCGAACTGCACCCCACCAGCACCAGTCCTACCATCAGCGCAGCAATACGCCCATTTAGCATGTCATCAACCTTTATGCGCCAGCATCGGCCCCAGCGGACGACCGCCCAGTAGATGCATATGAATATGATAGACTTCCTGGCCGCCATGGCGGTTGCAGTTCATGATTAAACGGTAGCCGTCTTCAGCAATGCCTTCCTGCGCGGCAATTTTTGCGGCTACTGTCAGCATACGGCCTAATGCCAGTTCATGCTCAGTTTTCACGTCATTAGCCGTCGGAATCAGAATATTAGGAATAATCAGGATGTGTGTAGGTGCCTGAGGCGAAATGTCGCGGAAAGCGGTCACCAGATCGTCCTGATAGAGGATGTCGGCCGGGATCTCGCGGCGAATAATTTTACTGAAAATAGTTTCTTCAGCCATGACGTTTTCCTTATTACTTTTTTAATCAGACGTCGTGCCCGGCAATCTCATCCTGCGGGCGCACTCTGCAGTGACACAGAATAAGAGTATGAGCGAGTTTCTCTAATCCTTTCAACCTTATCCCGTGAATTCTTTCCTTATTCCCCTCTTGCTGGTCGCAGAGTGACCAGCTACCCACCCCGACAGACTAAAACATAATTTTAATTCACCGGATTACATCTGTTTACACGATGAATCCTAATGCGTATATTTCGCATTTGCATTTTCATGCGCATTTTGAACATACAAATGATCCCAGACCGAATGCAGGACTGGGGCGCTTTTTACAACTCACTCAGAAAGGGTTTGATAATGTCTTTCATTCATCATACCAGGGACGGGCAACGTCAGCCTGCCGCAACCCCCTCGTTGCTGGCAGCCTGTATTGCGATGGCATTGATGCCGACCGTAAGTTTCGCTGCAACGTCGGAAGAGACGGTTGTTGTTGACGGTTCTACGTCAAACGACCAGCCTGACGAAGCGCAGGACTACAGCGTAAAAACCACCACTTCCGGCACCAAATTACTGCTTGTTCCACGCGATATTCCGCAGTCCGTCAGCGTAATTAGCCAGCAGCGTATGCAGGATCAGGAACTGAACACCATTGGGCAGGTGCTGGATAACACCACTGGGGTAAGCGCCTCCCGCATTGATACCAGCCGGACTAACTTCTACTCCCGTGGCTTCTTCATCAGCAACTTTGCTTATGAAGATATGCCTACTTTCCTTGATAACCGCTGGAACTTCGGCGACACCGCCGGCGATACCGCCATCTACGACAAAATTGAAGTGGTCCGCGGCGCGGCGGGCCTGATGAGTGGAACAGGCAATCCTTCAGCCTACGTCAACATGGTCCGTAAACATGCCGACAGCAAAGAGTTCAAAGGCTCAGCCTCTGCCACTTACGGCAGTTGGGATAAACAGCGCTATGTGCTGGATTTGCAGGCCCCGCTGACCGACTCCGGCAATGTTCGTGGCCGCGTCATTACCGGTTATGAAGACAGGGATTCTTTCGTTGAGCGTAACCACTACCGTAAGAAGTTCATCTATGGCGTAGTGGATGCGGACGTAACGGATTCGACCACACTCTCCCTCGGTTATGACTACCAGGAAAGCGAAGAAGACAGCCCAACCTGGGGCGGTTTCCCGTCGCTGTTTAGCGATGGCAGCAAGACCCATTTCCGTCGTGAATTTAATACAGCCGCTAACTGGACCTATTCGAATGTCGATTCAACCAAGGTCTTCGCAAACTTAACGCAGCGCTTTGATAACGGCTGGGAAGCGAAAATCAACGCCATGCATGCTGAAACCAATTTCGACAGCAAGCTGATGTACATTGATGGCTATCCGGACAGAACCACTGGCCTGTACGACGCGAGCAGCTTCCAGGGAGCCTGGGGCGGCTGGAATAAAGGCGAGCGTAAACAGGACTCGGTGGATGCCTTCGTTCGGGGTGGTTATGAATTGCTGGGTCGTCAGCATGAATTGATGTTAGGGGGAAGCTACAGTCGTCAACGTAATAACTACGACAACTCCTACCCGGTGAATGATAATTATGGCCTGATGGACGTGGGCAACATTTACGATTACAACGGTAACCTGGCCGATCCAACATGGTCTGGCTTCACGCTGTATCAGCGGGATGTGATCCGTCAGAAATCAGTATATGCCGCAACTCGCCTCTCTCTTGCCGACCCGCTGCACTTGATTCTGGGCGCGCGCTACACCGACTGGAGCGCCAAGTACAACCTGGAACGTAAACCAAATGAAGTGCGGTACACCGACTTCCACGATATCACCCCTTATGCGGGTCTGATTTACGATATCAACGATACCTGGTCGGCCTACGCAAGCTACACGTCTATCTTCCAGCCTTCCGGGCAGCGTGACATCAACAGCAACTTCATCGACCCCACCACGGGTAAGAGCTATGAAGCTGGCGTTAAAGGTGACTGGTTCAACACTCGCCTGACCGCAACGTTCGCTGTATTCCGTATCGAACAAGATAATGTGGCCGTGAATACTGGCACAACCATCCCTGGCTCCGGCGGACAATCTGCCTACAAATCTATCGACGGTACCGTCAGCAAAGGCGTTGAGTTTGAACTGAACGGTGCATTGACCGATAACTGGCAGCTCACCTTTGGTGCCAGCCGCTACATTGCTGAAGACGAAGACGGCAATGCGGTTAATCCGCAGCAGGCGCGCACCACCATGAAGCTGTTTACCCGTTATCAGTTGCCCATGTTGCCAGAGCTAACCGTCGGCGGCGGTGCGCGCTGGCAGAACAAAACCTGGTATGATTTCGAAACGCCAGGCCCTAACGGCACCAGCAAGATTACTCAGGATGGCTACACCGTTGTCGATCTCTTCTCACGTTATCAGGTCACTAAAGACTTTGCCGTACAGGCAAACCTGAACAACGTCTTCGACAAAGAGTATTACGACTATCTGGGAACCTACGGCGTTTATGGCGCACCACGAAACTTCTCGGTTAGCGCAAGCTACAGTTTCTGATTAGATGTAAAACATACAGGGAGCCAGCCGGCTCCCTTTTTTTATCTGTGTACTTTGCTCAGCCCTCGCCGGATATACCCATGTGACCGTGAGCAATGATGACCATCGGCCACCCGGTTGCGCCAATAAAAAAGGCAGCCATGCGGCTGCCTTAGTCTCCCCAGGTCACAACTTAGCTGTTGCGGATGTACTCATCCATTTCGGTTTTCAGGTTATCGGACTTCGTCCCGAAGATAGCCTGTACACCAGAACCTGCAACAACTACGCCCGCTGCGCCCAGTTTTTTCAGCCCCGGCTGGTCTACTTTCGCAACATCAGCAACGCTCACACGCAGACGAGTGATACATGCGTCCAGGTTAGTGATGTTTTCTTTACCGCCGAACGCTGCAACCAGGGCCGGAGCCATTTCGCTGGTCACGCCTGCTTTGCTGTCTTCTGTTGCATCTTCACGACCCGGTGTTTTCAGGTCCAGTGCTTTGATCAGCACGCGGAAGATGGTGTAGTAAGCAATCGCATAGCCCGCACCCACGATTGGGAACAGCCACAGTTTGCTGCTGTTACCCGACAGTACGATAAAGTCGATCAGGCCGTGCGAGAAGGAGGTACCGTCGCGCATACCCAGCAGGATACAGATAGGGAATGCCAGGCCAGCCAGTACTGCGTGAATGATGTACAGGATCGGCGCAACGAACATGAAGGAGAACTCGATCGGCTCGGTAATACCGGTCAGGAACGAGGTCAGCGCTGCGGAGATCATGATACCGCCCACTTTTGCACGGTTCTCTGGTTTAGCAGAGTGCCAGATAGCAATTGCCGCAGCCGGCAGGCCGTACATTTTGAACAGGAAGCCGCCAGAGAGTTTACCTGCAGTCGGGTCACCCGCCATGTAGCGTGGGATATCGCCGTGGAAGACCTGACCTGCCGCGTTGGTGAATTCACCAATCTGCATCTGGAATGGAACGTTCCAGATATGGTGCAGACCGAACGGTACCAGGCAGCGCTCAATGAAGCCGTAGATACCGAATGCCACTACCGGGTTCTGATACGCAGCCCACTGGGAGAAGGTCTGGATAGCGGAACCAATCGGTGGCCAGATGAAGGAGAGAATCACGCCAGTGAAGATCGCCGCCAGACCAGAGATGATTGGAACAAAACGCTTACCAGCGAAGAAGCCCAGATACTCAGGCAGCTTGATGCGATAGAAGCGATTGAACATATATGCCGCAATCGCACCCGAGATGATACCACCCAGAACACCGGTATCAGCCAGGTGTTTTGCCGCGATTTCTTCAGCAGGTAAATGCAGCACCAGAGGCGCAACGACCGCCATGGTCTTAACCATGATGCCGTAGGCAACGACCGCGGCCAGTGCGGATACACCATCGTTATTCGTGAAGCCGAGGGCAACACCGATTGCGAAGATCAGCGGCATGTTTGCAAAAACAGAACCACCTGCTTCAGCCATAACATGAGATACGACGGCTGGCAGCCAGCTGAAGTTAGCCGAACCGACGCCCAGCAGGATACCTGCGATAGGCAGTACGGATACTGGCAGCATCAGCGATTTACCGACCTTCTGCAGGTTAGCAAATGCATTCTTAAACATAATTGAGAGTGCTCCTGAGTATTTGTGCTTTTTTTACGCTTTCACGCATTGGCACGGGGGGAGAACCGCGCCGTGGACAGGACATCTAAGTGCCCTTTATTTATTACACAGAGTAAAATAAATCTCCGCGTCGTTGTTTGACGGTTATCACGTTTCAGCTTACGGCATCCTAAAAACTTGCAGTTTTTTACAAAATAGATGTCAAAGTGTTTCCAAAATCGTCTCTACCGCCCCTTTCAGGGCGGTGAACTTTACTCGCTTTAACTATTAATTACGAGCCTTAAAAAAAGAGGTTAATCAGGCAGATTGCAGGCGGGAGGGGTCGATATGAAACAGGCTGGCAAAGTTTTCAGTAGTAATGCGTGCCAGTTCTTGAACCTCGACGCCTTTCAACACGGCCATATAGTCGGCCACATCCCGTGCCATTGCGGGCTGATTCTCTTTACCGCGATGCGGTACCGGTGCCAGATAGGGAGAATCGGTCTCCACCAGCAAGCGATCGAGCGGTACATAACGCGCCGCATCGCGCAGCTGTTCAGCATTACGGAACGTCACAATCCCGGAAAACGAGATATAAAACCCCATATCCAGCAGCTTACCTGCTGTTTCTCTATCTTCTGTGAAACAGTGTAGTACGCCTCCGCAATCCGTCACCTTTTCTTCGCTAAGGATCGCCAGGGTGTCGGCACGTGCATCGCGGGTGTGAACAATCACTGGCTTGTTCAGCTCTCGCCCAATACGGATATGGTTGCGGAAGGACTCCTGCTGACGCGGTTTTGTTTCCGGCGTGTAAAAATAGTCCAGCCCGGTTTCGCCCATAGCGACCACGCCCTCTTCTGCCGCGAGCCGGCGCAGATCGTCCACATCGTAGGCTTCATCCTGGTTGAGCGGATGGACACCGCAGGAGAAGACGACGTTATCACGTACCCCCACCAGCTCGCGCATGCTGCGGTATCCTGGTAACGTGGTCGCGACCGCCAGGTAGAATTTAACGTCGCGTGCGGCGGCTTTCGCCAGCACATCATCGACGTCTTTATGGAGTGTTTGGTAATCAAGGCCATCGAGATGGCAGTGTGAGTCGACTAAAAACATAATGTCTCTCTCAGAGGTGGGTATCGGGCAAGACGGCACCCGGTTGCAGGTAATGCTCAATATTCAGTAACAGGTCTGTCAGCACAAGCTCGCGATTAAGCCCGGTGACGCTAATAAGCTGTTCACGACACTGGCAGACATCGTGTAGTACGGCGCGCAGCCAGGCGCCATTGTGACGCTGAGCCAGGAGGGTAATCAGTTGCCAGGCGTCGACATTGCTCACCTGTGTCGCCCCCTGCTGCATTTTTAACGCATCCAGCAGCAGAGTGGAGAACCACTGCAGTCGGCTTGTCACCTGGTCATGATTGAGGATAGCCAGCAGGCTCAGCCAATCCCGACTCTCGCTGGCGTTACCCACGGCCTGACAGAGCTGCTCACGGGGTGTCCAGAGGCCGGGCTGGAGTAATTCTAAAGCCGCGGCTGGCGCGCCGCCGCAAAGACGCAGCGCCGTTAATGCCGCGTCCTGTGACACCGTCACTTCTCGCTGGAGCCAGTTCATTGCCCAGGATTCCTGAGGAGCACCGAGATGATGTAAGCGGCAGCGGCTACGCAGCGTCGCCAGTAGCTTTCCGGGTTCCCGACACGAGAGCAGGAACCACGTGTTCTCCGGCGGCTCCTCCAGGGTTTTCAGCAAAGCATTGGCAGCCGCCTCGGTTAGCTGTGCGGCATCTTTCAACCACACCACCTTGGCGCCACCCAGCCGTGCGCGCTCGTAGAGCTTTTCGCTCACCGCGCGTACTGCATCAATGCCCAGGGTGCTTTTCCCCTTTTCAGGCTCAAGCGTGTAGTAATCCGGGTGGGTTTCGGCCTGCATCAACTGGCAGCTGCGACAGTGTCCGCAGCTTTTGGTACCCTGCGGCTGCTGACACATCATTAAGCGGCTTATCGCGTAGATAAGTGCATCATCACCCATACCGGGTAACGACTGAATAAGTAGCGCATGATGCCCCCGCCCCGACTGATAACCCTTCACCAGTTGTTCAAAATGCGGGCGCAACCATGGGTACCATTTCATGCCTGTACTTCCTTCAGCCAGTCACGCACGGTCTGGCGAATCGCCTGCTTCACTTCATCCAGCGATTGAGTCGCATCGACAGTGCGAATCGAGGGGTCCTGGGCGGCCAGTTCAAGGTAACGCGCGCGGGTACGATTAAAGAAATCCAGAGACTCCTGTTCGATCCGATCCAGCTCTCCACGCGCACGTGCGCGTCGGAGGCCCACTTCCGGCGTCACATCCAGATAGAGCGTGAGGTCCGGGCGGAAACTCCCCAGTACCGCATCACGCAGCGTCGCCAGCATCTGTTGATCGATTCCACGCCCTCCGCCCTGATAGGCCTGCGTAGAGAGATCATGACGATCGCCAATCACCCATTGCCCCTGAGCCAGTGCCGGCTTGATAACCGTTTCTACCAACTGTACGCGCGCCGCATAGAACATCATCACTTCAGCTTTGTCGTTAATCACTTCATCGCCGACGGATTTGATGTCCAGCACCAGGCTTCTCAGCTTTTCAGCCAACTGCGTGCCGCCCGGCTCACGGGTGAAGACCATCTCTTCTACGCCGCACTCCTTCAGGGTTTCAACGACCGTATCCCGTGCGGTGGTCTTTCCGGCGCCTTCCAGCCCTTCAATGACGATGTAATTACTGCGCATTTTTTTCCTTAAGTGCCTTCAGATAGTCCTGAACCGAACGGTTATGAGCGGCAAGATTAGTATTGAATGTGTGCCCACCCTTGCCATCAGCAACAAAATAGAGATAAGGCGTCTTAGCCGGGTGAGCGGCAGCATCCAGTGATGCCTGGCCCGGCGTGGCGATCGGTCCTGGCGGTAAGCCGCTAATGACGTAGGTATTATAATCGGTCGGGGTTTCCAGGTCTTTACGGCTTAGTTTCCCGTTATAATTTTTACCCATCCCGTAGATCACCGTGGGATCGGTCTGCAAACGCATGCCAATACGCAGACGGTTGATAAACACCGAAGCGACCTGATCCCGCTCGCTGGCCACCGCCGTCTCCTTCTCAATGATCGAGGCCATTGTGACAAACTGATTCTGATCTTTATAAGGCAGACCTTCTGCCCTGCCTTCCCAGGCTTTCTCTATCGCGCTCACCATTTTTTTGTGCGCGCGCTGCAGCATGGCAATATCGGTGGTTCCTGCGGTATACATCCAGGTATCGGGCCAGAACCAGCCCTCAATCCGCGCTGGATTGTCGAATTTAAGAGCTTGCGCGACGGTGGCGTAATCGTCGTCCTTCAGAGTGTGCTTGATATATGGCGCATCACGAAGCTGCGCAAGATAATCGCTCAACCGCATGCCTTCAACGAATCGCAGCGGGAACTGCGCCTCTTTTCCGCTTTCAAGCAGTTCCAGCATTTCGCGCACGCTCATCCCTGGCATCAGGCGGTACGTCCCGGCCTTAAAGTGAGAGAGGTCTGGCTCGATACGCAGCAGCCACTGGAAGACGCGTGGACGGTTAATCACCTTTTCACCGTAAAGCTGTTCGCCAAGCGCCAGACGCCCGGTTCCCGCTTTCAGGCTAAAAATGGTCTCTTCTTTGATCAGGATCTTGCTGTCCGCCAGCTGGCGCACTTTCCACATTCCCACGCCGGCCGCAATACCCAGCACGACGATGATGAGGAGAATAAAACGAAACATTTTCTTCATGATTATCTGGTTTGCTCACACAGTGGGGCTAAAAATTGGTACAACTCTCGCGATGACCAGTGGTGTTCGCCATACTGACGCACGGGCACCAGAGGCATCAGGGCATTACACACAATGACCTCCTCGGCCGCGCCCAGCGCCTCTTCCTGTGCACAGACTTCGACAACACGATAGTCGGAGTGTGCCAGTTGTTGCAGACAAAACTGGCGCATCAGGCCATTTACACCCGCCTGGTCAAGCCGCGGGGTAAACACCTCGCGCCCGCAGCGCCAGAACAAATTAGCGGCACAGCATTCCGTAATGATCCCTTCGCTGTCAAGAACCAGCGCCTCATCACAGTCCGTCTGTTCAAGATGCGTGCGAATTAAGACCTGCTCAAGGCGATTAAGATGCTTAATGCCTGCCAGCATCGGATTACGCCCTAAACGTACCGGACTTAATGCCAGGCGAATACCCTCATTGCGCCAGCGATCATAGTGGGCAGGAAAGGCGGAAACCGACAGGATACGGGTCGGTTGCAGGCAGTTTGCCGCACTGTAACCCCGCCCCCCGCCGCCGCGGGTAATGATCACCTTCAGCACGCCCCGGGTTATTCCCTGGGCATGTGTAGTCATTTCTGCTTCCAGCGCTGACCACTGCTCAAAAGGGATAAAGAGTTTTTCACAGGTACTGCGCAAACGCTGCAGGTGCGCTGTCAGTAAACAGACCTCTCCATCGGCGATCCGCGCCGTGGTGAAGCAACCATCGCCAAACTGCACTGCCCTGTCGTTTACGGGCAGACTGTCCTGAGGCAATCCATTGATTAAATACATGATGGCTCCTATATAGGGGAGATTAAGTCTGGCAGGACGGCGGGTCTTGAACAAGCAGATAAGGTTGAATAAAAAAAGGTCCGACAAGCGGACCTCTAAACAGGACTAGCGGAGAGTCAGTCTCAGACCTTTTTGAAGATCAGAGAACCGTTGGTTCCGCCGAAGCCGAAGGAGTTACACAGGGTGTACTCCATTCCGCTGACCTGACGCGCTTCGTGTGGAACGAAGTCCAGATCGCAACCTTCATCCGGGTTATCCAGGTTGATGGTTGGAGGGACAGCCTGATCGCGCAGCGCAAGAATGGAGTAGATAGATTCTACTGCACCCGCCGCACCCAACAGGTGGCCGGTCATGGACTTGGTCGAGCTCACCATTACGCGGCTGGCTGCTTCACCGAAGATAGACTTAACAGCCTGCGCTTCAGCTTTGTCACCCGCAGGGGTAGAGGTACCGTGCGCATTCACGTAGCCAATCTGTGCAGGGGTAATACCTGCATCACGAATCGCATTTTCCATCGCCAGCGCAGCACCTGCGCCGTTCTCTGGTGGTGATGTCATGTGGTAAGCATCGCTACTCATCCCAAAGCCAACGACTTCAGCATAAATTTTCGCGCCGCGTTTTTTCGCGTGTTCGTACTCTTCCAGTACGATCATGCCTGCCCCGTCGCCCAGCACAAAACCATCACGGTCTTTATCCCATGGACGGCTCGCTGCCTGAGGGTTGTCGTTGCGCGTAGAGAGCGCACGTGCTGCGCCGAAACCGCCTACGCCAAGAGGTGTACTGGCTTTTTCAGCCCCACCCGCAACCATGGCATCTGCATCGCCATACGCGATGATACGCGCGGCCTGGCCGATGTTATGCACGCCAGAGGTACAGGCGGTTGCGATAGAGATGCTTGGGCCACGCAGGCCATACATAATGGTCAGGTGACCTGCCACCATGTTAACAATCGTGGACGGAACGAAGAACGGGCTGATTTTACGCGGGCCACCATTCACTAAAGAGGTATGATTTTCCTCAATCAGACCAAGACCGCCGATTCCGGAGCCGATTGCAGCACCGATACGGGTTGCGTTCTCTTCCGTAATAACAAGGCCAGAATCCTGCATGGCCTGAACGCCAGCGACAATTCCATATTGAATGAAGGCATCCATCTTGCGCTGTTCTTTGCGCGAGATGATCTCTTCACAGTTAAAATCCTTTACTAAGCCAGCAAATTTCGTTGCGTAGGCGCTAGTATCGAAATGGTCGATTAGGCTGATGCCGCTCTGACCGGCAAGGAGAGCTTTCCAGGTGGACTCTACGGTATTGCCGACAGGAGACAACATGCCAAGTCCGGTCACAACTACACGACGCTTAGACACGTTTGTCCTCCAGGGAGGGATAAATAAAAGAGATTCGTGGGACGATAAAAGATAAAACTCAGGCGGTCGAATGACCGCCTGGAGATGTTCACTTACGCCTGGTGACCGTTGATGTAATCAATGGCAGCCTGAACGGTGGTGATTTTCTCAGCTTCTTCGTCCGGAATCTCAGTATCAAACTCTTCTTCCAGAGCCATTACCAGCTCAACGGTGTCAAGAGAATCTGCGCCCAGGTCTTCAACGAAGGAAGCGGAGTTCACAACTTCTTCCTGCTTAACGCCCAGCTGTTCGCCGATAATTTTCTTAACGCGTTCTTCGATAGTGCTCATACTCTTAAATTTCCTATCAAAACTCGCTTTCGCGATGGTTTTCGTAGTGTATAAAATGTTGAAAAATTTGCAACTAAATCCCGGCAGTTCTTACCACGATTTTACGTTATTTTGAGGCCAATCCCTACAATAACGCAAATATTTTCGATCGTGGTTAAACCATATACATCCCGCCGTTGACGTGGAGGGTCTCACCAGTGATGTAACCCGCTTCGTCAGAGGCTAAAAATGCAACCGCGCTGGCAATTTCTTTAGGATCGCCAAGACGACCCGCAGGAACAGCTGCCAGCGTACCCGCACGCTGATCATCGGTCAGCGCACGCGTCATGTCCGTTTCAATAAAGCCCGGAGCAACAACGTTTACAGTAATACCGCGGGACGCAACTTCGCGCGCCAGCGACTTACTGAAACCGATCAGACCTGCTTTCGCCGCAGCGTAGTTAGCCTGACCAGCATTTCCCATGGTACCAACCACAGAACCGATAGTGATAATACGGCCATGACGCTTTTTCATCATAGCTCGCATTACCGCTTTTGACAGACGGAATACAGATGACAGGTTGGTTTCGAGAATATCGTCCCACTCATCATCTTTCATTCGCATCAGCAGGTTATCGCGAGTGATACCGGCATTATTTACCAGAATATCGACTTCGCCAAACTCTGCGCGAATATTTCCCAGAACAGATTCGATAGATGCAGGATCGGTCACATTCAGTACCAGACCTTTCCCGTTATCACCCAGATAGTCGCTGATGGCCTGTGCGCCATTCTCGCTGGTTGCAGTGCCGATAACTTTCGCGCCACGGGCAACGAGCGTCTCAGCGATTGCGCGACCGATACCGCGGCTTGCGCCGGTGACCAGTGCGATTTTTCCTTCAAAACTCATGGTTTTCCTCTTTTATTGCGAGAGTGCCGCTGACATTGCTTCCGGCTCATTAATGGCCGAGGCAGTCAGGGTATCAACAATACGTTTAGTCAGGCCGGTGAGGACTTTACCCGGGCCCACTTCATACAGGTGCTCAACGCCCTGCGATGCCATAAATTCAACGGTTTTGGTCCACTGAACCGGGCTGTACAGCTGACGTACCAGCGCCTGGCGGATCGCTTCAGGTGCGGTTTCAGCCTGCACGTCAACGTTATTCACCACCGGAACAGACGGTGCGTTGAAGGTGATTTTTTCCAGCTCCAGCGCCAGCTTATCTGCGGCGGGTTTCATCAGTGCACAGTGAGAAGGTACGCTGACAGGCAGAGGAAGTGCGCGTTTCGCGCCTGCTGCTTTACAGGCTGCACCTGCACGTTCCACTGCTTCTTTGTGACCTGCGATCACGACCTGGCCCGGGGAGTTGAAGTTAACAGGCGATACTACCTGCCCTTCGGCTGACTCTTCACAGGCTTTGGCGATAGACTCATCGTCCAGACCAATAATGGCCGACATACCGCCGGTCCCTTCAGGCACGGCTTCCTGCATGAATTTGCCACGCAGTTCAACCAGACGCACCGCATCCGCAAAGCCGATCACCCCGGCACAGACCAGTGCGGAGTATTCGCCAAGGCTATGGCCAGCCATCATGACAGGCGCTTTTCCGCCCTGCTGCTGCCACAAGCGCCAGAGCGCGACGGAGGCGGTCAGTAACGCAGGCTGCGTCTGCCAGGTCTTGTTCAGCTCTTCAGCAGGACCCTGCTGAGTCAGTGCCCAGAGATCATACCCCAGGGCATCAGAAGCTTCACGGAAAGTCTCTTCAATAACCGGGTTGCTTGCTGCTAAATCAGACAACATGCCAACGGCCTGAGAGCCCTGACCCGGAAACACAAATGCAAATTGCGTCATTTTTATTAATCCTTTTTAGAAACGAACCAGTGCAGAGCCCCAGGTGAACCCGCCGCCAAAGGCTTCGAGCAGCACCAGCTGACCCCGTTGAATTCGCCCATCGCGTACCGCTTCGTCAAACGCGCAAGGTACGGATGCCGCAGAGGTGTTGCCGTGACGATCAAGGGTCACCACAACGTTATCCATCGACATGCCTAACTTTTTGGCCGTGGCGCTGATAATGCGCAGGTTAGCCTGATGTGGCACCAGCCAGTCGAGCGCCGTGCGCTCCAGGTTATTGGCCTGCAGCGTCTCATCAACGATATGCGCCAGCTCGGTTACCGCGACCTTGAACACTTCGTTTCCGGCCATGGTCAGGAAAATCGGGTCGTCCGGGTTAACGCGGTTGGCGTTCGGCAGCGTTAACAACTCACCGTAGCTGCCATCGGCATGCAGGTGAGTAGAGATGATGCCCGGCTCTTCAGACTGACCAAGCAGTACCGCGCCGGCACCGTCGCCGAAGATAATAATCGTGCCGCGATCGTTAGGATCGCAAGTGCGTGCGAGAACATCAGAACCGATCACCAGCGCATTTTTAACTGCACCAGATTTCACGTATTGATCGGCGATGCTCAACGCGTAGGTAAAGCCCGCGCAGGCGGCCGCAACGTCAAAAGCCGGGCAACCTTTAATGCCCAGCATGTTCTGAACCTGACAGGCTGCACTTGGGAAAGCATGGGTCGCAGACGTCGTTGCAACGATAATCAGACCAATGTCGTTTTTATCGACGCCAGCCATGTCGAGCGCACGCAGAGCAGCTTCATAACCCATGGTAGAAACGGTTTCATCTGGCGCGGCGATACGACGCTCGCGGATACCTGTGCGTGTGACAATCCACTCGTCAGAGGTATCAACCATTTTTTCCAGATCGGCGTTGGTTCGCACTTGTTTGGGCAGATAGCTGCCGGTACCTAAAATCTTCGTATACATGTACGCTCAGTCACTTTTTGCTAATACAGATTCCAGGCGAGCGGCAATCCGCTGAGGAACTTGTCGCTGCACCGCCTGCACTGCCTGTTCAATCGCGACGGTAAAGGCTCGCTGATTGGCAGCACCATGACTCTTAATCACGATGCCGCGCAATCCTAACAGACAGGCGCCATTATACTGGTCGGGGTTGAGGTGACTGAATCGCCGCGTCAGGCTTTTTTGTAACCAACGCTTTAATAAAATCAGCCACCAGGACCGTTTTTTACCCTCGCCCTGCGATTTCAGCAGCGAGAGAAACATTCTGACGACCCCTTCCATGGTTTTTAACGTGACGTTTCCAGTAAAACCGTCACACACCAGTACATCCGTTTTTCCGGTCAATAATTCGTTGGCTTCGAGATAACCAATATAGTTGATGGTCGGAACAGTTTTAAGTCGCTCGGCAGCCTCGCGGATATTATCAAGACCTTTGGTCTCTTCTTCTCCGATATTCAGCAAGGCGACGCGCGGATTGGTGATGCCTACCACCTCTTCGGCCAGAACCGAGCCCATCACGGCGAATTGCGCCAGCATCACACCATCGCAATCGACGTTAGCACCTAAATCAAGCACCACTGTTTTGCCTTTCTGTTGATGCGGTAAAACCGTCACCAACGCCGGGCGCTCAATCCCCTCGATGGGTTTGAGCAGTAATTTGGCCAGCCCCATTAGCGCGCCGGTATTTCCCGCGCTCACGCAAGCCTCAGCTCGCCCTTCTTTTACCAGCTCCAGCGCCACTCGCATTGAACTGCCCCGGCTATTACGAATAGCCTGCGATGGGCGGGCATCACTGGCAATAACTGACTGCGCAGGAATAATCTGCAGACGTGAACGTTGTTCAAAGTCAGCTTTTGCAAGTAATGGCGTGATTGTGTCGGGATTGCCGACTAAAAGAAGTGTGAGTTGCGAATTAGAGTTCAGTGCCTGCAATGCTGCAGGCACTGTCACTGAAGGGCCAAAATCTCCCCCCATGACATCTAACGCCAGGGTTAGACGTGTCAAGGTATCGTCACAGCCTGGTTTGGTGTTTCCCCAGTTGCCCGGGGAAATCCTCACTAAGCTTCATCACGCTTGCGCGTGATTACTTAGTGATTACCTTGCGGCCACGGTAGAAACCGTCAGCAGTGATGTGGTGACGCAGGTGTTTCTCACCAGAAGTCTTGTCTACAGACAGGCTGGTAACTGCAGTCAGCGCGTCATGGGAACGACGCATGCCACGTTTGGAACGGGTTGGTTTATTCTGTTGTACGGCCATGGACCTTACTCCTCAATTACTTACGCTTTAAGCTGGCTAATACGGCAAATGGGTTTGGTTTTTGCGCTTCATCAGGCAGTTCCCCAAAGACCATGTCCGCCTCGGACACTTCACAGTGTTCAGAATCATGCACCGGAACGACTGGCAAGGTGAGGATGATTTCATCTTCAACCAACGCCAGAAGATCGATTTCACCGAATTCGTTAACCTCAATCGGCTCATACGCTTCCGGGAGTGCTTCAGCCTGTTCGTCGGAACGAACCGGGCTAAAACAATACGTTGTGTGAACATGCTGTACAAACGGTTTCCCGCAACGCTGACATTCGAGCGTTACCGTCACCTTTGCATCACCGGTTAAAACGGCAAGGCGCTGGTTGTCGATAGCGAACGACATGGAGCATTCTACATCACTGTCCACACTGACTACGGATTCGGCAATACGCTCTGCCTGATCGGAAGAATAGATTCCTTCGTAATCGAGGCGTTTTTGAGCCGTACGGACCGGATCAAGAGTCAGGGGTAATTTTACCTTTTGCATAGGGCGCGCATATTAACTTTGTAACGTCATAGAGTCAAAGAAAAAGGCAACCAGAGCTGCCTTTTGCCAATTATTCGCACACATTGCGGCCTGTAGTTTAAAATGGCTGGCATCGATACGCTATATCTGGTGAAAAAAATATGCCGAATCTCATTCTTGCCTCCACATCTCCCTGGCGCCGCGCGTTGCTTGAAAAACTCGGTCTACCGTTTGAATGTGCCGCACCGGACATCGATGAGACCCCGCAGCCGGGTGAGTCCCCCCGCCATCTCGTTCTTCGTCTGGCACAGGAAAAAGCGCAGTGCCTCGCCGCACGTTATCCTAACCATCTGATTATAGGATCCGATCAGGTTTGCGTCCTGGATGGCGAGATTACCGGTAAACCGCACACGGAAGAGAGAGCACGCCAGCAGCTCATGAAAGCGCGCGGCAACATCGTCACCTTTTATACGGGGCTGGCGCTGTATAACACCGCGACGGGCCATCTACAGACAGAGTGCGAACCCTTTGACGTCCACTTCCGTCATCTTAGCGAGCAGGAGATCGACGACTACGTGCGCAAAGAGCGCCCGCTGAGCTGCGCAGGCAGTTTCAAAAGCGAAGGGCTGGGGATTGCGCTGTTCGATCGGCTGGAGGGGCGCGATCCCAATACGCTGGTCGGGTTGCCGCTCATTGCGCTCTGCCAGATGCTTCGTCGGGAAGATTACAACCCGTTAATGGCGTAAAAAAACCGGCCAATGGCCGGTTTCTTCTTTTAGCTCGCGTCCCGCAATACCTTGAGGCAACGTTTGAGCTGGTCGTCAAGCGGCGCTTCAACGCGCATGACCTCCCCCGTATTAGGGTGGGTAAACTTCAGTGCCGCTGCGTGCAGAAACAGGCGTGAAAGCCCGGTACCCGCCAACTGCTTATCAAATTCGCGATCGCCATAGCGATCATCAAAGGCAATCGGGTGGCCTGCGTGCTGGGTATGGACGCGAATCTGGTGAGTACGCCCCGTCACCGGGCTGCAACGCACCAGCGTTGCAAAGGCGTAACGCTCTTCAACCTTAAAACGGGTCTCAGACGGTTTACCTTCCTGGCTCACGCGCACAATACGCTCACCGCTTTGCAGAATATTTTTCAGCAGTGGCGCTTGAACCACTTTCACGTGAGATTGCCACTGGCCGCGAACCAGCGCGAGATAATCTTTCTGCATCCCTTTTTCACGCAACTGTTCATGCAGGGAGCGCAGCGCGGAGCGTTTCTTTGCCACCAACAAGATGCCAGAAGTATCGCGATCGAGGCGGTGTACCAGTTCAAGGAAGCGCGCTTCCGGGCGCAGGGCGCGTAAACCTTCGATCACGCCAAAGCTCAGCCCACTGCCGCCATGTACGGCGGTGCCTGAAGGCTTGTTCAGCACCAGGATATGATCGTCTTCATATAAAATCACATCCGTTAGCGCCGCGACTTTGTTGAGATGCGGCGAGACCGCCTGCTCTTCCCGCTCGGCGACGCGGACCGGCGGGATGCGGACTTCATCTCCCGCTTCAAGTTTGTATTCAGGTTTGATGCGCTTCTTATTTACCCGCACCTCACCCTTACGCAGGATGCGGTAGATCATGCTCTTTGGCACGCCCTTCAGTTGGGTGCGCAAAAAGTTGTCGATACGTTGCCCCGCTTCATCTTCGGTGATGGCAACGATTTTTACTGATGGAGTCTCTGTTTTCATGGTGGGCGATTCTAATTATCAGTCGCGGTTAGCGCCACTCATTTTTCTATGCTTATATATACCTTTGACCGGTTACTCTTTGCTTTACGCAATCGATTTGATGGTTATTAAACCGATCCATTCGAAGAAGTGAAAAAACTGTGAGTAACCGGGTGATAAATGGTAAAAGTCAACTTGCTATAACCCAGGAAGCAATGGAATAATGTTGCTGTTTTCCGTGTTAAATCCTGGTTAAGTAAGGATAACGACGGAATGACCAATTTTGTCTGACCGATCATCCACGCAGCAATGGCGTAAGACGTATTGATCTTTCAGACAGTTAGCGGGCTGCGGGTTGCAGTACTTACCGGTAAATGGAATCTTCTCTGGAGAGTTTTACCCAGGCTGTTCCCCTGATAATTGCGCTGTGTTTCCGTATGAAATACAGGCAACCGACACTTTGCGCCTCTTAAGCGAGCGACAACCGTGAGGTTGGCGACGTGAATAGACACGAGGCCATCGGTTCATACCCCGGAAAGCGTCATCTTGCCCGCAGCTTAGTCGTCAATGTAAGAATAATGAGTAAGTTACGATGAAAAGAATGTTAATCAACGCAACTCAGCAAGAAGAGTTGCGTGTCGCCCTTGTGGATGGGCAGCGTCTGTACGATCTGGATATTGAAAGCCCAGGCCACGAACAGAAAAAAGCGAACATTTACAAAGGCAAAATCACCCGCATTGAACCCAGCCTTGAAGCTGCATTTGTTGACTACGGTGCTGAGCGTCACGGTTTCCTCCCACTCAAAGAAATTGCCCGCGAATATTTCCCGTCCAACTATAACGCCCATGGTCGTCCGAACATCAAAGACGTTCTGCGTGAAGGTCAGGAAGTTATCGTTCAGATCGATAAAGAAGAACGGGGTAACAAAGGCGCTGCGCTAACAACCTTTATTAGCCTGGCAGGCAGCTATCTGGTGCTGATGCCAAACAACCCACGCGCTGGCGGCATCTCTCGTCGCATCGAAGGTGATGATCGCACTGAGCTGAAAGAAGCACTGGCAAGCCTTGAGCTGCCGGACGGCATGGGCCTGATTGTTCGCACCGCGGGCGTCGGCAAATCTGCCGAAGCGTTGCAGTGGGACCTGAGCTTCCGCCTTAAACACTGGGAAGCGATTCAGAAAGCCGCAGAAAGCCGCCCTGCCCCATTCCTGATTCACCAGGAAAGTAACGTCATTGTCCGTGCTTTCCGCGACTATCTGCGTCAGGACATTGGCGAGATTCTGATTGATAACCCTAAAGTGCTTGAGCTGGCTCGCCAGCATATCGCCGCACTGGGTCGTCCGGATTTCACCAGCAAAATTAAACTGTACACCGGTGAAATCCCGCTGTTCAGCCACTACCAGATTGAATCCCAGATTGAGTCAGCCTTCCAGCGTGAAGTGCGTCTGCCGTCAGGCGGTTCTATCGTTATCGATACTACCGAAGCCCTGACCGCAATCGACATCAACTCCGCGCGTGCAACCCGCGGTGGCGATATCGAAGAGACGGCCTTTAACACCAACCTGGAAGCGGCAGATGAGATTGCACGTCAGCTGCGTCTGCGTGACCTCGGTGGTCTGATCGTTATCGACTTTATCGATATGACCCCTGTTCGCCACCAGCGCGCCGTTGAGAACCGACTGCGCGAATCCGTGCGTCAGGACCGTGCGCGTATCCAGATCAGTCATATTTCGCGCTTTGGCCTGCTGGAGATGTCTCGTCAGCGTCTTAGCCCGTCTCTGGGTGAGTCCAGCCATCACGTCTGCCCACGCTGTTCCGGTACGGGTACCGTGCGTGACAACGAATCGCTGTCCCTCTCCATTCTGCGTCTGATTGAAGAAGAAGCGCTGAAAGAGAACACCAAAGAAGTTCACGCCATTGTTCCGGTGCCGATTGCGTCTTATCTGCTGAACGAAAAACGTGCCGCAGTGAGCGCCATCGAAACGCGTCTGGGCGGCGTTCGTTGCGTGATCGTGCCAAACGATCAGATGCAGACGCCGCATTACTCGGTTCTGCGCGTGCGTAAAGGCGAAGAGACGGCCACCCTGAGCTACATGCTGCCGAAGCTGCATGAAGAAGCGATGGCCCTGCCGTCTGAAGAAGAGTACGCCGAACGTAAACTGCCAGAGCAGCCTGCGCTGGCCGCTTTCGTGATGCCTGAAGCACCGCCAGCACCTGCACAGGAAGAGGCAACCGCCAAACCTGCGGCGAAGAAACCAGCCGTTGTAGCAAGCACAGCCCCTGCTGAGCAAGGCCTGCTGAGCCGCTTCTTCAGTGCGCTGAAGAAGATGTTTGCCGGTGAAGAGGCGCAGCCTGAACAGCCGAAAGTCGAGAAAAGAGAAGAGAAGCAGGAACGTTCTCAGGAGCGCCGTAAACGTCAAAACAACCGTCGCGATCGTAATGACCGTGGCGATCGTAACGACCGTGGCGACCGTGGCGACCGTGGCGACCGCAATGAACGTCGCGACAACCGTGCTGACAACAACGAAGCGCGTGAAGGCCGCGAGGAGAACCGCCGTAATCGCCGCGAGAAATCGCAGCAGAACGCGGAAGAGCGCGAAATTCGCCAGTCTACCGGCACCGAAGCGGAAAAAACCCGTAACCGTGACGAGCAGCAGCCGCGTCGTGAGCGCAACCGTCGTCGTAATGACGAGAAGCGTCAGGCACAGCAAGAAGTTAAAGTGCTGAACCGCGAAGAGCAGCCAGAGCAGGAAACCGAGCAGGAAGAACGCGTTCAGGTGATGCCGCGCCGTAAACAGCGCCAGTTGACCAAATCTGTACGTATCCAGTCTCAGGCAGACGAAGCCGCAGCCGTAGAAACCGTTGAGGCACCTGTTGCCCCGGCACAGAGCACCGAACTGGCGAAAGTGGATCTGCCAGCCGTGGTGGAAAACGTGCAGGAGCAGGACGACAACGGCGAAGCGCGTGATAACGCCGGTATGCCGCGTCGTTCACGTCGTTCCCCGCGTCATCTGCGTGTAAGTGGTCAGCGTCGTCGTCGTTACCGTGACGAACGTTACCCGCTGCAGTCGCCGATGCCACTGGCCATTGCCTGCGCCTCCCCAGAGATGGCGTCCGGTAAAGCCTGGATCCGTTATCCGGTTGCTCGCCCGCTGGAGCAAGAAGCGCAGATCGATGAGCAAACCAATGCCGTTGAACCTGTTGTGACCGACGCCACTACTGTTGCACCGGAAGAGGTGAATACCGCTGCAGCGATTGCTGTTGAGTCGCAAGTTGCGCCGGTGGAGACAACCCATCCGGAAGTGATTGCCGCGCCTGTTGCTGAACAACCGCAAATTATCGCCAATGAAGATGTCGTGGTCGCTAAAGAGGTGATTGAAGAGGTCGCAGCAGCAGAACCTGTTGTGGCTGAAGCATCCGAAGCGCCTGCTCAGGAAGCCCCTGCTGTCGCAGCCGTGGCCGACGTTGAACCGGAAATTGCGCCTGTTGTTGAAGCAGAGCCTGTGGTTGAAGCAGAGCCGGAAGTGAAAGCTGAGCCTGAAGTGAAGGCGGATGTCGCTGTAGAGAAAGCGCCAGAAGTCAACGCAGCGCCAGCCGCGAAAGCTGACACCTCACGGCACCATGCGACTGCTCCTATGACCCGCGCTCCTGCGCCGGAATACGTCGCAGAAGCACCGCGCCATAGCGACTGGGTACGTCCAGCCTTCAACTTCGAAGGTAAAGGATCTGCCGGTGGCCACAGTGCAACGCATCAGGCCACTGCGCCTGCAACGCGTCCGCAGTCTGTTGAATAAACACGCCGCGTAATAAAAAAGCCGACTTTAGGGTCGGCTTTTTTTTACCTTTTTTGCGCCAGCGGCTTACGCATACCGGCTATTTCTGGCATCACTTCACGCATCATTTCCAGAAAACGTCTTAAGCGCGCAGGATAATAGCGCGACCACGGATAGACCAGGTGCACGGGCAGTGCTGCAGGCTGCCATTCCGGTAAAAGATGCACCAGCCTCCCTGCCCGAATATCTTCCTCCACCGTCCAGCTCGACACCACCGCTACCCCCAGCCCGGTAAGTGCGCTTTTACGCGTCACGTACAGGCTGTCAGTGCTTAAGCGGGGAGAGATAGGGATACGCAACGGTTGCGTCTCTCCGTCGGTGTAGAGCTCGATATGTTGACGATAAAAGCTGTTCAATGCCACCCAGGGCAATGCGGATAGCGCCTGAGGTGACTGCACAGGATCGAAGCGAGCCAGGAGTTCCGGCGCGGCCACAATGCAGCGCGGCACCTCCGCCAGCAGGATTGAAACCGTTGCCGGATCGATCTCCGCCCCGACCCGAATCGCGCAGTCGATATTTTCACTCATAAAATCTGCCGAACGGTCATTCAGCATCCACTCGACCGTCAGCCGCGGGTAACGGTTCAGAAACTGTGTTAATGGCTCCAGTAACTGCTCCTGACCGAAGGCGTGCGGCGCCCGCACACGCAGCACACCAACGGGTTCATCTTCCGCATGGCCCATCTCATCTTCCAGCGCCAGCCAACTGTCTATCACCCTACCCGCGTGCTGATAGCAGCGTTCGCCGTCATCGGTCAGTTTCATGGCATGCGTGGTGCGTAAAATGAGTCGCACACCCAGCAGTGATTCAAGCGATTGCAAACGGCGGCTGACCGTCGCCTGGGTGGTTTCAAGTTGTTTCGCCGCCGCAGACAGCGAGCCTGCCTCAACAATGCGGACGAAGGTTCGCATCAACTCCACCCTATCTATACGCTCTGAACGCTGCATCTCACCCTCTGTTATACGTTTAACGTATAGGTGTTTTAACACCAGGCTGGCTACCACCGCAAGCGTGGGTGCGAAAGAATAGCCTCACATCCTGATTGAGGTACACACTATGAACACTACCCTCCCTGCCCACGCCATTAGCCGCTGGGTCATTTTACTGCTCGCCATTGGCGCTGGCTTTAGCGTCGCCTCGATTTACTACGCCCAGCCTTTGCTGCCGCTGATGGGCAGCGACCTGCACCTGAGTATTGAAGGGATGGGGCTGGTACCTACCCTGACCCAGGCCGGCTATGCCATCGGCATTCTGTTTCTGCTGCCGCTTGGCGATCGCCATGATCGTCGAACCCTGATTCTGCTGAAAAGCACGGCCCTGGCGCTGGTTTTGCTGGCCAGTAGCCTCGTCACGGAACTGCACAGCTTACTGATTGTTAGCCTGCTGATTGGTATGGCAGCCACCATGGCGCAGGATATCGTTCCGGCGGCGGCCATTCTTGCCCCTGAGGGCAAACAGGGGAAAACCGTTGGTACGGTGATGACCGGTCTGCTGCTCGGGATTTTGCTCTCCCGTACCGTTAGCGGCATCGTTGGCGAAGCCTTTGGCTGGCGCGTAATGTATCAACTGGCGGCGGCCAGTATTGCCCTCATCGGTTTGGTGATGTGGGCTGTTCTGCCCCGCTTCGCTATTCATTCCACGCTTAGCTACCCCGCATTAATGCGCTCGATGGCGCACCTGTGGCGCCGCTACCCCGCATTGCGTCGTGCCGCGCTGGCACAAGGGTTTCTCTCAATCGCCTTCAGCGCCTTCTGGTCAACGCTGGCGGTGATGCTGCTGGAGCGCTATCAGTTGGGCAGCGCGGTGGCAGGAGGATTCGGTATTGCCGGGGCAGCCGGTGCGCTGGCGGCTCCGCTGGCCGGTGGGCTGGCTGATAAGCTGGGCGCAGGTAAAGTCACCCAGCTAGGCGCCGCACTGGTCACCGTCTCTTTTGCCCTGATGTTCCTGATGCCTATGCTGGGCGTTCATGGTCAACTGATTCTGATTGCCGTATCGGCGGTGGGGTTTGACCTGGGTCTGCAATCCAGCCTGGTGGCCCACCAGAACCTGGTTTATAGCCTTGAGCCGCAGGCGCGCGGGCGTCTGAATGCCCTCCTCTTTACCGTGGTATTCATTGGTATGGCGCTGGGCTCTGCGCTGGGTACTAAGGTGTATGCCCTTGCTGGCTGGCCAGCCGTAGTGGCCCTGGCTACCCTTACTGGCGCTATCGCACTGGTGATTCGCCTGACCGGGCGCACCGCAACGACCACCGCCGCTGCGCAAAACGGATAAAAAAAAGCCCAACCCGGGATGACGGGTTGGGCAGACAAAGTATGACCAGTTTCAAGCCATACTCTAAAGGTCAAAAATGTTATCTATTCAGCTGAAACAGAGACATTCCCTGCATATCAGTGAACGCTTTATACGAAGCCTGAAGCGCCGCTTGCTGCATGGTGTAGGACGAAATGACCGAGTTCCAGTCAACATCAATCAGATCGCTCATCTGCTTAGTCTGTCCAAGCGTGCGTTCTGCGCCGAGGTCGTCCAGCTTGTCCAGTTCGTTCAGGCGGGTCCCCAGTTCGGCACGCACGGTCAGCACGTTATCCAGCGAGTTACGCAGGCCACGATTTGCGACGTCAATGCTGTCTTTCAGCGCTACCGATTTCGTGGCATCGTCACCAACAGGATCGTTCAGCGCTGCGATGGCGGTATCGAGAATTTTGAACAGGTTCGCTTCACCGGTTCTGCCATCGGGTTCTTTCACCGCATTGCTGGTGAATTTGGCGAAGACGTCACTGCCGATATGGCTCACTTCCATATTACGCGCGGCGTCAACCTGCTGGCTGATGGCCGTATTACCGCCTTCATAGTCACCGGTGGTGCCATCAAACGCCGGGGCTTCCGTGTTATAGCCCGCAAAGATATAGCGTCCGTTACCGTCAGTGCTGTTGGCCAAGTTCATCAGCTGATCGCGAAGCCCTTTCAGATCCGTCGCCAACGAGGCGCGGTCGTTATCGGTTAGGGTTCCGTTACCGGCATAGACGATTTTTTCCTGCGCGCTCTGCAGTGCGGTCGTAACCTGACCCAGCACGCTCTCTTCCAGCGATACTTTGGTCGTTGCAAAGCTGCGGGCCAGCTCATATTGGCTGTTCTGCGACTGCGCCTGAGACAGCACAACCGCCTGAGAGGCGGCAATAGGATCGTCAGACGGACGATTGACGCGCTGCCCGGTCGTCATTTGTTCGCCATAGCTCAGCCACTTGCTCTGAGAATTGGTGATGCCCTGCATCTGTTGCTGGTACATCATCTGGGTGCTAATACGCATTTGTCACCTCGTCCTTAGCGAATGTTAATTAACGCATCAAAGAGCGTACTGGCGGTCTGCAGTACCTGTGCGTTAGCCAGATAGTACTGCTGGTAACGTTGCAGGTTGCCGTACTCTTCATCAAGGTTAACCCCAGAGATGGACTGCTGTTGATTGCTCAACTGCGTGACCACGTTGGCTTTCGTTTGGCTGCTGGTCTTAAGGGAAGCCGTTGAGCTGCCCACGGTGCTCACCAGAGAGGCGTAAGCATCGTTAAAGGACTTGTTACCGCCTACCAGCTTACTGTTTTGCAGATCCAGCATCGCCTGGCCGTTACGGTTGTCGCTCTTGCCACCGCCGGTGGCTGAGGCCATCGCCAGCTTCGACTCATCTTTGACCAGCATGTTCATGTTGACGATCACATCCTGAACCGGTTTCAGGATGAAGCTGTCTTTCACGTTGGCGTCAGCATTATTGCTCACGTTGACGGTCAGGCCATCGAAGTTCATATCGCCGTTCGCGTCCGGCGTGACGGCGAAGCTGGTCTTGTCCGCAAGGCGGGTCACGGTCCAGCCGGAAGCAGTTTTTTCCAGCTGATAATCCGTTGCCTGAACTTTGGTGGTGTCATCAAAGGTCGCCGTGACGATCGCCGTCCCGGTGTTTTTGGCGTTGCTGGTGACCGCAGGCTTCCCGAAGGAGAAGAGCTCTGTGCCCGTGTCACCATTCGCGTCCAAACCCTGCTTTTGCTGATTGTTCATCGCATCGGCAAACGCCAGCGCCATCTGGTTCAGATTATTACGCACCTTATCCAGATCCTGCGAACGGAAGGTCAACAGGCCGCCTAAAGAGCCGGAGTTCAGCTGCTTTTCCTGAATCTCTGATGTGCCGGTTGCGTCAACAAACGCGACCGCCACGCGGGACGGATCGGCGCTGGATGATACTGCTGCCAGCTGGTTCGAATTGCTACCCTGAACCAGGGTATATCCGTTACCAATAGAGATGTTATAGGTACCGCTATCCTGGACGGAGACTTCAACGCCAACGATCTGGTTTAACTCACTCACCAGCTGGTCACGCTGGTCAAGCAGGTTGTTTGGCGAAGCACCTGCGCCCACACCGGTCAGACGGGAGATCTGATCGTTGAGATTGGCAATTTGTTTCGCATAACCATTAATTTGATCAACGCTGGTGGTGAGCGCGATGTTGACCTGTTTTTCCTGGTCACGCAGATACTGGTCGGTCACTTTGAACTGGTTTACCAGGCCATCGGCTTTACCCAGTACGGTCTGACGCGCCGCTGGATCTTCGGCGTTACTGACCAGCGTTTGCAGGCTTTTAAAGAAGTCTTGCAGCGTGGTAGATATAGAGTTAGTGGTATCAGAGAGCACGTCATCAATTTTTGACATCTGCTGATAGCGCGTCGTTAGCCCACTGCTGTCGGTTTGCGCTGCACGCAGCTGGTTGGTGATGAACCCGTCATATTCACGCTGTACCCCAGAAACATAAACGCCGTTTCCTACCCAGCCACCGCCTGTGAGGGTGCTGTTCGATGCGCCCAGCACTGTAGTCTGGCGGGTATACCCTGCCACGTTGTAACTTGAAATATTATTACTGACGGTATTCAGCGCTGCCTGTGCAGCACCGAGGCCACTCATGGCGCTGTTAATCAAACTGGACATGGGGGTTCCTTTTACACTTTCAGACACGAGTCCTGATGATGATTATCGGCAGACACCATCAGGACTTGAGAACTTTCAGAACAGATTTTCAAGATCTGTGCTATAGGCTTTACTGACTTTTTCACCCATTGCTTTTAGCTGCTGGATCATGCTGGTGAGCTTGCGGGCGTAGTTCGGATCGGTGGCATACCCTGCGCTCTGAAGCGCCTGTGCACCCTGCTCCGCCGTCGCCGCCTGAATCACCGCAGCGTAGCGCGGATTGCGGGTGAGCAAGCCAACGTAATCTGAGAGTGCCTCCAGATAGGAGCTGTAAACGCGGAACCTGGCTTTAACCTTTTTCGCCTCACCGTTTTCGAACTCGGTGGTGGTGATCTCGGTCGTCGGCCCTTTCCAGCTGCCAGACGCTTTCACACCAAAGATGTTAAAGCTCGGCTCGCCGTTTTCCCGACGGATCTGGCGCTGGCCCCAACCCGACTCAAGCGCCGCCTGGGCCAGAATCAGGTGATGCGGCACGCCGCTCTGCTCGCTCGCCAGGCGCGCGGGCAGAGAGAGCTGCGCCAGGAAGTCTTTGCTGTCGCCGGATAACGGCTCATCGCTGCTCTCCGGCGCTTTCGGCACGGCCTTACGCACCATCTGGGTTAGCGCCTGGTTTTGATAACTGGTCACCGTTTGCAGGTCGAACTTCATCGGCACCTGCTGAGGCTGATCTTCCGGCTTAACTCCCTGCGCGGCTTCCATCTGCTTGACGATCATATCGGCAAGGCCAAGCCCCTTGCCGGATGTCATCTGCTGGGCAATCTGTTGGTCATACATGCTGGTGTACAGCCGGGTTGAGTCGCTGCTGAAGATGCCATCTTTCGGTAGCGCTTCACGCATGCTTTTCAACATCATCTGCACAAACATCCCTTCAACCTGGCGGGCAACCGGGCGGAGATTCGCCGCCGGGTCTTTACCTGCACTGGTTTTCAGCTCGTTGAGCGACTGGGCATCCCAGGCCGCACTTGCCATCAGTTTGCTATCGCCGAGCATTAGATAATTTCCACTTTCGCGCGCAGGCAACCTGCGGTCTGCATGGATTGCAGAATCGACATCAGCTCCATCGGCGTGGCGCCCAGCGCGTTAAGCGCACGTACCACATTGTTGAGATTGGCGCTGGAACGTACGCTCTGCAGTGAACCCCCCTCCTGGCGCAGATCGATCTGCGTCTGCGGCGTCACCACCGTCTGGCCGCCACCGAATGGCGTATCAGGCTGGCTGACGTTCGCCTGGCGGTTAACCGTTACCGAGAGGTTCCCCTGCGCCACGGCGCAACTATCCAGGGTCACTTCGCGGTTCATTACCACCGAGCCGGTACGGGAGTTGATAATCACTTTCGCATCCTGCAACGGTACGTTGACTTCCATATTCTGGATATCGGCCAGCATCCGGACCTGATTGCTGCCGCCGCTGGAGGTGCGAATCTGCACGGTACGCGCGTCAAGCGCTGTCGCACTGCCAAAGCCACGGCTGCGGTTGATGGTGTCGGCAATCTGCTGCGCCATGGTGAAATCTTCATTATTCAGCTGCAGATTGATGGTGTTACCGGAACCAAACTGAGACGGGAGCTCACGTTCAATGATGGCGCCGTTGGTGATGCGCCCGCCATTGAGCTGGTTAACCTGCACGCTGCTGCCACCCGCAGAGGCGCCTGCGCCGCCGACCAGAATGTTACCCTGGGCCAGCGCGTAGACCTGGCTGTCCACCCCTTTCAGCGGGGTCATTAACAGCGTACCGCCGCGCAGACTTTTGGCGTTACCCATGGAAGAGACCACCACGTCAATGGTCTGCCCCTGACGCGCAAACGCGGGGAAGCTCGCGGTAACCATAACGGCCGCCACGTTCTTCAACTGCATGTTGGTGCCCGTGGGTACCGTGATCCCCAGTTGCGAGAGCATGTTGTTCAGGCTCTGGGTGGTGAACGGGGTTTGCGTCGTCTGGTCACCGGTACCATCCAGCCCTACGACCAGGCCGTAGCCTATCAAGGAGTTTTGTCGTACGCCCTGTACGCTGGTGAGATCGCGGATACGGTCAGCCTGGGCAAAGCTTGCCACCAGCACCAACGCGATACCCAAGAGGGATTTAAACATAGGTCACCTCGCTTACATCGGCGATAAATTAAGGAAGAAACGCTGCAGCCAACCCATATTCTGCGCCTCGTTGATGTAGCCGTTACCGACGTACTCAATGCGCGCATCCGCCACCTGGGTGGACGGTACGGTGTTAGTGCCGCTGATGGTGCGAGGGTTAACCACACCGGAGAATCGAATGAACTCAGTGCCCTGATTGATGGCAATCTGTTTTTCACCCACAACATGTAAATTACCGTTCACCAGTACCTGATCGACGGTCACCGTCAGGGTGCCGCTAAAGGTATTGCTGGCGTTGGCGCCGCCCTTACCATTAAAGGAGTTGCCGCCAGAGGTCTCGACATCGGCACGTGCATTACCAAACAGCCCTTGCAGGTAGCGTGGCACGGTGTCAAAGCCAAAATTCGTTTTGCCATCGCGGCTGGCGTTCGCCGACGAGCTCTTGCTCGCACTGACGTTTTCCTGCAGGACGATGGTGAGTGTGTCACCCACGTTACGCGGACGACGATCTTCAAACAGCGGCTGATAACCGTAGTTAATAGGCTGCGCGGTCTGGAAAATAGAGCCGTTAACGACCGGCGCGGGGCCGGGAACGGGTTGGGCGGTGGTCGCACCCTGCACCAAAGGTTTAGACGGGATCCAGGCGCAACCGCTCAGGGTCACGGCCAGCAGAGTCACTATAGGATAACGATTCGCCGCGTGTTTTTGCATTGCCTTCATCTTCGAAAACAGGGAGCCGGTGCGGGGATTACCGCACCGGGCTACACCTTAGAGTTGCGTCAGTTTCTGCAGCATCTGGTCGGTCGTCGACACTGCTTTACTGTTAATTTCATACGCACGCTGAACCTGGATCATATTCACCAGCTCTTCCGCGACGTTAACGTTAGAGGTCTCAACGTACCCCTGATAGAGCAAACCTGAACCATTCAAACCTGGCGTGCTCTCGTTCGGCGCGCCGGAAGACTGGGTTTCGATGTACAGGTTCTCACCGATGCTTTCCAGACCGGTGTCGTTCATAAAGGTGGTGAGGTTGAGCTGGCCAACCTGCACAGGTGCCGCCTGGCCCTGCTGGGTCACGCTCACGACCCCGTCACGCCCGATAGTGATGCCGAGGGCGTTGGCCGGAATGGTGATCGCTGGCTGTACCTGGAAACCGCCTGCGGTGACCAGCTGGCCGTTCTGATCCACCTGGAACGAACCATCACGGGTATAGGCGGAGGTGCCATCTGGCAACTGTACCTGGAAGAAACCCTGCCCTTTGATGGCCACATCTTTACTGTTGTTGGTCTGAGACAGGTTACCCTGGCTATGCAGACGCTCGGTCGCTACCGGACGAACGCCGGTACCAATCTGCAAACCGGACGGCAGCGTTGTCTGTTCAGACGACTGCGCACCTGGCTGGCGGATGGTTTGATAAAGCAAATCTTCAAAAACGGCGCGTTGACGCTTAAAACCATTGGTGCTTACGTTCGCCAGGTTGTTGGCGATCACATCCATATTGGTTTGCTGCGCATCCAGGCCAGTTTTTGCGATCCATAAAGAACTGATCATAGGAAGTCCTGTTAAGTCATTGCCAACAGTTGGTTAGCTTTGCCCGCGTTCTCATTCACGCTGCTGATAACTTTCATCTGCATCTCGAAACGACGTGCGCTGGCGATCATATCGGTCATGGCTTCAACCGGTTTGACGTTACTGCCCTCCAGTACGCCAGACATAACGCGAATGGTTGGGTCAGCCTGCAGGGCTGCGCCTCGGGTTGCCTGTGCCGCCTGCGTCAGACGGAAGATACCGTCGTCGCCACGCTGCACTTCGTTACCCTCGGCCTTTACCAGCTTCAGACGACCGACCGGCGCCACCGTATTCGGCGGATCGCCCGGATTAAGTGCAGAGATGGTACCGTCTGCGGCAATAGTGACCTCAGAGCCTTCCGGCACGGCGATCGGTCCTGCTTCGCCAATCACCGGACGCCCCTGAATCGTCAGTTGTCCCGCCGCATTCACCTGAATGTTACCGTTACGGGTATAACCTTCTGTACCGTCTGCGGTCTGTACCGCCAGCCAGCCATCCTGCTGCAGCGCCACGTCCAGCGGACGCGAGGTGTAGTCCATTTGGCCAGGGGTCATATCTGCGCCCGGCGTCGAGGCGGTGACCAGCGTACGCGTTGGCAAGGACAAGCCTTCTACCGGCACCGCACGCAGCGCATTGAGCTGGGCGCGAAATCCGGGTGTCGAGGCGTTAGCCAGGTTACTGGCTGTCACTGCCTGCTGATTGAGCGTCTGACTGGCAGCGCCCATCGCGGTATATATTGCGTGATCCATTAAGCTATCCCGTCAGCCACTTAGCGAAGGTTAACCAGCGTGTTGAGGATCTGGTCCTGGGTTTTGATGGTCTGCGCGTTCGACTGGTAGTTACGCTGCGCAACGATCATGTTCACCAGCTCTTTACTCAGATCCACGTTCGACGCTTCCAGCGCACCGTTGGTCAGTGAACCGAAGTTGCCGGTACCGGCGGTACCCAGCAGCGCCACGCCAGAAGACTGGGTCGCAGACCAGACGTTATTACCTTCGGACTGCAGACCTTCGTTGTTGGCGAAGTTCGCCAGCACGATCTGGCCCAGAACCTGGGTCTGTTCGTTGGAGTAGTTACCCACAACGGTACCGTCATCGTTGATCTGATAGCTGACCAGATCGCCTGGCTTATAACCGTTCTGGTTAGTGGCCACGATGTTGTTCGCACCGGTGTTCTGCTGCATGGAGTTGAGGAAGCTCAGCGTGAACGGGGTTGGCGTCGCACCATTTAATGCGCCGGTGGTGATGGCGATTGACGGTTCCGCATTTTTAGTCCCGCTCAGCACGCCCGCTGCGTCGTAGTTATAGACGCCTTCCAGGTTACCGCTGCTGTCAAAGCTCATCTGCGCCGCTTTGGTCGGCGTAGAACCATTTACGCTACCGTCCTGGGTATAGAGATCCCATTTGTTGTCCGCTGCTTTCACATAGTAGACATACATGTTGTGGGCGTTACCCTGGCTGTCGAAGACCGTCACCGTCCCTTTTTTGTTATAGCTGTCCGGGTTCGGGCTATTGGTCGTAGCGTCGAATGCGACAGATGGCAGTTTGTCAGTCGAGTTCAGGTTAATCTGCTGGGTGGCGGTATCGGTTGGTTTTGCCGACATCAGCGTATTCGGGATGGTGATCGCCTGTGGGTTCGCACCGGTCTGCACCGTTGGTGGCGTACCCGCGACCGGGTAACCGGTCAGCTGCAGGCCCTGCATGTTCACCAGGTTACGGTTTTCATCCAGGCTGAACTGGCCGTTACGGCTATAGAACACGGAACCGTTGCTGTCGACCATACGGAAGAAACCGTTCTGGCTAATGGCAACATCCAGGCCACGGCCGGTGTTGGTCGTGGTGCCGTCGGTGAAATCCTGGGTGATGCCGGCCACTTTGACGCCCAGACCCGCTTTAGAACCCGCAAACATATCCGCAAAAGAGGCGGTTGAGGATTTAAAACCATAGGTCGCGGAGTTGGCAATGTTGTTACCAATGACATCGAGGTTGGTGGCCGCAGCATTCAGGCCGCTGACCGCTTGAGAAAAGGCCATGACTTACTCCTGATAAGTATTAAGGCTTAGATAATCTGCCGAACTTGGTCGAGCGTGGTGGTACCGTAGGTACCCAAATCCAGTTTGTTGCCATCGCTACCCCGCGTGACGCCCTGAACCAGCGCAAACTGCAGAGGTTGTGCCACCAACTGGGTCGTGCCGCTGCTGGCAGAAATGGCAACGTTATAAGAGCCGTTCGGCGCGGTCGTGCCGTCGGCCAGCGTGCCATCCCAGGTAAAGGTGTGAACACCCGCTTTCAGTTCACCAATGTCAATGGTGCGAACGACGGCGCCAGCCTTATCGGTAATGGTGGCTGTCACTTTGTCGGCAGGCTGCTGCAGCTCAACGCCAAACGGCGTTGTCGACGTATTGCTGGTACCATCGGTAGTGTTGGTACCGGCAAGGATGGTGCTACCCGGGATCATCACGCCATGACCAATCAGGCTGCTTGCCTGCAGTGACTGGCTGTTGTCGATCTGGCCGGAGATAGAGCCCAGGGTGGTGTTCAGTTTTTCGATGCCGCTAACGGTACTGATCTGCGCAAGCTGCGTGGTCAGTTCGTTATTCTGCATCGGGTTGGTGGGGTCCTGGTTTTTCAACTGCGCCACCAGTAGCGTTAAGAAGCTGCTCTGCAGATCCGACGCTTTGCTACCCGTCAACGAGCTGGAGCTGGCTGCGCTGGTAGCATTGGTGGTGTCATTCATATTGACTGCAATGGACATGCGAGTCTCCTTTACTGACCGAGAGTAAGCGTTTTGAGCATCATGCCCTTGACGGTATTGAGTACTTCAACGTTTGCCTGGTAGCTGCGGGAGGCAGACATGGTGTTCACCATCTCACCCACGACATCCACGTTTGGCATTTTGACGTAGCCATTGGCATCGGCCAGCGGATTGCCTGGCTCGTACACCAGTTTGTCCGGCGCCTGGCTCTCGATCACATCAGCGACTTTTACCCCACCGGTCGCTGCGCCTGGCGCAGCATTGACCTGGAAAACAACCTGTTTTGCACGGTAGGGTTGACCATCTGGGCCCGTCACGCTGTCGGCGTTTGCCAGGTTACTGGCAGCCACGTTCAGACGCTGGGACTGGGCGGTCAACGCGGAACCGGCGATATCAAAAATATTCAGTAAAGCCAAAATTAATTGCCTCCCTGCAGGACATTCATCATGCCTTTAATTTGTCCACCGAGAACGGTCAGCCCCATCTGGTACTTGAGGCTGTTATCGGCAAACTGCGTACGCTCCCGGTCCATATCTACGGTGTTGCCGTCGAGGGATGGCTGATCGGGAACGCGGTAAAGTAAATCGGTGGTCGGGGTGTTAACGACCTGTGCGGGAATATGGCGTGCAGATGTCAGCGCAAGGGCAACGCCGGTGTTTTCGGCCCGTCCACGCTCCATCACTTTTTTAAGTTCACTGGAAAAATCAATATCGCGCGCCTGAAACCCGGGGGTATCAGCGTTCGCGATATTGGCGGCCAGAATCTCCTGACGCTGGGCGCGTAAGTTGAGCGCTTCCTGCTGAAAACGTAGCGCGGCGTCGAGTTTATCGAGCATGTCTCCTCCGCTGATGGCAAAATTTCAGTTCACAGCTTAAATCTCAACCCGTCACCCTTATCGACGGAATAAGCGCAAAATGCGTCGCTATTTATTGCGTTGATGAGAAAGGACGACAGGTAGAATCCCTCTCATCCTGGAACTGGCGGGTATTTTATGATGCGCATTTTCAAACGTGGTCTTGCCGCAACCTTATTGCTCTGGAGCGCCCTCTCTTCTGCGCAGGATCTGGACGCGCAGCTGACGGCATTTTTTGCCCAGCGGCTGGCCGGCATTAGCGATGAGGTCACCGTGACCATTCGTTCCCCGGCTAACCTGCTGCCGAGCTGTGAGCAGCCCTCATTTAGCGTACCGGGCAGTGCCAGACTGTGGGGCAATCTCAGCGTGCAGACACGTTGCGCCAATGAGAAGCGCTACATTCAGGTTGCAGTTCAGGCGATGGGCAATTATGTTGTCGCCTCCCAGGTGATTGCTCGCGGCAGCGTGTTGCAGCCCGGTAGCGTAACGCTTAAGCGCGGCAGACTGGATCAGTTGCCACCGCGCACCATGCTGGATATTAACCAGGCGCAAGATGCCGTCACGCTTCGCGATGTGGCGCCAGGGCAGCCACTGCAATTGAGTATGCTGCGTCAGTCATGGCGTATTAAAGCTGGTCAACGCGTGATGGTTGTCGCCAGCGGAGACGGCTTTAGCGTGAACAGTGAAGGCAAGGCGTTGAACAACGCAGCGGTGGCGCAGAATGCCCGCGTGCGTATGGCTTCCGGCCAGGTGGTCAGTGGAACGGTCGGTTCTGATGGGAATATTCTGATTAACCTATAATCTTTTTAAAGATTTTGCGGCGGCTGCCGATAAAGTAGTAACAAATGATGATGTCAGGCACCAACGCCGCGAACCCTCTATGAGGACAACACAATGAGCATTGATCGTACATCGCCCGTAAAGCCGGTTAGCACTGTACAAACTCGCGAAACGAATGACACTGCCACGCCAAAAACTCGCCTTGAAAAAACGGCGTCGGCTAACAGCACCAGCGTGACGCTGAGCGATGCCCAGGCGAAGCTGATGCAGCCGGGTAGCAACGATATTAATATGGAACGCGTTGACGCGCTGAAAACCGCTATTCGTAATGGCGAACTAAAAATGGATACCAGCAAAATTGCTGACGCGCTGATTCAGGAAGCGCAAAGTTTCTTAGAGTAAAAACCGTATGAGTCGTCTCTCGGAAATACTGGATCAAATGACGGTCATTCTTAATGACCTGAAAACGGTAATGGATGCTGAACAACAACAGCTCTCTGCCGGGCATATCAGCGGCAGCGCACTTCAGCGAATTACTGAAGATAAAAGTTCGCTGCTCGCCACTCTGGATTACCTGGAGCAGCAGCGTCGCGCTGAGCAAGTCTCCCAACGTAGTGCGAATGATGATTTCGCCGAACGCTGGCAGACAATTACAGAAAAAACCCAGCAGTTGCGCGACCTTAACCAGCACAATGGTTGGTTACTGGAAGGACAGATTACTCGCAACCAGCAGGCGCTGGAGGTTCTGAAGCCACATCAGGAGCCAGGCCTGTATGGCGCGAATGGACAACAGTTCGCCTCGCGCGGCGGCGGCGGTAAGAAGTTTTCTATCTAATCGCGACAGCGAGAGAGGAACGGGGAGCACAGTCTGTGACTCCCCTTTTTTCGTTACGCCGTACGGCGGGTGAACTCTTTCACTTTAAAACCGAGAATGGCCAGGGTCGCAAAGTAAGCCACCACGCCGGTCACCACGACCGCCATTAACCGCAGCAGTCGATAGAACATCGTGCCCTGCGCCCAATCCGGCATCACATGCAGCATGCCCACTAATGCCGCCGCCATCACCAACACCGCTATCACCAGACGCACCAGGAAACGTGCCCAACCCGGCTGCGGGGTAAAAATTTTCTGTTTACGCAGTTGCCAGTAGAGCAGAGCGGCGTTAAGACATGCCGCCAGACCGATAGAGAGTGCCAGGCCAGCGTGCTTAAGAGGGCCAATAAACGCCAGGTTCATCAGCTGGGTCATAATTAAAGTCACAATGGCAATTTTGACCGGCGTTTTGATGTCCTGGCGCGAATAGAAGCCCGGCGCCAACACTTTCACGACGATCAGCCCCATCAGTCCTACCGAATAGGCAATGAGCGCCCGCTGGGTCATGGCCGCATCAAACGCGGTAAACTTGCCGTACTGGAACAGCGACACGGTCAGCGGCTTGGCCAGGATCCCCAGCGCCACCGCGCTGGGAAGTGCCAGCAGGAAGCAGAGCCGCAGCCCCCAGTCCATCAGGCGGCAATATTCATCATGATTGCCGCTGGCAAAGCTTTTCGACAGTGACGGCAGCAAGATGGTGCCCAGGGCCACGCCCAGCACGCCAGAGGGAAACTCCATCAGACGATCGGCGTAATACATCCATGAAACCGATCCTGAGGCGAGGAAGGAGGCAAAAATGGTGTTGATAATGAGCGAGATCTGACTAACGGAGACGCCCAGGATCGCTGGCCCCATCTGTTTGACGACACGCATCGCCCCGGCATCGCGCAGGTTGATGCGCGGCAAGACCAGCATGCCAATTTTCTTCAGATGCGGTAGCTGATAAGCCAGCTGCAACACGCCGCCGACGGTCACCGCCCAGGCAAGGGCCAGCACCGGAGGGTTAAAGTGCGGCGCAGCAAACAGCGCAAATCCGATCATGCTGATATTGAGGAACGTAGGGGCAAAAGCCGGCACCGAGAAGCGGTTCCAGGTATTGAGAATCGCCCCTGCCAGAGAGGCGAGCGATATAAGCAAAATATAGGGGAAAGTGATCTGCAACAGCTGGGTGGTGAGAGCAAATTTGTCCGCCGTGTTGGCAAAGCCTGGCGCGGTCACCATGATAACCCACGGCGCTGCCAACATCCCCACCACGGTGACGATGGCCAGCGCCAGGGTCAGCAGACCCGAAACGTAAGAGATAAACACCCGGGTGGCATCTTCGCCCTGCTTACTTTTGTACTCAGCCAGGATTGGGACAAACGCCTGTGAGAAAGCCCCTTCAGCAAAGATACGACGCAGCAGGTTGGGCAACTTAAAGGCGACGAAAAACGCATCGGTCGCCATGCCTGCACCAAAAACCCTTGCCACAATGGCATCGCGTGCAAAGCCCAGCACGCGAGAAAACATGGTCATCGAGCTGACGGCGGCCAGCGATTTTAATAGGTTCATTAACGTGAATTTCCACAACCACACGGCAAAACGCCTGCAGTGCAGGCGTTGAAAGAAGCGCTTAGTCTACCTGGATTCCGGGGAATTACTATCGGCAGATGTTACAGGGGTTGAACCCGCAGATAACGGTTACTCGCTCATCGCCTCGCGCCACAGCTTCTCGACGATGCGCTGAGCCATAATGGCCTGCTCGCCCGCCGTCTCCGGAATGGTCTGATTTTGCACGCACTCAATAAAGTGATGCGCGCAGCCTGCAAAACCCCGCTGCTCCAGCGTACTCTGCCAGCCCGGTACCGGGCGGTGTACCACCCCCTGCCCTCTCTCTTCTCGCCACTCACGCATATCGGTGACATCCACCAGCGCACCGTCGGTGACGGCCTGAACCCACTCCCGTTGACTGCCCGCCCGGCGATGCATGGCGGTTGTAATCTGAAAATGGTTAATACTGAAATGGTGCTCGGCATAGACCATCTCGCCTTGCTCGTTCGCCAGCAGGGTGCCGCTCTCGAGCTGCGCGTTACCGCCTGCCAGCCACAGTGCGGTGTCTACCACGTGCAGATAGTCGTCGAGCAGCGTGAAGCGCAGATCGCCGGGGCCGACGCTGTCAGCGCGGTGCTTATCCATTCGCAGAGAAGCCGCGCCAGAGAGCTGACTTTTCAGCGACTGATACAGGGGTGCAAAACGGCGATTGAAGCCCACCATCAGGGTGAGTTTTTTCCGCGCGGCCAGCTCAATCAGACGCTCGGCATCCTGAATATTTTCTGCCAGCGGTTTATCTACGCAGACATGCACGCCGGCGTTGAGCAGTTCGCTCACCACCTGGTAATGGGTAGCCGTAGAGGTATGAACAAAGACCGCGTCGCACTGCTGGGCCAGTTCGGTCAGCGAGCCGGCATAGGGCATGCGGAAGGTCTCACAGATACGCAGCGCTTTATCCCGCGACGGAGACCAGGCCCCCTGCAGCGTCCAGTCGGTGGCGGCGCTCAGTACCGGCAGCCAGGCTTTCTGAGCAATACCGCCCAACCCTACAACACCTACGCGTAATTTTGTCACAGTTAATCTCCCAGATGTGCCAGCAGCGAATCGAGCCGCTGTTTTAGGTCGGCGACTTCACCTTCCAGCGTCTCGACGCGGGCAAGCAGGCTCTCATCCTCTACGGGCGCCACCGCCTCAACCACGTTTATCAGCGTTTCGACATTGCCGCTAAAGAGATGCATATAACGGCTCTCACGTTTGCCCGGCTCCCGCGGCAGACGCAAGACATAGGGCCCGTCTTCGCGGGAGGCCAGATGTTCCAGCGTTTGCTCAATCTCCTGCATATCGGCAAATTCATACATCCGCGCGGCCCGGCTGCGCAGTTCACCCGGGGTTTGAGGCCCACGCAACAGCAGTGTAGTAATGACCGCCACCTCGGCGGGATTGAGTTTCAGGTCGCCAAATTCAGAGTTGCAGAAACGCTGCTCGTACTTTGTGACGCGGTTGCCGAACCCGCTCACTGTTCGTAGATAGTGGCGCTTGACCAGCGCATCAAGCAGATCCTGAACCTCATGTTCTGCAAGGTTCATCACCGGCTCGCGGTTAGTTTTTTGGTTACAGGCAAGCGTCACGGCATTGATCGACAGGGGATACTGTTCAGGGGTGGTGATCTGTTTTTCAAGCAGGCTGCCGATCACCCGCGCTTCCATAAGCGATAACTGATATTTCATAACATCTCCTTAGCGTCCTGCGCTCCACTCTTTGGTTGTGAGCGCCGTCAGGACATGATCGCGCCACTCGCCGTCTATCAATAGATAATCTTTCGCGTATCCCTCTTTTTCAAAGCCGAGACGCGCCAGCAGATCGCCGCTGCGCTGATTGTGCGGCATATAGTTCGCCATAATGCGGTGAATATGTTGGGTGCGCTGCATATAGCGAATGGCGGCGGAGAGCGCCTCGAACATCAACCCCTGCCCTTGCCACTTCTGGCCAATTGAATAGCCGAGATAGCAGGCATGAAAAGACCCGCGCACCACGTTGGAAAAATTGGCGATGCCGATGATCTCTTTTTCATCGGGATCGAGCAGCGCGAAATAGAATGCCGAGCCCTGCTTATGGAACTCTGCAATCATCCCCAGACGCGCCTGCCACCCGGAGGGATAACAGTGGCTCTCATCCCGAATGGGCTCCCAGGGTTTTAAAAACTGACGATTCTCGGCGTAATAATCCGCCAGACGCCAGGCATCACGCTCGTGCACCAGACGCACAACCAGCCGGTCGGTCGTCAGGCGCACCTTCGGCACATTACTACGATAGCCAAACATCGATACCACTCCTTCCCGTTACAACCTCGGCCCGTTATCTTTACTATACCTGTGCGGTTGCCGTCTGTGAAAACAGTGACATACCATTTTCGTGACTTTTCACACTTTACGATGAAAAGCGCCAATCAAAGTCTTCGTTTGATAAAAAAATATTGTCGCCGGGACAGTGGGAAAAATGTTCATAACCCCGCAGAATATTAGCGCGCTTACCTTTTAATTTCCCGGAGGGGAAATGTCCCGCATCTCGCAGGCCCGGAACCTGGGTAAATACTTCCTTCTCGTCGATAACATGCTGGTGGTACTGGGCTTTTTTGTCGTATTCCCTCTGATTTCGATCCGCTTTGTGGATCAAATGGGCTGGGCGGCATTAATGGTCGGTATTGCCCTCGGCCTGCGCCAGTTTGTGCAGCAAGGGCTGGGGATCTTTGGCGGCGCGATTGCCGACCGCTTCGGCGCCAAACCGATGATTGTCACCGGCATGCTGCTACGTGCGGCCGGGTTTGCCACCATGGGCATTGCTCACGAACCCTGGATACTGTGGGCCTCCTGCCTTATCTCCGGGCTCGGAGGAACATTGTTTGACCCACCGCGCACCGCGCTGGTGGTCAAACTGATTCGCCCGCAGCAGCGTGGACGGTTTTTCTCCCTGTTGATGATGCAGGACAGTGCCGGCGCGGTGATCGGCGCCCTGCTGGGTAGCTGGCTACTGCAGTATGATTTCCGCCTGGTCTGCGCCGTAGGTGCCGTCCTCTTTATCCTGTGCGCGGGCTTCAACGCCTGGCTACTGCCTGCGTGGAAACTCTCCACCGTTAAGGCCCCGGTGCGCGAAGGGATGGGCCGGGTGCTGCGGGACAAACGCTTCGTCACCTACGTGCTCACCCTGGCGGGTTATTACATGCTGGCGGTGCAGGTCATGCTTATGCTGCCCATCATGGTCAACGATATCGCCGGCTCTCCGGCAGCGGTGAAATGGATGTATGCCATCGAAGCCAGCCTGTCGCTGACTCTGCTCTATCCGATTGCCCGCTGGAGCGAAAAGCGGTTTCGTCTGGAGCACCGGTTAATGGCTGGACTGCTGTTAATGTCGATCAGCATGCTGCCGATCGGGATGGTCAGCTCGCTACAGCAGCTGTTTATTCTGATCTGCACTTTTTACATTGGCTCGATCATCGCCGAACCGGCACGTGAAACCCTGAGCGCCCAGCTGGCGGATGCCCGCGCACGTGGTAGCTATATGGGCTTTAGTCGCCTCGGACTGGCGATTGGCGGTGCGCTGGGTTATGCAGGCGGCGGCTGGCTGTTTGATGCCGGCAAAGCATTCAGTCAGCCGGAGTTACCCTGGGTGATGCTGGCGGTGATCGGGGTGATCACCTTCTTCGCGCTGGGCTGGCAGTTCAGCCACAAACGTAGCGCGGGCACCATGCTGGAGCCTGGGGCCTGATTTGTCTCATGCTTTTTTCTCCTCCATACTGACTATTGATGGTCAACAACTGGAGGAGAAACGTGAAACTTTATATTTACGATCACTGCCCGTTCTGTCTTAAAGCCCGAATGATTTTTGGTCTGAAGAATCTACCCGTCGAACTCATCACGCTGCAGAATGATGACGAAGCAACGCCCACGCGGATGATTGGTAAGAAAATGGCCCCCATCCTGCAAAAAGACGACAGCCGTTACCTGCCCGAAAGCATGGATATCGTCCACTATGTCGACCAGCTTGATGGCAAGCCGCTGCTCACTGGCAAGCAAAACCCCGCCATTGAAGAGTGGCTACGCAAAGTGAACGGTTACGTGAATCGTCTGCTTATCCCCCGCTTCGCGAAATCTGCGTTTGATGAGTTTTCTACACCAGAGGCCCGTGCGTACTTCGTTGAGAAGAAAGAGGCCGCTATCGGCAGCTTTGATGAGCATATGGCCCACACCGCCGGTCTGGTAAAAAATATCAGCGATGACCTGCGGGCGCTGGACAAGCTCATCGTCCAGCCTAACGCCGTCAATGGCGAGTTATCTGACGATGATATTCACCTCTTCCCACTGCTGCGTAACCTGACGCTGGTCGCGGGCATTACCTGGCCAACGCGGGTCGCGGACTATCGCGATAACATGGCGAAGCAGACCCAAATCAACCTTCTCTCTTCCCAGGCACTGTAAGCCCGGACGGGCGGGCACCCTCTGCCCGCCCGTTGATTTCAGCTTTTTCTGCTGGTCTGTAACACTCTCGCCTGACATACTGGCTCGTCGGGCGTTAAGTGCTGACATTATGTTGAGGAAAAACATGAAGAAAATCGTTATTGCCGCTGCGTTTATAGTGAGCGGCCTGCTGGTTGGTTGCAATCAGCTTACTCAGTACACCGTCAGCGAGCAGGAAATTAACCAGGCGCTTCAGAAACATAATAATTTTGCCAAAGATATCGGCGTCCCCGGCGTGGCGGATGCGCATATTGTACTGACCAACCTGGACAGTAAGATTGGCCGGGAAGAGCCAAACAAAGTGATGCTCTCCGGTGATGCCAGCCTGGACATGAACTCCCTGTTTGGCAGCCAGAAGGCCAATATTCAGCTCAAATTAAAAGCGCTGCCGGTCTTCAACAAAGAAGAAGGGGCGATTTATCTGCAGGAGATGGAGATTGCCGATGCGGTCGTCACGCCGGAGAAAATGAAACCGGTACTTCAGACCCTGATGCCTTATCTCAACCAGTCGCTGCGCAGCTACTTCAATAAACAGCCAGCCTATATCCTGAGTGAAGATAAGAGCAAAGGCGAAGCGTTGGCGAAGAAATATGCCAAAGGCATTGAAGTGAAGCCGGGAGAAATCATAATCCCCTTCACTGAGTAAATATAACGGCGCTTCGGCGCCTTTTTTTTTGTAAAAAGAGTGCAAACGAAAACGTTTCCGCATATCCTTTGTGTCCGGCAAAAAACAGCCTTCATGACTGATTCCTACCAAGCCGGAGCATACTAATGACTGCACATCCCCAGGTTCTGAAAATCCGCCGTCCTGACGACTGGCATATCCATCTGCGTGATGGCGACATGCTGGCCACCGTCGTGCCTTATACCAGTGAAATTTATGGCCGCGCGATTGTCATGCCTAACCTGGTACCGCCAGTCACTACCGTTGATGCCGCTATTGCCTATCGCGACCGCATCCTCGCTGCCGTACCGGCCGGGCATGACTTTACGCCGCTGATGACCTGCTACCTGACTGACACGCTGGATCCGGCAGAGATTGAGCGCGGCTTTAACGAAGGGGTTTTCACCGCCGCCAAGCTCTATCCGGCAAACGCCACCACCAATTCCAGCCACGGCGTGACCAGCGTCGATGCTATTATGCCGGTACTGGAGCGCATGGAGAAACTGGGTATGCCGCTGCTGGTGCACGGTGAAGTGACCCATGCCGACATCGATATCTTCGATCGTGAAGCCCGCTTTATCGATACCGTGATGGAACCGCTTCGCCAGCGCCTGCCGGGTTTGAAAGTGGTGTTTGAACATATCACCACTAAAGATGCCGCAGATTATGTCCGCGAGGGCAACGAGCGTCTGGCGGCAACCATTACCCCGCAGCACCTGATGTTTAACCGCAACCATATGCTGGTTGGCGGCGTGCGTCCGCATCTGTACTGCCTGCCGATCCTGAAGCGTAATATCCACCAGCAGGCGCTGCGTGAGCTGGTCGCCAGCGGTTTTGACCGCGTGTTCCTGGGTACAGACTCCGCGCCGCATGCACGTCATCGCAAAGAGGCCAGCTGCGGCTGTGCAGGCTGCTTCAATGCGCCTACCGCACTGGCGAGCTATGCCCAGGTCTTTGAGGAGATGAATGCCTTGCAGCACTTCGAAGCCTTCTGCTCGCTTAACGGCCCGAAATTCTACAACCTGCCGGTTAATGATACGTTCGTTGAACTGGTGCGCGAAGAGAGCCAGGTGGTGGAGTCGATTGCCCTGACGGATGACACCGTAATTCCATTCCTGGCGGGTGAAACGGTGCAATGGACGGTTAAAGGTTAAAAAAATGGTCGCCCCCTGTTGCGTTGGCATCAATAGAACTGTATAAATACACAGTATATTGCACAGGGGGTTATTATGCGTATTGAAGTCACGATCGCCAGAACCACAGCCATGCCTGCCGGCGCGCTGGATGCGCTGGCGGGGGAATTATCCCGTCGTATCAACGATTCCTTTCCCGAGCGCGATGGTGCCGTTACCGTGCGTTATGCTGCCGCCAATAACCTGTCAGTATTAGGTGGTGCCAAAGAAGATAAAGAGCGTATCAGCGAAATCCTCCAGGAGACCTGGGAGAGCGCTGATGACTGGTTTATTACCGATTAAGTTTTACGCCCTCATTGTGTTTTTTGCCGGGTCGCCCCGGCTTTTTTTCGTTTCGTTTTAAGAAAGTTCCCCGCCCTGCCTGACTTCTTTTAAAATCGTGAGCATCACGGTGATTTATTGTTCGAACATTCCTAAAATGTAACTATTTACGTTGCGATGGTTTCTTTTTCCGATCAGAACCCTTATTTAATGTATACTGAAGTAGCTTCAGAAAAACACGCATTGAACCTCAAAGTCGTTGTCTTCTAACACGTATTAAGGGGGTTAAGATGGAAAAGAATAATGAAGTCATCCAGACCCATCCTCTCGTCGGCTGGGATATTAGCACCGTAGACAGCTACGACGCGCTGATGTTGCGCTTACACTACCAGACCCCAAATCAGGCGGACCGTGAAGAAGCGGAGGTTGGGCAGACTCTGTGGTTAACAACAGATGTCGCACGCCAGTTTATTTCTATTTTAGAAGCAGGAATTGCAAAAATAGAATCTGGTGACTACCAGGAAAATGAGTATCGTCGGCATTAAGAATATGCCCAATTTTCACTCAACAGGCACCTCAGGGTGCCTTATTTATTTCTCCCTTGTATAACCCCGCCATGTTAATTACTCTGCTATGTAAAGTGCAGCGTAAAGAGATTTATATGAAATACGATCTAATCATTATTGGCAGTGGTTCCGTCGGCGCCGCCGCAGGTTATTATGCAACCCGTGCCGGGCTGAAGGTATTGATGATAGATGCCCATATGCCGCCACACACCGAAGGGAGCCACCATGGTGATACCCGCCTGATTCGTCACGCTTACGGCGAGGGCGAGCGCTATGTCCCGATGGTGTTACGCGCGCAGGCGCTGTGGGATGAGCTGGCAGAGATCAGTGGTGAGGCCGTCTTTGAGCGTACCGGCGTGATCAACCTGGGGCCTGCTGATTCTGAATTTCTGACAAATGTCGCCCAGAGCGCGCAGAAGTTTAACCTCAACGTAGAGTCTATGAGCAGCGAGGCCATTATGGCGCGCTGGCCTGAAATTCGGGTGCCTGAGAACTATATCGGTCTGTTTGAAGGCAGTTCTGGGGTATTACGTAGCGAACTGGCGATTAAGACCTGGATTGCTCTGGCGAAAGAGTCCGGATGCGCGCAGCTGTTTAACTGCCCGGTGAGCCGCATTCAGCATGGTGATGATGAGGTGACGGTAGAAACAGCTGATGGTGCATATAGCGCGCATCGACTGCTGGTCAGTTCGGGGACCTGGGTCTCTAGCCTGGTGCCTGACCTGCCAGTGCAGCCAGTGCGCAAAGTCTTTGCGTGGTTCCAGGCCGATGGCCGCTACAGCAGTAAAAACCACTTCCCGGCGTTTACCGGCGAGTTGCCAGACGGCAATCAGTTCTACGGTTTTCCTGCTGAAAATGATGAACTCAAGATCGGTAAACATAACGGCGGGCAACCCATCACGTCCCAGCAAGAACGCGTCCCCTTTGGTGCCATAGCCAGTGATGGATCGGAGTGTTTTACATTCTTACGGAATGTACTGCCGGGCGTAGGCGGTCTGCTGCATGGAGCAGACTGCACCTATGACAACACCCCAGACGAAGATTTTATTATTGATACGCTGCCAGGGCATGATAATACGTTGCTGATCACCGGCCTCAGCGGTCATGGCTTTAAGTTTGCCAGCGTACTGGGTGAGATTGCCGCGCAATTTGCCCAGGGTATCACGCCGTCGTTTGATCTGACGCCCTTCTCCTTAGCACGCTTTCGCTGATAATTGCCCCAGGCTTCGGGATGCCGAAGCCTTTAACTTTTCGCAAATGGGAAGTGAATGCGACGCCTGCTTAACTATCTGATCAACAATATTCGTGAGCATCTGATGCTCTATATTGTGCTGTGGTCATTATTAGCCGTTATCGATGTCGTTTATATTCTGTTCTATGCGGCATAACCCCTGACACTACCTTACATTTCTTAAAATAACTATAAATTCATCGCAAATAATTTGAATGTTATTAACCCAATGAAACCTGCTGCAGGGCTGCTAAACAGTTCATTTTTTACGAAAAAGCTGATGTAAAATCCCTGTCATCATCAAAGTAACTGAAAGATAAAAATTAATAGTCATTATTATTAAATATCATTTGCATTACTATTTCTGACACGTCATGTTGACCGCACATTAATATTATTGCGGTACTGACTATGCAGTTACGTAATTCCCCGACACGCTATGGTGTTATTTCCCTTTTATTACACTGGGTCACGGCCATTGTCGTTTATGCCATGTTTGGCCTCGGGTTGTGGATGGTCACGCTTAGCTACTACGATGGCTGGTACCATCAGGCACCCGAGCTGCATAAGAGCATTGGCATCCTGTTGATGATGGGTCTGGTGATCCGCATTATCTGGCGCCACGTCTCCCCGGTACCGCCGCCGCTGCAAAGCCAGACTCGCCTGACCCGACTGGCGGCCGCCTCGGCCCATATCGCCCTTTACGGCCTACTCTTTGCCATTCTAATTAGCGGCTACCTGATTTCCACCGCCGACGGCAAGCCCATCAGCGTATTCGGCCTGTTTGATGTCCCTGCACTATTGGCAGATGCCGGTACGCAGGCGGATCTCGCGGGTTCACTACATCTATGGCTCGCCTGGAGCCTGGTTGTTCTTTCCGTTTTACATGGCCTCGCCGCCATCAAACATCACGTTATCGATAAAGATGCCACCCTGACACGTATGTTGGGTAAAGCGTCGTCTGACTCTGGAGCATAAGATGAAAAAAAGCCTGCTGGGATTAACCTTAGGAACTCTGCTGTTCACCACCGGCGCCGCCGTTGCAGCAGACTATACAATTGATAAACAAGGGCAGCACGCCTTCGTCAACTTCCGCATCCAGCACCTGGGCTACAGCTGGCTGTACGGCACCTTTAATGATTTCGATGGGTCTTTTACCTTCGATGAAAAAAATCCGGCTGCCGATAAAGTGAATGTCACGATCAATACCAACAGCGTAGACACTAACCACGCTGAGCGTGATAAACACCTGCGCAGCGCAGAGTTCCTGAACGTGTCGAAGTTCCCGCAGGCGACTTTCGCGTCTACAGAAGTTAAAAAAGCAGGTGACGGGCTGGATATCACCGGTAACCTGACCTTAAACGGCGTGACTAAACCAGTGACGCTGGCAGCGAAGCTGATTGGTCAGGGCGACGATCCGTGGGGCGGCAAACGCGCCGGGTTTGAAGCTGAGGGTAAAATCCGTCTGAAGGACTTTAATATCACTACTGATCTGGGTCCGGCATCGCAGGAAGTGGATCTGATTATTTCTGTTGAAGGCGTGCAGAAGAAGTAAGTGAAGTCGGCCCGGTTGCTCGCTGCAGCCGGGCCGGACAGCCGTTATTCCGGGTCAGGAATACCCAGGCGGGTATTGAGACGACCACGCGACTTATTGAAGATTTTATTACCGTTTTCACGTCCCGCGCGGCGACGGCGCTGCTCCTCTTCAGGCAGAGCGCTCTCTTCGCTGCACAGTTCACTACAGCAGCCATTAAACTTCTCAGCACATGCCGGGCACTGAATAAACAGCAGATGACAACCGTCGTTTTTGCAGTTGGTATGCGTGTCGCATGATGTACCGCACTGATGGCAATGCGAGATCACATCCTCCGAAATTCGCTCACCCATCCGCTCATCGAAGACGAAGTTTTTACCGATAAATCGTACCGGCAGGCCCTGCTCACGGGCACGGCGGGCATACTCAATAATGCCGCCCTCAATATGCCACACCTTATTGAAGCCGTTGTGCTTCATCCAGGCACTGGCCTTTTCACAACGGATCCCACCGGTGCAGTACATAACGATCTTTTTATCTTTATGTTCCTGCATCATCTCAACGGCTTTAGGCAGTTGCTCACGGAAGGTATCTGCCGGGATCTCCAGCGCATCCTCGAAATGGCCCACTTCATATTCATAGTGGTTACGCATATCGATAAACACCGCATCGGGATCGTCGAGCATGGCATTCACTTCAGCCGCCTTCAGATAGTCACCCACGTCGCTGGCATCGAAGGTCGGGTCGTCAATCCCATCGGCGACGATGCGTTCACGCACTTTCAAACGCAGCACCCAGAAGGATTTACCGTCATCTTCCAGCGCCACGTTCAGACGCAGCCCATTCAGTGCAGGATCGAAGCCGTAGAGATAATCACGTAACGCGTCGACTTTGCTTTCAGGCACGCTAATCTGCGCATTGATGCCCTCTTTGGCCAGATAAATGCGGCCAAATACGTTCAGCGCAGTCAGGGCTTTGTAGAGGGTGTCACGCGTTTCGTGCGGATTGACGATGGTGAAGTATTTATAGAACGAGATAGTCGTGCGCGGCTCTGTTTCGGCCAGCATGCGCGCTTTTAACTCCTCGTTCGAAATGCGGTTGTGTAACACTGGCATGGTGTACGGTTCCTGCAATCGTTAGAGAATCAAATCGGGCCGCATGATATAGCAAACAATGAGAATTTACATCCCTTCATTTTGCGCTACATTTCTGACTCACAAAATTTCGTTTTGCGCTTTACCCGCAACATGAGATCGCTTTTTTTGCAGAAATTTGGGCAATAGATTGAAAAATGCGACAATGCTGCATAAGGACGTTTAAGAACAGGAAAAACATGACCCATTTACCTCAATTTTCCATGGCGCTACTCCATCCACGTTATTGGCCTACCTGGCTGGGGATCGGTTTATTATGGTTAGTGGTAAAGCTGCCCTACCCCATCATCTATCGCCTTGGCTGCGTGCTGGGCCACCTTGCCCTGCGCCTGATGAAACGCCGTGCCCGCATTGCCGATCGCAATCTGGAGCTCTGCTTTCCACAAATGGACGCAAAGGCACGCCATGAGATGGTGGTTAAAAACTTTGAATCCGTCGGTATGGGGCTGATGGAAACAGGCATGGCCTGGTTCTGGTCTGATAAGCGGATGGCACGCTGGTATGACGTCACTGGTACCGGCATGGGTCCGGTACATCAACTTCAGGCCGATAAAACCGGCGTGCTGTTGATTGGGGTCCATTTCCTCACCCTCGAAATCGGTGCACGTATGTTTGGCATGCAGGCGCCCGGCATCGGCGTTTATCGCCCCAACGATAATCCGGTGATTGACTGGTTACAAACCTGGGGACGTATGCGTTCCAATAAGAGCATGATTGACCGTAAAGACCTGAAAGGGATGATTCGCGCCCTGAAATCAGGTGAGGTCATCTGGTACGCGCCAGATCATGACTATGGTCGTAACGCCAGCGTCTTTGTCCCCTTCTTTGCCGTAGAAGAGGCAGCGACGACCTCCGGTACCTGGATGCTGGCGCGCATGTCCAAAGCGGCGATTGTTCCCTTCGTACCGCGGCGAAAACCTGATGGTAAAGGTTATGAACTGATGATGCTGGAGCCCGAGCTGGCTCCCCCGCTTGACGATGCCGAGACCACCGCCCGCTGGATGAATGAGGTTGTGGAGAAGTGCATCATGCTGGCACCTGAACAGTATATGTGGCTACATCGTCGCTTTAAAACCCGGCCGGAGGGCGTTCCCTCTCGCTATTAATCTCCCCGGGGCGGCCAACAGGCCGCCTCTCTTTTAGCGATAAAAGCCCTCCTCCATTGCAGCAATCATCACGCAGGCGCATAATTAGCAGGCTTATTACCTCTCATAATATTATTGCGGATTGCTATGTCGCCCTCAGATGCCCCTATAAACTGGAAACGTAATCTCGCGGTTGCGTGGTTCGGTTGTTTTTTAACCGGCGCAGCCTTCAGTCTGGTCATGCCTTTTCTGCCGCTGTATGTCGAACAGCTCGGGGTGACCGGCCATAGCGCGCTGAATATGTGGTCGGGGCTGGTGTTTAGCATTACTTTTCTCTTTTCGGCCATTGCCTCCCCCTTCTGGGGCGGACTTGCTGACCGGAAAGGGCGCAAAATCATGCTGCTGCGCTCAGCGCTGGGCATGTCCATCATCATGGTGCTGATGGGGCTGGCACAAAATGTCTGGCAGTTGCTGATTTTGCGCGCCTTGCTGGGTTTGCTGGGCGGGTTTGTGCCCAATGCTAACGCGCTTATTGCCACGCAGATACCGCGACATAAAAGCGGCTGGGCGCTGGGTACGCTCTCTACCGGGGCGGTAAGCGGCGCACTCCTCGGCCCGCTGGCGGGCGGTTTTATGGCCGATATTTATGGCCTGCGGCCGGTCTTTTTTATCACCGCGGCGGTGCTGTTCATCTGTTTTATCGTCACCTTGCTGTGCATTCGGGAAAACTTTACCCCGGTGGCGAAAAAAGAGATGCTCCATGCGCGTCAGGTGATAGGCGCCCTGAAAAATCCGAAACTGGTGTTAAGTCTCTTTGTCACGACCTTAATCATTCAGGTTGCGACCGGCTCTATAGCCCCCATCCTTACGCTCTATGTGCGCGATTTAGCGGGCAACGTGAGTAATATCGCCTTTATTAGCGGGATGATTGCCTCGGTACCCGGCGTGGCGGCGCTGATCAGTGCGCCGCGACTGGGTAAACTCGGCGATCGCATTGGCCCAGAGAAAATCCTGATCGCAGCCCTGATTATTTCGGTGCTGCTGCTGATTCCTATGTCGATGGTGCAGTCCCCCTGGCAACTGGGCGTATTACGTTTCCTGTTAGGCGCCGCTGACGGAGCGCTATTGCCCGCCGTACAGACCCTGCTGGTCTACAACTCCACCAACCAGATTGCCGGGCGGATATTCAGTTATAACCAGTCTTTTCGCGATATTGGTAATGTCACCGGGCCGCTGGTGGGGGCCGGTGTCTCTGCGAGCTTCGGCTTCAGGGCCGTTTTTATCGTGACGGCCTGCGTCGTGCTCTTTAACGCCATCTATTCCTGGCTCAGCATGGCGAGAGCTACGCGCAAATCGCCGCGAAATCCTCCTTCTTCCTCCCCGGCAGTGCGTCATTAAGAAAAATGGCTGACGGCTTTCTGCGCATTCATACTTGCAATTTCAGTGGATAAGCTATCCTTTCCCTGAATGCTATGTCGAAAACAGGGAGACACTTATGACTATGTACGCCACGCTGGAAGAAGCTATTGACGCTGCACGCGAGGAGTATCTCGCCAATAATCCAGGCATTGAGGAAGAGAATGCGAATATTGAGCAACTCAATATTCAAAAATATGTTCTGCAGGATGGGGACATTATGTGGCAGGTCGAGTTTTTTGCCGACGATGGCCAGGAGGGGGAATGCCTGCCGGTATTAAGTGGCGAAGCAGCGCAGGCTGTTTTCGACGGCGATTTCGATGAAATTGAACTGCGCCAGGAGTGGCTGGAGGAGAATACCCTCCATGAGTGGGATGAAGGTGAGTTCCAGCTCGAACCGCCGCTGGATACCGAAGAGGGGCAGACCGCGGCAGACGAGTGGGACGAGCGTTAACTATTCGTACGGCCCGTGATGGGCATCAATGGGCAGGAGCAGCGTATCAAATATCAGCGAGAACGGCAGGTCCAGCACCGTCAGGTAGCGCCATGCGGAATCGCGTACATCCCACTGCACACCGGGATAATATTGATTACCATGCCCCTGTCCAGGGATGGTGCGACTAATGATGCTTCCGCATCCAGTTAGCATCAGGGACATCATGATGACGATGATGACTTTCATGGTTACCTCATAGAAAAAAATACCGGCCCACAGGCCGGTATTTTTTTTACCTCAGGCTTATTTCGCCTTCAGCGCCAACGGATTAAGCTTCAGCGTCTCGTAATGGCTAACCCACGACGAGTATCTCTCCGGGGCTGACCAGACGCGATAGTGCAGACGCGACATGGTCACCGGATCGCTCAACAGCACCAGACGACGGTCACGGTTCAGTTTTTCAGGCGTTTCATTAAGCGCCTGCTCCACATGACGATCGCGGGCGATCTCCAGCACCTGGCTTGCCCGGTGACGGGCCGTTGCCATCGCCGTAGAGAGCGCGTTAAAGGATGGGTTAAATACGGCGTGCATAAACCCATCTTCCAGCGAACGGCTACGGTTAAGCTCAAGGAATCTGTCAGTGTCAACCAGCACCTGCGGCGGCGAATACTCTTCCGGAATCAGGAACAGTTTCCAGCGCTTGGTACGCAGACCGACCGTTGAACGGCTGGATATCACCGACACAAACGGCGACAGAATCAGCGAGAAGACAATCGGCGCCAGCCAGAAGAGGAAACGCAGATCCAGCCATGCCATACCCACTGCCCAAACCAGACCCAGCAGCAATTGCGAACCATGACGCATAAAGGCTTCGCTCCACGGCGTGGAGTCGTCGTCACGCTGCGGTGAGTTCCAGACCACTTCCCAGCCGAGGAAGGCGCTAACCACGAACACGGTGTGGAACAGCATACGTACCGGCGCCAGCAGCACCGAGAACAGCACTTCCAGCAGCAGCGAGAGCGTGACGCGGAAGAACCCGCCATACTCCTTCGAGCCTTTACACCAGATGAGCACAATACTCAGCAGTTTCGGCAGGAACAGCAGCACCATGGTTGACGCAAAGAGCGCAATCGCCAGTTCAGGGCGCCACTGCGGCCACACCGGGAAGAGCTGGCGCGGTTGCAGGAAGTATTGCGGCTCGGTGAGCGCATGCACTACCTGGAGCGCCGTGGACAGCGCAAGGAACATAAACCACAGCGGCGCAGAGAGGTAAGACATTACCCCGGTGAGGAACACCGCACGGTGAACCGGGTGCATCCCTTTAACCAGGAACAGACGGAAGTTCATCAGGTTCCCGTGACACCAGCGGCGGTCGCGTTTGAGTTCATCCAGCAGGTTTGGCGGCAGCTCTTCATAGGAGCCTGGCAGATCGTAAGCGATCCATACCCCCCACCCGGCACGACGCATCAGGGCGGCTTCAACGAAGTCATGGGAGAGGATAGAACCGGCAAAGGACCCTTCGCCTGGCAGTGGCGCCAGGGCGCAATGCTCAATAAAGGGTTGAACACGGATGATGGCGTTATGGCCCCAGTAGTGGGATTCACCCAACTGCCAGAAGTGCAGGCCCGCGGTAAACAGCGGCCCGTAAACACGGGTGGCAAACTGCTGGCAACGCGCATACAGCGTATCCATACCCGACGCTTTCGGCGAAGACTGGATAATGCCAGCGTTCGGGTTCGCCTCCATCAGGCGCACCAGACCAGTCAGACAGTCGCCCGTCATAACCGAGTCGGCGTCCAGCACCACCATATAGCTGTACTGGTTACCCCAGCGACGGCAGAAGTCATCGATGTTACCGCTTTTACGCTTCACACGACGGCGGCGGCGACGATAGAAGATCTGCCCTTCGCCCTGCACTTCCGCAATCAGTTCCATCCACGCTTTCTGCTCAGCAACGCAGATATCGGGGTTGTAGCTGTCGCTCAGAATATAAACGTCGAAGTGCGCCGCGTTACCGGTGGCTTTCACCGACTCCCAGGTAGCGCGCAGTCCGGCGAAGACGCGATCCACGTCTTCGTTACAAATCGGCATGATCAGCGCAGTACGGTGCTCGGGATTCAGGGGTTCATCCCCCACCGTAGAGTGCGAAATGCTGTATTTGTCACGGCCTATCAGCAGCTGCAGGAAGCCCATTAGCGCGGTCCAGAAACCGGCCGAGACCCAACAGAAGAGTACGGCGAACAGCAGCAGGATGCCGCTTTGCAGAATGTACGGCAGGATCTGCATAAAGGAGACGAGCAGATCCTGATCGAGCATGTCTGCCGGGTTGATCAGTGCCCACCCCTGGTAAGGCAGAATGGTTTTCATGTACCAGGTAGCGACAACGGTTTGCGCCACGGTCAGCAACAGCAAAATATAGCGACGGATGCTGCCCACGGTACGCCATTTTTGCTCGCTCGCCTGCTGCTCTTTCGTGAGACGAGAAAGATAACGCGGCGTAACGTCGCGCCCGCGCAGACGATCCCAGAAGCGGCCTACCGGGTTCGTGCGCCACGGATCCGGGAACATGGAAGAACGCGTCGCCTTCGGCATTGCCTCAAGCTGGGTACGCCCTTCGTCATCCTTTATCAGTTGCCCTTCAGCCAGCGAATCGGGCCAGGCCTGCTCAAGGCGAGCCTTGACCGAGCCCAGCGGCGTATCGTCGTCACGGGTATATGGGTGACGTTCTGCATCCAGCGCGGTATGTACCGCGCGGATATCGTCCTTCGGCAATGCCGCTTTCTCTATGTCAGAGAGCGGCATGGCGTCGATATACTCAGTTGTCTTATTCATTGGCAGGTAGCTGATAGCTCCAGGTTTCACTCAGCGGCTGGTCGGCGTTCACCAGAGCGGCACGCATTTCAGTCGGCTGTTTCGCATCTTTCACTTTCACGCGCAGCGTTAAACGCCATCCCTTAGTGACCGGGTTATAGCGCACACTGTTTTCAACGATTTCACCGTTGTCTCCAATGCTTGCCTGGGCGGTTACAGGGGTATCTGGCGCAAGCGTCTTCATGCTCTGACCGGCAAAATCGACCACAAATGCGATGGTGCCATCGGGCTGACGAATCAGGTTCGACTGCTTCACATCACCGGTAGAGCGACGTGTTTGCATGACATACGCGTTATCCGGAGCATGAAGTTTGTCTTCATCGCGGCTCAGCGTGATGGTGTACTTGAAGTTCATCTCTTTACCGGCTTCCGGCAGCTGATCCGGCGTCCAGTACGCAACGATATTATCGTTGGTTTCATCGTTGGTTGGGATCTCTACCAGTTCAACCTTGCCTTTACCCCATTCGCCCTTCGGCGTAATCCAGGCGCTTGGGCGCAGGTCATAGCGGTCATCAAGATCTTCAAAACGAGAGAACTGGCGGCCACGCTGCAGCAGGCCGAAGCCTTGCGGGTTTTCCATCGCGAAGCTGCTAACAGCCAGATGTTTCGGGTTATTCAGTGGACGCCAGATCCATTCGCCATTACCGGCATGAATCGACAGTCCATTGGAATCATGCAGCTCAGGACGGAAGTTGGTCGCCGGAGAGGGCTGGTTCGGCCCAAACAGGAACATACTGGTCAATGGCGCAACGCCCAGCTTGCCCACTTTATCGCGCAGGTAAACTTTGGATTGAACGTCAACCACCGTATCGCGGCCTGGAATGATCACAAAACGGTACGCGCCGGTCGCGCGAGGGGAATCCAGCAGTGCATAAACCGTCAGACGCTTGTCGGTAGGTTTTGGACGCTCGACCCAAAACTCACGAAAACGCGGGAACTCTTCGCCAGAGGGCAGCGCCGTATCAATGGCCAGACCGCGCGCAGAGATACCGTACACCTGGCCGGCACCGATCACGCGGAAATAACTTGCGCCAAGCATGCTGACGATTTCGTCATTTTTATCTTTGCTGTTAATAGGATAAAGCACCTTGAAGCCAGCAAAGCCCAAATCTTTTACCGTGTCTTTATCGTGCTGTACGTTGCCAAAATTAAAATAATCCGGGCTGTACTTGATTTTACGCACTGCCGTGGCGGTCACTTCATTAATGGTGACTGGCGTGTCGAAATACATCCCCTGGTGATAAAACTCAAGCTTGAACGGGGTCTTAGTGTTGTTCCAGTAAGCTTTGTCGCGGTTAAACTGGATCTGCTGATAGTCCGCATATTTCATGTCGCGGAAAACGGAGGGCAGGTTACTTTTTGGCGCTTCATAGCTCTTGCCCGCCATCGATTTTGCCTGTTTTGCGACGTCGTCGATGGTAAAGGACCAGGCCGATGAGGTATATAGAGACAACAGTACAGCTGCCCCCAACCAACGCATTTTCATCATTTGTGGTTTATGTTTCATAATAAGTAAGCACTTCCCCCTTTGTGTGCTTATATCGATCCGATCCATTTTAATGGAAAATCAGGCATTCCGACAACATAATCACCGCTTTGTTCAGCGCGCTGGCTCATGGATTAAGCAAGTGAAAGTAACCCATTTTCACTTTGCGTGCTTATCCTGGAGACAGTGTGTCGGACTTCGTGTAGGGTTGGCCTCGAATGTAACCACTATGACCCTTAGGGATAAGACGAAAAGTCTGAGAATGCACAACGTTATATGAGCACAGCACCTGCACAACGTGAATATTTCCTCGACTCCATTCGGGCATGGCTCATGCTGTTGGGGATCCCCTTTCATATCTCATTAATCTATTCAAGCCACGTCTGGCACGTGAATAGCGCCGAGCCCTCCTGGTGGCTAACGCTGTTTAACGACTTTATTCACTCTTTCCGGATGCAGGTTTTCTTTGTTATCTCCGGCTACTTCTCTTATATGCTGTTTTTGCGCTATCCGCTGAAACGCTGGTGGAAAGTGCGTGTTGAGCGCGTCGGGATACCGATGCTGACCGCCATTCCGCTCCTCACGCTACCTCAATTCATCATGCTTCAGTATGTGAAGGGAAAAGCGGATGACTGGCATAACCTCTCCGGGTATGAAAAATACAACACCCTCGCCTGGGAGCTGATTTCACATCTCTGGTTCCTGTTGGTACTGGTGGTATTAACGACCATTAGTCTGTGGATCTTTAGCCGCGTGCGGCATCACCTTGCTATCCGTAGCGAAGGTCTGTTTGAACGAATTACGCTGGGTAAACTGTCGATTGTCTTCCTGCTATTGGGCATCGCTTACGCGGCGGTGCGTCGCACGCTGTTTATCCTCTACCCCCCTATTCTTAGCGACGGCATGTTCAACTTTGTGGTCATGCAGACGCTCTACTATCTGCCTTTCTACCTCCTGGGCGCGCTGGCCTTTATCTATCCTCAGCTGAAGGCGCTTTTTACCACCCCTTCCCGCGGGTGTACGCTGGGTGCGGCGCTGGCATTTGTGGCTTATCTGTTGAATCAGAAATATGGCAGCGGCGATGCCTGGATGTATGAAACTGAAAGCGTGATCACCATGCTACTTGGGCTGTGGATGGTAAATGTGGTCTTTGCGCTGGGCCACCGCTTGCTGAATTTTAAATCGTCACGGGTGACCTATTTCGTTAATGCCTCGCTCTTCATCTACCTGGTGCACCACCCACTGACGCTCTTCTTTGGTGCATACATTACGCCGCATATTGGTTCGAACCTGTTAGGATTTATTACCGGACTGGTGTTTGTCGTCGGCCTGGCGATTGTGCTGTACGAAATTCATCTGCGCATTCCCCTGCTGCGTTTCCTCTTCTCGGGTAAACCGCAGAACAAGGCTGAAAGCATTAAACAAGCCGCAAACTAATCACGGTGCGCCGGATTATGGTCCGGCGCAGCTTTTACAGTAGCCACTCCACCGGCAGCCAGTAAGTGAGGCGGACCAGCACGCGCTGCCAGAAGCGGGTTTTGGGCTCCTTTTTGTGCACAATCTCTTTGCCCTCTTTGTACTCAATCCAGTTCAGACGCCCGAATTTGTCCAGCCGTAGTTGCCAGGCCTCATGACGCTGGCTACGCGAAAAGCGCTTATGAATCAACTGTGCCAGGGTTTTGCTCTCAATCACAAAGCCCATCTCGGTATTGAGCATCGTGGAGCGGGGATCAAAATTGAGCGAACCAATGAAGACCTTCTCCCCGTCAATGCTAAAGGTTTTCGCATGCAGGCTGGAACCGGAATTCCCGGTTATCCCCCGATCGTGCAGTACCGGCGGCCCTTCCTGGGTCGGTTTTAACTCATATAACTCTATACCGTGTCGCAGCAATTTCTTACGCCAGCGGGCATAGCCTGCATGAACTACCGCCACATCATTGGCCGCTAAAGAATTGGTGAGAATGGCAATCTTCACCCCTTTCCGTACCATTTGCAGCAGCAGCGCCACGCCCGAACGGGTGGGAACAAAATAAGAAGAGATAATATCGATCTGCTGTTCCGGCGAGCCCATTACATCCAGCAAACGCTGCGGCAGTAGAGAGTGTCGCTTTGCCCTACCCTGCCCTTTACCGGGATCGTCACTGAGTAGTCGCGTTTTGGCCCAAATCAGCGGTAGGTCACGGGCTTCGAGGCGAGTGATAAATTCACTCGACGCGAGCTTGTCGAGATAGCGGCGGGTAATATCCCCCTGGTACCAGGTTTCCGGCGGGGTGAGTTTTTCCGCGATCTCCGTCTCGGAAAGCTCTAACACTTGTCGCAAAGTCGAAACCGACGCACAGCGCCAGTACCGCTCAAAATCGTCTGCCACATCCTTTACCACAGGCCCAACGGCCATGACGTCCAGGTCAGAAAAAAGCGGCTCTTCACCGGCGCCAAAATAGGCGTCACCCACGTTGCGTCCGCCAATGATGGTCGCTTCGCCATCAACCGTGAACGATTTATTGTGCATGCGCCGATTGAGCCTGGCAAAATCGGTCAGATAACCCAGCGCACGCAGGCTACGAAAAGAGAAAGGGTTAAAAAGGCGAACAGAGATATTGGGATGCGCATCCAGAAGAGAGAGTATCTCATCCAGGCCCTGGGTGTTATTGTCATCCAGCAAGAGGCGAACCCGCACCCCGCGCGAGGCTGCGGCTAAGAGTACGGAAAACAACAGCCGCCCGGACATGTCGTCTTCCCAGATGTAATACTGCACATCAAGCGAGCGCTCTGCCATCTCGGCCAGCCGGTAACGACAGGCAAAAGCGTCGAGACTGTCATCCAGCGGGAGTAGACCACACAGGCCGGGATGTGCAGAGCTTACCGGCGCAATGGCGCGGCCTAGCCGCGTATTATGCGTCGGTTTCTTGTCCTCCCTGGGTAAGGAGTCGCTGATATAGCCGGGTATTTTCTTCATCATAACAGACAAAGTATACCCGCTCCGGCAGAGGCTTGCGGGTGAGATAGTCTGAAACCGTAGCGACGGCGATTTCTGCAGCGGCCACGCGCGGAAAACCGTAAACGCCAGTACTGATGGCCGGGAATGCCAGGCTTTGATAGCCATTGGCTGCGGCCAGTTTCAGGCTGTTCAGATAGGCCTCTTCAAGGGTACGGGCTTCATGGTGATCGCCGCCATGCCAGACAGGGCCGACGGTATGGATCACCGCTTTAGCGGGAAGATCGCCTGCGAGGGTTATGACCGCCTGACCCGGGGCGCACTCGCCCTGCTGCTGACGCACCTTTTTACAGGCCTCAAGGAGTTCCGGACCTGCCGCCCGGTGGATGGCGCCATCCACGCCGCCGCCGCCCAACAGGGAAGGATTGGCCGCATTCACTATGACATCCACCTGCAGTGTGGTGATATCGCCCTGGATAACTTCAATTCGCGCCTGCATAAGTACCTCTGCTTGCGGTTTTCTTTTAATTGTATCGCAGAGGCCACGTAGATAAAGGGAAGATTTTGACCTCTTCCCTGTTTTAATCGAGGCCGGGCCTAGCGGTAATTGACCTCAAGAATGGCCAGTTTTCGCTCTGGAGTCAGGAATTTCATGCGTAAATCTGCGACCCCAACATTCACGGTCGCCCCGTCACTGACTGCCTGATAGCTGACGTTGCGGCTGTGCATTTCACCGGCCTGATAGCAGGTAAATTGTACCGCTTGCTGTTGCGGCGAGATGACGCAGGGATCTTCCACAACGCGGCCAACGATTTTGATAACCGCTGCGTTTTCCAGCGTGGCAGAGAGAGCAGGCGCAAGGAAAAGGAGGGTGACAGAGAGACCAGAGAGATATTTGATGGCTGACGTAACCATTAGTGAGACCCTTAATGATATCGTCCTTGATGATGAAACCACCTGCCCAAAATGGACCTGTGGGCGGGTATCGACGACACCCCTTACGTCAGCATAGACAGGGGCTCAAACTAATTCCAGAACTATAATATATTGATTTAATGAATGTTTTAAATCAGGATTTCGACGGCGGCCACTGCCGGGACAGGTGAAGCGATTTACCGTCAGATACTGTCACAACCATATTGATGGCATCATCAGGCCCGGCGTTTACGCTGATGCGGCTCAAGTCGACAGTCCTGTTCGCCGGTAGCGTCAGTGTATTACGCTGCTGAGAGGTACTTTGTCCCCCCTGTCCTTTGCGTAACGTGACGATCTGTACCTGGCAAAGACAGGATTCCGTTAGCGTGACCTGCGGAATAATGGTCAGCATGCCGTTCTCCTGAGAGGTTTGAAACGTTATCTGACTGGAGAGCGCAGCAAGAAGTAGCAGCGTATTCATAAATAACCCCCGAAAAAAAACAGGGCAATGGCCCTGTTTTTTGTAGCACAGATTTGGCGATTAATACTGATGTGCAGTCGCGTTGTTGGCGAAACCAACCTGCTGGACAACGACGTTCGAGCCTGATGCAGTCTGGTCAACTGCGGCGGCGTTGCGACCGCCACTCTGAGAGACGTTGATATCCGCGTTTTTAGCGTTCCACTGGTCGATGGTAGCGTTGTTACCAAAGCCGTGCTGGGTCAGCAGAATGTCGCTGTCGTCAGCACCCTGGCCAACGTCTGCGCCGTTGCCAAAACCGTTCTGACGAATAGTCAGATCTGAATTTCTTGCATCCGTTTGCAGAGCAAGTGCTGCGTTACTGCCGCCACTCTGATAAATGCTCAAATTTGAATTTGGGCCGCCATTATTACCGCCCCAGCCGCCATTACCACCGTGGCCATATTGAGGAACAGAACCTGCCATAGCACTGCCAGAAACTACGATCGCTGCAATAACTGCCACTTTTAAAAGTTTCATGGTAAACCCCCATCGGATTGATTTAAGTGCCGCGCGTGGTTAGCGTTGGATAACGCGAATATCCATTTGCGACTGTCTCTGTACTACAACTGCTGTTTTCTGTGTACCGTACTGCGCAATGCTCGCTCTATTACCAGAACCTTTCTGGATAATCATCGCGGTATTACCGTATGCAGCTTGTTTAATGCTTGCATCATTCGAATTACCGGATTGATCAATATATGCAAGATTGTAACTGCCTGATTGATCTATCCTTGCACGATTATTTCCGCCTTCCTGTGAGACGACAGATAATAATTTCGAGCCGTCCTGCCGAACAGCAGCGTTATTATTAACGCCCTGCTGACCTATAATGGCTGACTGGTTATATGAAGCTTTACTTAATTCATTAACCGCGAAATTATATTCAGAAACCGCTAAATCTGATGTTGCCGCGAAAACTACCCCAGGCGCACCCAGCAATGTTAACATCAATAACATCTTGCTCTTCATGTTGTCACCCTGGACCTGGACTTACGTGAATAACATTGTGTTAACAACAGTGAAAATTTGTTAACGCCGCGTTACGAAGAACAGTATGTCGGGGTAAACAATTTAAATATCTCACCCGCCAGTTGTATTTTTATTCTTGTGGTCACCCCAAAGTATTAATTAATACTGATCAGGGTAGCGATAAGTCTGGTTATCGTTATGTCTGACGGGTCATTTCCCACTTTTAACAATAAAACGTAGAGGATGGCGAACCGGGCGTTACGGCTTCGTTATAGGTGATAAAACAGGATATATTTTTAAGAGCGTGACACAAGGCGCCATTTCTTAAGACGTTTACAGATTGTAACCTGAGTCGTAGTTTCCGGGCAGAACTCATACCTGATGCGCAAGCCTGTACAAATTAAATTTACATTTAAATTCATCTGGTTATAAATATTTGTATGATTTTTAAAATGTGTGCACCAATATCACTATGTACAACTTTATTATCAAATATAAGCATTTTAAACCCTCTGATTTTACAAATTAATATTGATTTTTACATCCCGTTACATGTTTAACACTTGCTTTAAAAATCGTAATAGCTAGATTGAAATCAGAAGTTCAGTAGTATTTTTTATTTTACCTCCTTCTGGAGGATATGATTTTCTTCTACACACAGCAGTGCAACATCTGTCAGTACTTCTGGTGCCCTCTTAATATAAGAGGGCAGCTGCCGGATGTCCCGAAAAAAGGGGTTTCATCATGTTTAATGAAGTCCATAGTATTCATGGTCATGCTTTATTGTTGATCACCAAACCTTCGTTACAAGCCACAGCTTTACTACAGCATTTGAAACATACCCTGTCACTGAACGGGAAATTGCATAATATTCAACGTTCTTTTGACGACATTACGACTGGCAGTATTATTCTTTTCGATATGATGGAAGCCGACAAAAAGCTTATCCATTACTGGCAGGATATTTTAAGCAGGAAAAACAATAATATCCGTGTACTTTTATTGAATACTCCTGACGAGTATCCCTTCAGAGATATCGAAAGCTGGCCCCATATCAACGGCGTTTTTTATGTCAGTGAAGACGAGACGCGCGTTATCGATGGGCTGCAAAGCATATTGCGCGGCGAATGCTACTTTTCGCAAAAGCTTGCTAGCTATCTCATCACCCACTCCGGAAATTATCGCTACAACAGTTCGGAATCCGCTTTGCTTACGCATCGCGAAAAAGAGATTTTGAATAAACTTCGCATCGGAGCTTCAAATATTGAAATCGCCCGTTCGTTATTTATCAGCGAAAATACGGTTAAGACTCACCTTTATAATCTTTTCAAGAAGATAGCTGTTAAAAACCGAACTCAGGCTGTTTCATGGGCAAACGATAACCTCAGGCGTTAACGCTATGAAACGCACCATGAGTTGGATTGCCGCAGCAGGTTTTTTACTTGCTGCCGGGGAGCTGCACGCGGTTGAAGTGGAGATCCCCGGATTATTGACCGATCACACAGTTTCATCTGTCGGGCACAGCTTTTATCGTGCATTTAGCGACAAATGGGAAAGTGATTACCCCGGCAACTTAACCATCAATGAGCGGCCCAGCGCACGTTGGGGAAGCTGGATAACCATAACGGTCAATCAGGACGTGATATTTCAGACTTTCTTATTCCCAGGCAAACAAGGTCTCGATGACAACGTGAGTGTTGCCCTGGCGCAAACCGAAGAGGCGCTTAATCGTTTGCAAATAGATAAAGCTCTATTGAGCACAGGCGATTTAGCACAAGACGAATTTTAAAAGCATTATTATCCGGAGGCTGTCATGCGTATAAAACATGCAGTGATTGTATTAATGTTTATTTCACCCATTACCTGGGCCGGGAATATGACTTTCCAGTTCCGCAACCCTAATTTTGGTGGAAACCCCAATAATGGCGCATTCCTTTTAAACAGTGCCCAGGCACAGAACTCCTATAAAGATCCCAGTTTTGATGATGACTTTGGCATCGAAACGCCCTCTGCGCTGGATAATTTTACCCAGGCTATTCAGTCGCAAATATTGGGTGGACTGTTAACCAATATTAATACCGGTAAGCCTGGCCGCATGGTGACCAGCGATTACATCGTTGATATTGCTAATAAAGATGGGCAGTTGCAGTTAAACGTAACCGACCGGAAAACGGGGAAAACCTCCACTATCCAGGTTTCGGGTTTACAAACTAACTCAACCGACTTTTAGACAACGTCGTAATAAGGACAATAATCATGCAGCGCTTACTGTTACTTGTTGCAGTGTGCTTATTGAGCGGTTGTTTAACTGCTCCACCTAAAGAAGCCGCAAAACCGACATTAATGCCTCGGGCCCAAAGTTATCGTGATTTAACGCATCTGCCGATGCCGACCGGGAAAGTTTTCGTCTCGGTCTATAACATCCAGGATGAGACCGGACAATTCAAACCTTACCCTGCGAGTAACTTCTCTACTGCAGTACCGCAAAGCGCCACGGCAATGCTGGTGACGGCGTTAAAAGATTCTCGCTGGTTTGTGCCGCTGGAACGTCAGGGACTGCAAAACCTGCTGAACGAACGTAAGATTATTCGTGCCGCACAGGAGAACGGAACCGTTGCCATCAATAACCGTGTTCCGCTCGAGTCGTTAACTGCAGCAAACGTCATGGTGGAAGGTTCGATTATTGGTTACGAAAGTAACGTGAAATCTGGCGGCGTGGGGGCCCGGTATTTTGGTATCGGCGGCGATACCCAATACCAGCTGGATCAGATAGCGGTTAACCTTCGTGTTATTAACGTTAGCACGGGTGAGATCTTATCTTCGGTCACCACCAGCAAAACGATCCTCTCTTATGAGGTTCAGGCAGGGGTCTTCCGCTTTATTGATTACCAGCGCCTGCTTGAGGGTGAAATTGGCTACACCTCGAATGAACCGGTCATGCTCTGCCTGATGTCTGCTATCGAGACAGGTGTTATTTTCCTGATTAACGACGGTATCGATCGTGGTTTATGGGATCTGCAGAATAAAAATGATGTGAAAAACGATATCCTGGTTAAATACCGTCAGATGTCGGTACCGCCGGAATCCTGATTGCTAATGGCGCATCAAAAAAGGCGAGACAGATGTCTCGCCTTTTTTATTCATTTAACGCCGCTACGCGTTGCGATCGTTCTCGCCTGGCGGCAATCCACAGCCCGCTATTTTTCATGGCATACCCAAATACCAGCCCCAGCAGCAGAGACGGCACCACCAGCGCCCAGTCTCCCTGCCCTGCAAAGGTAGCGCACGCGCCGATAAAGGTACCCGGTACGAACGAAAGCAGCAGATGTTTTGCCTGTATGCACATCAGAAACGCCACTATACCGGTCATAACGTAGCCTGCCAGCTCCATATGCGGTGCCAGCGCGCTGCCGTGAATGATGATTAACGCCCACGCAACACCGCTCATCAGGGTGCAGCCGGAGATAAAGAGCCCCTTAAGTCCGCCCTGCGGGCAGGCGAAATAGGCCGTACATCCCAGGAATCCGGCCCAGCTCAATAGCCCTAATGAGACGGCTACCCACCCCCAGATACCGGAGAGGATGCCTGTCGTGATTGCGATAGAAAGGAGTATGTTCATGGCGCGCATCTTAGCAGATACGCGCCGGTGAAATGCGATCAGAAGCACATAATATGTAAAATGAGATTCACCGTTACATTATTTATGTGACGGGTATCACTCTTCATTCTCTTCCTGAAGTTCATCCCACATGGCTGCGATAGCATCACGGGTTAAGGGAGCCATGGTCCGCCAGAATGGAGAGGCCGCATGGGCTTCAACTTTCCCCAGGAAGGTGTCACACCACGGCAGAATGTAATCCGCAAAGAGCGTTTCAAGCGCCTCGTTTTCGTCGTCCCCGGCATGATCTTCAATCCACGATGCTGCCAGCAGCAAGGTACCGATGTGATCCGCCGGCGTATCAGACAGGGGCATGCCGCGCTCTGAAAGAAAAGCCCTTACCTCGGCCTCTGTTGCCCCCTCTTCCCAGGCGGAACGATAAGGTGACACGCGGCACTCCTCGCCAACAAACAGAGCGTTGTAATCTGCGGCAATTTGCTGCATATCGCAGCTATTCTGCAGACGCTGTAACTGCTCATCCTGCTCCAGCGGCCAGCTCTGCGCCAGTTTGCCTTCACGAATCAGGGTGAAGAGCGGCACCAGCAGCGGATCCTGAGGCTGACGGTAGTACAAAGAGCCCAGCACGCGGCAGAGGATGGAAAACTCATTCATTTATTTAGTCCATTACACAGTTAAAATTCAGCAAATTCAGGGATAGGTTCCATCCCCCGCGAGGCCAGGAAGTCGAGCATGCGTCGAGGCGTCACGTTCAGAATCTGATCTTCCGGGAAGTCGACCTCGTCGAGGATTTTACGGCACTCGCTAAAATCACCCAGCGTGAACGCGGTGTGGGAGTCGGAACCCAGCGCCACCATCCCTCCGGCGTCTCGTACCGCCGCCGCGACAGCCCGGCAGTTCGCCTCACTGCCCTTGCGCGAGTGAACGAATGACGAGTTGTTGATCTCCAGCGCCACGCGGTGTTCGGCCGCGGCCTGCGCCACTGCCTTAATGTCGATAGGATATTTTGGATTGCCCGGATGGCTGATGATATGCACATTGCCGCTGGCAATGGTGGCAATCATCGCCTCGGTATTTGTGGCCTGATCCTGAGGGGCAAATACCGGTTCATGGAACCCGGCCAGAATCAGATCCAGAGAGGTGAGCATCGGGCCGGTACAGTCAATCTCACCCTGGGTGTTTTTGATATTCGCCTCAATGCCGCGCAGGATCCCGACGCCGTCTACCACGCGTGGCCAGATACGCATATTCACAAAGTGCCAATAGTGCGGAGCATCTGCCATATCAGGGCCGTGATCGGTAATCGCAAAGAGTTTGATGTTCTTAAGCTTTGCTTGTGCGATGTAGTCATGAAGGTTGCTGTAGGCGTGGGTGCTGGCGACAGTGTGCATGTGCAGGTCAACGGGATACATCATTCTCTCCTCTCATCTTTCCCAAAGGATAGCAGTTATCGTCTGCGAATATTAGCAAAAACCCGGCAAACGCCGGGTTTAACTCAGTAACCGCGCTGGCGGTCTACCTGTCCGCTGACGGGTTTTCCCGCTTCCAGCTGTGTGATAGTGCGGGCAATATAATCGACGGCTTCTGCCGGACGCGTGACGGCGGCAATATGCGGTGTCATGGCCACGCGCGGATGCGCCCAGAGCGGGCTTTCAGGCGGCAGCGGCTCTTTACTGTAGACATCCAGCATGGCCCCTTTCAGTTTTCCGCTCTCGAGGGCAGCCAGCAGGTCAGGTTCAACCACGTGCACGCCGCGAGCCAGGTTAATGAGATAACTTTGATCGGGCAGTTGTCTGAGCAGCGCCCCATTGATAATGCCCGCCGTCTCTGCCGTATTGGGCAGCAGGTTTATGAGCACGCGGGTCTCTTTGAGGAAATCTGGCAGCTCTTCCACACCGGCATAGCTGGTTACGCCTGGTAGCTCTTTACGACTGCGACTCCAGCAGCGCAGCGGGAATCCCCAGGGTGCCAGCGCTTCGGCAACTTTCGAGCCCAGGACCCCCGCCCCCAGGATACCAATGGTAAAGTCTTCACGCTGATAATCCGCTAACGGTTCCCAATGCGCCTGTAACTTGAAGGCCTGATAATCATCGAATCGGCGGAACCAGTGCAATACCTGGCTCACGGTGTACTCCTGCATCTGCTCGCCCATACCGGTATCTTCCAGGCGGAACAGGGGGATATGTTCAGGCAACATCTCTGGATGGGCTTTTAGCTTGCTGAGAATCGAATCAACGCCGGCGCCGAGTGCAAACACTGCTTTCAGATCGCGTCCCTGGAGCATTTCGATGGGTGGATGCCAGACCAGGGCGTAATCCGCATGATCTTTATCTCCTCGCTTCCACTCGCGTACCCGCGCCCCCGGCAATGCTGCTGACAGGGCATTAAGCCAATAAGCGGTATCAAATGTAGGGTGATAAAAGATGATATCCATAATTTCTCCTGCTTTTCTGCGCTGTTTTATTTTCATTTTCAACTGGATTGCCAGCATAACAAATAAATGCGGCTGCTGCGTTGCTGATAAAAGAGACGCTTTCAGAACAATTAGGAATCATATTGCTTGAAGTTTGTATGAACGCGCTAAATTACTGAAAAAGTGAGTTGACGACCGTTCGGGTTTTCCTTACATTAGCGCCCGTCCCAGCAACAACGGGATGACAATATGGTGAGGTGTCCGA
>NZ_DJCE01000001.1:0-488 GCF_002430365.1 Leclercia sp. UBA5958 | reverse complement strand
GGGGGATGAGAACTCCCGACCAGGGTTCGACAACTGGCGCAGCCAGTTGGACAGACTGGGAGCGAAGCGAACAGGCTGCCCGTAGGGTGAGGCAGCGAGTCAATCCCCCCCTCACCGCCATATTTAAGAAAGAGCTCGTACGAAAGTACGGGCTTTTTTTTCGCATATTGCACGCCGCGGGGGGATGAGAACCCCCGACCGGGGTTCGACAACTGGCTCCATCCAACTACGCCCATTCACAGCGTCAACAGCCCGCTCCCCAGCGATAAAAACGATGGAGCTGATTATTGCTTAACCGAACAAACCATTAATTATAAAATCTGCTTGACCGTTTTAGCCCATCTCCCTATAGTAGCGCCCCGTTGCCCCCCACGTGGTCAGGCAGCAAAACAATATGGTGAGGTGTCCGAGTGGCTGAAGGAGCACGCCTGGAAAGTGTGTATACGGCAACGTATCGGGGGTTCGAATCCCCCCCTCACCGCCATATT